>NZ_JBBKZT010000003.1:0-570934 GCF_037889975.1 Variovorax rhizosphaerae | reverse complement strand
AATCTGCCTGGAATCCATTGCGCCATGTCCGGAGCTAAAAGCTTGACTTTGAACACAGTTGCTCAAGGGGGCGCACCCAGCGGCCCGGCAAAGCCGGTTCCGCGGGTGCCCCCGGACAGGCATGGCTCGCCCCCTCGTCAGCCAGGGACGGGCGTGCAAAGTTCGACCAGGACCCCGTCCGGGCAGCGGACGTAAGACACCACCTGGCCCCAGGGCTTTTGCGTTGGCGCCGCAAACTCCTTCGCGCCCGAAGCGAGCGCCTTGGCATGGGCTTCCTGGACGTCGGCGGTGACGAAGGCGACTTCGAATCCCAGTGGCTGCGCGGAGTGGTGAGCCGCCACGTGCCCGCCGGGGAAATTGTTGTCGCCCAGTTCGTGCGCGGCGAATGCCAGCGCAGTCGTGCCGGTCTCGAGTTCGCCGTAGGTGCCCGACTCATGCAGGAAGCGGCGGGTCAAGCCGAACGCGCTCTCGAAGAATGCCAGCGAGGCCGCGACATCGGGCACGTAGATGATGGTGTAGCCGAACTTCATGGCCATTCCTTCAAGGGCTATGCGTTGAACGGGTTCATCACCGCGATGCCGCAGTGATCGAAGTCGCGCACGTTGCGCGTGACCAGTGTCAGCGCATGGACTTGGGCGGTGGCCGCGATGAGCATGTCTGGCTGGGCGCGCACAATGCCGCGTGCAGAAAGCGAGCCTCGCAATTCGCCCGCGCGACGCGCCACGCGCACGTCGATGTCGAGCACGTGGGCCCCCGCCAGAAATGCATCGAAGCGTTCTCGCAATGGATGCATCGCCCGCCGCGTCAGGCCGAAAACGATCTCATCTACCGTGACCACCGACACGGCAACGTCGCGTGCGTGCTCGAACCATCGGACGACCTGCGCATCGGGCGCGCGACGCAAGAGTTCGCTGATGACGTTGGTATCAACGAGTGCCACGTGCGCGGGCTTTCCTGACCGCGGCGGCAGCAGGCGTGGGCGCCAGGCCATATTCGTCGTCCAGCATCTGCTCGAAAGCGTTGGGCCGACCCTCCGTCGGGCGAGGCTCGAGTTCGATGCCGTCGAAGCCTGCCGCGACCAGTCCGGCACGCAGATGCGCGAGGCTGTCGACCAGCGGATTGCCCGCCTGGCGTTCCTTCCATTGCCTGAATTGCTCGAACTCGTCCGCCGCGATCATCATGGCAACCGGGGTGCTGCGGTTGTAGATGGCCTGCGGCTCTTCCGCGGTCAGTCGCACGACTTCCGAGAACTGCTGCTTGGCTTGCGCGATGCTCCAATCCATGTCATACCTCTGAAATGGACATGATAGTCATAAGAAATGTCCATGTCAAAGACGGCGTGAGGACCATTGCTGCCGGCAGCGCCAGAATCCGTTCCTTTTGACTGCGATCGATCCCTATGGCCGACCTCCCATGCCCTTGCGGCCGCCCTGACGCGCGCGCAAGGCCTTTGCCGTACGCCCAGTGCTGCGGCCGCTACATCGACGACTTCGATGCCACGCCCGCGCCGGATGCCGAATCCTTGATGCGCTCGCGCTATACAGCCTTCGTGCGCGAGCGGGCCGATTACCTGCTGGCCACCTGGCATGCCAGCAAGCGGCCGTCCAGGGTGAGCTTCGACGCGGGCGCGCGCTGGCTTGGCCTGGAGGTGCGCGCGCACCAGGTGCTCGATGACGCGCATGCCGAGGTCGAATTCGTGGCGCGCCAGCGCGACGCCACGGGCCGCGCAAGCCGGTTGATGGAGCGCAGCCGCTTCGTGCGCGAGGGCGGGCGCTGGTACTACGTCGACGGCGACCTGGGCTGATACGGCGTTGCAATCCAGCGCATGACTGAGTTGAAGCGCCTTGCCGTGCCAAGCACTGCCTGTGGCGCTCCGCCTTGTTCTGCGCCTGATTGCAAAGTCGTGTGAGGCTCCAGCTCAGGTGGCCAAAAGTGCCGCCGCGACCCGTTGGGCCTGCATGACGCGCTATCAATTCGGCAGCAAGCCGCGCGATTGTCTCCAGCGCGGCGACAGAATGATTCCATCTGACGTATTTATCTGAAGGCGCGCGAGCGGCACACTCCATGGTTCCGGATGATCCAGGCGCGCGCCGCGCGTTTGCCGGCCCACCTTCGCAGCAAACCTCGAAAGGCACGTCACGATGTTCTCCAAGGAAGGATCCTCGAATTTCCCATTGCAGCAACAGCGGCGCGCATGGCCGGCACTTGCGGCCCTGTGCATCGCCGCGTGGGTGGTTCCTGCGCAGGCGGAAGAATCGATCCGCGCTTTCTCCAACGCGACCGGCGACCAGCCGCCCGCGCCCTGGCATTTCAGCGGCTTGCCGAACAAGGTCCCGACAAAATTCGAGGTGGTGCAGCAGGGCAGCCAGCGCGTGCTCAAGGTGGAATCCGACAAGTCCTACGGGACGCTGGTGCATCGCACGATGGTGCCGCTGCAGCGCGATCCGACGCTGACCTGGCGCTGGCGTGTCGAGCAGTTCGTGCAAGGCACCGACCTTCACGTCAAGGCCGGCGACGACAGCGCCGCCAAGCTCTGCGTGTTCTTCAACCTGCCATCGGACAAGCTCTCGATCTCGGAGCGCACCCAGTTGAAGCTGGCGCGCGCCGTGAGCGGCGAGGACGTGCCGACTGAAACGCTCTGCTACGTCTGGGACGTCAAGGAACCCAAGGGCAGTTTGTTCGTGAACGCGTTCACCAACCGCATGCAGATGCTGGTGCTGGAATCCGGCCCCACCACCGCGGCGGGCGGCTGGGTGCCGGAGAAGCGCAATGTGCTGGAGGATTACCGGCGTGCCTTCGGCCGCGAGGCAGGCACGCTGGTGCCGGACGTGGTGGCGGTGGCGGTGGCGGCGGACTCGGACAACACCCAGGGCCATGGCCTGTCCTTCTTCTCCGACATCGACCTGCGCGGCACTGCGGCGCCGGAACTCGTCGGCGCGAAACCGGCCGCTGCGCCCGGCGCGGCGGAATAGCGGAGAGCGCCGAGCCGCGCGGCCTCGTCGGCGACGGCATGCCTTTGACCTCTGGCAGGGTGCGCGCAATACATGAACTTCCGCAGAGCCGTTCGCGACTTCGTCCTCTTGTGGCTGGCTCTGCCGATCATCGCGTTCGCGTCGCCGTGGGCGCCTGACCGGCCTGTCGACTCGCTCAAGGCGCGCTGGGCGCAGCCGCCTTCGCAGTTCCTGGAGGTCGAAGGCATGCAGGTCCACGTTCGCGATGAAGGCCCGCGCGACGATCCGATGCCCATCGTGCTGGTCCACGGAACGTCGGCCAGCCTGCACACCTGGGACGGTTGGGTCGATGCGCTGAAATCCAGGCACCGTGTGGTGCGCATGGACCTGCCCGGCTTCGGGTTGACCGGCCCCGCGCCCGACGGCGACTACACGATGCCGCGCTACGCGCGCTTCGTGGTCGCGGTGATGGACAAGCTCGCGATCCGGCAGGCCGTGGTTGGGGGCAATTCGCTCGGCGGCGCAGTGGCGTGGAAGACGGCAGTGGACTACCCGGACCGTGTGAGCAAGCTGGTGCTGGTCGATGCCGCGGGCTACCCCTTCAAGTCGGAATCGGTGCCGCTGGGCTTCAGGCTCGCACGCCTGCCGTTCATGGCGCCGCTGATGCGCAACCTGCTGCCGCGCGGGATGATCGAGTCGAGTGTGCGCAGCGTCTATGGCGATCCGGCCAGGGTCACCCCCGAACTTGTCGACCGCTACTACGAGATCACGCTGCGCGAGGGCAATCGTCAGGCGCTGGTCGAGCGCTTCAAGGTGGTGCAGACCGAGGACTTCTCAGCGCAGATTCCGCAGATCAAGCAGCCGACGCTGATCCTCTGGGGCGCGCTGGACCGGCTTGTTCCGCCCTCGAACGCCGCCTTGTTCGAACGTGACATCGCGGGCAGTCGCTCGCAAGTGTTCGATGGCCTCGGGCATGTGCCGCAAGAGGAAGACGCGGCGCGCACCGTCGTGCCGGTGCAGGCGTTCCTCGGCGACTGAAGAAGCCTCCGGCAGGCCCTGGACAAGTTCCGCGAGGCTGCGCAGTCCGCAGAGGACTTGTTCCCGCCTCCTCAGGTCCGCTGCAACTGCGGATGCTTGGCAAACAACTCCGCCGCCCAATCCACGAAGGCCCGCACCTTCGGACTCAGATGCCGGTTCGGCGGATACACCACATGCACCGGCAGCGGATCGCGCGTCCATTCCGGCATCACCTCGACCAGCTCGCCCTTTTCGATGTGCGGCACCGCCTGGAAGCTCACGCATTGCGAGATGCCGAAGCCCGCCAGCACGGAAGCCAGGTGCGCATTGCTCTCGTTCACCGACACGCGGTATGTCACCGCCAGCTCGATGCGCTCGTCGCCCTTGTTGAACTCGTGCGGGTAGTTGCGCCGCGAGTTCGACGCGAAGAATCCGACGACATGGTGCCGCTTTTCCAGCTCGCTCGGATGCTGCGGCATGCCATAGCGTGCGATGTACGCCGGTGAGGCGACCGTCACGAAGGGCATCGTGCCGATTCGCCGTGCCACCAGCGACTGGTCCTGCAGGTCGCCGGCACGGATCACGCAGTCGACGTTCTCGCCGATCAGGTCCACCGGCCGGTCGGTCACACCCAGGTCGACCTGGATGTCGGGGTACTGGTCGCAGAAGGTCTGCAGTGCCGGGATGATGATGAGCTTGGCAGTGGATGAGCCCACGTCCACGCGCAGCCGGCCCTTGGGGCTGGCCTGCGCATTGGTCATGCTCGACTCCAGGTCGTCGAAGTCGTTGAGCAGGCGGGCGGCGCGCTCGTAGTAGGCGGCGCCGTCGGGCGTGACCGTGACGCGGCGCGTGGTGCGGTTCAGCAGCTTCACCTGGACGCGCTCCTCCAGCGCCTGAATCTGCTTGGTGACGGTGCCCTTGGGCAGGTCCAGCGAATCGGCGGCGCGGGTGAAATTGCCGGCTTCGACGACGCGCACGAAGGCGCGCATCGCGTGAATGGGGTCCATGGGGTCAGCTCCTGAAACCCAGGCCAGGCGGCCGGGGGAGCGGGATTCTCACACGCAAGAAAACCCGCGATTGTTCGTCGGACGGAAACAGAGTGAGAGGTTTGGTGGTGATTTCAAGCCGCCGCAAGCGCCTAATATTCAAACCATCGCAGTTTCGTATTACCCCTTCACAGGTCCGCCCATGTCACCCCGTTCAACCACTCCCGCCGAAAGCATCGAAGCGCCGGGCGTGGCCGAGTGCGACATGAAGATCGACCTGCCCAAGCGCGATCCGGTCAAGGTGCGCATCTACGGCGAGCGCTCCGGCGTGGCCAATGCGCCGCTGATCCTGCATTTCCACGGCGGCACCTTTGTGTGCGGCGACCTGGACGACGGGCGCATGGTGGCGCGGCTGCTAGCCGACACCGGTGCGGTGGTCGTGTCCTTCGCCTATCCGCTGGCCACGCAGAGCCCGTTCCCCGGCGCCATCGAAGTGGGCTTCGATGTGCTGGAGTGGCTCTACAAGAACCGGACGAAGCTGGGCGGCAAGGGCGCCCGCGTGTTCCTCGCCGGCGAGGAAGCGGGCGGCAACCTGGCCGCCGCGGTGGCGCTGATTGCGCGGGACCGCGGCCATCCGCCGCTGGCCGGCCAGATCCTGCTGTCGCCCATGCTCGACCCCTGCGTCGGCACGCCCTCGCTGCGCAAGGCGACGGACGATGTGCCGCAGTGCAAGTGGGCCGCGGGATGGGCCAAGTACCTCGGCAAGCCGAAGGATGCGATGCATCCCTACGCGGTGCCTGGTGCGTCGTTGCGACTCGGCCAGTTGGCGCCCACGCTGGTGCTGGTCGGGCAGGACGACGCGATGCGCGACGAGGCGCTGACCTATGCGGGCCGCTTGCGCGAGGCCGGCAACGAGGTGCAGAGCATCGTGCTGCCGCCCGCCTCGCAATGGGCCGAAGCCTTGTCGCAAGGTGCGACCGGCGAGTGCCCGTGTGCTGTGACGGTGAAACAGCACTTCCGCGAGTTTTTCAGCGCGACGACGCCGCCCCCGGCGGAGTGACCACGACAGACGACTGAGTTGGCGCAAAAGAGCGCCAGCCGCTGCATTCCCGGCCGACGGAGACCTCGGCCTTTGACATCACAGAACAAAACGCCTTCCGGCGCCATGAGCGCCGGGCGGCCATCGCTTTCCCGAAATTGACCCCAAAGGACGAAACATCATGACCAAGCAACAAATTTCCTCCGCAGCACGCAAGGGTCTCTGGCCGACGGTGACCGCGCTGACCGCGGCCGTGGCCCTCGCCTCGGGCATCGTCTTCGTCGGCCTGCACACCGAGCAGGTGGGCGCCAGCAACCCGCCACCGGCGCCGCAAGCGATTCCGGTGTCGGTGGCAACTGTTGCCAACAGCGAGATCACCGAATGGGACGAGTTCTCGGGCCGCCTTGAAGCGGTGGAGCGCGTCGACGTGCGCTCGCGCGTGGCCGGCGCCGTGCAGGCGGTGCACTTCAAGGAAGGCTCGCTGGTGAAGCAGGGTGACCTGCTCATCACCATCGATCCGGCACCCTATGCGGCGGAGGTCGATCGCGCTGAAGCGCAGGTCGCCGCCGCCCAAGCCCGCGTCTCGCAGGCCACCAGCGAGCAAGGCCGCGCCACGCGCCTGTGGAACGAACAGGCCATCGCGCAGCGCGAACTCGACGAGCGCAGCAACGGCAAGCGCGAGGCTGAAGCGAATCTGCGCGCCGCCCAGGCCGCGCTGCAGACCGCACGCCTGAGCCTTGGCTACACGCAAGTGAAGGCGCCGGTGGCAGGCCGCATCGGCAAGGTCGAGGTGACCGTCGGCAACCTGGTGGCCGCCGGCCCCGGTGCGCCGGTGCTGACCACGCTGGTGTCGGTGAGCCCGATCTACGCGAGCTTCGATGCCGACGAGGGCGTGATCGTCAAGGCGCTGAAGGACATGCCCGGCGGCGCCAGCGCACGCAACCTGATCAGCCAGATCCCGGTGCAGATGGGCACGGCCGCGAGCAGTGGCACGCCCTTCGAAGGCAAGCTGCAGCTCATCGACAACCAGGTCGACGCCAAGAGCGGCACGGTGCGTGTGCGCGCGGCCTTCGACAACAAGGACGGCGCGCTGATCCCCGGCCAGTTCGCCCGCATCCGCATGGGCCAGGCCAAGAGCAGCCATGTGATGCTGGTGAGCGAACGCGCCATCGGCACCGACCAGAGCAAGAAGTTCGTGATGGTCGTCAACGGCGACAACAAGACCGAGTACCGCGAGGTCACGCTGGGTGCGCCCGCCAATGGATTGCGCGTGGTGGCCACCGGCCTGAAGACGGGTGAGCGCGTCGTGGTCAACGGCCTGCAACACGTGCGCCCCGGTGCATTGGTTGCACCGCAAGCCGTGCCGATGGATGCGACCGCTGCCGCACCTGCAACGCCCAAGCTGGCCTCGAATTCGTAAGCGCCTCGCGCGCCTGCCCTGAAAGAACAACATGAACCTTTCCAAGTTCTTCATCGACCGGCCGATCTTTGCCGGCGTGCTGTCGGTGCTGATGCTCATCGCCGGCCTGATCGCGCTGCGCGGCCTGCCGATCTCGGAATACCCCGAGGTCGCGCCGCCATCGGTGGTCGTCCGCGCGCAGTACCCCGGCGCCAATCCGAAGGTGATCGCCGAAACCGTGGCCACGCCGCTGGAGGAATCGATCAACGGTGTCGAAGGCATGCTCTACATGGGCAGCCAGGCGACCACCGATGGCGTGATGACGCTGACCGTGACCTTCCAGCTCGGCACCGACCCCGACAAGGCCCAGCAACTCGTGCAGAACCGCGTCTCGCAAGCCGAGCCGCGCCTGCCGGAAGAAGTGCGCCGCCTCGGCATCACGACCGTGAAGAGCGCGCCCGACCTGACGATGGTGGTGCACCTCGTCTCGCCGAATGACCGCTACGACATCAACTACCTGCGCAACTACGCGGTGCTGAACGTGAAGGACCGGCTCGCGCGCATCCCGGGCGTGGGCCAGGTGCAGATCTTCGGCGGCGGCGAGTATTCGATGCGCGTCTGGCTCGACCCGCAGAAGGTCGCGCAGCGCGGCCTCTCCGCGAGCGACGTGGTCGCCGCCATCCGCAGCCAGAACATCCAGGCCGCGGCCGGCGTGGTCGGCGCATCGCCGGGGCTGAGCGGCGTCGACATGCAGTTGTCGATCAACGCCCAAGGCCGCTTGCAGAACGAGGAAGAGTTCGGCGACATCATCGTGAAGACTGGCAGCGACGGCGCAGTCACGCGGCTGCGCGACATCGGTCGGCTGGAACTCGGCGCGGCCGACTATTCACTGCGCTCGCTGCTGAACAACGATGCGGCCGTCGGCATGGGCGTCTTCCAGGCGCCGGGCTCGAATGCGCTCGACATCTCGGCCAATGTGCGCAAGACCATGGACGAGCTGTCGAAGAACATGCCCGAAGGCGTGGAGTACCGCATTGCCTACGACCCGACGCAGTTCGTGCGCGCATCGATCGAGTCGGTGATCCACACGTTGCTCGAAGCCGTCATGCTGGTGGTGCTGGTGGTGATCCTGTTCCTCCAGACCTGGCGCGCGTCGATCATCCCGCTGCTGGCCGTGCCGATCTCGGTCATCGGGACGTTTGCGGTGCTGCATGTGCTGGGCTTTTCGATCAACGCGCTGAGCCTGTTCGGGCTGGTGCTGGCGATCGGCATCGTGGTGGACGATGCGATCGTGGTGGTGGAGAACGTCGAGCGCAACATCGAGGCGGGGCTGACGCCGCGCGAGGCAACGTATCGCGCGATGAAGGAAGTGTCGGGGCCGATCATTGCGATCGCGCTGGTGCTGGTGGCGGTGTTCGTGCCGCTGGCTTTCATCAGCGGGCTCACGGGGCAGTTCTACCGGCAGTTCGCGGTGACGATTGCGATCTCGACGGTGATCTCGGCGATCAATTCGCTGACGCTGTCGCCTGCACTCGCGGCCTTGCTGCTGCGCGGCCATGACCAGCCCAAGGACGCGTTGACGCGTGGCATGGACAAGGCCTTCGGCTGGCTGTTCCGCGGCTTCAACAAGTTCTTCCACCGCGGTTCGGAGGCCTACAGCTCCGGCGTCAAGGGCGTGATCTCGCGCAAGACGATCATGCTCGTGATCTACCTCGCGCTCATCGGCGTGACCTTCGGCCTGTTCAAGGCGGTGCCGAGCGGCTTCGTGCCGGCGCAGGACAAGCAATATCTGATCGGCTTCGCGCAGTTGCCCGACGGTGCCACGCTGGACCGCACCGAGGACGTGATCCATCGCATGGGCGACATCATGAAGAAGAACCCGAACGTGCAGGACGCGATCGCGTTCCCAGGCCTGTCGATCAACGGCTTCACCAACAGCTCCAACTCGGGCATCGTGTTCGCGACGCTCAAGCCCTTCGACGAGCGCAAGCGCGTCGACCAGAGCGGCGGCGCCATCGCGGGCCAGTTGAACCAGCAGTTCGCCGGCATCCAGGACGCCTTCATCGTCATGTTCCCGCCGCCGCCGGTGGCGGGCCTCGGCACCACGGGCGGCTTCAAGCTGCAACTGGAAGACCGCGGCTCCGTGGGCTACGAGCAGATGGACGCGGCGGTGAAGGCCTTCATGGCCAAGGCGCAGAAGGCGCCGGAGCTCGCCGGCCTGTTCACGAGCTGGCAGGTCAACGTGCCGCAGCTCTATGCCGACATCGACCGCACCAAGGCGCGCCAGCTCGGCGTGCCGGTGACGGACATCTTCGACACGATGCAGATCTACCTCGGCAGCCTTTATGCGAACGACTTCAACAAGTTCGGCCGCACCTACAGCGTGCGCGTGCAGGCCGACGCGCCGTACCGTGCGCGCGCCGAGGACATCGGCCTGCTGAAAGTGCGCTCCAACTCGGGCGAGATGGTGCCGCTGTCGGCGCTGATGAAGGTGTCGTCCAGCTTCGGGCCGGAACGCGCGATGCGCTACAACGGCTACCTCGCGGCCGACATCAACGGCGGCCCGGCGCCGGGCTATTCCTCCGGCCAGGCGCAGGACGCGATCGAGCGCATCGCCGCAGAAACGCTGCCCAAGGGCGTCAGCTATGAATGGACCGAGCTGACCTACCAGGAGATCCTGGCCGGCAACTCCGCCTTCCTCGTGTTCCCGCTGGCGATCCTGCTGGTGTTCCTGGTGCTGGCCGCGCAGTACGAAAGCCTGACGCTGCCGATCGCGATCATCCTGATCGTGCCGATGGGCCTGCTCGCCGCAATGACCGGTGTGTGGCTCTCGAACGGGGACAACAACGTGTTCACGCAGATCGGGTTGATCGTGCTGGTGGGGCTGAGTGCGAAGAACGCGATCCTGATCGTGGAGTTCGCGCGGGAGCTGGAGTTTGCCGGGCGAACGCCGGTGCAGGCGGCCATCGAGGCGAGTCGACTGCGGCTGCGCCCGATCCTGATGACCTCGCTGGCCTTCGTGATGGGTGTGCTGCCGCTGGTGCTGTCGACCGGCGCGGGTTCGGAGATGCGCAGCGCGATGGGCGTGGCGGTGTTCGCCGGGATGATCGGCGTGACGGCCTTCGGCCTGTTCCTGACGCCGGTGTTCTATGTGGTGCTGCGTCGGCTGACCGGCAACAAGCCGCTCAAGCTGCATGGCGAAGTGCCGCACCTTGAAGCCTTCAAGACGGGCAGCGGTGGCGGTGCGCTGCATGCGCAGCCTGCGGCGCCGCATCAGTCGCATGAATGAGTGAGCCAGGAGTCCTGACATGACAACAAGTATTTCTTCCACGCTGCGCGGTGCCTTGCTGCCGCTGGTCGCCGCACTCGTGCTGGCCGGCTGTGCCTCGACGGCGGACCTCTCGTCCGGTGTCACCACGCCGGCGCAATTCAAGGAGCAGGCCGTCGTTGCAGCGCCCAAGGCCGCGACGCCGGTGCAGGCCGACGGTGCCTGGTGGCGTGCCTTCAACGATAGCGAACTCAATGCGCTGGTGGACCGTGCCGCGACCGCCAACACCACCGTGCAACAGGCCGCAGCACGGCTGGCCGAGGCCCGCGCGATTGCACGCTCAGTGGATGCCGATCGCTCGGTGCAGGTGGGCCTGGGCGCGGGCGCTGTCCGCGGCGCCGGTCTGGACCGCGGCGACGGCAGCAGGCGACCCGCCACGCTCATCACGGCGGGCGCGACCGTGTCGTATGAACTCGACCTGTTCGGCCGCCTGTCGGGCGCGAGCAATGCTGCCGCACTCGATGCGCAATCGCGCGAGGCCTTGCTGCAGAGTGCGCGCCTGCTGGTGCAGGCCGAAGTCGCGCAGACCTATCTCGCACTGCGCGCGCTCGACGACGAACGCGCCATCGTGCGCGACACGGTCGAGGCCTATCGCGGCACCTTGAAGCTCATCGAGAGCCGCTACCGCGCCGGCGACCTGGCCGAGCTCGACGTGGCGCGCGTGCAGACCGAACTCGCCTCCAACGAATCCGACGCGCTCGCGCTCGACCGCCAGCGCGCCCAGGTCGAGCACGCGCTGGCCGTGTTGACGGGGGCCGTGGCTTCGCAGTTCAGCGTCAGCACGGTGGCCTGGACGACCGCGCTGCCAACCATTCCCGCCGGCTTGCCATCGACCGTGCTGGAACGCCGCCCTGACGTGGCGGCCGCACAAAGGACGGTCGAGGCCGCGCAGGCGCGCGTCGGCGTGGCCAAGACGGCCTGGTTCCCGACCTTCTCGTTGACGGGGGCGGGCGGCTATGCGTCCGCCGATCTCGGCGATCTGCTGAAGTGGTCGGCGCGCTCCTGGGGCATCGGTGCGCTGGCTTCGCTGCCGTTGCTCGATGGCGGCCGGCGCGAGGCGGGCGTGAAGGGCGCCTCGGCGCAACTCGACGGCGCATTGGCGAGCTATCGGGAACAGGTGCTGGTCGCCTTCCGCGAAGTCGAGGACCAGCTTGCGGCGCTGCGCCTGCTCGACGAGCAGTCGGTGGTGCAGGCCCGCGCCGTGGCCTCGGCCACGCGTGCGACCGTGCTGAGCGACGCCCGCTACCGCAACGGCTACGTCAGCCAACTCGACCTGCTCGATGCGCGCCGAAGCGAACTGCAGAACCGGCGCCAGCAGCTGCAGGTGAAGTCGGCGCAATACCAGGCGACCGTCGGTCTCATCAAGGCCTTGGGCGGCGGCTGGGAGGCGCCGACGGTGGTCGGCGATGCAGATACAAGGCCTGTGATCGCCATCGCACGGCAGTGATTGAACACTCGGGTGAGCATGCCGCCGTGCGTGGCCTACTGCTTGCGCGCGGTGATCGCCTTCTCAGCCTTGTTCACCAAGTCCGCCCCCACAGTCCCCTTCCACTTCGCATAAACCGGCCGAGTCGCCTTCACAAACGCCTCGCGCTCCGCAGGCGTCAGCTGTGTCACCGTCACGCCCATTCCTTCGATCTCCTTCAACAGCGGCTTGCCGGGCTCGACCAGCCCCTTGCGCGCCAGCCCAATCTCCTGCTTGCCCGCATCGATCGCAGCCTGCCGCACGATCGCCTGATCGGCCGGCGTCCACGATGCCCAGATTTCCTTGTTCACCACGAAGATCAGCGGGTCGGCGACGTTGCCCCAGGTCGTCATGTACTTCTGGCCGACGTTCTGCATCTTCAGCACGGTGAACAGGAACAGCGGGTTCTCCTGCCCGTCGACCGCACCGCTGGCCAGCGCGGGTTGCGCATCGGCCCAGCTCATTTGCGTCGGGTTGGCGCCCAGCGCGGTGAACATGTCGGCGAACAGGGGCGAGCCGACCACG
This sequence comes from Variovorax rhizosphaerae, assembly GCF_037889975.1. Taxonomy (NCBI): domain Bacteria; kingdom Pseudomonadati; phylum Pseudomonadota; class Betaproteobacteria; order Burkholderiales; family Comamonadaceae; genus Variovorax; species Variovorax rhizosphaerae. The sequence continues at coordinate 558,224 of NZ_JBBKZT010000003.1, read as the reverse complement.
CGGATCTTCATGCCCTTCAGGTCGTCCGGCGACTTGATCGGCTTCTTCGAGTTGGTGACCTCGCGATACCCGTTCTCGCCCCATGCGAGCGGCACCACGCCGGCCTTCTCGATGGTCGAGAAGATCTCCTTGCCCACCTCGCCCTGCGTCAGCGCATCGATGGCCGCGTAGTCGGGCATCAGGAAGGGCAGCGAGAACAGGTTGAGCTGCTTGACCTGCGGCGACCAGTTGATGGTCGAGCCGACCGCCATGTCGATCACGCCCTGGCGCAGCGCGCTGAACTCGCGCGTCTGGTCGCCCTGGATCAGCGACACGCCGGGGTACAGCTTGATGTTGATGCGGCCCTGCGTCCGCTCCTTCACCAGGTCCGCCCAGATCTTGCCGGCCTGACCCCACGCGGTGGGCGGCGCCAGCACGAGCGACAACTTGTATTCAGGCTTGTAGGCGGTTTGCGCCGGTGCAGCCACCGAGAAAGTGGCGAGCGCAGTGGCAATGGCGGCTAGGCCGAGCAGTGAGCGACGGAACGTCATGAAAGCAGTCTCCTTCTAGAACCAAAAATCAGTAGCCAAGCTTGGCGGGAAGCCACAGCGCCAGTTGCGGCCAGGCGATCACGGCGACCATCACCAGGAACATCGCGAACAGCATCCAGCCAACCCAGCGCACGGTGTCTTCCATGCGCACGTTGGCGATGCGGCACGACACCATCAGGTTCACGGCCAGCGGCGGCGTGAACTGACCCAGCGCCACCTTCAGCGTGAGGATCACCCCGAACCACACCGGGTCCCATTTGTAGAACTGCACGATCGGCCAGAGCAGCGGCACGAAGATCAGGAAGATCGAGACGCCGTCGAGGAACATGCCGACGGTGATCAGCATCACGATCAGCAACGCCAGCACGCCGTATTCGCCGAGGCCGGAATTGGTGATCGCCTTGGCCACCGGGTCGATCACGCCGAGCGTCGCGAGCGAGTACGCGAAGATGCCCGCGAGCGACACCACCAGCAGGATCACCGCCGACAGTTCGCCCGATTCGCGCAGGATCACGAACAGGTCGCGCACCTTGATCGTGCGGTAGATCACCATGCCCACGAACAGCCCGTAGAACACCGCGACCACGGCCGCCTCGGTCGGCGTGAACCAACCGGCGCGCATGCCGCCGAGGATCAGGACCGGCGCGGCCAGGCCCCAGGTGGCTTCACGAAAACTCTTCCAGAACTCGGGCCGCGGCAGCGTCGCCTCGAGCGCGCCCATCTTGTTCGAGCGCGCCATCCACACCGCCGGGATGATGAGCGCCAGCCCCGCCAGGATGCCAGGGATCATGCCGGCCGCGAACAGCGCCGGCACCGACGCGGCCGGCACCATCACCGAGTACACGATGAAGGCCACCGAAGGCGGGATCAGGATGTCGGTCGCAGCCGCCGCACCGACCACGCTGGCCGAGAACGCAGGCGGGTAGCCGGCGCGCGTCATCGCCGCAATCATCACCGCGCCGACGGCAGCCGCATTGGCCGGGCCCGAGCCCGAGATGCCACCGAGGAACATCGCCACCAGGATCGCGACCAGCGGCAGCATGCCGGGCCCGCGCCCGACGATGGCAATCGCGAAGTTCACCAGCCGCAACGCCACGCCCGAGCGGTCGAAGATCGAGCCGACCAGCACGAACATGGGAATCGCCAGCAGCGGGTACTTGCCCAGGCCCGCATAGAAGTTCTGCGGAACGGCCAGCAGCCCGAACCATTGCGCATCGCCATTGGCCAGCGCGATGCAGCCCGCGCCCGCCAGGCCCAGCGCCGCGCCGATCGGCACGCCGACCAGCATCATCACGACGAAGGCGACGAAGAGGATGGTGGCGATCATTTCGATGCCCGCCCGGCCGCCCGAAGGGCATCGAGCGCCCCCTCGGGGGGCAGCGATACACGCAGTGATGAGCGTGGGGGCTCCAGTTCGTCCCGCCCGGCCGCCCGAAGGGCATCGAGCGCCCCCTCGGGGGGCAGCGATACACGCAGTGATGAGCGTGGGGGCCTCATTGCGATGCTCCATCGATCGGCAGCAGCGAATCACACGAAGCGAACGCGTTCATTCCGCCTCCCCGTCATCACGCCGTCCACGCCGCACGAACAACCCGCAGGCCCGCAACGCGATCGCCGTCGACACGATCGGCAGCCAGATCGAATACCACCACTGCGGCACGCCGATGCCGGGCGATGTCTCCTCGAACTTGTAGTCGTCCCACACCATCCGCAGGCTCAGCCCGGCGATCAGGAAGAACAGCGCCGCCACCATCACCGCGCCGAATTGCGACAGGCGCTTGCGCCGCGCCATCGAGCCGCTCTCCGAGAAGTACTCGATGCGGATGTGCCGATCCCGCGCCACGGCGGCCGAACCGGCCACCATCGCCAGCAGGATCATCAGGAACACAGAGAACTCCTCGGTCCAGGCGAAGGAGGCGTCGGTGACATAGCGCACCACCACGTTCGCGAAGGTGATGCAGGCCAGCAGCCCCATGATGATCACGGTGGCCCAGTCCTCGATGGCCAGCGGCACCTTGACGGGTTCGTCGGCGGCTTTGATCTCGGGGGGTAGGGGGCTGGCGGCGTCCAGCACGGGGCCGGATTCGGTGGGGGAAGACATCAGAGGGAAATGGGGAAGAGCAGTGCCCGCCAGTCGGGCATGTGGGCGCCGAATGCTAACTGCAGTGACATTTCGGGCCCATAGGGCTTACCTTGAACCGGCTTTCCTGCCCTGGTCGCAGCTACTTCAGCTTGCCGACTTCCTGCTCCCAATGGCGCCCGTCGAAGGGCACGATCTCCGGCGATTCGGCCTGCAGGTCGTAGTCGTCCAGGCAGCGCACGTTCACCGTGTAGAGCTCCGGCGCGGCGCGTGGTCGGGTAAAGGTGTGGATGCCGCAGGCGGTGCAGAAATGGTGCTTCGCGACGCGCGTGCCGAACTGATAGGTGCCCAGCCTGGCCTCACCGCCGAGCAGCCGGAAATTCTCCGGCGCCACGCGGTGATGCAGGATGCCCTTCTTCGTACACACCGAGCAATTGCATTGCGTGACGCGATCGATCACGGTGTCGATCTCGAAACGGATGGCGCCGCAATGGCAGCTTCCTTTATAGGTAGGCATGGGCCGATGCTACGTCGCGGCACCGCCCGATGCGATGGGAGAATCGCCCCATGACCCGCCCCGTAGACACCCTCACCATCACCCGCCCCGACGACTGGCATCTGCACGTGCGCGACGGCGCCGCGCTCGAAGCCGTCGTGCCGCATTCGGCGCGCCAGTTCGGCCGCGCGCTGATCATGCCCAACCTGCGTCCGCCGGTGACCACGGCGCAGCAGGCGATGGACTACCGCGAGCGCATCCTCGCCGCGGTGCCTGAAGGCACGAAGTTCGAGCCCGTGATGTCGCTCTACCTCACCGACAAGCTGCCACCCGAGGAAATCGCCCTGGCCGCAGAAGCCGGCGTGCGCGCCCTCAAGCTCTACCCCGCAGGCGCCACCACCAACAGCGATGCCGGCGTCACGGACATCCGCAAGACCTACAAGACGCTGGAGGCGATGCAGAAGCACGGCCTGCTGCTGCTGATCCACGGCGAAGTGACCGACCCGAGCATCGACCTGTTCGACCGCGAAGCCGCTTTCGTCGACCGCGTGATGATCCCGCTGCGTCGCGACTTCCCCGAACTCAAGATCGTGTTCGAGCACCTGACCACGAAGGAGGGCGCCCACTACGTGCGCGACGCCGGTCCGTTCACCGCCGCGACCATCACCGCGCACCACCTGCTGTACAACCGCAACGCCATCTTCACGGGCGGCATCCGTCCGCACTACTACTGCCTGCCGGTGCTCAAGCGCGAGACGCACCGGGTTGCGCTGGTCGAAGCGGCCACCAGCGGCAGCGACCGCTTCTTCCTCGGAACCGACAGCGCCCCGCACGCCGCGCACCTCAAGGAGCACGCGCTCGGTTGCGCCGGCTGCTACACCGCGCTCACCGCCATCGAGCTGTATGCCGAGGCCTTCGACAACGCCGGCGCACTCGACAAGCTCGAAGGCTTCGCGAGCTTCCACGGCCCCGACTTCTACGGCCTGCCGCGTCACACCGACACCGTCACCCTCAAGCGCGAAGCCTGGACCGTGCCGGAGACCGTGCCCTATGGCGATGCCACGCTCAAGCCTTTGCGCGGCGGCGAGACATTGAACTGGAAACTTGTGCAATGAGTGCCCTCGGGGCCGGTGCATCCACGACGGCAAAGAATCTGGCTGTCTTCATCGACGCAGACAATTTGAACGATGCGACTGCGCTCGATCATGTGCTGCTGACGGTCCGCGCCTTGGCGGACCGCGTTGTCTACCGACGAGCGTACGGGCGGCCCGAAAGCCTCAAGAGTATTCATGCGGTTCTGTGGCGCCACGGCGTTCGGCCTGTCGCGAACCTGATCGTCGACAAGACCACGACTGACAGTGCGTTGGTCATCGATGCCGTGGAGGCGGTGTGCACGAATGATATTGATATCGTCGCGATTTGTTCGGGCGATGCCGACTTCGTCCCCCTCGCCACCTGGTTGAGAGAGAAGGGCTGCCGCGTGCTTTGCTACAGCCTGGCCAACAAGATATTCGCCAATTCCGAGAGCTTCTACGACGATGTCGTGCTTCTGGATGTTGTCGAGCCAGAGTCGCCGCCCGACTCGGAGGCGAAGGTAGCAGTGCCGGCCCAGGCTTCGCCAAGGCAAGCCACCGTCGCGTCGGCTGAGCCACTTCCGAATCAAGTGAAGCCAACGCAGCCGGCAGCCCCGTCGGCCGTGGTGGCTGTGCCCTCAGTGAAGAAAATCCTGGCCGTCCTTCCTGAACTCAGGACCAAGGAACCCTTGCATCTCAGCAAGGCGGCGAGGAAGCTTCGCGATGCAGGCGTGCTCGGCGAGAAATCGAGTTCGACGCCGCTCTTCCGGCGTTTTCCCGCACAGTTTGAACTGCTCCCTCCTGAGCAACCAAACACCGTCAAGTACCGAGGCTGACGAACTCCAGGAACTGGATTGCTGAAAAATGAATGCCATGCCCAAAGTGATGCTCCTGATCGACGCCGACAACGTCTCGGCCGACGTGATGGAGCAGGCGGTGCACAAGGTGCTGGCCGAGCACGGCCACCTGCACATACGGCGCGCCTACTGCACGGCCGAAGTCGCCTTGAAGCATCAGATGCTGTTCAAGCGCCTCGGCGTGCGGCCGATGGTGAACCTCGCGGCCGGCAAGAACAGCACCGACATCGCGCTCGCCGTCGATGCGATGGACCTGGCCGTGAACGAGCGTCCGCAAGTGGTGTACCTGGTGTCCTCGGACTCCGACTTCGCGCCGCTGGTGATCCGGCTGCGCGAGAAGGGCTGCCGCGTCTGCGGCATCGGGCAGCAGGGCAAGACCGGCGACGAGACCACCACGGCCTACGACGCGTTCACCGATTTGCAGCATCACGGCAAGGGTGATCGCGCCGGCGCTCCGTCGGTGCCAGCCGCACGCACCGCTAGCCGCAAGACTTCAGCGAAGGCCGCGGCAAGCAGGGCTGCGAGCGGTTCTGCGAGCGGCGCCGCAACCGGCGCTGCAGCTGAAGCCCCGGCGAAGTCGCCGCGCGCCAAGGCCGCGCCCGCCGGCAAGAAGTCCGCTGCCAAGTCCGCTGCGAAGAAAGCCGCAAAGGCATCGGCCGCATCGGAGGCCGCCGAATTCATCCTCCAGGCCGTGCCCGCCTTGCGCGGCGGTACCGAGGTCGCGCTCAACGACGTGGCGCAGGCGCTGCGCGCGGCCAAGCTGCTGGGCAAGCGTGCGAGTTCCATCAAGCTGTTCGAGCAGCTTCCAGCGGAGTTCGCCGTGCTGCAGCACCCCGACCGCATCCGCTGGATCGGCGCGCCCGCACTCCAGTGACCCGTAGCCGTCCGTTCGCAAGGGTCTGCCGCACCGGCGAGGCGCATGGCGGCGCTGACGGCCCATAGCTTGGCGCCCATCGACTGGTCCCGCGAATGGCTGGCACCCTGGCGTGTGCCGGGCGAATCGCTGGAGGCCACCGCCACCCACACGTCAACCGCGCAAGCCTTGCAGGGCGCGGCGCCGCCGGGCTCGCCGCGTTTCGTGCCGCATGACCAACTGCCTGCCGGCGAAGCCTACGAAGCCTTCATCCATCGAACCGGCGCCGTGCCCACGCGCGACAACCTGCACGACTTCTTCAATGGCCTTGTGTGGCTGAAGTTCCCGCAATCCAAACGCCGCCTGAACCAGTTGCAAGCGGCTGAGATCGCGCGCACCGGCATCGGCGCCACGCGCGGGCCCTTGCGCGATGCACTCACACTGTTCGACGAAAACGGCGCCGTGCTCGATGCGCCGCCAGCGCTCTGGCAGGCGCTCGTCGCACGTGACTGGCATCGGCTTTTCATCACCGAGCGCGCGCTGTGGCAGCAAGCGAGGCTGCTGGTCTTCGGCCATGCCCTGATGGAAAAACTGGTCTTTCCGCGCAAGCAGGCCACGGCGCATATCCTGCGCGCACCGGGCCCCGATCCCTCCATTCCGAATGCCGATGCGGCCATCGCCACCGCTCTCGATGCAGCGCACCTCGCGACCAAGCCCTTCGTGCCCTTGCCGGTGCTCGGCGTGCCCGGCTGGTGGGCCGACAACAGGAACTTTTGCTTCTATGATGACCCAGACGTTTTTCGTCCGCGCCGCTCCCCTGAGTAGAAAAAAAACCCACATGGGAAAGGCGTTCAGCGCAACTTGAATCGGGCCGTCCGGCCCTCATCTGCGCGCTGGTGTCACCCGGTGTTCCCCACGGAGAAATCAACTTGAAACGCATCCTTCTTTTTGTGCTGACCAACGTGCTCGTCGTCGCGGTGCTCGGCGTCGTCGCGAGCCTGCTCGGCGTCAACCGCTTCCTCACGGCCAACGGGCTCAACCTCACGGCGCTGCTCGGCTTCGCGCTGGTGATGGGCTTTGGCGGCGCGATCATCTCGCTGCTCATCAGCAAGCCGATGGCCAAGTGGTCGTCGGGCCTGCGCATGATCGACAACCCGCAGAACGCCGACGAAGCCTGGATCGTCGACACCGTGCGCAAGTTCGCCGACAAGGCCGGCATCGGCATGCCCGAAGTCGGCATCTTCGAAGGCGAGCCCAATGCCTTCGCCACCGGCGCCTTCAAGAACTCGTCGCTGGTCGCGGTGTCGACCGGCCTGCTGCAAGGCATGACGCACGAGGAGATCGAGGCCGTGATCGGCCACGAGGTGGCACACATCGCCAACGGCGACATGGTCACGATGACGCTGATCCAGGGCGTGATGAACACCTTCGTCGTGTTCCTGTCGCGCGTAATCGGCTACGCGGTCGATTCCTTCCTGCGCCGCGGCGACGACCGCTCGTCGGGCCCCGGCATCGGCTACATGATCACGACCATCGTGCTCGACATCGTGCTGGGCTTTGCCGCCGCCATCGTGGTGGCCTGGTTCTCGCGCCAGCGCGAATTCCGCGCCGATGCGGGCGCCGCCCAGCTCATGGGCCGCAAGCAGCCGATGATGAATGCGCTGGCGCGCCTGGGCGGCCTGCCGGCGGGTGAACTGCCGAAGGCGGTGGAGGCGATGGGCATCACCGGCAAGATGGGCCAGCTGTTTGCCACGCACCCGCCGATCGAGGAGCGCATCGCGGCGCTGCAGAACGCGAAGGCTTGATCGACGTTCTCGCGCAGCTTGCGCAATGAAAAGGGCTGGGCGGTTGACCAGCCCTTTTTTTCATTTCAACGCGGCGCCTTGCTTCAGGTCCGTCCTCTGTGCGGGAGCCGGTGCCGGTGCGTCTCAGTCTGCTGCAGACACGGCGGCTGGCATCGCCACCTGCCGCCCCATCAACAACCGGAACGGCAGCAGCATCAGCACCCCGACACCCAGCTTGACCATCAGGTCCCCCACGGCCCAACTGAGCCAGGGTCCGCCTTCGCCGGCAAAGGCAACACCCCAGAACACGATGCTGTCGAGCACCGCCGCCACGAGAGTCGCGATCAGCGGGCCGCGCCACCACAGGGCGCGCCGCAAGCGGTCGAACACGCGAATGTCGAGCAACTGAGAGGCGATGAACGCAAGGCCCGATGCCAGCGCGATGCGCATCGGCGCCAGCGCCAGCGAGGCGACGACGGCCACCGCGAAGCCGAACCAAGCCACGCGGCGCGCCATGCCGGGTCCGAAGCGCCGGTTGACCAGGTCGCTCACGAGGTAGGCCACCGGGTACGTGAAGGCGCCCCAGGTCAGCCAGTCGTTGATGGCGAACTGCACGAGGATGTTGGAGGCCAGCACCACAAGGGCCATCGCCAGCGTGGCCGTGGCGAACTGGCCCATGGTCGGGCGCGCGAATGCGACTGGCTTCATGCGACGCTCACTGCCGTTTGGCTCGCCGCATCGGCCAGCACGCCACGCGCCACGGCTTCCGCGACCTTGATGCCATCGACACCCGCCGACAGTATCCCGCCCGCGTAGCTCGCGCCTTCGCCAGCCGGGTACAGGCCGCGCACGTTCAGGCTTTGCAGGTCTTCGCCGCGCGTGATCTTGATGGGCGATGACGTGCGCGTCTCCACGCCGGTCAGCACCGCGTCGTGCAGGTCGAATCCCTTGAGCTTGCGACCGAACACCGGGAAGGCCTCGCGCATGGCTTCGATCGCATATTCGGGCAGCGCCTGGTGCAGGTCGGTCGGCGTCACGCCCGGCTTGTACGAAGGCTCGACGCTGCCGAGCGCGGTCGACGCATTGCCTGCAACGAAGTCGCCGACCAGTTGGCCCGGCGCGCGGTAGTCGCTGCCGCCGAGCACGAAAGCATTCGACTCCAATTCACGTTGCAATGAGATGCCGGCCAATGCATCGCCGGGCGCATCGGCGGACCAGCCCGGAAAGTCGCGCGGGTCGATGCCCACCACGATGCCCGCGTTCGCATTGCGCTCGTTGCGCGAATACTGGCTCATGCCATTGGTGACCACGCGGCCCGGCTCGCTGGTCGCCGCAACCACGGTGCCGCCCGGGCACATGCAGAAGCTGTAGACCGAACGCCCGTTGCTCGCGTGGTGCACCAGCTTGTAGTCGGCAGCGCCGAGCAGCGGATGGCCGGCGTGGCGGCCCCAGCGCGCGCGGTCGATCAGGCCTTGCGGATGTTCGACGCGGAAGCCGATCGAGAAGGGCTTGGCCTCGACGTGCGCGCCGCGCTCATGCAGCATCGCGAAGGTGTCGCGCGAACTGTGGCCGAGCGCCATCACGACATGGTCGGCGCGCATCTGGCTCGACACGCCCGTGGCCTGGTCGAGCACGGTCAGCCCGCGGATGTGGCCGTCCTCGATCAGCACGTCGGTCACGCGCTGCTCGAAACGCACCTCGCCACCGAGCGCAATGATCTCCGCGCGCATGTTCTCGACCACCTTCACCAGCTTGAAGGTACCGATGTGCGGATGCGCGACGTAGAGGATCTCCGGCGGCGCGCCGGCCTTGACGAACTCCTCCATCACCTTGCGGCCGAGGAAGCGCGGGTCCTTGATCTGGCTGTAGAGCTTGCCGTCGGAAAACGTGCCGGCGCCGCCTTCGCCGAACTGCACGTTCGACTCAGGGTTCAGCACGCTCTTGCGCCACAGGCCCCAGGTGTCCTTGGTGCGCTGGCGCACCGTCTTGCCGCGCTCCAGCACGATCGGCTTGAAGCCCATCTTGGCCAGCATCAGCGCCGCGAAGATGCCGCAGGGGCCGAAGCCGACCACCACCGGACGCACCGGGACGTCCGCGGAGGCTTGCGCAGGCACGCGGTAGACCATGTCCGGCGTCGGCATCACGCGCGGGTTGCCGGCCAGCTTGGCGAACAGCTGCGCCTCGCGCGACGGGTCGGCCAGCGTCACATCGACGATGTAGACCTGCAGCAGGTCGACCTTGCGGGCGTCGAAGCTGCGCTTGAAGACGTGGATGTTGGCGATCGCGTCGGCGTCGACGCCGAGCAGGCCCTGCACCGCACGAGGCAAGGCGTCGGAGGGCGGATCGAGAGGGAGCTTGATTTCGGAGAGGCGGATCATGGCGAGCGGCCCGTGGTGATCGGGCAGGTGGCGGCAATCGGAACCCGCATTGTATTACACTCGTGTAATACGCCATGCCGATGCCATGACCCTCTCCATCCGATTGCCCGCCGAGGACGAAACGCTGCTCGAACGCGCGGCCGCGGCGCTGCGCGTCAGCAAGTCCGAATTCATCCGGCGCAGCATCGCGGCCTATGCAAGCAAGGTCCTGCCGGCCGAGCAGTTGGTGGCCGAGATCGACGCGATGTACATCGGCAAGGGCGGCGGCCTGCGGCAACCCGAGAGCGTTGCCAACCCGACCAAGCGCGCCGTGCTGGAACGTCTTCGTGAAAAGCACGGATACGCTCGCTGACGCCGGCTTCCTGGTCGCCTTGTTCAACGATGGCGACGCGCACCATGCAGGCGCGGTGGCCATGCTCCGGCAATTGGCGGGCCAGCGGCTTTACACCTGCTGGGAGGTGCTGACCGAGGCCGGCCATCTGCTCGACGACACGGCTTGGCTCAACCTGCTGCGCTGGGCCGCGGCGGGGCGGTTGACTGTTCTGTCGAGCGATCCGGCCGCCCTAGCGGACATCGCCGATTTCACCGATCGCTACCGCGACGGCGGCGCCGATCTGGCCGACGTGGCGCTTGTGTTCGCCGCGGACCGGACTGGCATCTACAACGTGCTGACTGTCGATCGCCGGGATTTCGATCGCTACCGCACGCCACTCGGCAAGCGTCTCAAGCGACTCTGGCTCAAGGATTGATTCGCGGCACAAAAAAGGCCGGACAACGCTCTCGCGTTGCCGGCCCGATCAAGCGATCTGGCGAAAACCAGGCGGCCATGACTACACGGGCAGGAAGCCCTCCACCGACAGATAGCGCTCGCCGGTGTCGTAGTTGAAGCCCAGCACCACCGCGTTGGCCGGCAACTCCGGCAGCTTCTGCGCAATCGCGGTCAGCGTGGCGCCAGAAGATATGCCGACCAGAATCCCTTCCTCGCGCGCACAGCGGCGCGCCATCTCGCGGGCCGGTTCGGCATCGACCTGGATCACGCCGTCGAGCAGGCTGGTGTCGAGGTTCTTCGGGATGAAGCCGGCGCCGATCCCCTGGATCGGGTGCGGCGACGGCTGGCCGCCCGAGATCACCGGCGAGGCCACCGGCTCCACCGCGAACACCTTGAGCTTGGACCACTTCTTCTTCAGGACCTGCGCGCAGCCGGTGATGTGACCGCCGGTGCCGACGCCGGTGATGAGCACGTCGACGCCCTCCGGGAAGTCCTCGGCGATTTCCTCGGCCGTGGTGCGCACGTGCACATCGATGTTGGCCGGGTTGTTGAACTGCTGCGGCATCCACGCGCCGGGCGTGGAGGCAACGATCTCCTCGGCGCGTGCAATGCACGCCTTCATGCCGCCGGCGCGCGGCGTGAGGTCGAAGCTGGCGCCGTAGGCCAGCATCAGGCGGCGGCGCTCGACCGACATCGAATCGGGCATCACCAGCACCAGCTTGTAGCCCTTCACGGCGGCGACCATCGCCAGGCCGATACCGGTGTTGCCCGAAGTCGGCTCGACGATCGTGCCGCCGGGCTTCAGCGCACCGGACTTCTCCGCGTCCTCGACCATCGACAGCGCGATGCGGTCCTTGATCGAGCCACCCGGATTGGCGCGCTCCGACTTGATCCAGACCTGCTGCGTCGCATCGCCGAACAGGCGCTGGATGCGGATGTGCGGCGTGCGGCCGATGGTGTCGAGGATGCTCTGGGCTTTCATGAAATCGGGCTCCTGGAAGGTCAGCGAAAGATGGACCGCCATTGTGGCGAGATAATCCACGCTGTGAAGCACGCCGGACCGCCGCTGGTGCAAGTCTCGAAAGAGCGCACTGGAGGAACGTCCGGACTGCACAGGACAGCGCAGGAGTTAACGACTCTCCACCGTGAGGTGAGGATCAGAGCAACAGAGACGAGTCGGTGTCGGGGCAACCCGGCATCGGGTGAAACGGGCAATCTCTGCGCGCAGCAACACCAAGTAGGCCAGTATCGAGGTGGTTCCGCTGAGCTGGCGGGTAGGTGGCATCGAGCCGTCCGGGTGACCGGCGGCCCAGATTAATGGCGGTCACGCCGGGTGCGTCGCAAGATGCATCCGGTGCACAGAATCCGGCTTACAGGCGTGCTTCACACTTTTCCTCGATCTGAGACCCCTTCGCGCGCACGGATTGGCGTACCGGATCTTGCGCGCCTAGAATGTGTACACACAGATCCACAAATTGCGCTTCAGCCACTGCGCCAAAAGACCCACCATGGAAACCACGAAGGTCGGCATCCGGGAGTTTCGGGCAGACCTTGCCGAATACATCGCGTCCAACACGCCCGTCGCCGTCACGCGCCATGGGCAGACGGTGGGCTACTTCATTCCGGTGCACGGCCAGGATGATGCCGACGTGGCATCGCTGAAAAAGGCAAGCAAGGTCCTGGACCAACTGCTCGCGGCCAAGAGCGTCGATGTCGAAGAAGTGGTCGCCGAATTCAAGACGGCTAGGAAGCAGGGCGCTGCCGCCAGCGGAAAATCGAAAACCAGGTGAGCGACCGGGCGATCGTCCTTGACGCCAACATCCTGATCCGGGCCGTGCTCCGCAAGAGGGTTCGCGAACTTGTCCTGGAGCATGCGGCGAGCGTCCAGTTCTTTGCGCCTGATGTCGCCTATGCCGATGCTGGAAAGTACCTGCCCGCCCTGCTGGAGAAGCGCGGTGTCGATGTTGCACCGACGATGAAAGTCCTCGATCGGCTTCGAAGCGTCGTCCAGCCAATCAACCAGGATTTCTACAGCGGCATCAAAGCGCAAGCGCTGCAGCGTATTGCGATCCGCGATGCCGATGATTGACCCGTCTTGGCCTGCGCGATGGTCATCGGCTGCCCGGTGTGGACGGAGGATGCTGACTTCTTCGGCACCGGCGTCGCCACGTGGACCACCGACCGCGTCTCGCTTTATCTCGCCGGCTGAACCTACACCCGCTCGCCGGGCGTCATGAAGCGCCATTCGCCGACTTCCAGCCCCGCCAGCGGCAAGCGCCCCACGCGGATGCGCTTCATCTGCAGGATGCGCAACCCGGCCATGTCGCACATCTGCGCAATCTGGCCCGGCCAACTGCCCTTGATGGCGAAGCGCAAGCCTGCGCGAGTCTCGGTCTGGCGGCCGATGCTGACCTTGGCGGGCAGCATGGCCCGGCCGTCGATGACCGGCGACTGGTTCAGCCGGTGCAACGCCGCGGCGTCCACCGTGCCTTCCACATCGACCATCACCTCGTTCTCGATCAGCCCGGCATCCTCGACCAGCTTGCGCTGCACGCGCGGCTCCTGCGTGAACACGATCAGGCCGCTGGCGCCGGTTTCGATGGGCGTGAAGCATTGCTGCCCGAGGAAGTGACGCTGCAAGGCGGGCCGCCGGTCGCTCTCGCTGTGCTTCTTCGCGATCAGCAACTTGGCCAGCGGCGCGTCGAAAGCGATCCCGGCAGGCTTGTGCAACAGCAGCGTCACAGGCTCGACGGCCACCGGACGGGCGCCGCTGGCAATCTCGACCTGCTGCTCGTCGCGCACGCGTCGGGCCGGCACTTCCACCACATGCCCATCGACGCGGACCGCGCCGTTCTCGATCAGCAGTTCGGCCTCCCGGCGCGACACATTGGCCATCGCGGCGACGCGCTTGGCCAGGCGGATGCCTTCTTCCTCTGCCTGGGCCGCACCGGCATGCTTCATGTCTGCTCCAGCGAGCGAATGCGCTCCACATGCGCTTGCAGCGACCGCGCCGCGACCGGCCACATGCGCGAGGGCACGTCGTCGTAGGCGATGGGCAGCCAGTCGTCGGATGTGCCGTCGGGTTGCTGGCGCATCGCGGCGGCGATCTTGGCCTCGCGCTTCAGGCGGTGCGCCTTGAGCCGCGCGATGGCGGTGCGGGCCTGGCCCAGCACGTAGCCGTGCGCCGGCAGGATGAACTCGACCGCATGCGCCACGCAGGCCTCGTCGAGCAGGTCGAGCGAATCGAGGTAGGCCGTCATGTTGCCGTCGGGGGGGTCGATCACGGTGGTGCTGCCGTTCAGGATGTGGTCGCCGCTGAACAGCAGGCCGTCCTCTTCGAGCAGCAGGCACAGGTGGTTGGCGGCGTGGCCGGGCGTGTGGATCACGCGCAGCGTGTGCGTCGGGGTGGGGACACCGTCGGCAGGCAGCTCCTGTGCGGACAGCGTGATCCGCTCGTCGTTCGCCAGCGTGCGGTCCGGCGTGAAGCGCGCCGCCGGGCGTGCGCTCAGCGCCGAGGGAAGGCCGAGGATCGGCGGGCGTTGCTTCTTGCACAGCGCCTGCAGCGGCAGCGCGCCCGGCGAATGGTCGGCGTGCGAATGGGTGCAGACGATGGCGCGGATGTCGCCCTGGGTGATGCGCCACAGGCGGCCGATGTGGTCGAAGTCGTTCGGGCCAGGGTCGATCACGATATAGCCCGTGGCGGTGTCGCCCACGATGTAGGTGTTGGTGCCCGGCCCGGTCATGGCGCCGGGGTTGGGCGCGGTGAGGCGCATCACGTTCTTCAGCAGGCGCACCGGCTCCCCGGATTGCCAGTCGAGCGCATGCAGCATCTGGCCGTCCGGGCAGACCAGCGCGAGCTCGCCGAAGGGCGATTCATGCTCCATGTAGCGCATCTCCTTGCCGCCCAGCAGGCCGCCGCGCGGGCAACTGGTCCACAGCGGCTGCTCGGCGGCGCAGGCGGCAAGCACGGCGTCGACAGTGTCGAAGGCGGCCAGCTTCTCCAGCGTGCGCACGGTCGGGAAGATCATGAAGAAGCGCTTCTTCGCGTGGCGTTCCAGCGCATCGGCGGGGCGTACCCAGCAGGGCTCGAACTGCTCCGATTCGTCCGCCACCGCGACCTGGCCGTCGGGCATCCGCGCGACGAGGAAGGGCACGTCGAAACGCTTGGGCAGGTCGCGGTCGGTGATCCAGTGCGCGAAGGTGAAGACCTCGTCGGCGGCCAGCCGCAGGCCCTTCACCGCGCATTGGGCGGCCAGCGTCATGGCGGGCGGATTGCCGCGGTCCATGGTGGCCACCTCGGCGCCGCTGACCATGCGGCCGTCATCGGTGTGGCGCGCCAGCAGGATGCCCAGTTCCTCGAAGCACTCGCGGATGGCCGCGATCGATTGCGTCAGCTGGAGCTGGCTCTGCGTGCGCCGCTGCGCGGCGATCGGGCGCGACGCGACGTCGTTGTCATCGATGCGCCCGCCCGGAAAGACATAGGCGCCCGGTGCGAAGCTGGCAGTGTCGGAACGCCGCGTCATCAGTACTTCGAGGCCGGCGGGCGTGTCGCGCAGCAGCAGCACGGTCGCTGCGGGCAGCAAGGGGGCGGGCTGACGTGACGGGTGGATTTGTTGGCTTGAGCGGACCATCGCAGCATTATCGGGAGACTGGCGCGGGCGTGCTGTCCCGCCCGGAAACCAGGCCTGCGGATAACCCCGATGCCCAAGGTGAAGCCGGAGAACCCTCACCCCAACCCTCTCCGGCTTTGCGGGAGAGGGAGTGACAGCCAGGGCATGCGGTGCGGTCCGGATCTTGCGACGGGCCAAGCTCCGGAACGTTTTGCCGGCGCGGACGCTATGCTCCCCCACGAGCCAAGTCAAAGGAGAAGACGACATGCTGAAAAACAGCAAGGCCTTCAGCGGTTATTCGGTCGACGACATGACCATTGCGTTGTCGTTCTACGGCGAGACGCTGGGCTTGGACGTGTCGGAAGACGACGGCCTGATGACGCTGCATCTGGGCAGCGGCACCAAGGTGCTGGTGTACGTGAAGCCGAACCACGCGCCGGCCACCTACACCGTGCTCAACTTTCCGGTGAAGAACGTCGACAAGACCGTGACCGCGCTGAAGGAGCGCGGGGTGCGTTTCGAGTCGTACGACCTGCCGGGGCTGGAGACCGATTCGAATGACATCTGCCGAGCTTCGGGTGGTCCGGTCATCGCCTGGTTTCGCGACCCGGCGGGGAACATCATTTCGGTGCTGGAAGAGCACTGAGGTGTCCCTGGTCGAAAACCTTGCGGCGAATTTCCGGCGCGAAGCATGAATTCCCTGTGGATCCGCAACGTACGCCCGATGGCTGGTGCGCCGCTCGACGTGCTGGTGCAGGGCGGGCGCATCGCCGCGCTCGGCCCTTCATTGCAGGTGCCGCCTGATTGCGCGATCGAGGAGGGCGGCGGCGCCTTGCTGCTGCCAGGCCTGGTCGAAGGCCACACCCACCTCGACAAGACGCTGTGGGGCATGGACTGGTACCGCAACGAAGTCGGCACGCGGCTCAGCGACAAGATCGACAACGAGCGTGCGTTCCGCCATGCCAGCGGCCATGATGCGGCGGGCCAGTCGCTGGCTTTGGCCCAGGCCTTCCTGGCGCTGGGCACGACGCGGCTGCGCACCCATGTGGACATCGACACGCAAGCCGGCCTGCGGCACCTCGACGGCGTGGTGTGCACGCGCGAGGCGATGGAGCGCCTGGGGCAACAGATCCAGATCGTCGCCTTTCCGCAATCCGGCCTGCTGATCCGTCCGGGCACTGCCGAGTTGCTCGACCAGGCCATGAAGGCGGGCGCGAACGTGCTGGGCGGCCTCGACCCCTGCGCCATCGACGGCGACCCGGTGCGCTCGCTCGATGTGCTGTTCGGCTTGGCCGAACGCCACGGCTGCCCGCTCGACATCCACCTGCATGAACCCGGCGCGATGGGCGCGTTCTCGCTCGACCTGATCCTGGACCGCACCCAGGCGCTGGGCATGCAGAACAAGGTCGCGATCAGCCATGGCTTCTGCCTCGGCGACCTGGCGCCGGCCGAGCGCGATCCGCTGCTCGCGCGCATGGCGGCGCTGGGCGTGGTGCTGGTCACAACCGGGTCGGCTTCGCGCAACGTGCCACCCCTGATGGTGTGCCGCCATGCCGGCGTGACCGTGCTCGGCGGCAATGACGGCATCCGCGATACCTGGTCACCCTACGGCAACCCCGACATGCTGGAGCGCGCGATGCTGATCGGCCTGCGCTACAACCTGCGGCGTGATGATGAACTCGATGTGGCGCTGGATTGCGTCACGCATGCCGGCGCGCGCGGCTGCGGCTTCGAATCGTATGGACTGGTGCCGGGCGACCGCGCCGACCTGGTGCTGGTCGATGCGCAGACCGTGGCGCAGGCCATCGTGGCAAGGCCGGTGCGCAAGCTTGTCGTCGCCGGTGGCCAAGTCGTCGCGCGCGACGGCATGCTGAACTGAGGACAAAACCGTGTACGACGAAACATTCATGCGACGCGCCCTGGCCCTGTCGGCCCGCGCACTCGACACGCCCGGCACCGAGCCCTTCGGCGCGGTGGTGGTGAAGGACGGCGCCGTGGTCGGCGAAGGCTTCAATCATTCGGTCGCGCATTTCGACCCCACCTCGCACGGCGAAGTGGAAGCCATCCGGGATGCGTGCCGGAGGCTGAAGACGGTCGACCTGTCGGGCTGCGACCTCTATACCTCGTGCGAACCCTGCGCGCTGTGCGCGGCGGCGATGCACATCGTGGGCATTCGCAAGCTCTACTACGCGGCGTCGCTGGCGCAGTCGGGCGAAGCCTTTGCCCATGTGTCGGCGGCCGACCGGCATCCCATCGATGTCGAGACCCTGCGTGCCGAAGCCGGCGCGCCGCTGCACGAACGGGCGCTGCCGGCGGAGCAGAAGCTGGACGCAGAGGCGATCCCGATCTTGCGGGCCTGGGCTGCCTCGCGCTAGCCCATCTTCCTCAACTGGGCGAGGGACACGGTGAACAGGTCACCGCCGCCGCGCGCGGATGCGTGGCGGCACGACGCGCGAGGGCTTGCGGCGTTGCCCCGAGGAAGCCTCAATCCCAGAGTGGCGCCAGACCATCCGGGCTGACCAGGCGCTCGCCGCGATCGAGCGCAACGATCTGCGCCATCTCCTCGTTGCTCAGCTTGAGCGCCTGCGCCTTCAGGTTGCTCTCCAGGTTCGCCGGCTTCGTCGAAGACGGAATCACCGCATGGCCCGACTGCATCGCCCAGGCGAGCGCCACCTGCGCCGTCGTCGCGCCATGCGCCAACGCGATGCGTTGCAGTACCGGGTCGCCCAGCACCTTGCCGTAGCCCAAGGTCATGTACGAGCTGATCCCGATGCCCTCGCTGCGTGCGAAGTCCACCAGCTTGCGGTTCTGCAGGTACGGATGCAGCTCGACCTGGTTCGTCGCGATCTCCTGCGCGCCCACGGCATCGATGGCCTGCCGCATCAGCTCGATGTTGAAGTTCGACACACCGATGCGCTTCGTCAGCCCTTGCGCCTTGGCCTCGGCCAGCGCGCCCATGAACTCGGCCACTGGCACCGCGTTGGCCGGCGAGGGCCAGTGGATCAGCGTCAGGTCCACATGGTCGGTGCGCAGTTTGGTCAGGCTTGCCTTCAGGCTCTGCCCAAGCTTGGCCTTGGGATAGTTGTCGGTCCAGATCTTGGTGGTGATGAAGATGTCCTTGCGCGCCACGCCGCTCCCGGCAATGGCCCGGCCCACCTCGGCCTCGTTGCCGTAGATCTGCGCCGTGTCGATGAGCCGGTAGCCGAGTGAAAGCCCGGTCTTGACCGAGTCGATGACGGTCTGGCCGGTCAAGCGGAAGGTGCCGAGACCGAAAGCGGGGAGGGTGTTGTTCGTGTTCATGGTTTCAATGATTGAAGTGATAAGAGAAATTCAGTGGCCGACCGGGATCGGACCATGCGTGCGCATCGGGATGCCGGAGCGGCGATCCAGTACGCCGCTCCATTGCGTCAATGCCAGCGAGACCAGCACCACCAGCGCGCCGATCCACGGCGTGTGCATCAGCCCCAGGTGCGTGACGATCAATCCACCGACCCACGCCGCACCGGCAATGCCGAGGTTGAAAGCCGCGATGTTCAGGCCCGAAGCCACGTCGACCGCCTGCGGCGTGAAGCGCTCGGCTTGCTTGACGACGTAGACCTGCAGCCCCGGCACGTTGCCGAAGGCGACTGCACCCCAGGCCAGCACGGTGAGCAACGCCAGCCACTTGTGCGGCGCCGTGAAGTTGAAGACCAGCAGCACCGCAGCCAGCAGCGCGAAGATGATGCGAAGCGCCGGGATCGGGCCCATGCGGTCGGCCAGCTTGCCGCCCCAGATGTTGCCGACAGCGACCGATACGCCATACACCAGCATCACCCAGCCCACCGCGCCGGCGCTGAAGCCCGACACGTCCGTGAGGATCGGCGCGAGGAAGGTGAACGGAATGAAGGTGCCGCCGTAGCCGATGGCCGTCTTGGCATAGACCAGCAGGAGGCGCGGCTCGGCCAGCACCTTGGCCTGCTGGGCCAGCGAGGCCGGCGGCGTGTGGCGGATGTCCTTCGGCACGAACAGCCAGCTTCCGACGAAGGCGATCACGCCGAGCGCCGACACGGCCAGGAAGGTCTCGCGCCAGCCGAAGTGCTGGCCGATGAAGGTGCCCAGCGGCACGCCCGTGACCAGCGCCACGGTGAGCCCGGTGAACATGATCGCGATGGCGCTGGCGGCCTTGTCCTTGGCGACGAGGCCGGTCGCGATGGTCGAGCCGATCGAGAAGAACACGCCGTGCGCAAGCCCGGTGAGCACGCGCGCGGCCACCAGCGTTTCATAGCTCGGCGCCTGCCAAGCCAGCAGGTTGCCCGCGGTGAACAGCGCCATCAGCCCGAGCAGCAACAGCTTGCGCGGCACCTTGCCGGTGAGCGCGGTCAGCACGGGTGCGCCGATCGCGACGCCAAGGGCATAGAGGCTGACCAGCAGGCCAGCCGAGGGAATATCGATTCCGAGGTCCGCGGCAACGGTGGGGAGCAGGCCGACGATCACGAACTCGGTCGTGCCGATGGCGAAGGCGCTGAGCGTCAGCGCGAAGAGGGCAATGGGCATGGAAGGCAACTCCTGTGGGATTGGCACGGAGTGTCCGCCGATCGTCTTTGCAGAAAAACCCGTCAGTCGGCACAATTCTGTTGACTGCGAGTCAACAATGAAAACCACCCTCGAGGAATTGCAGGCCTTTGCGGCCGTGGTCGGCACGGGCTCCATCACCGCCGCGGCCGACCAGTTGGGGCAGACGGTCTCCGGCGTGAGCCGCGCACTCGGCCGGCTGGAGAAGAAGCTCGACACCACCCTGCTGCGCCGGACCACGCGCCGCATCGAGCTCACTGAGGAGGGTCATGCCTTCCTCGTCCACACCCGCGCCATCCTGGCGTCCATCGACGATGCCGAGGAGCACATGGCCGCGCGCCGCCAGCAGCCCGCCGGGCGCTTGCGCGTCAATGGCGCCACGCCCTTCATGCTGCATGCCGTCGTGCCGCTGGTGCCCGAATTCCGCCGCATCTACCCGCAGATCACGCTGGAGCTGAATACCGACGAACTCAACATCGACCTGCTGGAGCGCCGCACCGATGTCGCGATTCGTATCGGCGAACTGCGCGATTCCACGCTGCATGCGCGGCCCCTTGCGATCAGCCGGCTGCGCGTGCTCGCCAGCCCGGTTTACCTGAAGGAACAGGGCCGTCCGAAGACGGTGGCCGACCTGAGCAGGCACTCGTTGCTCGGTTTCACGCACCTCGATTCGCTCAATCGATGGCCATTGCGCGGCGCGCACGGGGACGAGTGGCCCATCACGTCGACCATTGGCGCCTCGAATGGCGAGACGCTGCGCCTCCTGGCCTTGCAGGGCTCCGGCATCGTCTGCCTCTCGGACTTCATGACCACCGGCGATCGCGCGCGGGGCGACCTGGTGCAGGTGCTGGCGAAGGACACCGTCGATGTGCGGCAGGCGATCAACGCCGTGTACTACCGCAACACGCAGCTGGCGGCGCGCATCGCGTGCTTCCTGGACTTCCTCGCCGCGCGCTTCGCCACCGGGGCAGGGTGCTGGTCTCAGGCGTCCGGCAAGGAATCGAGCTCGATGCGATAGCGCAGCTCGCGGTTGCCGCCGAAGGCCGGCACGGTGATGAACTCCTCGACCAGCACGCCGCCATTGCGAGCGATCACGCGTTGCGATGCCAGGTTGTCCGGCCTCGTCGTGATCTCGACGTAGCGCAAGCCCTCCGCGGGCGCATCGCGCAAGAGCAGTCGCAAAGCTTCGGTGGCATAGCCGCGACCGCTCTTCCACGGCACGACGCTGTAGCCGATGTGGCCCAGGCAGTACGGCGGCAACGCATTGCTTCCGTGCTGCCAGCGTAGGCCGATGGTGCCGCAGAACTCGCCGTCCCAGATCCAGCGCCGATAGCCGGGCAGCTTGGGCACCGTGGAGCCGTCGGGCGTGGTCACGGGCGGGCCGGCACCTTCGCGATCGACCAGGCCGGTCAGGAAGGCATCGGCGTCGCGCCATATCTGTTCGATTTCGTCGCGCCAGGCTTCGGGACGGAGGTTGTTGGGTGACCAGCCACGTTCTAGCGCCGCGAGGTACCCGGGCAGGAACTCGCGGCCCGGCCAGACCAGGCGGGGCAGGGATGAAAGGACACCGGTGTTCATCGCGCTACGGTAACCGCTGCGCGCCTGAGACCTTGGCAACTGAACTTCCGGCCTATCTCATGTTGCGCAGAGGGTCGCGCCGCCAGCGGGACGACAGGGGGCTACCATGCAAACCATCGAAAAAATGGGCATACGGAGGTACTCCATGAACTGGCTGCAATGCACGCGATTCACATTCGGGCTGCTGCTCGGTGCGGCCGGCCTGGCCGGTTGCCAGATGCGTGGCGACGTACGACCCCTGTCGTCCGAACTGGCGCCGCCGCCTCGTTTCGCCGAAAGCATGCCGGAGGAATGCCGCTCCACCGAAGCCCGCTTTGCGCTGGGTAAGCAGGTCGACGCTCAGTTGCTGGAGCAGATGCGCCAGCGCGCCGGCGCTCGCAGCGCACGCAGCGTGCTCCCCACCGATCCACCTGCGCGCGACTCCGACGCGACGCGCCTGAATGTCGATATCGAAGCCAGCGGTCGCATCGTCGGTGCGCGTTGCGGCTGAGAGCTGGGCAGCAGGGCAGCAGCAGGGCGGGATCAGGTCCCCTCAGTCGCTGATCTCCCTCGCGTTCGGCGCCAGCCTGCCCGACACCCCGATCGGCGTGCGCATGGCAATGCGCGAGCGCGGCATGTACCTGTGCAGCAGGTGCTCGATGTCGATGTAGCCACCCGCGTTCAGGCGCTCAACCATGCGCTCGATCATCTGCCCGTAGACGCTGCGCACCGTCGGCAGCAGGCAGGCATCGAAGGACCACAGTCGCGACATCAACTGGAAGTTGTCCGCCGCGTCATTGCCCGTGACGTCCGGCGTGAACTGGCTCGCGAACCTGCCAGAGAAGACCATCTGCCCGCGGTACCGCGGATCGTCGTAGTCGCCAATGGAGAAGCGCTCGTCCAGCCGATACCGCCCCGACAGCTTGAAGACCCGGTCGACCCCCGCCAGCAGCGCTTCTTGGCTGTGCAGGAAGTGATGAAAGCAAGTCATCTCGGTCAGGTTCTTCACGACGTCGAGGTTGGGCACCTTGTAGATCGCCTGCACGTCATGCAGGCCCGAGTAGTCGAACAGCCGCGTCACCTGCGAGGACAGCAGGCGGGCCTGCGCCGGTTGCAGGCCGTCGCCGCACATGTCCAGCACATGAATGGCCGCATCCGGCACGCGCTGGCGGATCGAATCGATCGTGCCGAGCGTGTCCCGCAGCCTCTCCTCCGGCGAGAACATGCCCGCGCTCGAATTGATCGCGCTCGACACGATGAAGGCAGTCCGCATGGCGCGCAGGATAATCGCGCCCATGCGAATTCGCTTCACCAAGATGCAAGGAGCCGGCAATGACTTTGTCGTGCTCGACGAGACCCGCGGATCGCTCGGGCTTACGCCTGCGCAATACCGCTTCCTCGGCAACCGCCACTTCGGCGTCGGCGCCGACCAGATCCTGACCGTGCGGCCCTCGCCGGCGCCGGACATCGACTTCCAGTACGTCATCCACAACTCGGATGGCGGCGAGGTGGAGCAGTGCGGCAACGGCGCGCGTTGCTTCATGCGCTTCGTGCGCGAACGCGGCCTCACCACCAAGGATGCGGTGCGCGTGCAGACGCTCTCAGGCGTGATCGAGCCCCGCATGGGCGCCGATGGCCGCGTGACCGTCGACATGGGCGCGCCCGTCTTCGAACCCGACAAGGTGCCTTTCGACACGGCCGGCCTCTCGCCACAGCCCGAGGGCAAGTGGCACACCTGGCACCTGGCCATCAGCACCCATGCCGAGAGCGCCATCCTCCCCGTCACCGTGCTGTCGATGGGCAACCCGCACGCCGTGCAGGTCGTGTCCAGCGTCGACACCGCGCCGGTCGCGACGCAGGGCCCGCTCATCGAGCACCATCCGCGCTTCCCGCAGCGCGTCAATGCCGGCTACATGCAGGTCGTGAGCCGTTCGCAGATCCGCCTGCGCGTGTTCGAGCGTGGCGCGGGCGAGACGCTCGCCTGCGGCACCGGCGCCTGCGCGGCGGTGGTGTCGGGCATCCGGCTTGGCCTGCTCGAAAATCGCGTCGACGTGGAAACGCGCGGGGGGCTCCTTACCATCGAATGGGCGGGCGTCGGCCAGCCCGTGTTCATGACCGGCCCGGCCGTGACCGTATTTGAAGGCGACATCGAGGTACCCGAGCAGCCATGAAACCCACCCATTCCGACGCCATGAATCCGATCACCGAAGACGACATCGCCGACTACCTCGCCAACACGCCGGATTTCTTCGAACGCCATGCGCAACTGCTCGCGCAGGTGCAACTGACCAGCCCGCACGGCAACCGCGCCGTCAGCCTGCAGGAACGCCAGGCCGAGATGCTGCGCGAGAAGATCAAGGCGCTGGAACACCGCGTGATGGACATGGTGCGCCACGGCACCGAGAACGTCGTCACCGCCGACCGGCTGCAGCGCTGGACACGCGGCCTGCTCACCACGCGCGACGCGCGCGGCCTGCCCTGGCAGATCGCGGCCGACCTGCAGACGCTGTTCATGGTGCCGCAGACCGCCATCAAGGTGTGGGACTGCGACGTGCCCTACTGGAGCGAGGGCTATGCGCAGTGGGTCACCGACGACGTGAAGACGCTTGCCACCTCGCTGACCGCGCCGTACTGCGGGCTCAACTCCGGTTTCGAGGCCGCCAACTGGCTGGGCGATGCGCGCGCCGCCGTGTCGATTGCGCTGATCCCGTTGCGCGCCGAGCCGGGTGCGCCGGCTTTCGGGCTTCTGGTGCTCGCGTCGCCCGATGCGCAACGCTTCAACCCCGAGATGGGCACCGACTTCCTGGAGCGCATTGCCGACCTGGCTTCGGCCGCGCTCTCGCGGCTGCGGCCTTGAGCCTGCTGCTGCGCGCCAAGGCCTGGCGCTGGCGCCTGCTGGCCGCGGCACTCGCACTGTGCGCGCTGCATGCGGCGCTGGCCGCCGTGATCTGGCAGCACGCGAGCGATCGCATCGCACATCCGCCCACTGGCACGGCCGACGCCGCGCTGATCCTGGGCAACCGCGCCTACCTCAGCGGCGAGATCAACCCCTGTCTCACCAACCGCGTCGACCGGGGCATCGAGCTCGCGCGCAGCGGCCAGGTGCGCCAACTTGTCGTGTCGGGCGGCAAGGACATCGAGGACGCGCGCATCGAGGCCCAGGTCATGGAAGCCTACGCGCGGGAGTCGGGCTTCACCGGCAGCGTGCTGAAGGAGGCGCAATCGTCCTCGACGCGGCAGAACCTCGCCATGTCCTGGCCGGTGCTGGAAGCGGCCGGCGTCAAGCGCGTCATCGTGGTGTCCGACCCGTACCACCTCTGGCGCATCGAGCGGCTGGCGCGCGCAAGCGGTTTCGATCGCGCGTTCGACGTGCAATACGCAGCGGCCTCGCCCACCTGCGGGAAGCGCCCGTACCTGTTCTTCAAGGGCGTGGTCCGCGAGCCGCTTGCGATCGTCAACAATGCGCTGGCCGGGCATTTCTAACCCCGATCCGGAAGGAAGTTCGCTGTGGGTTCGGACCTGATCGAGCGCTATCTTGAGCATGTGCGCGTGGAGCGCCGGCTGGCTGCGCGCACGGTCGAGCTGTATGCGATCCACCTGCGCACGCTGGCCGAGAAGGCCGCGGCCGCGAACTTGCCGCTCGACCAGGTGCAGACCGCCCACGTCCGACGTTGGATGGCGCAGTTGCACGGGGCAGGGCGCGAATCGCGCGGCATTGCGTTGGTGCTTTCGTGCTGGCGCGGCTTCTATCGCTGGCTGGGCAACGAGCGGCTGGTCGACGCCAACCCCGTGCAGGACGTGCACGCGCCCAAGGCCGACCGCCCGCTGCCCAAGGCATTGGCCGTCGACGACGCCGTGCGACTGGCGGAGCACCACGATGCCGACGCCGATCCGTGGACCGAGGCGCGGGATCACGCGATCGTCGAACTGCTCTATGGCTGCGGCCTGCGCGTCAGCGAACTGGTCGGGCTGGACGCGCGGGCAAGCACTGTCGCGCGCGGCTGGGTCGACCTGGCCGCGGGCGAGGCGCAGGTGCTGGGCAAGGGCGGCAAGCGGCGCAGCGTGCCGGTCGGCGCCAAGGCCAGCGAGGCGTTGACCGCCTGGCTTGCGGTGCGCGAAGACTGCGCGGCGCTGGAGGCGGCCAGCCTGCGCGACCCGGCCAGCGCCGCGGCCCTCTTCATCGGCCGCAACGGCACGCGATTCTCCGCGCAGGCCGTATGGAAGGCCTTGCGCCTGCGCAGCCTCAAGGCTGGCCTGGCGGCGCCCGTCCATCCCCACATGCTGCGGCACTCCTTCGCGAGCCATTTGCTTCAATCGAGCAGCGACCTGCGCGCGGTGCAGGAGCTGCTCGGCCACGCCAACATCACCACCACGCAGGTCTACACGCGGCTGGACTTCCAGCATCTGGCCAAGGCGTATGACGCGGCCCATCCGCGCGCCAAGGTGCGCTCCGAGACTCGGCCGAAAGCAAAGGCCACCAGGGAACCCAAATGAAAGCATTGCGGCTGCGGCCGGGCAAGGAGCGGTCGCTGCTGCGCCGCCACCCATGGATCTTCGAATCGGCAATAGCCAAAGGCGGCGGCGATGCGGGGGAGACGGTGCGCGTCGAGTCGCACGAAGGCAAGTTCCTCGCGTGGGCAGCATTCAGCCCGGCGTCGAAGATCCGTGCCCGCGCCTGGAGCTTCGACGAGGCGCAGCGCATCGACGCTGCCTTCTACGCCGGACGTGTCGCCCGGGCTGTGAAGGCGCGCGGCCTGTTCGACCTGCAGAGCGACGGCGTGCGGCTGATCCACGGCGAGGCCGACGGCCTGCCCGGCCTGATCGTCGACCGCTACGGCGACACGTTGGTCGCGCAGTTCCTGTCGGCGGGCGTGGAACGCTGGAAGGCGGCGTTGGCCGATGCCTTGCTGGCCGCGACCGGCTTGGCAAAACTCTACGAGCGCTCCGACGCCAGCGGTCGTGAGCGCGAAGGCTTGAAGCCCACCACCGGCTGGCTGCGCGGCGAAGGCCCGACCGAACTCACCATCCGCGAGCACGACTGGCAACTGTCGCTCGACATCGCCACCGGCCACAAGACCGGCTTCTATCTCGACCAACGTGACAGCAGGCAGCGCTTCGCGGAGATCGCGGCGCATCGCAAGTTCCGCCGCGTGCTGAACTGCTTCTGCTACACGGGCGGCTTCACGGTCGCCGCCCTGGCCGGCCTGCGCGCCGCGGGCGCCCTGGAGGGTGCGGAACTGACCTCGGTCGATTCCTCCTTGCCCGCCCTCCAGCGAGCCGAAGCCCACGTCGCCCTCAATGGCTTCGCGGGTGCCAGCAACCAGTACCTCGACGCCGACGTCAACGCCACGCTGCGCCGCTTCATCGCCGAAGGCAAGACCTTCGACGCCATCGTGCTGGACCCGCCCAAGTTCGCCCCGACGGTGGCCCATGCTGAGCGCGCCGCCCGCGCCTACAAGGACATCAACCGCCTCGCCCTGCAATTGCTGGTGCCCGGCGGCGTGCTGCTGACCTTCTCCTGCTCCGGCGGCATCAGCGCCGACCTGTTCCACAAGATCGTCGCCTCCGCAGGCCTGGACGCCGGTGTCGACGGCTACATCAGCGAGCGCCTCGGCGCCGCACCCGACCACCCGATGACCATCGAATTCCCGGAGGGCGAGTACCTCAAGGGGTTGGTGGTCGTGCGCAGGCCGTCCTGAATGCGGACTTGACCGTACGCGAAGGACGCGAAGGTTCCGCGAAGATCGCGAAAGAACAAAGAAAAAA
Source organism: Variovorax rhizosphaerae (assembly GCF_037889975.1). Taxonomy (NCBI): domain Bacteria; kingdom Pseudomonadati; phylum Pseudomonadota; class Betaproteobacteria; order Burkholderiales; family Comamonadaceae; genus Variovorax; species Variovorax rhizosphaerae. The sequence continues at coordinate 530,920 of NZ_JBBKZT010000003.1, read as the reverse complement.
AGTTCTTGGCATTCCTTTCTGGTTTCCTTTCGCGTCCTTCGCGAAACCTTCGCGTCCTCTGCGTACGGAAGTTCGATCCCGATTCCGTATTCAGGCCCAGCCCTACTGAAGCAGGCCCATTCCCAGCCCGCTAAACTTCCCGCCCTTTCCCTGTTTTCGCGACCGGAGCACCCTATGGCCCTCATCCCCGCCACCATCCTCACCGGCTTCCTCGGCTCCGGAAAAACCACCTTGCTCAAGCGCATCCTGACCGAGGCCCACGGCCAAAAGATCGCGGTCATCGAGAACGAGTTCGGCGAGGAAAACATCGACAGCGACATCCTCGTCACCGAGTCGAAGGAGCAGATCGTGCAGATGAGCAACGGCTGCATCTGCTGCACCATCCGCGAGGACCTGCGCGAGGCCTTGCAAGTGCTGGCTGCCAAGAAGCGCAAGGGCCTGCTCGACTTCGATCGCGTGGTCATCGAGACCACCGGCCTGGCCGATCCCGGCCCGGTGGCCCAGACCTTCTTCATGGACGACGAGATCGCCGAAAGTTACCTGCTCGACTCGATCCTCACGCTGGTCGATGCCAAGCACGCACCCCAGCAACTCAACGACCGCCAGGAGGCCCGCCGCCAGGTCGGTTTCGCCGACCAGATCTTCATCAGCAAGAGCGACCTGGTCGCCGCCGACGAAACCGAAGCGCTCATCCACCGCCTCAAGCACATGAACCCGCGCGCCCCGCAACAGAAGGTGCATTTCGGCGAGGTGCCGCTGTCATCCGTGTTCGACCTGCGCGGCTTCAACCTCAACGCCAAGCTCGACATCGACCCCGACTTCCTCAAGGAAGACGACCACGACCACCACGACCACGAGCATGGCGAGAACTGCGACCACCCCTCGCACGCGCACGAAGGCCACGGCCACCATCACCACACGGACGACGACGTCAAGAGCTTCGTCTACCGAGCCGACCGCGCCTTCGATCCGGCCCGACTGGAGGACTTCCTCGGCGCCATCGTCAACATCTACGGCCCGCGCATGCTGCGCTACAAGGGCGTGCTCAACATGAAGGGCACCGAGCGCAAGGTGATCTTCCAGGGCGTGCACCAGCTGATGGGCAGCGACCTCGGCCCGGCTTGGGGCCCCGACGAAGCCCGCCAGAGCCGCATGGTGTTCATCGGCATCGAACTGCCGCGCGAGATCCTGGAGCAGGGTCTCGATCAGTGCCTGGTCTAGGCTTCCGGGGCTGAAATACCTTCGGGGGAGGGCTGCTTGCGACAACTTGACACTTTCGTCTATACAATCGCGCGCCTGTTCCGGGAGCCGCTTTCACTTGCCATGGCAGAAGAAGTCACTACCGGCACAGTAGAGAGCGCGTTCGTGGCCTGAATTCGGGGGTATAACCCGTGGTCGCTGCTGGCGAGCTTGCACTGAAAATCGGGAACCCGCGAGGCATGTGTTCGCCAACGTTCTTGCGGGTACAGACTATCTGTAGAACGCGATCCAGCCCGTCCTAGGAGCCAGTACCGTGAAGAAACCCGCCGCCGAGGCCGCGTCTGCCACACCGGCCGTCAAGAAGACAGCTGGCAAGCAGGCTGCGCCAGAAGCGTCCAAGCCTTCCGCCACGAAACCGGGCTCCGCCGCGCCCCCCCTCGCCGCAAAACCGGCCAGTCCTTCCGCCGATCCTTCCGCTTCTGTCACGACCCCCATGAAAAAAACGGCTGCCGCCCCCACTCCCGCTCCGGCTCCTGTCACGCCGGCCCCCCGCGTTGGACGCGTTTCGCGCCTGTCCCAACTGACCGTGCCGTCGATGGCCCAGTCCGTGGCATCCACCGCCGCCAAGTCCAGCTTCACCCAGGTCGCTTCGACCGCGCTGGTGCCGCCGCCGCACGTCGCGCTCAAGAAGGATCCCAAGCTCGCCAACAACTGGAAGACCAAGACGCCGGAGCAACTGCTCGACGCCGAAGTCATCGCCATGCCCGACAGCGAGTACATGAACGACAAGCAGATGGCCTTCTTCCGCCTCAAGCTGGTCGGCCTCAAGCAAGGCATCCTCGAGAACGCCGGTGAAACCACCGAGCACCTGCGCGAAGACACGGTCGTCGTGCCCGACCCGGCCGACCGCGCCACCATCGAGGAAGAGCATGCCCTCGAATTGCGCACCCGCGACCGCGAGCGCAAGCTGCTGAAGAAGATCGAACAGTCGATCCAGCGCATCGACGCCGGCGACTATGGCTACTGCGACGAGACCGGCGAACCGATCGGCGTCGGCCGCCTGCTGGCCCGCCCGACCGCCACCCTTTCCCTCGAAGCGCAACAGCGCCGCGAGCTCAAGCAAAAGATGTTCGGCGACTGAGGGGCTTCCGACATGCCCAAAGAGGAGCCCGGCCGGCTGCTGGCGAAGGTAGCCAAGTTCGTGCGCAACCCGCTCAAGGATTGGGCGGAACTGGACGAGCTGGACGCGGGCTCTTCTGACACCGGCTACAGCCGGGAGATGCTCAAGGAAATGATCGAGCGGCGGCAGCGCAACGATTTCGTGCGCCGTCGCGAGTTCGACATGCTGCGCAAGCTCCGCCAGCGCGAAGCCGCCAGCTCGCGCGACGCCTCGCCGTCCACCTTCAGCGTCAGCAGCACCGGCGGCAAGGTGGCCGGACGTGCGCTCACGCTCAAGAAAATCGACGAGATCGAAGAGCAGATGTCGCAGCAATGGTGGAAGAACCGGCAGCCGGGCGCCAACGGCGAGCCCATGACGCCGGCCGCCATGGCTGCGCAGCAGGCGCGGGCCTATGCCGACACCGAGCCGGGCCACGCGCCACCCGTCCCTGCCCCCGGCGAGCCGAGCCTGCCCCGTCCCCCGGGCATCGACAGCGCCCTCGAGGAAGCCGCGATCCGGTTCGCGCATGGCGACGATCCCGGGGCGGAGGCCATCCTGCTCCAGGCACTGGCACCCGAAAGCCCGCAGGCCGACAACGTCGAGATCTGGCGTGCCTTGCTCGACTTCTACCGGGCCACCGCCGACTTCGACAAGTTCTCGCAGACGGGCATGCGCTACGTCCAGCGCTTCAAGCGCGCGGGCCCCGAATGGATTTCACTGCGCGCATTGGCGCGCGACGTGCAATTGGCTGGCGCAGCCAGACTCGAAAGCCGCGGCGCTGGCGGGCCGGAGGGGGCGGACTGGTTCTGCCCCGAGCAACTCACCCGCGGCGGCCTCGCCGGCCTCACTCAAGCCCTCGCCAGCGCCGGTCCGGCATGGACGCTCGACTGGCGCAACCTGTCGGGCATCGATGCCGATGCCGCCGGCCCCTTGCGCGCGCTGATGGAGCATTGGGCTGCGTCACCCGTGCAATTGCGATTCGTGGGTGCAGCGCACTTGCTGAAGGTGCTGGTGGCAGCGACCCCCACCAATAACCGCGACACCGAGCCGGTCTGGTGGCAGTTGCGGATGGCCATCCTGCGCGTGATGAACGATGTCGACGGTTTCGAACTGGCGGCGCTCAACTACTGCATCACCTACGAGGTGTCGCCACCCCCTTGGGAAGACCCGGCAGGCAGCTATGCGGCGGTGGATTCGGCCGCGCCCGCGCCCCCGCCAAAGCCGTCGTCCGGCATCGAGCGCATGGGGATCGGGCCTTCGGCCGAGGTGGCCCCGACACCGGCCATTGCAGGTCACAGCCTGCTGGTTGGCGAACTCAGCGGTGAATGCCACGACGTCCTGCATGAACTCGATGCAGAGCTGGTCAATGCTGAAGTGCCGACCGTCTCGTGCGCCGCCCTGGTCCGCATGGACTTCGCGGCGGCAGGGACCTTGCTTAACTGGGCGATGGCGCGCGCCGCGCGCGGCCAGCGTGTCGAGTTCGTCGACGTGCAGCGCATGCTTGCCGCCTTCTTCAAGGTGATAGGCATTGCCGACCACGCATCTGTCGTCGTGCGCGCGAATTAAAACCTTGGGGGCTTGCATCGCCCCTGCAACCAACCCATATGGCTTCGATGGAACAGTTTCACGGAACGACGATTGTCAGCGTGCGCCGCAAGACCCCGGATGGCGACCAGGTCGCGATCGGCGGCGATGGCCAGGTCACCCTCGGCAACATCGTCATCAAGGGCACCGCGCGCAAGGTGCGGCGGCTCTATCACGGCAAGGTGCTGGTCGGCTTTGCCGGTGCCACGGCCGACGCCTTCACCCTCTTCGAGCGCTTCGAGGCCAAGCTCGAGAAGCACCAGGGCCAACTTGCCCGGGCAGCCATCGAGCTCACCAAGGACTGGCGTACCGACCGCGTGCTGCGCCGCCTTGAAGCCATGCTCGCCGTGGCCGATGCCACCACCTCCCTGATCATCACGGGCAACGGCGACGTCCTGGAGCCGGAGGGCGGCATCGTGGCCATCGGATCGGGCGGCGCCTACGCGCAGTCGGCGGCCAAGGCCCTGCTGGACCACACCGACATGCCGGCCGACCAGATCGTCAAGCGTTCGCTCGAGATCGCGGGCGAACTCTGCATCTACACCAACATGAACCACACCGTCGAAACGCTCTGAGGCTGCGCCGTCCCACCATGTCCATGACCCCTCAGGAAATCGTCTCCGAACTCGACAACCACATCGTCGGCCAGCCGCAAGCCAAGCGCGCCGTGGCCATTGCGCTGCGCAACCGCTGGCGCCGGCAGCAGGTGGACGACAAGCTGCGCGCCGAGATCACGCCCAAGAACATCCTCATGATCGGCCCGACCGGCGTCGGCAAGACCGAGATCGCGCGCCGCCTGGCTCGCCTGGCCGACGCGCCCTTCATCAAGGTGGAGGCGACCAAGTTCACCGAGGTGGGCTATGTCGGCAAGGACGTGGATTCCATCATCCGCGACCTGGCCGAAATCGCCGTCAAGCAGACCCGCGAATCCGAAAGCGCCAAGGTGCGCATGCGCGCCGAGGACGCGGCAGAAGACCGCATCCTCGACGTCCTGCTGCCATCGGCCCGCAACGCCGAGGGCGTGGTCGAGGCGGACAGCAACAACGCCACCCGTCAGGCCTTCCGCAAGAAACTGCGCGAGCATCAGCTTGACGACAAGGAAATCGAGATCGACCTGGCGGAGGCGCGCGCGCCGCTGGAGATCATGGGCCCGGCTGGCATGGAGGAGATGACCGAGCAATTGCGCGGCATGTTCGGCCAGCTCGGCAACCAGAAGCGCAAGACCCGCAAGCTCAAGATCTCCGAAGCCATGCGCCTCCTGGTCGACGAGGAAGCCGGCAAGCTGCTGAACGAAGACGAAGTGCGCGCGCAGGCCATCACCAGCGCGGAGCAGAACGGCATTGTCTTCATCGACGAGATCGACAAGGTGGCCACGCGCAGCGAATCCGGCGGCAGCCCCGACGTGTCGCGCCAGGGCGTACAGCGCGACCTGCTGCCGTTGGTCGAAGGGACCGCCGTCAGCACCAAGTACGGCGTGGTGCGCACCGACCACATCCTGTTCATCGCCAGCGGCGCCTTCCACCTGAGCAAGCCGAGCGACCTGATTCCCGAGCTGCAGGGGCGCTTTCCGATCCGGGTGGAACTGTCCTCGCTCTCGGTTTCCGATTTCGAAAGCATCCTCACGCAGACCCGCGCCTCGCTCGTCAAGCAGTATCAGGCGCTGCTCGCCACCGAGGGCGTCACGCTGGAATTCACGCCCGAAGGCATCACGCGACTGGCCAGCATCGCGTTCGAGGTCAACGAGCGCACCGAGAACATCGGCGCCCGCCGCTTGTCGACGGTGATGGAGCGCCTGCTCGACGAAGTCAGCTTCGACGCGACCAGGCTCGAAGGCCAGACGGTGCGCATCGACGCCGCCTATGTCGACGCCCGCCTGCAGGCATTAAGTCACGACGAAGACCTTTCCCGGTTCATCCTGTAAGCCTCAAGCGGCTGTGGCCGCTTCACGCATCACATTCAGTGCGTGTGCTAAGTGCTTCATTTGCAACGATATTAGCGCTTTCAAGCCTTTGAAAACGCCGCTAAGTCGTTGATTCCATTGCAAAAAATAGCCGCAACCGTGTCTTGCGGTGCACTTGTTTCCTGCTACAGTGCAAAAAAGTGCAGTTAAGTGGGAAAAAGTGTCTGTAAAGACCCCATTCGGAGGTTTTTCACCGTCTCACAACCAGGGTTGTTTTCGTGTTTCAAGGCGCTTCATCGCTCAGTCTGGATGCCAAGGGGAGGCTGTCGGTGCCGACCCGGCACCGTGACGTCCTGAACGCGACCGCGGGCGGCCAACTCACGATCACGCGCCACCCGCACGGCTGCCTGATGATTTTCCCGCGCCCTGCGTGGGAGCAGTTCCGCGAACGCATCGCCGCCATGCCGCTCAAGGACCAATGGCTCAAGCGCCTTTTCCTCGGCAATGCGATGGACGTCGACATGGACGGCACCGGCCGCGTCCTGGTCTCGCCCGAACTGCGCGCGGCGGCCGGTATCGGCAAAGACACCTTGCTGCTCGGCATGGGCAGCCACTTCGAGCTCTGGGACAAGGCCACGCACGATGCCAAGGAAGCCGAGGCACTGGCCGCCGGCATGGCCGAAGGCGCGTTCCAGGACCTGGCCTTCTGAAAGCGATCGTGGACAACGAATGGACCCACAAGACCGTCTTGTTGAACGAAGCGGTCGACGCCCTGTTTGCCGACGCCTCGGCAACAGCGGGGGGCACATACGTGGACGCCACCTTCGGGCGAGGTGGGCACTCCCGCCTCATCCTTTCAAGGCTGGGGCCGGAGGGCCGCCTCATCGCGTTCGACAAGGACGCGGAAGCGGTCTCCGAAGCAGCGCGCATCACCGATGCGCGTTTTTCCATCCGTCACCAGGGCTTCCGGGACTTGGGCGAGTTGCGCCCGGGCAGCGTGTCGGGCCTGCTGATGGACCTGGGAATCAGCTCGCCGCAGATCGACAACCCGGCGCGCGGATTCAGTTTTCGATTCGACGGCCCCCTCGACATGCGCATGGACACCACGCGCGGCGAGAGCGTGGCCGACTGGCTGGCGACAGCCGAACAACAGCAGATTGCCGAGGTAATACGTGACTATGGCGAAGAACGGTTTGCTGTTCCGATTGCAAAGGCGATTGTTGCTCGCCGACAGGAACGGGGCCCAGTTTCAACCACCACCGAACTGGCCGAGCTCGTGGCTGGCGCGGTCAAAACCCGCGAGCAGGGCCAGAACCCTGCAACGCGCACATTTCAGGCTCTTCGGATTTTCATCAACGCCGAGCTTGAAGAACTGCAACAGGCGCTAGAGGCGAGCATCACCGTGTTGCAACCCCGTGGCCGCCTTGCCGTGATCAGCTTCCATTCGCTGGAAGACCGGATCGTCAAGCAGTTCATCGCAAGGCACTCGCGCGAGGTCTATGACCGCCGCGCGCCCTTTGCCGCGCCGGTGGCCATGAAGTTGCGCTCGGTGGCCCGCATCTTCCCGTCGGATGCCGAAGTGGCGGCCAACCCGCGCGCCCGCAGCGCGGTGCTGCGCGTGGCCGAGCGCACCGAGACCATCTAGACCCAAGATGGCCCGCTTCAACCTGCTCCTGCTGATCGCCGTCCTTGCGACGGCGCTGTTGCTCGTGCACACGCAGTACAGGTCGCGCCAGCTCTTCACCGAATTGGAGAGGGTCAACGCCGAGTCGCACCGGCTCGAGGTCGAGTTCGACCGGCTCCAGGTCGACAAGCGGGCGCAGGCCACGCCGTTGCGGGTCGAGAAGCTGGCCAAGGAACAACTCAAGATGGCGACCACCACCCCCGCCATCACGCTCTACGTCCGCCAGGACGGCAGCGTGATCCCGGCCGTGGTGTCGCCGGTGGCGCCCGTGCCTGCGGGCGGCGCGCCGAAGAAGGGGCACTGAATGAAGCCCACCCTTGAATGCGCCTTCGGCGTTGCCTCTCAAGGGGGCGCATGCAGCGACCCGGCCCAGCCGGTTCCGCGGGCTCTCGCGATGACTGCCGCTGGCGCTCCAGCCGCCAGCGGCTCCCGCGGGAGCAGGTTGCCGCGGGCTTGGCTTGCAGCGGCTGGCGTGCAGCGCCATGGGAGGCTGAAATGACCCGTCGCAGCGTTCAATACACCACCAGCCCCCTGCTCGCGAGCAAGACACCGCTGTGGCGCAGCAAGTTCATCGTGGCCGCCGTGGCCTTCGGCTTTCTCGCGTTGGCGGGGCGCGCCGCCTATGTGCAGGTGATCAACAACGCCTTTTTCCAGCGCCAGGGCGAAGTGCGCTACGCCCGCACGCTGGAACTGCCCGCCAACCGCGGCCGCATCCTCGATCGCAATGGCCTGATCCTCGCGTCGAGCGTCGTTGCGCCGAGCATCTGGGCCATTCCGGAGGACATCGAGCGCGACGACCCCGAGGTGCGCGCCAAGCTCAAGCAGGTGGCCAAGCTGCTTGGCATGCCGCAGAAGGACTTCGACAAGAAGCTGGCCGACGAGGACAAGACTTTCGTCTGGATCCAGCGGCAGGTCGACGAACCGATTGCCAAGCAGATCGCCGCGCTCAACATCGAAGGCATCTACCAGCGCAAGGAATACAAGCGCCAATACCCGGAGGGCGAATCGGCCGCGCACATCGTGGGCTTCACCAACGTGGAAGACCACGGGCAGGAAGGCATCGAACTCTCGTTCGACAAGGACCTGGCCGGCAAGCCCGGCTCGCGCCGCGTGATCAAGGACCGGCTCGGCCGCGTGGTCGAGGCCGTGGGTGATTCGATCCCGCCGGTCGACGGCAAGGACATCCAGCTCAGCATCGACAGCAAGGTGCAGTTCTTCGCCTACCAGAAGCTGCGCGACGCGGTCACGGCCAACAAGGCCAAGGCGGGCAGCGTGGTGGTGCTCGATTCGATCACCGGCGAAGTGCTGGCGCTGGCCAACTACCCGAGCTACGTGCCGGACAAGCGCAAGAACCTGACCGGCGAGATGCTGCGCAACCGCGCGCTGACCGACACCTTCGAGCCCGGGTCGACGATGAAGCCGATCACCATCGCCGCCGCGCTCGAACTCAAGCGAGTGACGCCACAGACGCTGATCGACACCTCGCCCGGCCGGCTCACCATCACCGGCTCGACCATCAGCGACACGCACAACTACGGCACGCTGACCGTCGAAGGCGTGATCCAGAAGTCGAGCAACATCGGCGCCACCAAGGTCTCGCAGAAACTCGCGCCGCGCGAGATGTGGGAGTCCTTTAGCTCGCTCGGCTTCGGCCAGAAGCCGCAATTGACCTTCCCCGGCGCGGTGACCGGGCGGCTGCGTCCGTGGAAAAGCTGGCGGCCGATCGAGCAGGCGACCATGTCGTACGGCTATGGGCTGTCGGCTTCGCTGTTCCAGATGGCGCATTCGTACACCGCCTTCGCGCACGACGGCAGCCTGATCCCGGCGACGATGCTCAAGAGCGACCAGCCTGCGGTGGGTGTGAAGGTGTTCTCGCCCGAGAACGCGAAGGCCGTGCGCCGCATGCTGCAGATGGCGGCCGGCCCCGGTGGCACGGGTCCGCTGGCGCAGACCGTCGGCTACTCGGTCGGCGGCAAGTCCGGCACGGCGCACAAGCAGGTCGGCAAGGGCTATGCGAGCAACAAGTACCGCTCCTGGTTCACCGGCATGGCGCCGATCGAGAAGCCGCGCATCGTCGTCGCGGTGATGCTCGACGAGCCGAGCGCGGGCAGCTATTTCGGCGGCATCGTGGCTGCGCCGGTGTTCAGCGAAGTCGTGCAACAGACGCTGCGCATGATGAACGTGGCGCCAGACCTGGCGGTGAAGCCGGCGGTGGTGACCAAGGGCGTGGAGGAAAGCTTCTGATGGACGACATCCGCTTCAAGTCGCCCAACGAAGCCGGCCACTGGCTGCGCTCGCGCGTCGGCGGGCACCTGCATGCGGACAGCCGGCGTGTCGGCGATGGCGATGGCTTCATCGCCTGGCCGGGTGCTGCGACCGATGGCCGCGTGCACGTCGAGGCAGCGCTGGCGCAGGGCGCAGTGGCTTGCCTGGTCGAGCGCGAGGGTGTGGAGGCCTTCAGCTTCGAGAGCGATTCGGTCGCGGCTTATGAAGGACTGAAGGCGGCCACGGGGCCGATCGCCGCATCGTTCTACGGCTGGCCGTCGACCCAGCTCGCGCTGCTGGCCGTGACCGGCACCAACGGCAAGACCTCGACGGCCTGGTGGCTCAGCGAGGCCCTGGCGGCGCATGAAAAACTGGGCCCCTGCGCGGTGGTGGGCACGCTGGGTATCGGCGTGCCGCCGGACCTGGCCTATACCGGCCTCACCACGCCCGACCCGGTGATGCTGCAGCGCGAGTTGCGCGGCTTCGTTTCGCGCGGCTTCGGCGCCTGCGCGATCGAAGCCTCGTCGATTGGCATCGCCGAGCGACGCCTTGACGGCTGCGAAATCCGCGTGGCCGTGTTCACGAATTTCACGCAGGACCACCTCGACTACCACGGCAGCATGGATGCCTATTGGCAGGCCAAGGCCGAGCTGTTCCGTTGGCCGGGGCTGCGCGCTGCGGTGGTCAACATCGACGACGTGCATGGCGCCAGCCTGGTCGGCAACCTGCTCGATGGCGGCACGGGCTCGCTCGATGTGTGGACGGTCACCGCCGCGGGTGGCCCGGCGCGCCTGGCCGCGCATGACATCGGCTATGGCCCGGAAGGCCTGCGCTTCTCGGTGACGGAGCAGGGCGGCGGCACGCAGAGCCTGTCGACGCGGTTGATCGGCCAGTACAACGTGTCGAACCTGCTGGGCGTGATCGGCACCTTGCGCGCGCTGGGCCTGTCGCTGGCGGAAGCGGTGAATGCCTGCCGTGGCCTGGGCAGCGTACCGGGACGCATGGAGCGCGTCGCGGTCGAGGGTCAGCCGCTGGTGGTGGTCGACTATGCCCACACACCGGACGCGCTCGACAAGGCGCTGGAAGGCCTGCGGCCCCTCGTGACCGAGCGTGGCGGCAAGCTGTGGTGCCTGTTCGGTTGCGGCGGCGACCGCGACCCGATCAAGCGGCCGATGATGGCGGCGGTGGTGGAGAAGGCGGCGGACCGCGTGGTGGTGACCAGCGACAACCCGCGCACCGAGAAACCGGCCGCGATCATCAGCCAGATCATGCTGGGGCTCGCGCAACCTGAGGAAGCGCAGATCGAGCCCGACCGGGCCAAGGCCATCGCCGACACCATCGCGCAAGCCGCGCCGCAGGACGTGGTGCTGCTGGCCGGCCGTGGCGACGAAGCCTGGCAGGAAGTGGCTGGCGAAAAGATCGCGTTTTCGGACCGCGTGCATGCGGCGGATGCGCTGGCGCGGAGGGCGGTCGCATGATGATGACGCTCGCGCAAGCCCAGGCCTGGATTGCGGGTGCACGCCTGGTTGGTGATGCGGCCAAGGCCATCGCTCGCGTGCACACGGACACGCGCACGCTCGCGGCCGGCGACCTGTTCGTGGCGCTCAAGGGCGAGCGCTTCGATGCCAATGAATTCCTGGCCGATGCCAAGGCGAGCGGCGCCGCAGCAGCCATCGCGCATGGCGGCCTGGAAGCCGCGGGTCTGGCGGGGCTGGAAGTCGAAGATTCACTGGCCGCGCTCGGCGCGCTGGCGGCTGGATGGCGCAATCAATACACGCTGCCGCTGATCGCGGTTACCGGCAGTAACGGCAAGACCACGGTCACGCAGATGATCGCGAGCATCCTGCGCAATGCGGCCGGCGAGGACGCGCTGGCAACCGCTGGCAACTTCAACAACGAGATCGGCGTGCCGCTCACGCTGTTGCGCCTGCGCGCGCAGCATCGCCTCGCGGTGGTCGAGCTTGGCATGAACCATCCGGGCGAGATCGCACGCTTGTCCGCCATCGCGCGGCCAACGGTGGCGCTGGTCAACAACGCGCAGCGCGAGCACCAGGAGTTCATGGCGACGGTGGAAGCGGTGGCGCTGGAGAACGGTGCGGTGCTGACGGCGTTGCCGGCCGATGGCACGGCGGTGTTTCCGCACGGCGATGAATTCACGCCGCTGTGGACGCGGCTCGCCAGCGAAGGCGAAGGCGCGCGGCGCCACTGCCTGACCTTCGGCGAAGACCCCGCGGCGAGTGTTTCGCTGGTGGCGGCCGAGTGGCTGGGCCAGGCCTGGCGGGTTACGGCGCGCACGCCGCTGGGCGAACTGCGATTTACGCTGCGCATCGCTGGCCGTCACAACGTGCTGAACGCCTTGGCGTCGGTGGCCTGCGGGCTCGCGGCGGGCGTATCACTGGACCACATCGCCCACGGCCTCGATGCCTTCGAGCCGGTCAAGGGTCGTTCGCGCGCCAGCACACTGCAGTTGGCCAATGGCCGCAGCGTGACGGTGGTGGACGACAGCTACAACGCCAATCCCGACTCGGTCCGCGCGGCCATCGACGTGCTGGCCACGCTGCCCGCGCCGCGCCTGCTGGTGCTGGGCGACATGGGCGAGGTGGGCGATCAGGGCGAACGCTTTCACGCGGAAGTGGGCGACTGGGCCCGCGAACGTGGCATCGACATTTTTTTTGCGCTCGGCGCGGCCACGACCCACAGCGTCGCGGCCTTCGGCCAAGACCCGGCCCGGGCGCGCCATTTCGAAAGCATCGACGCGCTCAACGCGGCGGTGCTGGCACTGCTGCCGCAAGCCGGCAGCGTGCTCGTCAAAGGATCGCGCTTCATGCGCATGGAGCGCGTGCTGCAGGCGATGGCCGAAGCCGCGGCCCCATCACAACAAGAGGAGACCGGTCATGACCATTGAAACGCTCGGTTTCAACACATGCTGCTGAGCCTCGCCCAGTGGCTGCAAACGCTCACACCCGAGTTCGGGTTCCTGCGCGTGTTCCAGTACCTCACCTTCCGTGCGCTCGCGGCGTCGATGACGGCGCTCGTCGTGGGGCTGGCGGCCGGCCCCTATGTGATCCGGCGTCTGGCCGCGCTGAAGATCGGCCAGCCGGTGCGGGGCTACGGCATGGAAACGCACCTGAGCAAGAGCGGCACGCCCACCATGGGCGGCGTGCTGGTGCTGTTCTCGATCGCGCTGGCAACGCTGCTGTGGTTCGACCTGTCGAATCGCTTCGTCTGGATCGTGCTGTTCGTGACGCTGGGCTTCGGCGCGATCGGCTGGGTCGACGACTGGCGCAAGGTGGTGCGCAAGGACCCGGAAGGCATGCGCTCGCGCGAGAAGTACATGTGGATGTCGGTGGTCGGCCTGCTGGCGGCCTTCTACCTGCTGTTCAGCATCTCGGAGAGTTCCAACTGGCGCGTGCTGCAGTTGTTCTATGCCTGGGTGCGCTCCGGCTTCGACCTGAACTTCCCGCCAAAGACCAACCTGCTGGTGCCCTTCTTCAAGGAGATCAGCTATCCGCTCGGCGGCATCGGCTTCGTGATCCTGACCTACCTGGTGATCGTGGGCGCGAGCAATGCGGTGAACCTTACCGATGGGCTGGACGGGCTGGCGATCATGCCGGTGGTGATGGTGGGCTCGGCGCTGGGGGTGTTCGCCTACGTGACGGGCAGCGTGGTGTATTCGCGCTACCTGTTCTTCCCGCACATTCCGGGCTCGGGCGAACTGCTGGTGTTCTGCTCGGCGATGGCCGGCGCGGGCCTTGCCTTCTTGTGGTTCAACACGCATCCGGCGCAGGTGTTCATGGGCGACGTGGGTGCGCTCGCGCTCGGTGGGGCGCTCGGCACCATCGCGGTGATCGTGCGGCAGGAGATCGTGTTCTTCGTGATGGGCGGCATCTTCGTCGTGGAGGCGATCTCTGTGATGATGCAGGTCAGCTACTTCAAGTACACGAAGAAGCGCTTCGGCGAAGGCCGGCGCATCTTGAAGATGGCGCCGCTGCACCATCACTTCGAGAAGAGCGGCTGGCGCGAGACCCAGGTGGTCGTGCGCTTCTGGATCATCACGATGCTGCTGTGCCTCGTGGGTCTTTCCACGCTGAAGCTGAGGTGAGCCGAGCGTGAAGCATCTCAAAGACCTGCCCGTCCTGATCCTTGGCCTTGGCGCCTCGGGGATGGCGATGGCGCGCTGGTGCGTGCGCCATGGCGCGGTCGTGACCGTGGCGGATACGCGCGAGGCACCGGCTTTGCTGGACACGTTGCGCGAGGAAATGCCGGGCGTGGGGTTCGTCGGTGGGGCATTCGTTGCCGGGTTGGTGGAAGGGACTGCGATCCGTGCGGTGTATCGCTCGCCGGGGCTGGCGCCAGCGACGATTGCGCCGGTCGTGGATGCGGCGCGGGCGATGGGGCTGTCTGTTGGCGGCGAATTGGACCTGTTTGCGCGGGCGCTGCTGGACATGCGGACGGTGGACGTGCCGGTTGTTGCAGAGCAGGGGCCGACTGCTGAGGCGGAAGCCCAGGCGGACCTGCCGTTCGATGCAGCTTCGGAGCCCGTGGCTTCGGTCGCGTCGTCGATCGAAGCGCCGCAAGCTCCGGCTGCGGTCGAGGCGGTGCCTGCGGATGACGCTGTCGCTATCGACACACAGCCTGAATCGGCTGGTGCGCCGGAGATCGAAGCGGAACCTGTCGCCCAGGCGGCCGACGCCGGGACGGAGCCACTCCCTGAAGCGGAGCCCGTCGCCGCGGCAGCGGACGCAAGCCCGGAGCCAGTCGTCGATGCGGAACACGGCGAAGCAGCGGCGCAAGACGAGACCACGTTGAGCGCGCCCGCTGAGTCCTCTTCGGCGCCAGTCGAACCCATGTCTGCGCCAGTTGAGCCCTCATCGGCCCCAATCGAAACTGCGTCTGCGACAGTCCGTCCCACACCCGAGCACGGCGAGCCACTGGCGCCAAAGATCAGCGCGCCAACGCACCAGCCAGGCAAGCCCTACGTCCGCACCGCCGCCAAGGAAGCGGCCGAATTCGTCGCGCGCATCGCCGAACTCTCCGTCCCTGTCGCACTGACGGCGCCCGAGGAAGAAGCGCCGAAGCCGGTGCTTGTTGCAGAACCCGTGGCGCCCAAGGGCTACACGCCATCGGTCCTCGCCATCACCGGCACCAATGGCAAGACCACCGTCACTTCGCTCACCGGCCAGTTGGTCGAACGCGCAGGCAAGACCGTCGCCGTCGCCGGCAACATCGGCCCGACGCTGCTGGACACGCTGAGCGCGCACATCGATGCCGAAACGCTGCCCGATGTCTGGGTGCTGGAACTCTCGAGCTTCCAACTGGACGGCGTGCAGGGCTTCGAGCCCACGGTCGCCACGGTCCTGAACCTGACACAGGACCACCTGGACTGGCACGGCGACATGGCCGCCTACGGCGCCGCCAAAGCACGCATCTTCGGCAGCAAGGGCCTGCTGGTCCTGAACCGCGACGACGACGCGGTGATGAAGATGCTGCCCGCACCGATCCGCGTCAAGCTACAGCGCCCGCAGCACCGGACCTACATCAGCTTCGGCGCGGGCATGCCGCTGCGCCCGGGCGACTTCGGCATCGAGCGTGTCAACGGCATGGCCTGGCTGGTGCGCGCGCTGGAAGCCGACGAAACACAGAAGCGCAAGCGCGGTGCGGCGCAGGTGGAAGAAGAGATCTTCGTGCAGCGCCTGCTGCCGGCCAATGCGCTGCGCATTCGCGGCCAGCACAACGCGCTGAATGCGCTTGCCGCGCTGGCCCTGGCCAGCGCCGCCGGCTGCCCGCTGGGCCCGATGCTCTACGGCCTGCGCGAATACCGCGGCGAGCCGCATCGCGTCGAGCCGGTCAACATCGTGCATGACGTCGAGTACTTCGACGACAGCAAGGGCACCAACGTCGGCGCCACCGTGGCGGCGCTGATCGGGCTGGGCGTGGACCGGCGCATCGTCCTCATCCTCGGTGGCGAGGGCAAGGGCCAGGACTTCTCGCCGCTGGCCGCACCGGTGCGGCAGTACGCACGCGCGGTCGTGCTGATCGGTCGCGACGCGCCGATCATCGAAGAAGCCTTGGCGGGCACCGGCGTCGCGGTGGCTCATGCCGCATCGATGGAAGAAGCGGTGCACGCAGCCGCCAAGCGCGCCCACCCCGGCGATGCGGTGCTGCTGTCGCCGGCCTGCGCCAGCTTCGACATGTTCAAGGACTATGCGCACCGTGCCGCCGTGTTCTGCGAGGCGGTGGAAGACCTCGCGAACGCATCGGGGGAAGGAGACGCCGAATGAACCAGGACGAACCCGGCACCCCGCGCAAGAAGGGCGGTCGCTTCAGCGGCTGGTTCCGCCGTGCCAAGACCGGCCTCGATGCGTTGCCGGTGCACCTGCCCGTGCGTCTGGGCGGCGCCGATATCTCCCAGACCAAGGCCGCGCCGATGCGTGTGCTCGGCTTCGACCAAGCCTTGCTATGGGTCACGCTGGCGCTGGTGGTGTGGGGCCTGGTGATGGTCTATTCGGCCTCCATCGCGCTGGGCGACAACCCGCGCTTCTCGCGCATGAGCTACAGCCAGTCGTACTTCGTGCTGCGGCATGCATTGTTCCTCGGCGTGGCCTTCGTGGCCTCGCTGCTGGCCTTCCAGGTGCCAATGAAGACGTGGGAGCGCGCCGCGCCCTGGTTGTTCATCGCCGCCTTGCTGCTGCTGGTGGCGGTCCTGATTCCGCATGTGGGCCGTAGCGTGAACGGCGCGCGCCGCTGGATTCCGCTCGGCTTCATGAGCTTCCAGCCGTCGGAACTGGCCAAGCTCGCGATGGTCTTCTATGCCGCCAGCTACATGGTGCGCAAGATGGAGATCAAGGAACGCTTCTTTCGCGCCGTGCTGCCGATGGGCGTGGCGGTGGTGGTGGTCGGCATGCTGCTGCTGGCCGAACCCGACATGGGCGCCTTCATGGTGATCGCGGTGATCGCGATGGGCATCCTGTTCCTGGGCGGCGTGAACGCGCGCATGTTCTTCGTGATCGCGATGCTGGTGGTGGTCGCGTTCGGCATGATCGTGGCCTCGTCGCCGTGGCGGCGCGAGCGCATCTTTGCGTACCTCGATCCGTTCGGCGAGGCGAATGCGCTCGGCAAGGGCTACCAGTTGTCGCATTCGCTCATTGCGATCGGGCGGGGCGAGATCTTCGGCGTGGGCCTTGGCGGCAGCGTCGAGAAGCTGCACTGGCTGCCTGAGGCGCACACCGACTTTTTGATGGCCGTGATCGGCGAGGAGTTCGGCCTGGTCGGCGTGCTGCTGGCCATCGTCCTGTTCTTCTGGCTGACGCGCCGGATCATGCACATCGGCCGGCAGGCGATTGCGCTGGACCGTGTGTTCTCCGGCCTGGTCGCACAGGGCATCGGCATCTGGATCGGCTTCCAGACCTTCATCAACATGGGCGTGAACCTGGGCGCGTTGCCGACCAAGGGGTTGACGCTGCCGCTGATGAGCTTTGGCGGGTCGGCCATCCTGATGAACCTGATTGCGCTGGCGGTCGTCTTGCGTATCGACTACGAGAACCGCGTTCTCATGCGCGGAGGTCGCGTATGAGCGCCGCGCTGGGCCGCCCCGAGCAAGCTCGCACCCCCTCGCGGGGCAGCGAGGACACGTCAGTGCCGAGCGTGGGGGCATGTTCATGAAGACGGCACTTGTCATGGCGGGCGGCACCGGCGGGCACATCTTCCCGGGACTGGCCGTGGCTGAAGAACTGCGCACGCGTGGCTGGCAGGTCCATTGGCTCGGCGCGCCGGGCAGCATGGAGCAACAGTTGGTACCTCCGCGTGGTTTCGCCTTCGAGCCGGTTCAGTTCGGCGGCGTGCGCGGCAAAGGGCCGATGACGCTGGTGTTCCTGCCGCTCAAGTTGCTGCGCGCATTCATGCAGAGCATCGCCGTGGTGCGCCGCGTCAAGCCCGATGTCGTGATCGGCCTCGGCGGCTACATCACCTTCCCGGGCGGCATGATGAGCGTGCTGCTCGGCAAGCCGCTGGTGCTGCATGAGCAGAACTCGGTCGCGGGCATGGCCAACAAGGTGCTGGCCAGCGTGGCGGACCGCGTGTTCAGCGCCTTCCCCAACGTGATGAAGAACGCGAAGTGGGTCGGCAATCCTTTGCGCGCTGCATTCCTGTCGCAGCCGGGTCCGCAAGAACGCTTTGCCGGACGCAGCGGACCGCTCAGGCTGCTCGTCGTCGGCGGCAGCCTTGGCGCGAAGGCGCTCAATGCGGTGGTGCCCAAGGCGCTGGCCTTGATCGCCCCCGCGCTGCGCCCGGCGGTCACGCACCAGGCCGGCAGCAAGCAGATCGACGAACTGCGCGCCAACTACGCAGCCGCCGGCGTCGAGGGCAACCTGACGCCGTTCATCGAAGACACCGCCAGCGCCTATGCCGACGCCGACCTCATCGTCGCGCGGGCCGGCGCCAGCACCGTCACTGAAATCGCAGCCGTGGGCGCTGCCACGCTGTTCGTTCCCTTTCCCTCGGCGGTCGACGACCACCAGACCACCAACGCCCGCTTCCTCGTGGATGCTGGCGGTGGATGGCTGGTGCAGCAGACCGAACTGACGCCTGAATGGCTGGCTGATTTGCTACAGAAGACATCCCGCGACGAACTCGTCGCCCGGGCCCTCAAGGCCGGCACGATGAAGAAAACAGAAGCGGTCGACGAAGTCGTCCGCGCGTGTGAGGAGCTCGCCAAATGAAGCATGCGATTCACCACATCCACTTCGTCGGTATCGGCGGTGTCGGCATGAGCGGCATCGCCGAGGTCCTGCTCAACCTCGGGTACACGATCTCGGGCTCGGACCTTGCCGACAGCGCCACGCTGCGCCGGCTCGCCGGCCTGGGCATCCACACCTACGTGGGCCATGCCGCGGCCAACATCGCCGGCGCCGATGCGGTCGTCACCTCGACGGCGGTGCAGGGCGGCAGCAACCCCGAAGTGCTCGCCGCCCGCGAAAAGAAGATCCCGGTGGTGCCGCGCGCCATGATGCTGGCCGAGCTGATGCGCCTCAAGCAGGGCATCGCCATTGCCGGCACGCACGGCAAGACGACGACCACCAGCCTGGTGGCGAGCGTGCTCGCTGCGGCCGGCCTGGATCCGACCTTCGTCATCGGCGGCCGCCTCAACAGCGCGGGCGCCAATGCGCAACTGGGCAGCGGCGACTACATCGTGGTCGAGGCTGACGAATCGGACGCCTCCTTCCTGAACCTGCTGCCCATCATGGCGGTGGTCACGAACATCGACGCCGACCACATGGAGACCTACGGCCACGACTTCGGCAAGCTGAAGAAGGCCTTCGTCGACTTCCTGCACCGCATGCCCTTCTACGGCGTCGCGATCCTGTGCACCGACGATCCGGCCGTGCGCGACATCGTGCCCGAGGTGTCGTGCCCGGTGACGAGCTACGGTTTCAACGAAGACGCGCAGGTACGTGCCATCAACGTGCGCGCGGTCGGTGGGCAGATGCACTTCACGGTGCAGCGCCGCAATGGCGTGACGCTGCCCGACCTCGACATCGTGCTGAACCTGCCCGGCGAGCACAACGTGCTCAACGCGCTGTCGGTGATCGCGGTGGGCGTCGAACTGAATGTGCCCGACGAAGCGGTGCAACGCGGGCTGGCCGAATTCACCGGCGTAGGCCGTCGCTTCCAGCGCTATGGCGAAGTCTTGACGCGTGGCGCGCAGCCGGACAGCGCCTTCACGCTGATCGACGACTACGGCCATCACCCGGTCGAGATGGCGGCCACGATCGCCGCGGCGCGCGGCGCATTCCCGGGCCGTCGCCTGGTGCTGGCCTTCCAGCCGCACCGCTTCACTCGCACGCGCGACTGCTTCGAGGATTTCGTCAAGGTCATCGGCAATGCCGATGCGGTGCTGCTCGGCGAGGTCTATGCGGCCGGCGAACAGCCGATCGTGGCGGCCAATGGCCGTTCGCTGGCGCGTGCGCTGCGCGTGGCCGGCAAGGTGGAGCCCGTGTTCGTCGATGACATCGCGGCCATGCCGCAAGCCATCCTCGACAACGCGCGCGATGGCGATGTGGTGATCTGCATGGGTGCAGGTTCGATTGGCGCCGTGCCAGCCCGGGTCGTGGAACTCGGCGGCGCGGCGTCGCAAAAGACAGAGCGCTGGACGCGCGAAGGGCGGGCATTGTGAGCGTCGATGTGAAATCCTTGGGCAAGGTGGCCGTGTTGTTCGGCGGCAGTTCCGCCGAGCGCGAAATCTCGCTGCTGTCGGGCAACGGCGTGCTGCAGGCCTTGCTGTCGCGTGGGGTCGATGCGCATGCCTTCGATCCGGCGCAACGCGACTTGGCCGACCTCAAGCGCGAGGGCTTCGCGCGCTGCTTCGTCGCGTTGCATGGCCGGCATGGCGAGGATGGCACGGTGCAGGGCGCGCTCGAATTGCTCGGCGTTCCCTACACCGGCTCCGGCGTGCTGGCCTCGAGCCTGGCCATGGACAAGGTCATGACCAAGCGCCTGTGGCAGGCCGACGGCTTGCCCACGCCCAAGTACGTGCGCCTCGCGCATGACCAGCAGAGCCGCGAGCAGATCCGCGCCGTGCCCGACGTGCTGGGCCTGCCGCTGATCGTCAAGCCGCCGCGCGAAGGTTCGTCGATCGGCGTGACCAAGGTGCAGGGCTATTCGCAGATGCAGGACGCGGTCACGCTGTCCGCCAGGTACGACGCCGATGTGCTCTGCGAGGAGTTCATCGATGGCGAGGAAGTGACTTGCGCGGTGCTCGGCCAGGGCCTCCAAGCCGTGGCCCTGCCGGTGGTGCGCATCGCTGCGCCCGAAGGCGCCTACGACTACCAGAACAAGTACTTCACCGACGACGTGAAGTACCACTGCCCGAGCGGCCTGCCGGAGGCCGAGGAACGCGCGATCCAGCACATCACGCTGGCCGCGTACCACACGCTCGGCTGCCGCGGTTGGGGCCGTGCCGACCTGATGATCCGCGCCAGCGACCGCAAGCCGTTCCTGCTGGAGATGAACACCTCGCCGGGCATGACCAGCCACTCGCTGGTGCCGATGTCGGCGCGCGCAGCGGGCACGAGTTACGAGGACCTGTGCCTGCGTGTGCTGGCTTCGGCGGCACTGGACGCCACGGCGCAGCGGAGTGGCACGGAGTCGAGCGACGCCGGGCCGTCCCAAGGCGCGAGCGCCCCCTCGGGGGGCAGCGACGACGCGGCAGCGCGGAGCGTGGGGGCATAGGAAATCATGGCCGACAGCATCCCCGTTCCCTTCGACGTCAGGCTCATGAACATCACCGCGAACCTGGTGTTCGTGGTGTGTGCGCTCGTGCTGCTGGCGGCGGGAGCCTGGTGGGTCTTGCGCCAGCCCTTCTTCCCGTTGGCCGTGATCCGCGTGGATGGCCAGGTCACGCACAACAACGAGATCACCTTGCGCGCGAATGTCGCGCCGCAGCTGTCGGGCAACTTCTTCACTGTCGACCTGGGCAAGGCGCGCGCGGCCTTCGAGTCGGTGCCGTGGGTGCGCAAGGCCGTGGTGCGGCGCGAGTTCCCGAACCGCCTGCGCGCCACGCTGACCGAGCAGGTGCCGGTGGCGCACTGGGGTGACGAGGCATCGTCCAAGCTGGTCAACAACTTCGGCGAAGTCTTCGAAGCCAACGTGGCCGAGGTCGACGACGACCTGCCGCGGCTCGACGGCCCGATCGACCAGGCCGGGCAGGTGCTGGGCATGTACCGCGTGCTGGCGCCGATCTTCCAGCCCTACGAACTGCAGGTCGACGAACTGGAACTGTCGGGGCGCGGCAGCTGGAAGGCCGTGCTCAGCACCGGCGCCATCATCGAACTCGGCCGCGGCAATGCCGACCAGGTTGCGTTGCGCCTGCAGGTGTTCCTGAAATCCGTGACAGCCGTGGCCCAGCAATACGGCCGCAACCTGTCCTATGTCGAAGCCGCGGACCTGCGGCATCGGGATGCATATGCGCTGCGCATGCGCGGCGTCACCACGGTCGTCAACGATCCCAAGAAGACCGACCCCAAGAAGAAATAGGGAACCCGAGGACTATCCCATGCCCAAAGAATACAAAGACCTTGTCGTCGGACTCGATATCGGCACCGCGAAGGTGATGGTGGTCGTGGCCGAGGTGCTGCCCAATGGCGAACTGAAGCTGGCCGGCCTCGGCGTCGCGCCAAGCAATGGCCTGAAGCGCGGCGTGGTGGTGAACATCGACGCCACCGTGCAGAGCATCCAGCAGGCGCTGAAAGAAGCCGAGCTGATGGCCGACTGCAAGATCGCCCGTGTCTATACCGGCATCACCGGCAGCCACATCCGCGGCATCAATTCGAGCGGCATGGTGGCGGTGAAGGACAAGGAAGTCACGCCAGCCGACGTGGCCCGCGTGGTCGAGACGGCGCGCGCCATCAACATCTCCAGCGACCAACGCCTCCTGCTCGTGGAGCCGCAGGAATTCGTCATCGACGGCCAGGACGTGAAGGAGCCGATCGGCATGAGCGGCATGCGCCTGGAGGCGAAGGTGCACATCGTCACCGGCGCGCAGAGCGCGGCCGAGAACATCATCAAGTGCGTGCGCCGCTGCGGCCTGGAAGTGGACCAGCTCATGCTGAACCCCCTGGCCTCGGCGCAGGCGGTGCTGAGCGAGGACGAGCGCGAACTGGGCGTGTGCCTGGTCGACATCGGCGCCGGCACCACCGACGTGGCCATCTTCACCAACGGCGCGATCCGTCACACGGCCGTGATCCCGATCGCCGGCGACCTCATCACCAGCGACATCGCGATGGCCCTGCGCACGCCGACCAAGGACGCGGAAGACATCAAGGTCGAGAACGGTTTTGCCAAGCAACTGTTGGCAGACCCCGACACGCAGGTCGAAGTGCCCGGCCTCGGCGACCGCGGCCCGCGCATGCTGAGCAAGCAGGCGCTGGCCGGCGTGATCGAGCCGCGCATCGAGGAGATCTTCTCGCTGGTGCAGCAGGTGGTGCGGGAGTCGGGCTTCGAGGAGGTGCTGTCCTCCGGCGTGGTGCTGACCGGTGGCAGCGCCGTCATGCCCGGCATGGTCGAACTGGGCGAGGACATCTTCCTCAAGCCGGTGCGGCGCGGCATCCCCAAGTATTCGAGCGCGCTGTCGGACATGGTGGCCCAGCCCCGTGCCGCGACGGTGATGGGCCTGCTGGAAGAGGCCCGCTTCGCACGCATGCGCGGCTTCAAGGTCGCCCAGAAGAACGGGTCCGTCAAGACCGCGTTCGGGCGCTTCAAGGACTTCATCGTGGGGAACTTCTGATCATGTCCAAATGCACATTCAAGTCGAGGTGGCCATGCCAGCTCGACTTGATCGCCCGCGAGGGCCGCGCCGGGCGTGGCCCGCCATCGGGGGCCCTGAGCGCCGCGGGACGGCAGTTCCACCACGCACGCGCCGGGCCTCCTCGCCACTACAACGAGCGGTGGCGACGCACCGGCCCACCGCCTTAGGGAGTCAACCGGTCACTGTGTCAGTCATAAGAAATTCATTCACATAAACGGCAGCTGCAAACTTGAAGGAGTCAGAGATGACCATCGAAATGATCGAAATGGAAGAGTTCAACCAGGGCACGCAGATCAAGGTGATCGGCGTGGGAGGCGGCGGCGGCAACGCGGTCGCGCACATGATCGAACGCGGTGTGCAGGGCGTGCAGTTTTCCTGCGCCAACACCGATGCGCAGGCGCTGTCGCGCAGCAATGCGCCCAAGCTGATCCAGCTCGGCAACAACGGCCTGGGTGCGGGCGGCAAGCCGGACAAGGGCCGTGACGCGGCCGAGGCGGCCATCGACGAGATCCGCGCGGCCATCGATGGCGCGCACATGCTGTTCATCACCGCCGGCATGGGCGGCGGCACCGGCACCGGCGCGGCCCCGGTGATCGCACGCGTGGCCAAGGAGATGGGCATCCTGACCGTGGGCGTGGTCACCAAGCCCTTCGACTGGGAAGGCGGCAAGCGCATGAGCAACGCCGACACCGGTTTGGCCGAGCTGGAAGCGAACGTCGACTCGCTGATCGTCATCCTCAACGAGAAGCTGCTCGAGGTGCTGGGCGACGATGTGACTCAGGCCGAAGCGTTTGCGCATGCCAACGATGTGCTGAAGAACGCCGTCGGCGGCATCTCGGAAATCATCAACGAATACGGCGGCGTGAACGTCGACTTCGAAGACGTGCGCACCGTGATGGGCGAGCCCGGCAAGGCCATGATGGGCACGGCTGCGGCCAGCGGCCCGGACCGCGCCCGCATCGCCGCGGAACAAGCGGTGGCTTGCCCGCTGCTGGAAGGCATCGACCTGTCGGGCGCCAAGGGCGTGCTGGTGCTGGTGACGGCATCGAAGGCCTCGCTGAAGCTGGCCGAATCGAAGCTGGCGATGAACACCATCCGCGCCTACGCCTCGGCTGACGCGCACGTGATCTACGGCGCAGCCTACGACGAGAACCTCGGCGACGAGATGCGCGTGACCGTGGTCGCCACCGGCCTGTCGCGTCACGGTGTCAGCCGCAAGCCGGAACTCGTGGTGCACCGCACCGGCACCGACAACGTGGGCTTCAGCCTGCCGACGCTCGGCACGGGCGCGACCGGGCATGGCGGCCAACACGGCAACTCGAAGTACGACAACATGTCGGTGCCGAGCGTATGGCGCACCAACCGCACGATGGCGACGGCGAAGGTGGATGCACTGTCGTCGGGCGGCATGGAAGACATCGAGATCCCCGCCTTCCTCCGCCGCCAAGCTGATTGATGCGGCATAAAGCTACTGCGCGACCCGATCTCGCGCCTGTGCTGCTCGCCGTACCTGAGTACGGCTGCGCTGCTCGGCGCGACCTCGGGGCGCTCGCTACGCTTTCTCCCACATCAATCGGGCCGGGGTGGTTCCAGGCGGATCAGAAGCTCGGCCCGACCATGGGGCGCTCGCTACGCTCACTGCCACATCAGTCGGGCCGGGGTGTTGCCATGCTGATTTGCGGCTGCGCTGCTCGGCGCGACTTCGGGGCGCTCGCTGCGCTTTCTGCCGCATCAATCGGGTCGGGGTGGTGCCGTCAGTCCCGGGAGGGCGCATGTGGGCTATTGGCGCAATAGCTTGGCGGGTGGTGCGCGCGGCGCCGCCCGCTCCTAGAATCACGGGTGTGCTGCAACAACGAACTCTCAAGGCCATCACGCGCGCGGTCGGCGTGGGGCTTCACAGCGGGCAACGCGTCGAGCTGACGTTGCGTCCGGCGCCGGTGGACACCGGCATTGTTTTCCGTCGCGTCGACCTGCCCGAGCCGGTCGACATCGCGATGACGCCGGAGGCGGTGACCGACACGCGCCTGGCCTCGACCATTTCATCCGGTGGCGCCAAGGTGCAGACCATCGAACATCTGATGTCAGCCTGCGCCGGGCTTGGTATCGACAACCTGCGCATCGACATCACCGCAGATGAGGTGCCGATCCTCGACGGGTCGGCTTCTTCATTTGTTTTCCTTTTGCAAAGCGCGGGCATCGTGCTGCAGGCTGCGCCGCGGCGTTTCATCCGGGTGCTCAGCCCGATCGAGGTGCATGAGGGCAAGGACCACGATGCCAAGTGGGCGCGGCTCGATCCGTACCACGGCTACAAGCTCAGCTTCGAGATTGACTTCGACCACCGCGTGGTGAGTTCGACCGGGCAGCGCTTCGAGTTCGATCTGGGCAGCGGTTCCTACAGCCGCGACATCGCGAGGGCGCGGACTTTCGGCTTCACCAAGGAAGTCGAGTACATGCGCAGCAAGGGGCTCGCGCTGGGCGGCGGGCTCGACAACGCCGTGGTCATGGACGACACGAAAGTGCTCAACGCCGGCGGGCTGCGCTATGACGATGAGTTCGTCAAGCACAAGATCCTCGACGCGATGGGTGACCTCTACGTGGTCGGGCGCCCGCTGCTGGCCGCATACAGCGCATTCCGGTCGGGGCACGGCCTGAACAACAAGCTGCTGCGCGCTCTGATGGAGCAGCCCCACGCGTGGGAAATCGCGACCTTCGATGACGAACGGCGAGCCCCTGCCGGTTTCGCCGAGGTCGCGCGCGCCTGGTAGCGCCCGCTGCCAAACGATGCTTCTCTTTCGCTGGGCCATCCTGCTGTTGCTGCTGGTGGCTGGCGTGTCTTTCGCCTTCTATGCTGGCACGGGGCAGCTCAAGTACCGGCGCTTCGGCTGGATCGTCCTCAAGTGGACGCTGCTTGCGGCGTTCGGCTTCTTCGCGGTGCTGATTGCGGAGCGCGGGTTCTGATTCTTGCGTTGATCGATGGCCGTCGAATGCGGGCTTGACCGTGAGCGAAGGTCGCGAAGGTTCCGCGAAGCACGCGAAAGAAAACCGGAAGAGGGTCGAGGAAGCCAAAGGGCATCTTTCCCTTCTTTGCATTTTTTCGCGTCCTTCGCGAAACCTTCGCGTCCTCTGCGCACGGCCAAGTCCGATTCCGCATTCGACGACCGCCGCCCCGCGAAGGCCCGACTCCTATCAGGTTTCCACCACGCTATTCGCGTGACCGGCGACGCATGAAACCCGGGCGAGCAATGCCTGTTCGTGGGCACCCACGGAACCGGCTTTGCCGGGCCGTGGGGTGCGGCCGCCTTGAGGGGCTGAGGGCCGCGGCTCCAAGCCTGCCTGCGCAGGCTTGGACGGCCCGCAAGAGCAGCCGCCTCTGGCGGCCGCGCGGGCGCCGCAGGCGCGTTCGGGGGTGGGTGTCATTTCAGCGCGTGCGCCCCTGCCGGTATCCCCCGCCAGAGCCCTTCGTCACAGCCGCCCCCAGCCGCTCCATCGACTTCCCGACGTGCGCATGCGTGATCGCGATGCCGAGCGCATCGGCCGCATCGGCGCCGGGCAGTCCGGGCAGGTTCAACAGCCGCTTCACCATTTCCTGCACCTGTGCCTTGGCCGCGTTGCCGTGGCCGGCGACGGCCTGCTTCATCTGCAGCGCGGTGTATTCGGCCACGCTGAGCTTGTTGACCACCAGCGCCGTCAGGCAAGCGCCCCGTGCCTGGCCCAGCATCAGCGTGGACTGGGGATTGACGTTGACGAAGACGATCTCGACCGCCGCGGCGGTCGGCTGGTAGCGCTCGGCAATCTCGCCGATGCCGTCGAACAGCACCTTGAGCCGCAAGGCCAGTTCGCCGCCGACCATGTGCCTGGTGCTGATGGTGCCGCTGGCCACATAGTGCAGCGCATGGCCGTCTGCGTCGATCACGCCGAAGCCCGTGGTCTGCAAGCCGGGGTCGATGCCGAGGATTCTCATGCTATTGCCGGGCCGCAACCACGAAGACTGCGCTCCCTAGAACACACGAGACAAGGAGCCAGGAGACCGGCATGCCGTCAGACCCCGAAATACCAACGCACCGAATGAAAGAAGATCGGCGCCGCAAAACACAGCGCATCCACGCGGTCCAGCAAGCCAGCCGCCCCGGTCACGCCCACGCCCTTCTGGCCCCAATGCGGTATGCCGCGATCGCGCTTGAGCGCCTTCATCACCAGGTGCCCCATCGAGCCGGCCACGCAAGCGATCAAGGACATGGCCAGCGCCTGTCCGTACTTGAAGGGCGTGATGAAGGACATCAGGCCGCCCACCACGGTGCCGATGGCCATGCCGGCGCTCCAGCTGGCCCAGTTGAAGCTTCGGCTCACGTTCGGGGCAAAGGGTGGGCGCGACAGCCAGCGCTGCAACTTGCTGCTGCCTTCGGCCGGCGGATAGATGAAGTGCCGAGCGATCAGGTGCTGCGCCACCATGCAGCCCTGCACCACGAACACCAGGAAGAACACGAGGAAGGCGCTCTTGCCCTCGAAGCCCGGGAATGACAGCAGCAGCAAGGCCGGCACGTGGCTCATCCCGTAGACGCACACCATGATGCCCCATTGCAGCTTGGCATTGCGCTCGAGGAACTGGTTCGGGTCGTTGGCCAGCGCGCTGGCCGTGGGAATGGCCAGGAACACATAGACCGGGATGAACACGGTGAAGAGGTCGAAGCGCGCTGTGCCCACCAAGATGAATTGCAGCGGCAGCACCACGAAGAAGGCCAGGATCAGGCTGCGGTGGTCGCCGCGCCGCGTCGGCGACAGCGTGATGAACTCGCGCAGCGCAAGGAAGGCGAGCAATCCGAACAGGACGGTCGCGACGCCCGGTCCCAGCACCCAGCCGGTCCAGAACATGACTGCCATGCCCCAGCCAGTACGCAACAGCCGGCGGAAGTCGTTGAAGTCCTGCAGCCATGCTTCGCCGCGGGCATGGTTGCGGCGCTCCCGCAGGCCGATGATGAGGGTGCCGATGCTGACGATGGTCAGGAGGCCGAAGACGATGAGGAACAGGGCACCGACCTGTTGCCCCGGAGTCAGGCTGCGCAAGAAATGGTTCATTAACGGGGCTTCTCAAACATCGCGCAGCGCGAGCACGGCAGCACGGGCGCGTTCCAGGAACGGCCGGCGTTGCTCGCCGTCCTGCACCTGCATCGGCGCGCCGAAGGTGACGGAGCAGAGGATCGGCACCGGCACCACTTCGCCCTTTGGCATGACGCGCTGGATGTTGTCGATCCAGGCCGGGACCAGCACCACATCGGGGAACATCTTCGCGAGCGCATAGAGGCCCGACTTGAATTTCTGAGGCTCGCCGGTGTTGCCGCGCGTGCCTTCCGGAAAGATGATGATCGAGTCGCCGCTCTTCAACGCTTCGACGAGCGGCGCCAAGGGGTCGCTGCTGTCCAGCCCTGCGGCAGGCGCCGCGGCTGCTGCAGGTTCGGGGACTTGGGGCTCGGGCTCTGCCGGCACCAGCGGCAACTGGATCGCGGCGACAGGCTCCATCGATGGTTCGATCCGTTCGGGTGGTGGAGGAGGCGGCGAAGGTGGGGGAGGTGCGGCCGCCTGGCCGCGGTCCACATACACCGCATGAAACACCTCGGTCGTGATCCAGCGCTTGACCGGTGTGTTGGCCCAATAGTCGCGCGCGGCGATCGGCCGGGTGATCACGCGCAGCTCCTCGGGAAGCGCCGCCCAGATCATGACGATGTCGGCATGGCTCTGGTGATTGGCGAAGTAGATGCGCTGCTCCGCCTTGGGCGGACAACCATACCAACGTGCTTGCGAGCCGGTGAGCAAGCGCACCACGCCGAGCAATATCCATCCCACTATTTTTGCCAACATGGCTTCGATGATAAGCGGCGATGGCATGGACGACGACAGGGTTGATGCTGGCACGGGCTGTGAGATCATCTGACAATGAGTTCCGAAAAATAAATAGAAGTTCCGAAAAATGGAACTTCTCTGAAAGGCCCCCCATGCCACGCTTCCAACTCGCCTTGCTCACCATCGGCCAATCACCGCGTCCTGACATGACGCAGGCCATCCGCGACGCGTTGCCCGCGCATGTGGCGGTGAGCGAGCGCGGCTTGCTCGATGGGATGACGCGTGTCGAAGTCGAACAGCGCTTTGCGCCGCTCATCGGCAGCGCGCCGCTCATCACGCGGCTGCGCGACGGCAGCACGGTCGCGCTCGGCGCGGGGGCGGTCGAGTCGGCGCTTCAGTCGGCCATCGACGCGTGCGAGCTTGAAGGTGCCGACGCCATCGTGATCCTGTGCACCGGGCGGTTTCCTGCGTTGCGCGCGCGACGGGCGTGGCTGGTCGAGCCTGATCTCCTGGTGCCCGCCGTGGTCGCCAGCCTCGTCGGAGAAAAGATGCTGGGCATCCTGGCGCCGCTGCAGGAGCAGATCGGCATGGTCATGGAGAAGTGGGCGGAGCTGCCCGGTCGTTGCACCGCCGATGCGGCCTCGCCATACGGCCCGGACCAGGCCCTCGTCGAAGCGGCCATCCGCCTGCGCGAGCAGGGTGCCAGTGCGCTCGTGCTCGACTGCATGGGCTACAACGCCGCGCACAAGGCCACGCTGGAGCGGCACGAAATCGGACTGCCCGTGTTCGTGTCAGCCAGCGTGCTGGCCTCCGCGCTGGCCGTGCCTTTCTAGCCTTTCAACTGGCTGCGGCGTCGAAGCCGAGCCAATACGGATCACCCACCTGCTTGCCGACGCCGCATGCGGCATCGCGCACGATGACGCCGAAGCGCGCGATCAGCGCATCCGTCAGGTCGGCCACCGGCAGCGCGATGCCGATGCCGTAGACCTGCCCATGGGCCGAGTCGATCACCGCCGATGAGATGCCCGCCACGTTGTCGACGTATTCACCGCGAGACAGCGCCCAGCCCGTCGCACGCACTTGCGCCAAGCGCTCCAGCAGGTCCTTGCGCGTGCGCGGCACGTTGCCGCGGCGCAGTTCCATGCGCGGGCCGATCAGTGCGACCACCTCGGCGTCGCTGAGCCGGGCCAGCATCGCGCGGCCGATCGAACTCGCATAGGCCGGTGCGCGCGTGCCGGGCGGCGTGTAGATCTGCAGCACGCCGGAACCGGTGGAGGTGCGCATCTGGATGACCACGGAATCGGCCTGGTCCATCACGTTGAGGTAGCCCGTGTAGCCGGTCTTGGCCACCAGCGCCAGCAGGGCTTCTTCCAGCAGCGAGGCCGCGTTGCGCGAGGCGCGGAAGTGGTAGGACGCTTCCATGATCACGCTGCCCGGCCGGTAGGCGCGCGTCAGGGCGTCACGCTCGAGGAAGCCGTAGCTGGCCATCATGCTCAGCGTGCGCGAGGCCGAACTCTTCGGTTGGCCCAGTTCGTTGGCGACGTCCATCACCGTGATGTCGCGGCGCAGCCGCGCGATCAGCTTCAGGACGTCCATGGCATTGGCAAGGGTGCTCATCGTTCGCTTCCGTTTGGGTGCATCTTAGGGCCGGTTGCGGGCCAGCCCTCTTGACAGCCGCTCTGTGCATCCTATCATTCAGTTCTAGATTTTATATACAATTTCCAAAATATGGAACTACCTGGAAAAAGCCCATCATGCGGTCGAACAGCGTGACCGGGCTCAACGGCTCGTCGTTCGACAAGACAAGAGGAAACAAGCCATGGCCCTCGACATCACCGCGCCGGCCCGCGCGATTCACGACACTGAGCACGCGTCGGCTCACCCGAAGGCGTTGGCGCCCGCCAACCTGATCCTGACGGTGGTGCTGAGCATCTTCGGCGCCATCGTCGGCATCCAGATGCTGGCGAGCCTGGGCATCACGCCCAGCACGTCGCTGATCGGCGCGCTGGCCGCCATGACGCTGGCGCGCGTGCCGCTCGCGATGTTCCGCGGCTTCCGTTCGGTGCATTCGCAGAACCTGGCGCAGACCAGCATTTCGTCAGCCACCTTCGGCGCGGCCAACAGCCTGTTCCTGCCGATCGGCATTCCTTTCCTTTTCGGGCTGCCGAACATGGTGGTGCCGATGCTCATCGGCGTGAGCCTGGCGATGCTGCTCGATGCCTGGCTGCTCTATCGCATGTTCGATACGCCGGCCTTCCCGGCGAAGAACCCGTGGCCACTCGGCATCGCGGCGGCGGAAGCGATCAAGGCCGGCGACAGCGGCGGCAAGCAGGCCTGGCTGCTGCTCGGCGGACTGGGCACCGGCGTCGCGGGCGCGGTGTTCTCGCTGCCGATGTCGGCTTTCGGCGTGGCGCTGATCGGCGGCATGGGCGCGATGATCGCCTTCGGTCTCGGCCTGCTCACGCGTGGCTATTCGATGCCGATGACCGGCATCGACATTGCCAAGCTCTACGTGCCGCACGGCATGATGATCGGTGCCGGCATCGTCGCGCTGATCCAGGTGGGGCGCGTGGTCATGCAGAAGCGCAGTGCCGCGGCGAGCGCCTCGGAAGAACGGGATGCTGAGGGCGCCACCGCGCTCGGCCGCTCCCTGCGCCTGGGCAGCGTCGGCTACTTCGCCATCATGGCGCTGCTGACCTTCGGCACCGGCGTCTACACCGGCATGTCGCCGACGATGCTCGTGTGCTTCATGCTGTACGGCACCTTCGCGGCCTTCGTGCACGAGCTCATCGTCGGCATCGCGGCCATGCATTCGGGCTGGTTCCCGGCCTTCGCGGTGGCGTTGATCTCGCTGCTGATCGGCATCCTGATCGGCTTCCCGCCCGAGGCGCTGGTGGTGCTGGCCGGCTTCTCCGCCGCCACCGGCCCGGCCTTTGCCGACATGGGCTACGACCTCAAGGCCGGGCACCTGCTGCGCGGCGAGCATTCGGGCTCGGCCTTTGAACTGGAGGGCCGTCGCCAGCAGATGATCGCCGGCATGATCGGCTTCGTCGTCGCGATCGTGGTTGTGCTGTTCACCTACCAGATGTTCTTCGACAACCACCAGACGGCGCCGATCAACGCGGCCTACGTGGCGGCGATCAA
This sequence comes from Variovorax rhizosphaerae, assembly GCF_037889975.1. NCBI lineage: Bacteria > Pseudomonadati > Pseudomonadota > Betaproteobacteria > Burkholderiales > Comamonadaceae > Variovorax > Variovorax rhizosphaerae. The sequence continues at coordinate 498,849 of NZ_JBBKZT010000003.1, read as the reverse complement.
GGCCGGCATCTCCTCCGAGACCGCGCGCAACCTGGTCCTCTGGGCCATTCCCGGCGCCATCCTGCAAACCATCGGCGGCTCGCGCCAGCAACTGGGCGTGCTGTTCGCCACCGGCCTGCTCATCGCGAGCCCGATGGCCGGCTGGATGGTTGCCATCGGCATTGCGTGCCGCCTGGCCGCACAGCGCCTGCTCGGCGCCAGCGCGCGCGAACAACTCGAGGTGTTCTCCGGCGGCGTGATTGCCGGTGACGCGCTCTACAGCTTCTTCTCCGGCGCGATCAAGAGCGTCCGCAAGTAACCCAAACCATCAAGGACACACGACCATGAAACGCAAGCTCAACAGCGAAGACCTCCACGCAGCCGTCTGGGGTGGCGCCATCCTCGGCGGCGGCGGCGGCGGCTTCATCGAGTCCGGTATGCGCAATGCGCGCTTGGCCCTGGAAGTCGGCACGCCCGAACTCTGGAGCGTCGACGAGTTCGGCGACGACGCGTACACCGCCACCGTCGCGATGGTCGGCGCGCCGGCCGCGCCGCATCCGCACGTGCGACCGGCCATGCTGCTGCGCGTGCTGGAGTTGCTGCAGGGTGCATTGCCCGCCGGCCGGCCGCTGGTCGCGCTGCACACCAACGAGAACGGTGCGGAGACCACGGTCAACGGCTGGTTCCAGGCGGCCATCACGGGCCTGCCGGTGATCGACCTGGCCTGCAACGGCCGCGCGCATCCCACCAGCCAGATGGGCGCGCTGGGCCTGCATGCCGAGTCGGGCTACCTGTCGGTGCAAGGCTACGCAGGCGGCGATGACAGCCGCTATGTCGAGGGCGTGGTCAGCGGCCGGCTCGACAAGACATCGGCCATGGTGCGCCGCGCCTCCGTCGAAGCCGGCGGCCTCGTGGCCGTCGCGCGCAACCCGGTCAGCGTCGGCTATGCGAAGCAGCATGGCGCGCCGGGTGCCATCAGCCATGCGATCGTGCTGGGCCGCCAGTACCTGGCCGGCGGCCTCGAAGCTGTCGCGGATTTCCTGGGTGGCCGCGTCGTCGCCGAAGGCACGGTGGTCGAGTACGGCTGCGAGCAGCAGGAAGGGCTGGACCTGGGTGTCGTGCGCCTCGACGACGCCGACGGCACCATGCTGCGCTTCATCAACGAGTACATGCTGCTCGACCAGGATGGCCAGCGCGTGGCCAGCTTCCCCGACCTGCTCATGACCTTCAACGAGGCCGGCGAGCCGATCGTGTCCGCGCATGTGCGCAAGGGTATGCGCATCCGCGTGCTGCTCGCGCCGGCCGCGCGCCTGCTGCTGTCGCGCACGATGTTCATGCCGGAGTTGTATCGGCCGCTGGAAGCCTCGCTCGGCGAGTCATTCGCGCCCGGTGCGCGGGAACCAGCGATCGCCTGAGCGATCAGGGCAAATCAGCCGATGGCATGCGCGCAACGATGGTGGCGCTGCGGCTCATGATGTAGGCGGAAGTCGGCCGGCGCTCGAAGAACTTCGGACTCGGCAGCATCACCGCCAGGCGCGCCGCTTCGTTGGCATTCAGCCGCGAGGCCGGCTTGTTGAAGTAGTGCCGTGATGCCGCCTCGGCGCCGAACACGCCTTCGCCCCATTCAACGTTGTTGAGGTAGATCTCGAGGATGCGCTGCTTGCTCAGCAGCAGTTCCAGCAGCGTCGCCAACACCAGCTCCTGGCCCTTGCGCAGCAGCGTGCGTTCGCCCGACAGCAACAGGTTCTTCGCGAGTTGCTGCGTGATGGTCGAGCCGCCGCGCAGCTTCGGCGGGCGCACCGGCTTGCCGCTGGCTGCCGCCTGTGCCGCGCGCTTGGCGGCGATCTCCTCGGCCTTGGCATTTCGCTGGCGGGCCTTCTCGATCGCCTCCCATTCCACGCCCTGGTGGTAGATGAACTCGCCATCTTCACTGGCGATGACGGCGCGTTTGAGCGTCTCGGAGATTTGCGCGTAGGGCACCCATTCCTGCTGCCACGCCTGCCCGCCGTTGGCGCGGCCATGCGTGGCAATCTGCCAGGCTTCGGAGCGCTGGAAGGCGGTCGATTCAGGGTTGATCACGGCCATGGCCGCGATGCGTGCGATGAAGAAGAGTTGCAGCGCAAGCCCTGCCGTCAACAGGCACAGCACCCAGCGGAACACGACGCGCATCGCCGGTCGTCAGCCCGAAACCAGCGCGCGCAACTCGGCCAGCACCTGCGCGGAAGGCGGCTGAACGCCGCGCCAGGTCGAGAAGGCTTCAGCCGCCTGCTCGACCAGCATGCCGAGGCCGTCGCGCGGCACGGCGCCGTTCTCGCGTGCCCAGTCCAGGAAACCTTGCGCAGCAGGCCCGTACATCATGTCGACCGCCAGCGCACCGGGCTTCAGCACGCTCGAAGCCACGGGCACGCCGCCGCCGCTGAGGCTCGACGCCGTGGCATTGACGACCACGTCGAAATTGCCGCTGACCGTGTCGAGTTCCTGCGCCTCGATCTCCGCATGGTGCGACAGGGCCAGCGCCGCATGCCGCTGCACCAGCGTCACCGCCTTGCCCAGCGTGCGATTGGCCACGACCACGCGCCGCGCACCGGCTTCGAGGAACGGCCCGAGCACGCCCGATGCACCGCCACCCGCACCGACCAACAACACGTCGCGGCCCTGCAGTTCGACGCCCGCATTGCGCGTGATGTCGTTCACCAGCCCGGCGCCGTCGGTGTTGTCGCCATGGATGCCGTCGTCGCGAAAGCTCAACAGGTTCACCGCTTGCGCCAGCGCGGCCCGCGGCGTCACATGCTGCGCCAGCGAAGCCGCATCGAACTTGAAGGGGACCGTGACATTGCAGCCGCGCGCCGTGCCCGCGGGATCGGCGCGGAAAGCGGCCACCGCCGCGGCAAAGCCGCCCAGCGGCACCAGGCGCTTGCCATAGTCCAGCACCTGGCTGGTCAGCTCGGCGAAGCGCATGTGAATCCACGGCGAGCGGCTGTGCTCGATCGGGTTGCCCATCACGCAGTACAGGTCCATGGCCTTCTCCCTTTGTCTCTTTTCGAAGTCGCGATGAGAAGCGCCGTCAGGGTGCCGAGGGCCGCGCCTCGAGCGTCTCGTCGCGGGTGAAACGAAAGCGCGAGGGCAGCACGATCTGGTCGGCCTGCCGGCGCATCGCGTCGGTGAACTTGCCGAAGTTGCCGATGCTGCGCACGATCGCCTGGGCACGCTTGTCGAGCACAGTGTTGCCCGAAGTCTCGACGATCTCGGCGCCGACCACGCTGCCGTCGAAGTTGATGGTGACCAGCATGGTCAGCGCGCCGTACAGCTTCTTGCCTGCCGCCTCGGGGAAGTTCTCGGTGCCGCGCGCCTCGATGCGCCGGCGCAGGGCATCGACATACATCGCATAGGCGGCCTCGCGCGTCGCGGGGCTGATGTAGCGTTTCTTGGGCCGCGCGTTCTCTTCATTGACGCGCTTCTCGATCTCGGCCAGCAGGATCAGCAACTGGCGGCGCTGTTCCTCGCGGTCGATGCTCTGGGCCGGGTCGCCCGAGTTGCGCGGATCGGGCAGGGGCATGGTGGCGAGTTGCTGCCGGATCTTCGCCAGCAGGAGCTGCTGCTGCGCCTGCATGGATTCGACCTGGCGCTGCGAATCCTCGGACGCGTCGCCCACCGCGGTGAAGGCCGAGGGTGGCAGCGGGCTGGTGGCCCGGCCCCGTTCAGCATCGCCGCCGCCGGCCAGCGAGCGCTGCGCGATGGCCTGCGCCTTGTCCGGCTTTTCATTGGTCGCCGCATTGACCAGGATGACTTCGAGCGCGGTCTCCTTGAATGCGCGGTCGAAGGCCTCGGGGTCGGCAAATCGCACCGCCAGCAACACCCCGTGGGCCAGGATCGAAATCCCCAGCGCAATCTGCAGGACGCTGAAGTCGCGCAGGTTCATGCGGGCACGTTGTCCGGCGTGGCCTCGCTGTCCGCCAGGTCCACGGCGATGGCGATCGGGCCGGCGACTTCCTCTTCGTCGCCGCCGTCATCCTCGATGGCTGCTGTATCGGGCGCGGCATCCAGGCGCGCCAGCACGGTGCCGTGCACGTCGAGCGCGATCTCGTCGATCTCGCCGAGCTTCACCCGTACATGCGCACCACGCTCCTGCTGCCCGGCCACCGGGAACACCAGCGGCAGGTTGTCGGCGCGCACCAGGGCACCGTTCGGAAAGTCCTTCATCACGGTCGCGTCCAGCTCGGTGATGCCGTTCTGCTGCAGGTACTTGAGCGTCCAGAAGCGCTCCATGCCGGCCTGGTAGCTGTTGTAGGTGCTATAGGCCGCGTCGAACCCGGAGAGGATCGAGAACAGGTCGGCGTCCTTCGGCTTGAAGGGCGCGGCCAGCGCGGCGGTCTTTCCGTGGCGCGCCGCCGCGATGATCTGCCACTGGTTGACCAGGTCGGTGTAGCGGCGCAGCGGCGAGGTGCTCCACGCATAGCTCTTGACGCCGATGCCCGCATGCGGCGCCGGCTTGGTACCCATGCGGACCTTGACGCCTGGCGCCAGGCTGGCCTGGCTGCGATAGAGGCCGGGCACGCCGAATTCGCCGAGCCAGCTGCCCCAGGTGCTGTTGGCCAGGATCATGGCCTCGGCCACGATCAGGTCCAGGGGGGCGCCGCGGCGGCGGGTGCTGATGCTGACCTTCTCTTCGCCGGAGGGCTCGCCGACGTTCCCCTCCAGACGGAAGTTGTAGTCGGGCCGGTTGAAGTTCTCGGGCTTGCCGCGCACGACTTCGCGCTGCGCCTTGAGGCTGCGCGCCAAACGGAACAGGAAGCTCAGCGGCTCGCGCAGTTGCGTCGCGACGGTCGGTGCATCGCCATTCGGCACGCTCGGGTCGGTCAGCCACTCCTCGCTGACGAAGGCATCGAGCTGGTCGTGGCGCAGGTTGGCGACGATCGGCACGCGCTCCAGCCTGGTCTCGGTGCCCTTCAGTGCCAGCGAAGCTTCATCGAAGGTCGCGTAGAGCGAGACGGCAGGGCAGTCGCGCCCTTCCTGCAAGGTGTACGCGTTGACGATGTCATCCGGCAGCATCGTGATCTTGTAGCCCGGCATGTAGACCGTCGACATGCGGTTGCGTGCCACCTGGTCGATCGCGCTGCCGGGCACCAGCGCCAGGCCGGGTGCCGCGATGTGGATGCCGACGACGACGGTGCCGCTGCCCAGGCCGCGCACGGACAGTGCGTCGTCGATCTCGGTGGTCTGCGAATCGTCGATCGAGAACGCCTGCACGCCTTCGGCCAGCGGCAGCGCATCGGTGATGGCGGGCGCCTGCAGGGCGGGGAAGGCCGTGCCCTTGGGGAAGTTCTCGAACAGGAAACGCTTCCAGTGGAACTGGTAGGCCGAATCGATCGCACCGGCGCGTTCCAGCAGTTCCAGCGGCGGGCGCTGCGAGGCGCGAGAGGCGTCGACCACGGCGCGGTACTCGGCAGCGTTCTTGTCGGGCTTGAAGAGAATCTTGTAGAGCTGGTCGCGCACCGGCGCCGGGCAGGTGCCTTCGACCAGTTGCTTTGCCCAATCTGCGATCTGCGCGGCGACCTGCTTCTTCTTCTCGATGGCAACCAGCGCCTGCTGCACGATCTCGGCGGGCGCCTTCTTGAACCGGCCCTTGCCGGCGCGGCGGAAGTAGTGGGGCGCCTCAAACAGCCCGAACAGCGCGGCGGCCTGCTGCGCCAGCGAGGGCCTGGCCTGGAAATAGTCGGCGGCCAGGTCGCCGAAGCCGAATTCGCCCTCGGGCGAAAACTCCCACGCCAAGTCGAGGTCCATGGTCGCAGCCAGGGCGCGCGCCTCGGCGATCAACTCGGAGGGGCTGGGCTTCTCGAAGCGCAGCACGATGTTGGCGGCCTTGACCTTGACGCGCTTCCCGGTGTCAAGTTCGACCTGTGCCGAGGCTTCCGCCTCCGACAGCACGCGTCCGCCAAGGTACTTGCCGGCTTCTTCAAACAATACAAACATGGTGACGATTGTCCCATGGGCCTGGGGCGTGAAAACCGAGGGCTTGTGCGCGGGGGACGGCGCAACCGGGAGGGTCGAGCCGCCGTGTTGTCCCGGGACGAGGTCGACTCGCAACGTCGTGGATTCCGGGCTGCCAGGGTTCCGAACTTTCGACCCGGGACCCTACAGGTTCAGGAACGCCATCACCTCGTCCAGGTGCGCCCGCTCGAAATCCGAGAGCGCATGGTCGCCCTTGCTCAGCAGCTTGACGCGGCTGCCGCTGTAGCGCGCCGACATCTCGCGCCAGTCCAGCACCTCGTCACCCTTTGCCACGATCGCGAAGCAGCGCTCGGGCCGCGGCAGCGCCCCCACCTCCAGTGCCTTCAGTTCGCCGATGTATTCGGGGCGGAAATGGAACTGCTGCGCCGGGTCATGCCACTGCGACTGCGTGCCGATGTGGCGCGCCAAGTCGCGCGCGGGGTCCACCGCGGGGTTCAGCAGAACGGTCGGACAGCGGGTCATCCCGGCCACGTAGGTCGCATAGAAGCCGCCGAGCGAGGAGCCCACCACCGCCATCGACTCGCGCGGCCAGGACGCGATGCCGCGCATGACCATGTCGATGGCCTCGCGCGGCGAGGGCGGCAGCTGTGGGCACCACCAGTGAACTTCCGGATGCGACGCGGCGATGCGGCGCGCCATCACTTGCGCCTTGGTCGAATTCGGAGACGAGCGGAAACCGTGCAAATACAGCAGGTGGGTCGTAGGGGGATGTCGCATGCTATTGAATTGATAGCGAATGTTGCAGGCTGTACGGCACTTCTGGCCGCTTCGTTCTTGAGGAGATGCCATCGTAGGGCGGTCGGGCTGATCCGGCAGGGACCGGCCTGGGGAGTTTGTAACAAGTGTCGAGGCACCCATTGCCACGAAGCATCCCTTGAATTTGCCATTCAACAATGTGTATTAACTGTTACTCGATTTATGCTCACTGCATGCCCGCCACCGAAACGACCCCGCCCTCGCCCCCGCCCTGGGGCGTCCTGGTCGTGGAAGACGATGCCCATGCCCGTGCCTTCTTCGAGGCGAGCGTGCGGCGAAGCCCCGGCCTGCAATGGCTGGGCGGCGCGCGCTCGGTGCGGGAGGCGCTGGATTGGCTCGATGGCGACGCCGTCGCCCCGGACGTGCTGCTGGTCGACCTCGGCCTGCCCGACGGCAGCGGACTCGACGTGATTTCGGCCGCCGTGGCCCGCTATCCGCACTGCGAGCCCCTGGTGATCTCGGTTTTTGGCGACGAGGACAGCGTGCTCGCGAGCATCGAGGCCGGCGCACTTGGTTACATCCACAAGGACGCCGCGCCCGAGGACATCGCCCTCACCATCCTCGAGATGAAGGCCGGCGCCTCGCCGATCTCGCCGATGATCGCGCGGCGGGTGCTGGCCCGCTACCGGCTGTTGCAGTCGAGCGGCCGACCTGAGCCTTGGGCGGCGCCCGCCACGACCGCGCAAGCCCCGACCGACGCCGCGCGTTCCCTGCTGTCGCGCCGCGAGCAGGAAGTGCTGACGCTGATCGCCCGCGGCTTCTCCTACGCGGAGATCGCGCGCCTGCAAGGCCTCAGCGTGCACACGGTGCAAACCCACATCAAGCACCTCTACGGCAAGCTGGCCGTGCATTCGAAGAACGAGGCGGTCTTCGAGGCGATGCGCCTTGGCCTGCTGCAGCACCCGGGCGCGGCCTGATGCGCGGCTGGCACGCCGCGGTCATCGGGCTGCTGCTGTGCTGGGCCTGCGTCTTCCCGGCCGCCGCGGCCGGCGCCGATGTCCTGGAACTGCGGCAGGGCAGCGTCATCACCACGGTCCATGGCCAGACCACGACGGCACCGTTGGAGCTTCCCTACAACTGGGACCACGAGCAGCGTGCGCAGCCCGGCATGGCCCGTTTCGAACTGCCGTTCACGCTGCCGCAACGACCCGACGGTCCCTGGGCGGTGTACATGCAGCGCGTCGGCAATACTTTCGAATTGCGCGTCAACGGCGAATCGCTGCGCGTGCACGGCGACCTGTCGCAGGGCAATGGTGCGGATTACGCGAAGTCGCCGAGGTCGCTGATGATCCCGGCCCAGTTGCTGCGCGCCGGCAGCAACGTCCTCGAAGTCCGCCTGCGGGCCGACACGGGCCGCCGCGCAGGCCTGTCGCCGATCCTGATCGGCCCCGCCGCCGACGTGCTGGCGGTCTTCAATGCCGCCTACGCCTCGCGTTTCACGGGTTCGGTCCTGCTCGTGGGCTTCAGCGTCGTCGTCGGGGCGATTGCGCTGGCCTTGTGGCTGACCCAATCCGACTACGCGGTGGCCGGTGGGCGCCGGCGCGAGGCGGTCTACTTCTGGGCCGCGCTGGCCGAATTCTGCTGGGCCCTGCGCGTCGCCGATGCCGCCATCGTCACGCCGCCGATCGGCTGGGTGGCATGGGGCACGTTGATGACCGCCTGTTATTCGGGCTGGGCCGTGGCGGCGATGCTGTTCTGCCACCATGTCGCGGGCTGGGACCGGCACCCTCGAATGCATTGGATGTGGCGCGCCATGGCCTTCATGTTCCTCGGCTCCATCGCCTGCTGCTGGTTCTCGCTGAGCCAGGCCGATCCGCGCTGGCTGACCGGGTGGCTGGCGCTGGAACTGGTCGGGGTGTTCGGCTACATCGGCGTGTTTGCCGCGGCCACGGTGCGACGTCCCGACACGGCACGGGTGCTGGTCGCTGCGGCTGCGGTGCTCACCGTGCTGGTCGCGCTGCGCGACTGGGCCGTGATCCGGCTCAGCGATACGTACGGCGAAACCACCTGGGTGCGCTATACCTCCGTGTTCTTCGGCATCGCATTGCTGGCGATCGTGCTCCAGCGCTTTCATGCGGCCAGCAAGCAGGCCAGGGAACTGCTCGGCACCCTGGCCGCCCGCGTGGCCGACCGCGAGCGCGAACTGGCCTCGACCTATGCCAAGCTCGAAGCGGCCAGCCGCGAACAGGCGCGCACGCACGAGCGCGAGCGCATCCTGCGCGACATGCACGACGGTGTCGGCTCGCACATCAGCGCGGCCATCCACCAACTGCAATCGGGTCAGGCTCGGCCGACAGAGTTGCTGCGCACGCTGCGCGATTCGCTGGACCAGCTCAAGCTGTCGATGGATGCCATCCACATGCCGCCCGGCGACGTGGGGGCGCTGCTGGCGGCCCTGCGTTACCGCCTCGAGCCGCGTCTGGCCGCGTCCAGCGTGGGACTGGAGTGGGCGGTGGACGAGATCGAGCCGGTGGCGCGGCTCGATGGGCCTGCCATGCGGCAACTGCAGTTCCTGCTGTTCGAGGTCATATCGAACGTCCTGCAGCACGCCGGCGCCTCAGTGTTGCGGATCGAGGCGGCGATGCACGAGGGTGTGCTGCGATTGCGTGCCGTCGACAACGGCCGCGGCTTCGACGCCAGCCAGCCGCCGCGCGCCTTGCGCCAGCGGGCGCAGGCCATTGGGGCGCAGCTGGCGCTGGAGAGCCAGCCGGGGCGGACGGTGGTGCAGTTGGTGTTTGTGTGAGGAAGGGCGAGCCGAATCGCCAGGAACTGGTCATGGCAGGCAGCTTTCCACGCTCGGTGTTTGCGGAGTCATTGGGAATGGAGAACAGGTCGAGAACAAGTTCCGCCAAAGACACAAGGAGATCAGCCATTGGCGCTCCGGCAAGCGAACTGATTCGCGAGGAAGTTGCACGTGCCTGCTACTGGTGCAGACTGTCTGTCAGGTGAACAGCGCGAGGAGTGCATAGAGGCCCGTCAGGAACCATCCGACAGTTCGCGCGGCCTCAGCACTCTCTTCGGGAATGGGGAACATCTCCGCTCGTCTCCACGCCCACATATTGAAGACCACCGAGAGGCACATCGCCCCAGCGACGGCGAGAAACGGTGTCGCCGTGGCGCCGAATGTTGCAATCAAGGCGATGGTGAATGTCAGGATGCCGCCCACGAGGATCCCGTTCGAAGTGCTCGCCAGCACATGGGACATGCCGCCACAAAGCTCGCATCGGGCAGGGGCGGCGCGACCCGACCAGCGCTTCGCCAACCCTGAAATGCCGGCGCTCCGGCAATGTGGACATGCATGCTTCATGGGAGAAAGATTTCCTGGAGTCGTTGCGTGCCGCAGCAGGGGGCAGGTTACCCGACCCTTCAGGATTGCTTGTAGAACAGCACCGTACGTTGCACACCCAAGCCCCGCGCACTGAACGCTTCCATGCCGAAGAAGTGCAAGCGCGACCCCGCAGCGTACTGCAGCTCGGGGCTGCTGACGCAATGCCTGTCGGTGGCCGACTCCGGCGAACAAGTGATCGTCACCTTGCGTGCTGTTGCAGCGACCGTCGTGCCGTCGTTGAAGCGCGCGCCCGGTCTGTTGTTGGCGACGTCAAAGGGCTCGAAGCCATAGGCGGTCACCGAACTTGGCGCGACGGCGCCCTGCGGCACCACCCATCCGTCCTGCCCGCCCGCGCTCAGGTCGAACACATTGGGTTGCGTCGCACTCGGTGCGCCGAACACCAGGCCGCCGTTGGCCGAAGTGCTGGCTGCCAGCTTCGAGCGCATCGCCGGCGTCAGGTCGACGATGGCGCTCTGGCGGATCTCGCCGATGGTTTGCGCCCGCGACAAGGTGCGCTCGTACTGGACGACGTTGGGCAGCGATGTGTCCGCATGGAAGAACTCGAACTTCCAGACGCCCTGGTCCGCCAGCTTGCTGATCTGCTCGTCGGTGTAGGCCGGGGTGACCTGGCCCAGGTCGGGCTCGCGCGTTTCGAGCTTGCCCGGCGTCGAGGGGTTCTCGTACACGCCGCGCAACTGGATCATGTTGTTGAGGACCGGCGTGCCGTCCGCCCGGGTCAGCACGAGGATGCTCAGCCCGGCCTGCGGCACCAGCGTCTGGGTGCTGCCCAGCGGCGAGGTCACGATCACTTTGGAGAACACCGACTTCCCGTTGACGACCCGGTTGCGGATCGGGAAGGCGTAGCCAGTGGTCAGGGCATTGAAGGCCGGCGAATTGAGGTAGTCGCGATAGGTCGTCTGCGGGCGCACGCTGGCCGTGTAGGCATGGCCATCGCCCACGAGCTTGAAGGTACCGTCCACCGCGCGCACGGTCAGGGTGCCGGTGCCGACGGCGCCCGAGACGTCGGTGCTGCGATAGCTCAGCGTGATGTCGCCGTTGGCGCGGAAGTATTCGAAGTTGCCGCGGTCCCACTTGCGGCCGGTCAGGTCGCCCCGGAACAGTGTCGTGAAGGTGCCGTTGCCGCTGGCATCGCGCCCCACGCGCAGGCCGCTGTTGAGGTAGTCGGCCGGGTTGTCGTTCAAGAACAGCGTGCGGCAGGCGCTGGCCACCACATCGGCGGGTCCGCCGGTGGCGGTGTCGGTGTCGTTGGCGGCGCGCAGGCGCTGTGACAGCGGCAGGCTGTAGCAGGCGTCCAGGCGCGCCATGAAGGCGTTGATCGACGCGGGCGTCGGCATCCCTGCAAAGGATGGCGCTGCGATGCCGGTGGAGAGCGTGGGAATCGTCGCGTCGTCGCTGCGGAACGCGACCGACACGGGTGCGTTTCCGGCGGATGACGGCCGGGTCTTGATGGTGAGTTCGATGTTGGCGCCCGTCGTGTCCGGACGCACGCTGACGGCGATTGCGTCCAGCACCTTGTCTTGCCTGGTGCCGTCGGCCTCGAAGGCGGTGCCGATCGGATCGAGGGTGCCTTCGCCCAGCGCAGCCAGGACAGGCTTCAGCGTCTCATTGAGCGCGCTGACTTGCTGTGCGATGCGCGCATCGGTGACCGCGTCGGCATTGGCCTGGATGGCAGCGGCGAGGTGGGTGGGGTTGCCATCCGGCGAAAGGCGCGACGCGATGACGGTGGTCAGCGGGGTGATGTTGGCAACGCCCCTGGTGCGGGCCGTGGTGCTCGCCAGTGTGGATTCGTCGCGCGAGGCCGTGATCGCCAGGGGTGCACGGGTGGCGTCGGGCAGTTCGCAGCGGTAGTTGCCGCCAGCGTTGGTCTTCGTGGTGCAAACGGTCGCGCCGGTCGCATCCACGATGGTGACCGTTGCGCCGTCGAAAGCGGCGCCAGTGGCGGCGGTTCCGGTGAGGGTGTTCGCGGTGTGCGTCACCGTGGTGGTCGGGGTGTCGCCGGTGGTGGTGGTCCCACCGGTGGACGTGCCTGCATTCGTGCCAGCGTTCGTGCCAGCGTTCGTGCCAGCGTTCGTACCCGTGTGGGTGCCTGAACTGGCGTCCCCGGTCGTGCCGGCGTTGGGGCCTGAATTCGCGCCCTCGATCGTGCCAGCGGTGGGGCCTGCATTCGTGCCCTCGAAAGTGCCCGCGTTGGTGCCTGCATTCGTGTCCTCGGCGGCGCCAGTCGGCGTGCTTGCCGTGGTTCCCTGTACAGGCAGGGCGAATCCGCTGCCTCCGCCACCACCGCCACCGCAGGCGGTCACTGAAACGGCCAAGGCCAAGGCGGACAAGTGTCCAATCGTTTTGTGGTTCATTATTCAACTCCCTTTTGACAAATGTATATTGGAGTTTCCTGAAGGTGAAGGGCCTTGGCCGGGCTTGCTTCGCCGTGGCGCGGCATCCGTCACGCACCCGCTCGCAAATTGATGGAGGCGCGGGATGCAACCCGTGCTGCGTTGCGGACTATTTGGCAGGTGGCCGGGGCGATAATCGGCGCCCCATGTCGGCCGTCTTCCAGCAACCCTCTCTCGCGCGCCGCATCGCGCCCATCTTCCAGGGCTTTGATGGCTACCTGGCCTTCGCCGTGCTGCTGCTGGGCGGCGCCGGGCTGGTGACGATGTATTCGTCCGGCTTCGACCACGGGTCGCGCTTCATGGACCACTCCCGCAACATGCTCCTGGCGGCGTTCATCATGTTCGTGGTGGCCCAGGTGCCGCCGCAGCGGCTCATGTCGTTTGCAGTGCCGCTCTACACGGTGGGCGTCGCGCTGCTGATCGCCGTGGCGGTATTCGGTATCACCAAGAAGGGCGCGAGGCGCTGGATCAACGTGGGTGTGGTCATCCAGCCGAGCGAAATCCTCAAGATCGCCATGCCGCTGATGCTGGCCTGGTGGTTCCAGCGCCGCGAAGGCCAGTTGCGGCCGCTCGATTTCATCGTGGCCACCGTGCTGCTGGGGATCCCGGTCGGCCTGATCATGAAGCAGCCCGACCTCGGCACCGCGCTGCTGGTTCTGGCGGCGGGTATGTCGGTGATCTTCTTCGCGGGACTGTCCTGGAAGCTCATCGTGCCGCCGGTGTTGATCGGCCTGATCGCGGTGGGGCTGATCGTCGGCTACGAATCGGCGCTGTGCGCCGACGGCTTCGACTGGCGCGTGCTGCATGACTACCAGAAGCAGCGAATATGCACGCTGCTCGACCCGACCAAGGACCCGCTCGGCAAGGGCTTCCACATCATCCAGGGGATGATCGCCATCGGCTCGGGCGGCATCGGCGGCAAGGGCTTCATGCAGGGCACGCAGACGCACCTGGAGTTCGTGCCGGAGCGCACCACCGACTTCATCTTCGCGGCCTATTCCGAGGAATTCGGCCTGGTCGGCAACGTGTTCCTGATCGTTTCCTTCGTCTTCCTGATCTTCCGCGGGCTGGCCATCGCGATGGACGCGCCCACGCTGTTTTCGCGCCTGCTGGCCGGCTCGGTGACCATGATCTTCTTCACCTATGCCTTCGTGAACATGGGCATGGTGAGCGGCATCCTGCCGGTGGTGGGCGTGCCCTTGCCCTTCATCAGCTATGGCGGCACCGCGATGGTCACGCTGGGCCTGGCGCTGGGCATCCTGATGTCGATCTCGCGGGCGCGGCGGCTCATGCAGTCCTGATGTCCCCGGCGCGATAGCCTCGGGCTCCGGCACCGGCTTCAATCGGTGCGCACGACAACGAATCCACGGAGACAAGACATGGCGTTCCTCATCGCCCGTGCCAGCGCGGGCATCGCACTGGCTGCGGCCACCGCATTCAGCATGGCCCAGACACCCCCCGCGCCGCTTTCGGCCATCGACAGCGACCCCGTCAAGCTCGGCTGGATGCAGGGCTCGCCGCCGCCGGCCGACAAGCAGGTCACCTTCCAGAACGGCGGCCAGTTCCCGCAGATCCGCTGGACCTTGCAGCACATGCGCGAGATCGTGCCCAGCCGCAACGTCTGGCGCGGCTCGGGCGCGGCCTTCGAGCTGCCGCGCGCCGAGCGCGACTGGTCCGGCTTCACTTTCACCGACGACCGCGGCCAGAAGGTCAACATCGACGCCTATGCCGAACGCAGCTACACCGATGCCATCGTCGTGCTGCACAAGGGCCGCGTGGTGCTGGAGCGCTACTGGAGCGGCATGACGCCGAACACGCCGCATGCGGTGTTCTCGGTGACCAAGTCGCTCACCGGCGTGCTCGCCTCGCAACTCATCGCCGAAGGCAAGCTCGACCCGAACGCGAAGGTGTCGAGCTACATCCGCGAACTGGCAGGCACCGCCTGGGACGACGCCACCGTGCAGCAGACGCTCGACATGACGGCCGGCGTCACGTTCCGCGAGGACTATGCCGACCCGACCTCCGAAGTCATCCAGTACGCGATGTCCTCCGGCCTGGTTCCGACACCGCCGACCTGGACCGGCCCACGCGACACCATCACCTTTCTGAAGACCCTGAAAAAGGAAGGCGAGCATGGCGCCGCCTTCTCGTACAAAACCGTGCATTCCGAGATCGTCGGTTGGCTGGTGCACCGCGTCACCGGCAAGCCCTTCTCGCAGAACCTCAGCGAGCGCATCTGGACGCGCATGGGCGCCGAGAACGATGCGTCGATCAACATCGACCGCCTCGGCTTCGAGTCGATGGGTTCCGGCTTCAACGCCACTGCGCGCGACCTCGCCCGCTTCGGCGAGATGCTGCGCAACGACGGGCAGGTCGGCGGCATTTTCAGCCGGCAGCAACTGGTCTCGAAAGCAGCCGTCGACATGATCCGCGCCGGCGGCGACCGCGAGAAGTTCAAGGCCGGCAACCAGGCGGCGCGGCCGGGCTACTCGTACCGCAACCAGTGGTGGATCCTGCACAACGCCGACGGCGCCTTCGAGGCCTCGGGCATCCACGGCCAGTACATCCACGTGAATCCGAAGGCCGAGGTGGTGATCGTGCGACTCGGCTCGACGCCCACTGCGGGGAACGGCCCGCTGCACGGCCTGCACATGCGCGCCTTCCAGGCCATCGCCGACACGGTGCGCTGACCCCACACCTCCACGGTGATCATCCGGGCGAGCAATAATCCCCCGATGATCTCCCGCGAACCCACCATCGAGCGCCTCGCCACGGCGCAAAGCCTCCTGCTCACGCCCTTCGGACTCGACGAGTCCCATCTGGCGCGCGCGCTGGCCGAGATCGCGGCGCACAAGGTCGACGACGCCGACCTCTACTTCCAGTACACGCGCAGCGAAGGCTGGAGCCTGGAAGAGGGCATCGTCAAGACGGGCAGCTTCAGCATCGACCAGGGCGTCGGCGTTCGCGCGGTCAGCGGCGAGAAGACGGCGTTTGCCTATTCGGACGACATTTCCGAGGCCTCGCTGCTGGATGCGGCGCGCACGGTCCGCTCGATTTCATCGGCGGGACGCTCGGCCCGCATCAAGGCGCCGACGCGCAAGATCGCGTCGAGCCGCTCGCTGTACAACGGCGTCGACCCGATCACCACGCTCGACAGCACCGCCAAGGTCGAACTGCTCGGCCGCGTCGAAAAGCTGGCCCGGGCGCGGGATCCGCTCGTGTCGCAAGTGATGGCCGGCCTCGCGAGCGAATACGACGTCGTACTGGTCGCTCGCGCGGATGGCACGCTGGCTGCAGACGTTCGCCCGCTGGTGCGCCTCTCCGTCACCGTCATCGCCGAACAGAATGGTCGCCGTGAAATGGGCTCCGGCGGCGGCGGCGGTCGCTTCGGCCTCGCGTACTTCGACGACGCCCACATCGCCGAATACGTCGAGCAGGCCGTCAGCGCCGCGCTCGTCAACCTCGAATCTCGCCCCGCGCCCGCCGGCGAGATGACCGTGGTCCTCGGCCCGGGTTGGCCCGGCATCCTGCTGCACGAAGCCATCGGTCACGGCCTCGAAGGCGACTTCAACCGCAAGGGTTCGAGCGCCTTCTCCGGCCGCATCGGCCAGCGCGTCGCGGCCAAGGGCGTGACGGTGCTCGACGACGGCACCATCGCCGACCGCCGCGGCTCTCTCAACGTCGACGACGAGGGCAATGCCAGCCAGCGCAACGTGCTCATCGAGGACGGCATCCTCAAGGGCTACATCCAGGACTCGCTCAATGCGCGTCTCATGAAGGTCAAGCCCACCGGCAACGGCCGCCGCGAAAGCTATGCCCACGTTCCGATGCCGCGCATGACCAACACCTACATGCTCGGCGGCGACAAGGACCCGAAGGAGATCGTCGCCAGCATCAAGAAGGGCCTCTACGCCACCAACTTCGGCGGCGGCCAGGTCGACATCACCAGCGGCAAGTTCGTGTTCTCGGCGAGCGAGGCCTACTGGGTGGAGAACGGCAAGATCCAGTACCCGGTCAAGGGCGCGACCATCGTCGGCAACGGCCCGGATGCGCTCACGCGCGTGACCATGATCGGCAACGACATGGCGCTGGACTCGGGCGTCGGCACCTGCGGCAAGGAAGGGCAGAGCGTGCCTGTCGGCGTGGGGCAACCGACGCTGCGCATCGATGGCCTCACGGTCGGCGGTACGGCCTGAACTGGCTCACCCCCAGGATGCACGCACTTCGTGTCGCTCCTCCAACCCCCTCGCCGGGGGCGATACCAGCGGCCTGGCAGAGCCAGATCCGCGGTATCCCACGAACAACTCTTGTGCTACATTCGCCACCCATGTCTTTGCGCGCAGCTTTCTTTTTTTCGTACTTTTGGTTCCGGATGTCCGGCGGCCCAGAGGCGAGCGCGTAGAACAAACGCACACCCCCCAAAGACCGCCGGCGCTCACGCCCCGGCGGTTTTTTTATGCCCATTCGATTTCAAACCAGGAGCTACACGATGACCTCTTCCAACGCCCCGTATGCCAACGTCGAAAAGACCAGCCAGACCGACGACGAACGCATCAAGGACATCAACGTGTTGCCCCCTCCTGAACATCTGATCCGCTTCTTCCCGATCCGCGGAACGCCGGTCGAGAAGCTGATCACCGGCACGCGTCGCGCGATCCACAACATCATGGCCGGCAAGGACGATCGGCTGCTGGTCATCATGGGCCCGTGCTCCATTCACGACCCGGCCGCAGCGCTCGACTACGCGCGCCGCCTCAAGGCCGAGCGAGAGAAGTACGCCGATTCTCTGGAAATCGTCATGCGCGTCTACTTCGAGAAGCCCCGTACCACCGTCGGCTGGAAGGGCCTGATCAACGACCCGTACCTCGACGAGAGCTTCCGCATCGACGAAGGCCTGCGCATCGCGCGCCAGTTGCTCATCGACATCAACCGCCTCGGCCTGCCGGCGGGCAGCGAATTCCTCGACGTGATCTCGCCGCAGTACATCGGCGACCTGATCGCCTGGGGCGCCATCGGCGCGCGCACCACCGAAAGCCAGGTGCACCGCGAACTGGCCTCGGGCCTGTCGGCGCCGATCGGCTTCAAGAACGGCACCGACGGCAACATCCGCATCGCCACCGACGCGATCCAGGCAGCGGCGCGCGGGCATCACTTCCTCTCGGTGCACAAGAACGGCCAGGTCGCGATCGTGCAGACCAACGGCAACAAGGACTGCCACGTCATCCTGCGTGGCGGCAAGGCGCCCAACTACGACGCGGCCAGCGTCGCCGAAGCCTGCAAGGATCTCGCAGCGGCCAAGCTGCCGCCCACGCTGATGGTCGACTGCAGCCATGCCAACAGTTCCAAGCAGCACCAGAAGCAGATCGACGTGGCAAAGGACATCGCCGCGCAGATCACCGGCGGCAGCAAGAGCGTGTTCGGCGTGATGATCGAGAGCCACCTGAATGCCGGCGCGCAGAAGTTCACGCCGGGCAAGGACAAGATCGCCGGTCTCGAATACGGCAAGAGCATCACCGATGCGTGCATCGGCTGGGACGATTCGGCGTCGGTGCTTGAAACGCTGTCGCAAGCTGTCAAGCAGCGCCGAGGCTGACGATCGCTAGGCCCACCAAAGTCATCCCCCGCTGACCGACGTCCGGGAGTTCAGATCAGGCCGGTGAATTCCGGCCCATGCTGGGCAAGCCGGGCGGCCTCCGCGCTCTCCGGCGGCATCAAGGCGAAGTCCGCGAAGTCGAAGCCGGGCGCGACCATGCAGGCGGCGAGGCTGTAGGCGGAAGTGCCGTCCGCAGCCAGTGGCCGGGCCGCCTGCCACTCGCCTGCGCGCACCACGTGTTGCGGGCGCCTGCCGTGGTCATCGACCGGCCCGACGTGCGTGCAGACCGGTGCCGTGCCGAGCGCCGAATCGCAGGTCCACAGGGCCAGCGTGGCGCCTTCGAGATGCACCCACACTTCATCCGACAGCACCCGGTGCCAGCGTGAGTGCTGGCCCGCCTCGAGCAGGAAGTAGATGCTGGTCAGCGCATGGCGCGGCGCGCGGCCGTCCGCTGGTGACACGCGATCGGACGAACGGAACACTTCGCGGTACCAGCCACCTTCGGGATGCGGCTGCAGCCCGAGCGCGTCGATCAGCTGCTGTGCGCGCACGACACGGCTTTCGCAAGCTGCAGCGCATCCAGAAGCTTTTCATGGATGCCGCCGAAGCCGCCGTTGCTCATGCACACGACATGGTCGCCCGGCCGTGCGGCGGCGATGACCTGGTCGACCAGGGACGCGATGGCGCCAGCCGTGTGCGCCCGCTCACCCATCGGCGCGAGCGCGGCAACAGCATCCCAACCGAGGCCGGCCGTATGGCAGAACGCGAGGTCGGCGTGCTCCAGGCTCCATGGCAATTGCGCGGCCATCGCGCCGAGCTTCATCGTGTTGCTGCGCGGCTCGAACACGGCCAGGATGCGGTCGGCGCTGCGGCCCCGAGCGTCGAGTTGGCGCCGCAAGCCATCGATGGTCGTGTGAATCGCGGTCGGATGGTGGGCGAAGTCATCGTAGACGGTGATCTCGCCGCCGTCGCGTCCGACGGTGCCCCGCAGTTCCATGCGCCGCCGCACGTTCCAAAACGAGGCCAGCGCCGCCGCGGACTCGGCCGGCGGCACGCCCAGGTGGTCGGCCGCTGCGATGGCTGCCAGGGCGTTCATCTGGTTGTGCAGGCCCGACAGTGCCCATCCCACGCGGCCGACGACCCGGCCTTGCCGCAGCACGTCAAAGGCGTCGTGCGTGCCGACGGCCTGCCATTCGCCGCCCGTGCCAAACCGCGCGAGTTCGCTCCAGCAGCCCTGGGCCAGCACGCGTCCCAGGCTTTCCTCAGTGGCATTGGCGACGACTCGGCCGGTGGACGGCACGGTGCGCAGCAGGTGATGGAACTGCCGTTCGATGGCGGCCAGGTCATCGAAGATGTCGGCGTGGTCGAACTCGAGGTTGTTGAGGACCGCGGTTCGCGGCCGGTAGTGGACGAATTTGCTGCGTTTGTCGAAGAAAGCGGTGTCGTACTCGTCTGCCTCGATCACGAAGGGGGCCCTGGCGCCCGCCCCACCCGCTCCGAGCCGCGCCGACACGCCAAAGTTCAGCGGCACGCCGCCGACAAGGAATCCGGGCGACCGCCCCGTGGCTTCGAGCACCCAGGCCAGCATCGAGGTCGTCGTGGTCTTGCCGTGCGTGCCGGCCACGGCCAGCACATGACGGCCCTGCAGCACGTGCTCGGCCAGCCACTGCGGACCGCTGGTGTAGGGCAGGCCGGCATCGAGGATCGCTTCCATGAGCGGGAACTTTGCGCCGCCGTTGTCCAGCCGCGCGCGGGAAACCACGTTGCCGACGACGAACATGTCTGGCCGCAGCGAGAGCTGGTCCGCGCCGAAGCCTTCGATCAGGTCGATGCCCAGAGCGCGCAACTGGTCGCTCATCGGCGGATAAACGCCGGCGTCGCAGCCGGTCACCTTGTGGCCGGCTTCGCGCGCGAGGGCTGCAACGCCACCCATGAACGTGCCGCAGATGCCGAGGATGTGAATGTGCATCGGTTGATTCTAGGGATGCGTCGAAGGGGCACTCCTGCGATGCCGCCTTCCGGGCAGAATGCCGTGATGGACATGTCCAAGCGTGAAATCGCCGCCGCCGCAGCGCGTCTCGTGGTCGAGGAGGGGCTCGAATACGGGCCCGCGAAGCGCCGCGCGCTGCGCGACCTCGGACTCCCGAATCGCACCGCATTGCCCAACAACGACGAGGTCGAGGCTGAAGTTCGCGACTACATCGCCCTTTACTGTGCCGACACCCAGCCCGGCGAGTTGCGTGCGCTGCGCGAACTGGCCCTCCTGTGGATGGAGCGGATGGCCCCCTTCAGGCCGCATGTGGGTGGCGCGGTGTGGCACGGTACTGCAACCCGGTTGTCCGATATCTACATCCAGCTTTTTTGCGACGATTCCAAGTCCGCCGAGATTTCGCTGATCGACCACCATGTCGACTACGAGCCGCGCATGGTCACTGGCTTCCATGGCGAGCAGGTCGAGGCCTTGAGCGTGCATGCACTCAGTCGCGCGCTCGGCGAAGAAATCGGCGTCCATCTGCTGGTCTACGACCTGGATGATTTGCGCGGCGCGCTCAAGCCCGACGCGCAAGGGCGAGCGCCGCGTGGTGATCTGACAGCGTTGCGCCGCCTCATCGAACAAGAAAGAGCGAGCAGGGAATGAGCGACAGTGCGAATCCGGTCCGTCGTCGATGGATCATCGGTGGCGTGGCGGTGGTGGCCGCAGCGGCCGGCGCCGGCGGTGCCTGGTGGAAAGAGCGTGCCGGTGCGTCAGGCACAAGCGTCCCGGTGGATGCGACGTTCTGGACCCGGCGTTTCGAGCGCCCGGAGGGTGGGGAAGTGGATTTCGCGACATTGCGCGGCAAACCGGTGCTGATCAATTTCTGGGCAACATGGTGTCCGCCCTGCGTCGAAGAGTTACCAATGGTTGATCGTTTCTTTCGCGATCAAGCTGCAAACGGCTGGCAAGTGATCGGCTTGGCCATCGATCAACCCAGTGCGGTGCGGAAGTTCCTGGCCCGCACGCCGGTTTCGTTCCCGATCGGCCTGGCCGGGCTGGAGGGTACGGAGCTCCTGCGCGAACTTGGCAACACGGGCGGTGGTCTTCCGTTCACAATGGTCGTCAATGCCGAGGGTGCGGTGGTGGCACGTAAGATGGGAAAACTCGAGCCAGCCGATCTCGATGCTTGGCGGCAGGCGCTGGTTCGCGGCTAGAATCCGGCCTAGAACGCGGCATTTGGCACTAAAAAGCTAATAATCGCCGATTTTCAGGCGAGTTGATACCTATGACCAGCACAGCTGGCGCTTGGAGGCCCATGGATCTTCGCAAACTAAAGACACTGATCGATCTCGTGTCTGAATCCAATATTTCCGAACTTGAGATCACCGAAGCCGAAGGCAAGGTTCGTATCGTCAAGGCTGGCACGTCGGCGCCGATGCAATACGTGCAGGCGCTTGCGGCTCCCCAGCAGGCCGCTTCCGCGCCGCCGCCCACCCAAGCTGTGGAAACGTCCGCACCGGCCGCCGTACCGACCTCGGCGCCGACGGGTCACACGGTCAAGTCTCCGATGGTGGGCACCTTCTACCGTTCGTCGAGCCCCGGCGCCCCGGCGTTCGTCGAGGTTGGCAGCCAGGTCAAGGAAGGCGAAACGATCTGCATCATCGAGGCCATGAAGATCCTCAACGAGATCGAGGCCGACAAGTCCGGCACGATCACGCAGATCCTCGGCGAGAACGGCCAGGCCGTCGAGTACGGCCAACCGCTGTTCATCATCGAGTAATCATGTTCAAGAAGATCCTGGTCGCCAATCGCGGCGTTCGCGCCTCGGCGCGGACGGCCGAAGGCCGGCAAATTGCCGTTGCACGCGCAGCGTGCGGGCGATGCAGCCGCGAGGTCAGCCATGTTTAAGAAGATCCTGGTCGCCAATCGCGGCGAAATCGCCCTGCGGATTCAGCGCGCCTGCAGCGAGATGGGCATCAAGGCCGTGATGGTCTATTCGGAAGCCGACCGCGAAGCCAAGTACGTCAAGCTGGCCCAGGAAGCGGTTTGCATCGGTCCGGCGCCGTCGTCGCAGAGCTACCTCAACATGCCGGCCATCATCTCGGCGGCCGAGGTGACGGATGCCGAGGCGATCCACCCGGGCTACGGCTTCCTGAGCGAGAACGCCAACTTTGCCGAGCGTGTCGAGCAGAGTGGCTTCCAGTTCATCGGACCCACGCCCGAGAACATCCGCACGATGGGCGACAAGGTCTCGGCCAAGCAGGCCATGATCAAGGCCGGCGTGCCTTGCGTGCCCGGCTCCGAGGGTGAACTTTCGGACGACGCCGCCACCAACAAGCGCATTGCGCGGGCGATCGGCTACCCGGTCATCATCAAGGCGGCCGGCGGTGGGGGCGGGCGCGGCATGCGCGTGGTCCATACCGAGGCGGCGCTGGTCAACGCGATCCAGATGACCAAGGCGGAGGCCGGCGCGGCGTTCAACAACGCGGCCGTCTACATGGAGAAGTTCCTCCAGAACCCGCGCCACATCGAAATCCAGGTTCTTGCCGACAAGTTCAAGAATGCGGTGTACCTTGGCGAACGCGACTGCTCGATGCAGCGCCGCCACCAGAAAGTGATCGAGGAGTCGCCCGCGCCTGGCATTCCGCGCAAGTTGATCGAGAAGATCGGCGAGCGTTGCGCCGCCGCCTGCAAGAAGATCGGCTACCGAGGCGCCGGCACCTTCGAGTTCCTTTATGAAGATGGCGAGTTCTATTTCATCGAGATGAACACGCGGGTGCAGGTCGAGCATCCGGTGACCGAATTCACCACCGGCATCGACATCGTCAAGACGCAGATCATGGTCGCGGCCGGGGAAAAGCTCCCCTTCACACAGCGCCAGATCGAAATGCGCGGTCATGCGATCGAGTGCCGCATCAACGCCGAGGACGCGTGGAAGTTCACCCCTTCGCCCGGTCGCATCACGATGTGGCATCCGCCCGGCGGTCCTGGGGTGCGCGTCGATTCGCACGTCTACACCAACTACTTCGTGCCGCCCAACTATGACTCGATGATTGGCAAGATCATCTGCTACGGCGACACACGTGAGCAGGCCATGGCACGGGTACGTACCGCCCTGAACGAGACGGTGGTCGAGGGCATCCAGACCAACATCCCGCTGCACCGCGAACTGATGGTGGACGCCAAGTTCATGGCAGGCGGAACCAACATCCACTATCTCGAAGAGTGGTTGGCAACGCACAAGCGCTGAGCGGCCCGGCCAGTGTTTGAACTTCGGTTGCTGGTTCCGGAAGACGGCGTCGAGAACGTCAGCGATGCGCTGGACGCGCTGGATGCGCTGAGCGTTTCCGTCGAGGACGCAGACGCGCAGACCGATGCGGAGCAGGCGCTGTTTGGCGAACCGGGTATGCCGCCGCCGAAAGACGGTTGGCTGCGCTCGCGCGTGATTGCGCTGTTCCTCAACGAGGCGGCGGCGCGGGAGGCTGCCGCCGTGCTGGAACTGCAGGACTTCTTCGAAGGTTGCAGCATCCTCGGCGTGGCGGACGTGCCGGAGCAAGACTGGGTGCGACTGACGCAATCGCAATTCGCGCCGGTCGAGATCACGCCCACATTCTGGATCGTGCCGACCTGGCATGAGCCGCCCGCGCAAGCGAAGCAAGTGATCCGCCTCGACCCGGGTCTGGCCTTCGGCACGGGTACGCATCCGACCACGCGCATGTGCCTGCGCTGGATCGCGGTCCACGGTCTCGCTGGCCAGCGTGTGCTGGACTATGGCTGCGGTTCCGGCATCCTCGCGATTGGCGCAGCCAAGTTCGGCGCGGCGCGCATCGACGCGGTCGACATCGACGAATCCGCCGTTGAATCGACGCGCCTCAATGCCGAGGCCAACGCCGTTCAGTTGAATGCGGGCCTTCCCGACACGGCTGAAGGACGCTACCAGACCGTGCTGGCCAATATCCTGGCGACACCGCTCAAGCTCTTGGCCCCCCTGCTGTGCAGTCATATCGCGCCCGGTGGCTCGCTGGTGCTGGCCGGTATTCTGGAGCGCCAGGCCGAGGAGTTGAAGGAAGCCTACGCGCCGTATGCGCGCTTGCAGGTCAGTGACAGCGAGGACGGCTGGATCCTGATGACCGCCACCGTCTAGTGCCTGCTCCACTGTGCAGCAGGCCAGGAGCGG
Organism: Variovorax rhizosphaerae; assembly: GCF_037889975.1. Taxonomy (NCBI): domain Bacteria; kingdom Pseudomonadati; phylum Pseudomonadota; class Betaproteobacteria; order Burkholderiales; family Comamonadaceae; genus Variovorax; species Variovorax rhizosphaerae. The sequence continues at coordinate 474,621 of NZ_JBBKZT010000003.1, read as the reverse complement.
TGTTGAACTGGCCTTGGCGCCTTGCCCCTGTCTGACGGGCCTGCCACCTACAATGCCCGCCCAATGAGTCTTGTCACCCGCTGTCCTTCCTGTGAAACCACCTTCAAAGTGGTTCGCGACCAGCTTCGAATATCGGATGGATGGGTGCGATGCGGTCGCTGCAGCCAGGTGTTCGATGCGACCCTCGACCTGCGCGACGCGCCGGATGCGGTCAGCTCACAGCCAGCCGCGGCCGGGGAAGTTGCGGCACCAGCGGCGATTGAAGCGCATGACGAACCGCTGGAGATCGACCTTCCGATCAAGGGGCTGGAGTTGCAGTTCGCGCGTATGGAACTGGCGCAGAAGAGTTTGGAAGCCAGGGTCGAATCAAGTCTGGAGCCAGACCGCGACTCTGGTACAGAGCCAGAGCCAGAGCCAGAGCCAGAGCCAGAGCCAGAGCAAGAGCAAGAGCAAGAGCAAGAGCAAGAGCAAGAGCCAGAGCAAGAGCAAGAGCAAGAGCAAGAGCAAGAGCAAGAGCAAGTTCCGGGGCCCAAGTCCCCCGATGCTGCAGCGCTCGCGCCGCACCCGGAGTGGCCGTCACTGGACCTGATCTCCGATCCACCATGGCCCGAGCCGATCTCCGCGCTGCCGACCGCTGATCCGCCGACTGCCGCGCCGCCGATCGAGCCCGTGCACGCATTGGCGCAGCACTCGCTCACCCGTTCCATCGAGGCCTTGGACGACTTCTCGGCCTTCGTCGGTCAATCCAGCAATGCGCAGCTGCAAAAGGCCTTGCGACAGGCTCGGATCGACGCCGTGCGCAATGCCCGCGCGCGTCGGGCAGCCGCAACGGCAACCCCCTTGGAAGAGGTGCCGCTTTCCTCGCCCATGGTGACCTCCGCCAGCATCATCGAAGCGCCTTGCGATCCGGCAGCGGCCCTGCCGCCGTTCGCGCGAACGCCCGCGGCGGCCCGAAGCGAGCGCGGGTCGGGTCGCTTTGTCAGCGTCGCGCTGATCCTCCTTGTCGCCGCGCTCCCGCTGCAATGGGCGCGCCACGAACGCGATGCGCTGGTCGCGCGCGAGCCTTCGCTGCGGCCTGCGCTTGAAGTGCTGTGCAAGCTCATGGCCTGCCAGATATCGCCGCTCCGACAGATCAGCGCGATCACCATCGACGGTGCCTCATTTGCCCAAGACAAGACCGGCGACGGCTATCGCCTCGACTTCACCCTCCGCAACAGCGCGACGATGCCGCTGGCCATGCCGGCGGTCGAACTGTCATTGCTCGACACGCAGGAGCGCACCACGTTGCGGCGCGTGCTGATGCCGGCCGACTTCGGCGCGCCCGCGGTGCTCGGCGCCAAGGCGGAGCACGCCGCATCATTGCCGCTTGCGCTCACCCGCCCCGACGCTGCCGGGCTGTCGCCGGTTGCCGGCTACCGGGTGCTGGCCTTCTATCCTTGAGAGGCTGAGCGTCTTTCCATCATGCCTGCTCATCGCGCCAAAAGGCCTCTGCTCGTCATTGCAAATGCTCGCCATGGCCCGAACCATGGCTGTGCCTTGCGCCTGAAGCGGATACCCTTTGGCGCACTGCACGGGCACCCTCGAAAAGCCCCAGCTTCTGATCTGAGCGCATCGCGCTTGTCGTTCCAACCCTTCCAACACCTTGGGGCTCCTACATGGCAGCAGTGATTTGCGGTTCCCTCGCGTTCGACACGATCATGAATTTCGAGGGACGGTTCGCCGACCAGATCCTCCCCGATCAGTTGCACATCCTGAACGTGTCCTTTCTCGTGCCCGGCCTGCGGCGCGACTTCGGCGGCTGCGCCGGCAACATCGCGTACAGCCTCAATGCGCTCGGCGGCAAGGCACTGCCGATGGCGACGGTGGGAAGCGATGGCGCCGCCTATGTCGCGCGGCTCGATGAATTGGGCGTCGGCACCGAGTTCATCCGCGCCGTTGACGATGCCTACACGGCGCAGGCGATGATCATGACCGACCGCGACAACAACCAGATCACGGCCTTCCATCCAGGCGCCATGCAGCAGGCGCACATCACGCACATCGCGGCACGCCCGGACCTGAAGATCGGCATCATCTCGCCCGATGGGCGCGACGGGATGCTGCAGCATGCCGAGCAGTTCAAGGTCGCCGGCATTCCCTTCGTCTTCGATCCGGGGCAAGGCTTGCCGATGTTCAATGGCGACGAACTGTCGCACTTCATCGAACAAGCCGACTGGGTCACGGTGAATGACTACGAAGGCAAGATGCTGAGCGAGCGCACTGGGTGGAGCAGTGCGGACATTTCGCGCCGCGTGCAAGGTCTGGTCGTCACGCTGGGCGCCGATGGATGCGAGGTCTGGATCGATGGGGTCATGTCGCATGTCCCGGCGGTCAAGCCGGCGGTCGTGGTGGATCCCACGGGCTGCGGCGATGCATGGCGTGGCGCGCTCCTGTTCGGCCTGGAGCAGGGTTGGCCGCTGGCCAAGTGCGCGGTGCTGGGCAACCAGATCGGCGCGCTCAAGGTTGCGCAGCGCGGCCCGCAGAACTACACGGTGGACCGCCAGCAGCTCGGCCTCTGACCGGCGGCGTCCCTCCCTGCCGGGAGCGGCACAGCATCGCCAGCAGTGCGGGGCCATGGGTGCTGCAGTGCGAGGGCCCTCCCGGTTTTTTCATGCACGACTATCTCATGCGACATTGCCTTCAAGCGCGCAGCGGCGTTGGATGGGCTTGTCATGCGACAGCACTGCCGCACTGCCGAACTGCCGAACTACCTATGGCGCTCCGCGTCGTACCGCGCTTGATTGCAAAGTCGTCTCAAGCACGAGAGAAATAGAAAAGCCCGACACCTCGCGATGCCGGGCTTCGCCGATCAGGGCCTCTGAATGACTCAGGGCTTGCTGGCCGTCGGGAACGGCCAGGCAGCTTGAGGATTCAGCGTCGTCTGTGCCGAAGGGGCAGGGGCGACGGCGGCCTTGGCGGGTGCTTTCGCAGCCTTCTTGGCGGCAGGCTTCTTCGCGGCTTTCTTGGCCGCAGCCTTCTTTGCAGGTGCCTTCTTGGCAGCGGCCTTCTTCGCCGGCGCCTTCTTCGCGGCGGCCTTCTTCGCAGGTGCCTTCTTGGCAGCGGCCTTCTTCGCCGGGGCCGCCTTCTTCGCGACGACCTTCTTTGCCGGTGCCTTCTTCGCGACGACCTTCTTGGCCGCGACCTTCTTTGCCGGTGCCTTCTTGGCCGCGACCTTCTTCGCCGGAGCCTTCTTCGCAGCGGCCTTCTTGGCCGGCGCTTTCTTTGCAGTTGCCATTTCTTTCTCCTTGATCAAGTTGAAAAATCAACCTCTTGAAGCACTCCGCGTCCGCTTGTGAACGTGAAGCGATTCATGGTGTTGGATATCAAGCTCCAGCACCATGAACACCGTCGCCTGTCAGTCGCCGCACTCTCTGGTGCGATGTGCGCCGATGGCAATTCTTGAATGCATTGTTGTTCTGTGAACGTCTCAATCCCAGGAAAGAGCACCACCCGACTGGTATTCGATCACGCGGGTTTCAAAGAAATTTCGCTCTTTCTTCAGGTCGATCATTTCGCTCATCCACGGGAACGGATTCTCTTCGTTCGGGAAGAGTGTCTCAAGGCCAATTTGCTGTGCACGCCGATTGGCGATGTAGCGCAGGTAGCCCTTGAACATGGATGCGTTCATGCCGAGCACGCCGCGGGGCATGGTGTCTTCGGCGTAGCGGTATTCGAGTTCGACGGCCTTGAGGAACAGGGCCTTGATCTCGGCCTTGAACTCTGCGGTCCAGAGGCCGGGGTTCTCGAGCTTCAACTGGTTGATCAGGTCGATGCCGAAGTTGCAGTGCATCGACTCGTCGCGCAGGATGTACTGGTACTGCTCGGCAGCACCGGTCATCTTGTTCTGGCGACCGAGCGCGAGGATCTGCGTGAAGCCGACGTAGAAGAACAGGCCTTCCATGAGGCAGGCGAAGACGATCAGCGACTTGAGCAGCGTCTGGTCGGTCTCGTGCGTGCCGGTGTGGAAGTGCGGGTCGCTGATGGCCTCGATGAAGGGGATCAGGAACTGGTCCTTCTCGCGGATCGACGGTACTTCGTTGTACGCGTTGAAGATCTCGCTTTCGTCCAGGCCCAACGACTCGACGATGTACTGGTAGGCGTGCGTGTGGATCGCTTCTTCAAAGGCCTGGCGCAGCAGGAACTGGCGGCACTCGGGTGCTGTGATGTGACGATAGGTGCCCAGCACGATGTTGTTGGCGGCCAGCGAGTCGGCGGTCACGAAGAAGCCGAGGTTGCGCTTGACGATGCGGCGCTCGTCTTCGGTGAGGCCGTTCGGGTCCTTCCACAACGCGATGTCGCGCGTCATGTTCACCTCTTGCGGCATCCAGTGGTTGGCACAGGTGGCGAGGTACTTTTCCCAGGCCCACTTGTACTTGAAGGGCACCAGCTGGTTGACGTCGGTCTGGCCGTTGATGATGCGCTTGTCTGCGGCACGAACGCGGCGGGCGGCGGGCACCGGGGTGGCAACAGTTGCTGCTGTCATGCGTGCCGGAATGCTTGCGCCGTCATCAAGCTTGCGTGATGCCGTCGCGGTGTGGACAGCGGCTTGGGGAATTTGCGGAGTCGGGACTTCCATCGAGCGGCCGGTTGGTGCGCCGTGATTCGTGGAGTGCTGCAAACCTTGTTGCATGTCCTTCGATGAGGAGGGCTTGACTTCTTCGTCCCAGGTCAACATAGAAAAATCCAGTGCTCAAATTATGTGAGCAACGATGTGATATGCAAAGTGCTCGTTCGCATCGCGCTTCAATTATCTTGTTCTTATGTTGCTCGCGAGCATCGACTTTTGTGAGTCGATGCCGCGCGTTTCACACAACGATTACTGACACGCTTCGCATGTCGGGTCATCGACACCGCAGAACGCGATGTCGGTGGCAGGGATCGCATTCATCTGCGCTTGCGCTGCGAGTGCCGCGGCTTCGAGTGCGCTCATCTTCGGCGTGGCATCGCCACCCGATGACACGGCGTTCAGGCGGCCCGATTGCACCGTCGATTTCTCGGCATGCGTGGCGCTCTGCGTGCGCAGGTAGTACGTGGTCTTGAGACCGCGCAGCCATGCGAGCTTGTACGTGTCGTCGAGCTTCTTGCCCGAGGCGCCGGCCATGTAGATGTTGAGCGACTGCGCCTGGTCGATCCACTTCTGGCGACGCGATGCAGCCTCGACCAACCACGTGGTCTCGACCTCGAAGGCGGTCGCATAGAGCGCCTTGATGTCTTGCGGCACGCGGTCGATCGGACGCAGCGAACCGTCGAAGTGCTTGAGGTCCATCACCATCACGTCGTCCCACAGGCCCAGGCGCTTGAGGTCTTGCACCAGGTAGTGGTTGATGACGGTGAATTCACCGGACAGGTTCGACTTGACCGACAGGTTGCCGAAGCAGGGTTCGATCGAGGCATCGACGCCGATGATGTTGGAGATGGTCGCGGTCGGTGCGATGGCCACGCAGTTGGAGTTGCGCATGCCGTCGGCCTTGATCTTCTGGCGCAGTGCGTCCCAGTCGAGCGTGGCCGAGCGGTCCACTTCGACATAGCCGCCACGTGCCTTCTCGAGCAGGTCGAGCGTGTCGATCGGCAGGATGCCCTTGTCCCACAGCGAGCCCTTGTAGCTCGAGTACTTGCCGCGTTCCTTGGCCAGTTCGGTCGAGGCCCAGTAGGCGTGGTAGCAGATGGCTTCCATCGACTCGTCGGCGAACTGCACGGCTTCTTGCGATGCATAGGGAATGCGAAGTTCGTACAGCGCGTCCTGGAATCCCATCAGGCCCAGGCCCACCGGACGGTGGCGCATGTTGGAGTCGCGCGCCTTCTTCACGGCGTAGTAGTTGATGTCGATCACGTTGTCGAGCATGCGCATCGCGGTCGAGATCGTGCGCTTGAGCTTGGCCTGGTCAAGGACCGAGCCGCCGGTCGAGCCGGCGGGTGCCGCCTTCAAGTGCTGCAGCAGGTTGACCGAGCCGAGGTTGCACACGGCGGTTTCGGTGTCGCTGGTGTTGAGCGTGATCTCGGTGCAGAGATTGGACGAATGCACGACGCCGGCGTGTTGCTGCGGCGAGCGCACGTTGCAGGCGTCCTTGAACGTGATCCAGGGATGGCCGGTCTCGAACAGCATCGTCAGCATCTTGCGCCACAGGTCGGTGGCCGGGATGGTGCGCGAGGGCTTGATGTCGCCGCGCGCGGCCTTCTCTTCGTAGGCGACGTAGGCCTTTTCGAATTCAGCCCCGAACAGGTCGTGCAGGTCGGGCACGTTGGAGGGCGAGAACAGCGTCCAGTTGCCCTTTTCCATCACGCGGCGCATGAACAGGTCGGGGATCCAGTTGGCCGTGTTCATGTCGTGCGTGCGGCGGCGGTCGTCGCCGGTGTTCTTGCGCAGTTCCAGGAACTCCTCGATGTCGAGGTGCCAGGTTTCGAGGTACGTGCAGACGGCGCCCTTGCGCTTGCCGCCCTGGTTCACCGCGACGGCGGTGTCGTTGACGACCTTGAGGAAAGGCACGACGCCTTGCGATTCGCCGTTGGTGCCCTTGATGTGGCTGCCGAGTGCGCGAACGCGGGTCCAGTCGTTGCCCAGGCCGCCGGCGAACTTCGACAGCAACGCGTTTTCCTTGATCGACTCGTAGATGCCGTCAAGGTCGTCGGGCACGGTCGTGAGGTAGCAGCTCGACAGTTGCGAGCGCAGCGTGCCACTGTTGAACAGCGTGGGCGTGCTCGACATGAAGTCGAAGGAGGACATCACTTCGTAGAACTCGATGGCGCGAGCTTCGCGGTCGATCTCGTTGAGCGCCAGGCCCATGGCCACGCGCATGAAGAAGGCTTGCGGCAGTTCGATGCGCGCCTTGCGCACGTGCAGGAAGTAGCGGTCGTACAGCGTCTGCAGGCCGAGGTAGTCGAACTTCAGGTCGCGTTCGGCCTTGAGTGCGCCGCCGAGCTTGACCAGGTCGTACTGCAGCAGCTTCTCGTCGAGCAGTTCGTTCTCGACGCCCTTCTTGATGAAGTGCGGGAAGTAGTCGGCGTAGGCGGTGGCGCGTTCGGCCGGCGCCACTTCGCGGCCCAGGATCTCGCGGAAGATCGTGTGCAGCAGCAGGCGGGCGGTGGCGAAGGTGTAGTCGGGGTCCTTCTCGATCAGCGTGCGGGCCGCCAGGATGGAAGCCTTGTAGACCTCGTCGAGCGGCACGCCGTCGTAGAGGTTACGCATCGTCTCGGCCTGGATCGGCGCGGCCGTGATGGTGGCGCCCAAGCCCTCGCAGGCCGATTCGATCAGGCCCTTGAGTTCGTTGATGTCGAGCGCGACGCGTTCGCCGCGGTCCAGCACATGCAGGGTGGGCACGACGGCTGCTGCTGCCGGCTCGTTCTGGCTGGCGCGCTCGCGCGTGCGGCGCTCGCGGTAGAGCACGTAAGCGCGGGCGACTTCATGGTGGCCGCCGCGCATCAGGCCGAGCTCGACCTGGTCCTGCACGTCTTCGATGTGGAAGGTGCCGCCGCCCGGACGTGAACGCACCATCGCGCGCACCACGGCCTGGGTCAATCCTTCGACCGTCTCGCGCACGCTGGCGGAAGCCGCGCCCTGGGTTCCATGCACGGCCAGGAAGGCTTTCATCATCGCGATGGCGATCTTGTTGGGCTCGAACGAGACCACCGCGCCGTTGCGGCGGATGATCTGGTAATGCGCGAGCGCATCCGCCGACAGCGGGCCGGCGACATCGCGCTTGCTGGCGCCGGCTTGGGTGAAGGACGAGGGGCGGGGCGTGGCGGGGGTGTTCAGTGCTGTCTGCATTCGGTTCCTCGGTTGGCGACTGTTGTTGTGGCGAGCGGCGCCTGGGGGCATGCGAGCCGGGCGTGCGCCGCAAGATTGTTAGAAGTTTGTAGCGGCGTTGATCCGGCCGAGGGGGCACTATATCTAGTGTCCCGGGGGCCTACAAGCCACTAGATGTAGTGCTTTTTGTGAATCTCAAGCGCCGCGTTGCACGGGTTTTTCGGCATCCTGCACCGGAGCGCCCGTGGTTGCTGGGCTACTTTCTCACGGTCCAGTATTGGTGCGGGTTGCGGGGCGATTTGGGCCTGCAGCCCGCATGGTTCCTGGACGCGGGCGGTGATTTTTGCTGCGCGATGGCCCTCGAACGCGGTCCATCGCCGCCGTCATCGCGATTGAGAAAATTCAGCGGACCATGGTGCTTTCAGGAAACATCGTGTGGGGCCAGGCCAATGCGCCTTGCAAGGCGCGCCAGTCGAAGCCGCTGCCCGGGTCCTGCTTGCGGCCCGGCGCGATGTGCTCATGGCCCGCGATGAAGGCCACCGGGTAGTGCTGTGCAAGGACCGGGCACAGGCTGGACAGGGTCTCGTACTGCGCTTCTTCGAAGGGCTGGCCTTCCAGGCCTTCGAGCTCGATGCCGATCGAGTCGTCGTTGCAGTTGTCGCGACCGCGCCAACTGGAGGCGCCGGCATGCCATGCGCGGTCGTCACAGCTCACGAACTGCCACAACTCGCCGTCGCGGCGCACGTAGAAGTGGCTGGAGACTGCCAGGCCGCGGATTCGGCCGAAGTACGGATCGGCGTCCCAGTCGAGCTGGTTGGTGAAGAGTTCCTGCACGTGATTGCCGCCATAGACACCGGGCGGCAGGCTGATCGAATGCAGCACGATGAGGTCGACCTGCGCGCCCGCGGGCCGGGGGCCGAAGTTCGGTGACTCCAGGCGTCGGGCGAATCGGTACCAGCCCGCCTGCCAGAGGCTGGCGTCCGATGCCGCATTCATCCGGCGTCGTCCAGCGTGCCAACGCCGCCGTCGTCGCCGTGCGGGGTGCTGATGCCGAGCCGGGCGATGCGGTAGCGGATCTGGCGCAGGCTCAGGCCGAGGCGCGCGGCTGCGGCGGTGCGGTTGAAGCCGCTTTCCTGCAGCGCACGGACCAGCACTTCACGCTCGTGCTGGTCGAGGTAGGACTGCAGGTCTGAAGGCATTGCGGGTCGTGGCGCCGGGCGTTCGCGCGCGGGTGGGGCCGCCACGGCCGTGGCGGGCAAGGGCAGGGCGGGCGCCTCGAGGGGCGCGAGACCGCTGCTCATGAAGTCCAGGTGCAGTTCGTCCCCGTCATTGAGCGCGACGGCGCGGTGCAGCAGGTTCTCGAGTTCGCGCACGTTGCCTTCGAGCGGATGGCCCGCGAGGCGCGTGATCACATCGGCGGTCAGGCGCGGCACCGGCATGCCGGCGTCCTGCGCGATACGCGACAGCAGCGCGTTGCACAGCGCAGGCAGGTCTTCGCGCCGATCGCGCAGCGGCGGCACCGCGATCTCGATCACATTCAGGCGGTAGAACAGGTCCTGCCGGAAGCGGCCGGCCTGCACTTCGGCATGCAGGTCCTTGTGGGTGGCGCTGACGATGCGCACGTCGACCGTGTCTTCCTGCGTGGACCCGATGGACCGCACGCTGCGCTCCTGGATCGCGCGCAGCAGCTTGGACTGCATGGCCAGCGGCAAGTCGCCGATCTCGTCCAGGAAGAGCGTGCCGCCGCGCGCCGCCTGGAAGTAGCCGTCGCGGTCGGCCGCGGAGCCGGTGTAGGAGCCCTTGCGCGCGCCGAAGAATTCAGCCTCGAGCAGGTTTTCGGGGATGGCGCCGCAATTCACCGCGACGAAGGGTCCGTCGCTGCGCTGGCTGCAGGCATGCACGGCGCGCGCGACCAGCTCCTTGCCGGTGCCCGACTCACCGCGCACCAGCACCGGCGCCATGCCGCGCGCGACCTTGGCGATGTGCGACTTGATGAGCCGCATCGGCTCCGATTCACCGACCAGGCGTTCGAGCGCCCGGTCGCCCAGTGTCGCGGTCGGCGGCAGGGTGCGGCTTTCGATGAGTGCGGACGGGATGGCCGCAGGGAGGGCTGCCTTGGCCACGTGGACGGCCACCTGCGGCTGGCGCTGCACGGCCGACGCCACCACCGCGCGGAACTGCTTGAGGTCGACCGGCTTGGTGAGGTAGTCGAAGGCGCCGGCCTTGAGCGCCTCGACGGCGTTCTCGGCCGAGCCGTAGGCGGTCATCACCACGCAGCGCTCGCCGCGCTGGGCCTTCTGGATGCGTTGGATGATTTCCATGCCGAGTCCGTCGGGCAGCCGCATGTCGGTGATCACCGCATCGAAGCGCCCGGCGTCGAGGTGCTCCCAGGCCTCCGACAAGCTGCCCGCCGCTTCGACGCGATAGCCCTCGCGCAGGAGGGTCAGTTCGTAGAGGGTGCGCAGGTCGGGTTCATCGTCGACGACCAGGATCTGCGCCGGCAGGACTGCGGTGGGGTGGTGGGTGCTCACGCCGCTATTGTGTCAGCCGCGTCTTTCGGCGGAGGCAAAGACGACGAAGAATTCGTTACCTTCCGGCCCGGCTGCAGAGAGCGCCCGACGCTCGTAGCCGATGGTGGCGCCGTGCCGCTCGCAGAGTTCGCGGCAGATGAACAGGCCCAGCCCGCTGGAGCGGCTTTCGGACGAGAAGAAGGGTTCGAACAGGTGCCGCTGCACCGCCGGCTCCAGCGGCATGCCGTCGCTCCACACCTGCAGGGTGGCGCGGCCGCGGGCGCCGGTCGCGGTCGTCACCTGGATCGAGCCGTCGCGATCGCCCGCATAGCGCGCCGCGTTGTCGAGCAGGTTGACCAGGATCCGGCGCAGGTGCTCGACTTCGAAGCGCACGTCGCGCCCGACGGCATCCAATGCCAGCAGCACGCCTTGGCGCCGGGTCTGGCGCACCCATTCCTCGGCCAGCGTGCGCACCGTGGTGTCCAGCGCGACCAGGTCGCCGAGCGGCAGCGAGCGTTGCTGCCGCGCGCGCGAGACGTCGAGCACGTCATCGACGATGCGTGCCAGGCGCTGCGCGTTCTGCTGCACCATGGCCGTGAGCTGGCGGTGCGAAGGATCGACCAGGTCCTCGCCGAGCAGGGCGCTCGCCTGGGTGATGGCGGCCAGCGGATTGCGGATCTCATGCGCCACCGCTGCCGACATGCGGCCCATGGCGGCCAGCTTCTCGGTGCGGATGCGCGCTTCCAGTTCGCGCAGATCCTGCAGGAACATGACGCACAGGCTGTCGATGCGCCGGTCGGTGGCCGGCGTCAGGCGGGTACGGACCCGCACTTCGCGCGGCGCGCCACCGACCTGCGCGATCGGCATCTCCTGGGATTGCGGCTGGCGCTGCGAGAAGGTTTCGTCGGCCAGCCCTGCCAGCGGTTGCCATGCCGGATGCGCAGCGAGTTCGAAAGGCAGCGCCATCGATGCCAGGCCCCGGCCCAATATCGCGTCGGCCGCCGGATTGGCCGAATGCACGCGGCCATCGGCATCAATCACCAGCACGCCCTCGCTCAGGGTTTCGATGACCAGTTCGTTCACCTGCGCATGCAACTGTGCGGTGCTGCGGCTGCGCAGGGCCTGCGCTTCCTCGCGCGCCAGCCGCAACGCCAATTGGTGCGCCAGCAGCGCCACCACGAACAGGCCGGTGCCTGTGAGTGCCGCCTGCAGGAAACGTGTCGACGGGTCGCCCGCATGATCGAGCCATTGCCAGCCCGCGTCGCCCAGCAGCAGCAGCGTGACCGCGGCCGTGGTGCCGAGGCCGACCGATGCAGTGCCCAGTACCGCTCCCATCAGCACCGGCAAGGCGAACAGGGGGGTGTAGTTGATGCTGCCCGGCAACTGCACCATCTGCAGCGCGGTAAAGGTGGCCAGGTCGATGCCGATCGAGGCCAGCCAGGCGCCACGGAAGCCGCGGATGGGTGGATGGAAGCGCACGTAGCGCGCAGCGCCGAGCACCGCGAGCAGGTAGAGGATGGAGACGATCAGTGCGGCCGGCGGGATGGCAGGACTGATGCCGACGCTCACGCCCTGCAGCATCACCAGCACGAGGGCCACGAAACTGCGCGCGGTCATGAAGCCGCGCCAGAGGCGCTGCAGCGCCGGGCTGTCGATGTGCGGCGCGGTGTCGAGGCTGCCCCATTCGCCGCCGGGCTCGCCGCGCGACCAGGGCGGCGGCGGGGTCATTCGGCCGCGGCCTGGCGGTGGGCGATGCTGCAATAGACGCCACCACCGGGCCCGGCGATGGCATCGCTGGCCGGCAGGTGCAGGCCGCAATGGGCGCAGCGCACCATCTCCTGCGGTTCACCCACGCGCCGAGGCGCGGCGGCCGGTTTGGCGGCGCGCGCGGCCTCTTCCATTTCCTCGGGGCGATTGCGACGCCAGAGCCAGATCGCCAGCGCCACGACGAACAGTACGATCAAGTACTTCATGCGACGCGGTCCAGCATCACTTCAAGCACGAAGCGCGAGCCCACATAGGCCAGCACCAGCAGCGCCGCGCCCGCGTAAAGCACGCGCCGCGCCGTGCGTCCGCGCCAGCCGACGCGTGCGCGCCCTGCCAGCAGCACCGCGAAGCAGAGCCAGGCCAGCACCGACAGCACGGTCTTGTGGTCCCACTTCCATGCGCGGCCATAAAGTGTCTCGCTGAAGAAGAAGCCGGCCAGCAGCGTGGCCGACAGCAGCGCGAAGCCGGCGGTGACGAAGCGGAAGGTCAGCCGCTCCAGCGTGAGCAGCGGCACGCCGGCCTCGGGGTCGTTGGCGCGGCGGATCTGTTTCTCGGCGCGCGTGATGAGCCAGGCATGCACCACCGCCGCCCCGAAGAGGCCGTAGGACGCAATGCCCAGCGCCAGGTGCAGCGGAAGCCACGGCGATGCGGACACATCGAGCGGCTTGCCCGGGAAGAAGGTGGCCACCAGCACCGTTGCGGCTGCCAGCACGGCCAGTGCGCGGCGCACGGTGAGTTGGGGGTACATGCGGCTCTCGATGCCATAGACCGTGAGCACCAGCCATGCCGTCACGGAGAGCGCCGGTCCCCAGTCGAAGCGGGGCTGCGCACCGGCCAGGCCTTGCACCAGCGCAATTGCGTGCAGCACCCACGCAAGGATGAGCAGCCATTGTGTGGCCGAGCGGCCGAGCCGGGAGGCCGCGACCGCGGTCACGCCATAGGCCGACGCAGCGACGATGCCCAGTGCCACGCCGAGCGGGGAGGGGCTCGCTAAAATCATCAGCCGAGTTTAATGCGCTGGAGATTGTTACCAGCCGCGGCATCGCCCTCGACGTGGCGGTCACTGTCCCTCGCCGGGTGCGGCACCGTGGGCCGGCTGGACCGGTCCAACGGCATTCCACGCAGCCAGCGGCTCGCCGATACTGCTCGGGTTTCTTTCGTCTTCCATCGGCCCGCGGCAGCGGGCAACAAGGCATCCCTTCATGGCCAACGCTCTCTCCGAAAAGTTCTCGCGCCTCGTCAAGCAGGTCAGCGGCCAGGCCCGCATCACCGAAGCCAACGTGCAGGACATGCTGCGCGAAGTGCGCATGGCGCTGCTGGAGGCCGACGTGGCCCTGCCGGTGGTGCGCGACTTCGTGGCACGCGTCAAGGAAAAGGCGCTGGGCCAGGAAGTGCTGGGCTCGCTGAAGCCCGGCCAGGCGCTGGTCGGCATCGTCAACCGCGAGCTGGCCGCGACCATGGGCGAGGGCGTCTCCGACATCAACCTCGCGGCGCAACCGCCGGCGGTGATCCTCATGGCCGGCCTGCAGGGCGCGGGCAAGACCACCACCACCGCCAAGCTGGCCAAGCACCTGATCGAGAAGCGCAAGAAGAAGGTGCTGACCGTGTCGGGCGACGTGTACCGCCCCGCGGCCATCGAGCAGCTGAAGACGGTGACGAAGCAGGCCGGCGCCGAATGGTTCCCGAGCACGCCCGACCAGAAGCCGCTCGACATCGCCCGCGCCGCCATAGACCACGCGCGCCGCCACTTCTTCGACGTGCTGCTGGTCGACACCGCCGGCCGCCTCGCGATCGACGAAGTGCTGATGACGGAAATCAAGCAACTGCATGCGGCGCTGAACCCGGTCGAGACGCTGTTCGTGGTCGACGCGATGCAGGGCCAGGACGCGGTCAACACCGCGAAGGCCTTCAAGGACGCACTGCCGCTGACCGGCATCATCCTGACCAAGACCGACGGCGATTCGCGCGGCGGTGCGGCGCTGTCGGTGCGGCAGGTGACCGGCGTGCCGATCAAGTTCGCCGGCACCAGCGAGAAGATCGACGGGCTGGAAGTGTTCGACGCCGAGCGCCATGCGGGCCGCATCCTCGGCATGGGGGACATCGTCGCGCTGGTCGAGCAGGTCACGGCCGGCGTCGACGTCGCGGTGGCGCAGAAGCTGGCCAACAAGGTCAAGAGCGGCGGCGGTTTCGACCTGGACGACTTCCTCGGCCAGTTGCAGCAGATGAAGCAGATGGGCGGCCTGTCCAGCATCATGGACAAGCTGCCCTCGCAGATGGCCGCCAAGGCGACCGAAGCCGACCTCACCCGTGCCGAGCGCGACATCCGCCGCAAGGAAGGCATCATCAACAGCATGACCCCGCTGGAGCGCCGCAAGCCTGAACTGCTGAAGGCCACGCGCAAGCGCCGCATCGCGGCTGGCGCCGGCGTGCAGGTCCAGGAGGTGAACCGGCTGCTCAACGAGTTCGAGCAGATGCAGGGGATGATGAAGAAGATGAAGGGCGGCGGCCTCATGAAGATGATGAAGCGCATGGGCGGCATGAAGGGCATGCCGGGCATGGGCGGGGGTGGCGGGCCGAAGCTGCCGTTCTAGCTAGGTCCGCCGCAATGCGCCTTCGGCGCTGCGGGCGGGGCCACCAAGGGTGCGCAGGCAGGCTTTGTCGCATTGAGGTCTGCACGTGGTAGACCGTGGGCGCCGCTGGACTGCGCCTGCGTGCGCGCACCATGAAAAAAGCCGGCCCAGGGCCGGCTTCTTGCGCTGTTGTCGTGCCTTCAGCGCATCAGGCGCCTGTCAGTGCAGGGCGTGCGAGGCGCACCGCATGCTTCCACGCGCGGCGCAGAACGGCAGGGGAGCGCGACTCTTCCGGGATCAGCAGGAAGCCACGTTCACGCAGGCTCGTTCCCAGGCCGATCTGGCTGGTCAACACCGTCAGCGGAATCGCCAGCAGCAGCGGCAGGCCGACGGGCATCAGCCACACCAGCGCGCTCGGATCGATCAGCGCAATGCCCAGGGCCAGCGCGCCAACGACCAGGCTCATCGGCGCCAGCGTCGAGGCTGCATCGCGCCACGGCACCGCAGCGGCTTCACGCGGAGGCGACTTCCAGTCCAGCTTGAGGCCGGTGAGGGCGACCACCACGAACAGCGAGTGGGCGATCATGCGGACCGGGGCCTGCACGATGGCGAGTGTGCTTTCGAGCGTGGCGCTCTTGACCAGGCCCCACAGGCCACCGTACTGGTGCTGCTCGCCGCGCATCATCACGGCTGCGATGCCGAGGACGCGGGGCAGGAACAGCAGGCACAGCGTCCAGACCCAGAGGCCGGCGAGTTCCGCGGGCAGCACGTCCCACTGGCCCAGCAGGCTGGTGCCGCTCAGCCAGAGCGCGGTGCCCAGGGTCAGGAAGGCCAGCCACAGCGGGGCCGAGACATAGGCCATGGTGCCGGTCACGAACATCGCGCGGTGCACCGGGTGGATGCCGGGCTCGGCCATCAGGCGGGCGTTTTGCAGGTTGCCCTGGCACCAGCGGCGGTCACGCGTCAGTTCGGCCAGCAGGTCCGGCGGTTGCTGCTCGTAGCTGCCGACCAGGTCGGACACCAGCCACACGTGGTAGCCGGCGCGGCGCATCAGCGCGGCTTCGACGAAGTCGTGCGACATGATGCCGCCCGACATGCCGCCGGTGCCCTTGATCGGGGCCAGCGCGCAATGGTCCATGAAGGGCTTGACGCGGATGATCGCGTTGTGACCCCAGTAGTGGGATTCGCCGAGTTGCCAGAACTGCATGCCGAGCGTGAACAGGCGGCCCGTCACGCGGGAGGCGAACTGCTGGGCGCGGGCGTGCAGCGTGATGTGGCCGATGGCTTGCGTCGCGGTCTGGATGATGCCGGCCGTGGGGTTGGCTTCCATCAGCTTGACCATCGAGCTCAGGCAGTCGCCGCTCATCACCGAGTCGGCGTCGAGCACGACCATGTAGCGGTAGTCCTTACCCCAGCGGCGGCAGAAGTCGGCGACGTTGCCGGCCTTGCGGTGCGTGCGGCGGGTGCGCAGGCGGTAGTAGACCTCGACCTGCGGCTGGCTCGGGTTGTTGGCCAGCGCGGCGCGCAGGTCTTCCCAGGCGGCGCGTTCGGCGGCGGCGGTTTCGGGGTTGTAGGTGTCGGACAGCACGAACACGTCGAAGTGCTTCGCGTTGCCGGTGGAGGCGACCGATTCGCAGGTGGCGCGCAGCCCGGCGAACACCGTGGCCACGTCCTCGTTGCAGATCGGCATGATGATCGCGGTGCGGGCTTCCGGGTTCATCGGATGGCCTGCGACCTGCTTGACCGACAGCGCATGCTTGTCGCCGCGCACGGAAACGTAGAAGCCCATGAGCGCGGTCACGAAGCCGGTGACGACCCAGCCTGACAGCAGCGCGTAGAGGCCGATCTGGCCGTATTCGAGCCAGACGTTGTCGTAGTCGGGCTGGATGTTGGCGAACAGCGTCGCGGCGATCACGGTGCTGAGCAGGGTCAGCGCCATGAAGGCGAGGCGGCGTTGTTCGGCGGCGCGTTGCCACGCTTCCTTCTTCTGCGCCGCGACGGGCGCCGAACGGCGCGCGCCACCGGCGCCGAGGCGCACAAGCATGGCGGTACCGATGCTGTTCCAGAAGCCGCGCCACGGCCGGGGCGCCATGGAACCGCGGTTCACCGGCGGGGCCGTGACCGAGTTCGGATGGCGCTCTTCGCGCAGCGGGCTGCGCGCCGGGGCGCTTTCAACCAGCGCCTGAAGTGTGCTCAGCTGTGAATAGTTGCTTGGCTTCATGTGTCGGCCTACCAGTGTTGCTTGGCCGAGCCAGGCGTGTCGCCAATTGCCGGAAAGCGCTTGAATACGCAATCAGGCGCCGCGCCGCTGGACGTGTCGTGGGCCGCGTGCGGATGGCCCGCGGCACGGGGGCGCAAGATCGAAACGCGTTTTTGACGGAGGCCGTCGCGCTGCGAACGCAGTGCGAAAGTGGGGCTGAGATGTGCAGTCATGCCAGTACAGGGGCAATACCTGTGCCAGCAGTGAAATCCCTTTGCACATCAACGACTTGCGTCGCTTTACATGGGGTTTACCCGAGATTTCGGGGCCGGAGGGGGTGAAAACCGTCGTTTTTGTCGCTGCACGGCGACAAGCCCGGCCACCCAATCTTGTAAAACCAATGAAATCAATGACTTAGGAGCGTCGCTCCTCGGCGACAGGCTCGCCGGAGCCGCCGCCGGCATCGGACTTGAAGAGGCCGGGCGTCAGCTCGTGCTTCTGCAGCAGACGGTAGAACTCGGTGCGGTTGCGGTCGGCCATGCGGGCCGCGTCAGCCACGTTGCCGTCGGTCAGTTTCAGCAGGCCCACCAGGTAGTCGCGCTCGAAGCGCTGCTTGGCTTCGGCATAGGTCTGGACCTCGACCGAGGGCACACGCAGCGCCCGCTGCACCAGCGACAGCGGGATCAGCGGCGAGGTCGACAGGGCGCACACCTGTTCCACCACGTTGAAGAGCTGGCGCACGTTGCCGGGCCACGCGGACGTCGTCAGGGCCTTGAGCGCTTCGGGCGCGAAACCGGACAGTCGCTTGCCGTATTTGGCCGACAGGCGGTTGAGGAAGTGGTTGGCGAGCAGGGGGATGTCTTCGCGCCGCGCGCTCAGCGGCGGCAGCGTGAGTGTCACGACATTGAGACGGTAATAGAGGTCTTCACGGAACTGGCCGGCCTCCATCGCGGCGTCCAGGTCGCGGTGGGTGGCGGAGATGATGCGCACGTCGACCGTGATCGACTGGCTGCCGCCGAGCGGCCGCACCGCGCGCTCCTGCAGCACGCGCAGCAGCTTGACTTGCAGGGCGGGCGGCATGTCGCCGATCTCGTCGAGCAGCAGGGTGCCGCCGTCGGCCTGCTGGAACAGACCCTTGTGATTGGACACGGCGTCGGTGAAGGCGCCCTTCATGTGGCCGAACAATTCGGACTCGAGCAGCGCCTCCGGAATGGCGCCGCAGTTGACGGCGACGAAGGGCTTTTCGGCGCGCGCGCTGGCGCGGTGAATGGCGCGGGCCAGCACTTCCTTGCCGGCGCCGCTGTCGCCGCGCAGCAGCACGCTGGCGTCGGACTTGGCGATCATGCGGGCCTCGGCCAGCACTTCGGCCATGCGGTTGCTGCGGCTGACGATCTCGGCACGCCAGCTTTCGTCGCTGCCCTTGCTGGGCAGGTGGACCGGGGCGCCGAGGGCCAGCGCCTGGCCGATCTTCTCGAGCAACTCGCGGGCTTCGTAGGGCTTGGTCAGGTAGGTGAAGACACCGCGGGCGGTGGCCTCGACCGCGTCGGGAATGGTGCCGTGGGCGGTCAGCAGGATCACGGGCAGCGAAGGATGGCGCTTGCGGATCTCGTCGAACAGCGCGAGGCCGTCCTTGCCGGGCAGGCGGACGTCGCTCAGCACCAGTTGCGGATGTTCGATCTCCAACTGCGTGAGCGCCGATTCGGCCGAGGTCACGGCCGTGACCTGGTAGCCGGCGGAGTTCAGCCGCATCGACAGCAGGCGCAGCATGTCGGGGTCGTCGTCGACGACAAGCAGGCGTGCACCGGGTGTCGTTGTATCGCTCATGGCGTGGGTCGGGTGGCTGGCGCGGCGGGCGGTTGGGTCGCGCTGGTGTTGGGGCGTCCGAAGCTGCGTTCAATGGCGCGCAGCGCTTCCATGCGGTCGGTCAACTGGTCGATGCGGCGCTGGCTTTCTTTCACCTGCTGCACCTGGCGGTCGCGGTCTTCTTCGACGCGGCGCTGTTCGTTGTAGCGCTGGACCAGTGCCCGGGCCAGGGGTTGCAGCGGTTGCGCCTCCACCGAAGGATTGCCGATGACGCGTTGCATCAGCGCGACGGCCCGCGCCAGGTCCGGCGGATTGCGTGTCTGCGCCAGTGCAATCGCCAGCTGCATCTGGCCCTGCGGGGAATCGGCGGGGTCGCCCAGGCGTGCGATCTCATTGCCCAGTTCGTTGCCGCCGAGGGGTCGGATGCGGTCGGCGTAGGCCAGTACCACGGCGCTGGGCGCAGGCGCGTCGGCGGGCGGCGGTGAGAGGCGCGCGGCCGGCGCCGCCGGGTCGACTTCGACCGGCGTCACGCGCGGCATCGGCGGCGGTGACGGCGGGGCAGGGACGGCAGGCTTCAGCACCGGCGGCAAGGTACAGCCGGCCAGCAGCAGAGGCAAGGCAAGCGCGGTCACCCGCGAGGTTCTGCGAACGAATTGGAACAACATGAACTGGGAAAGAGGGAAATCCGGGTCAGAAGGTGTGAATGAATCCGGCGTGTCCGAGCGGGCCGTCAAAACGCGTCCGATCAAGGCGCAAAGCACAGCCATGGCTTGAGCCATGGCGAGCATTTGCAACGCAGAGCGGGCGTGTTTTGGCGGGATGAGCGGACATGGCGGGTTCGTTCGCACCTTCTCATGCGGCGCGGGGTAGCTCGATGCGAAAACGTGCGCCGGGACCGTCGGGCAGCAGAGTGATATTGCCACCATGTGCAGCAATGTACTCCTGCACGATCGAAAGACCGATGCCCGTGCCTTTGACCGCATGCTGCGGCTGGCGTTCGCCACGGAAGAATGGCTCGAAGACGCGGTCGCGGTCGGCCGGCGCAATGCCCGGGCCGGCGTCGCTGATGTCGATGCGGGCCACGCCGGGCTCGTCCGACACCGCGATGGTGATGGTGCCGCCGCGCGTCGAGAAGCGGATCGCGTTCGACAGCAGGTTGGCAATGGCGGTGCCCAGCTTGACCGGGTCGACCGTGGCGGTGACAGGGTCGCCTTGCGCGCGGACCTTGAGGCCCTGGGCTTGCCACTGCAGGCGCTGCGCGTCGATCTGCTCCTCGATCAGCGGCAGCAGCGCGGTGCGCTCGCGCCGCAGTTCACGCGCCTCGAAGGCGGCCGCATTGAAGCGCAGCAGCGCCTCGATCTGGCTCTGCAAGGAAAGCGTGTTCTGCTGCAGGATCTGCGCGACCTCGCGCTGGGCCGGGTTGAGCGCACCGGTCACGCCGTCTTCCAGCAAGGAAACGCCTTCGCGCAGTGCGGCGAGCGGTGTCTTGAGTTCATGCGAGACATGTCGCAAGAAGCGCGCCTTGTCGGCGTCCAGTTCGGTCAGGCGCAGGCGCAGCCATTCAAGCTGCTGCGACACGCGCCGCACGTCGGCCGGGCCGCGGATATTGATCGGTTCGTCCAGCCGGTTTTGCCCCAGCCCGACGATGGCGCGTTCAATGCGCTTGAACGGCCGCGCCAGCCACACGCCGAAGGCCAGCGCCAGCGACACCGCCAGCGCACTGGCTGCCAGCACCTGGCGCATGAGCCGGTCGCCGGCGTTCTCGATGCGTTCGGCCAGCGCCTTGTTCTGCGTCTCGATCAGGTTCTGCGCCTGCTGCGCGATGGCGGTGTTGAATCCGTCCAGCTCGCGGAACTGCAGGGCCACGCTGTTCTCGCGCGCGAGCGAGGTGTCGCTGGGGCCGTCCATGAGGCCTTCGATCGCCGCGAGTTGAGCGCGCCAGCCGACCACCGCTTCGGCCGAGAGCCCGTTGTCGACCAGCTTGCCGACGACGACGGTGGCATCGCGCACCGCATCGTTGAAGCGGCGGCGCAGCATCGCGTCGTTGAGCACCAGTGACTGCCGGCCGGCGCGTTCCATGGCCGCGCTGCGTTCGGCCAGCGACTGGGCGCCGCCGGACAGCGCCAGGGCGCGCGCGGCTGCGTTGCGGCTTTCGGTCATCAGGGTCTCGTACTGGAACAGCGAGCGCAAGGCCACGCCCACCAGCAAGGCGGTGATGACGAGGAACGCGAACAGCAGCAGTTGCTGGAACGAGCCGCGGGAATGTTTGGAGTTCGGCATCAGGCGGCTTGCGCCCCGGGAGCGGTGGCTTGCGTGGTCATGTCGCCGCGGATCGGCACCTCGCCGCGCAGCGTGTAGGCCAGCGACCTGGTGATGCGCACGTCGATCATCTGGCCGACAAGGCGCGGGTCGCCGGCGAAGTTGACCACGCGGTTGCATTCGGTGCGTCCCATGAGTTCGGTCGCGTCCTTGCGCGAGGCGCCTTCGACCAGCACGCGCCGGGTCTGGCCAACCAGCGCCTGGCCGAAGCGCTTGACGTTCAGGTCGATCACGGCTTGCAACTCGTGCAGGCGCTTGAGCTTGACGGCGTGCGGCGTGTCGTCATGCAGCGCAGCGGCCGGGGTGCCGGGGCGCGGACTGAAGATGAAGCTGAAGCTGGCGTCGAAGTCGCAGTCATGGATCAGCTTCATCATCTTCGCGAAATCCTCGTCGGTCTCGCCTGGGAAGCCGACGATGAAGTCGCTGCTCAACGCCAGTTCCGGGCGGATCGCGCGCAGCTTGCGCACCGTGCTCTTGTATTCCATGGCCGTGTAGCCGCGCTTCATCGCCATGAGGATGCGGTCGCTGCCGTGCTGCACCGGCAGGTGCAGGTGCGAGACGAGTTGCGGCACCTTGGCGTAGGCCTCGATCAGGCGCGGCGTGAATTCGTTCGGATGGCTGGTGGTGTAGCGGATGCGCTCGATGCCGGGGATCTCGGCGATGTATTCGATGAGCAGCGCGAAGTCGGCGATCTCGGCGGTGTCGCCCATCTTGCCGCGGTAGGCATTCACGTTCTGGCCCAGCAGCGTGATCTCGCGCACGCCCTGGTCGGCCAGGCCCGCCACTTCGACGAGCACGTCGTCGAGCGGGCGATTCACTTCCTCGCCGCGGGTGTAGGGCACCACGCAATAGCTGCAGTACTTGGAACAGCCTTCCATGATCGACACGAAGGCCGTCGCGCCGTCGACGCGCGCCGGCGGCAGGTGGTCGAACTTCTCGATCTCGGGGAAGCTGATGTCGACCTGCGGCCGGCCGAGCGATTCGCGCTGGTTCAGCAGCTCGGGCAGGCGGTGCAAGGTCTGCGGGCCGAACACGATGTCGACGTAGGGCGCGCGGGCAATGATCGCGTCGCCTTCCTGGCTGGCAACGCAGCCGCCGACGCCGATCTTCACGCCCTTGGCCTTCAGGTGCTTGACGCGGCCGAGGTCGCTGAACACCTTCTCCTGCGCCTTCTCGCGCACCGAGCAGGTGTTGAACAGGATCAGGTCGGCCTCGTCGACGTCCTGCGTGGGTTCGTAGCCCTGGGCGGCGTTGAGCACATCGGCCATCTTGTCCGAGTCGTACTCGTTCATCTGGCAGCCGAAGGTCTTGATGAATACTTTCTTGGTCATGTTGTTTCCCTGGGAGCGCTGTGCATGGCGGGCTGGGTTGCACGCCGTGGAAGAAAAGATTCACGGAGGGCGCGATGAAGCCGGAGATGGAGCCGCGGAAAAAGGCCTCAGCCGGATCGCCGGCACTATTTTTTCAGCGGCATCTGCAAAACCCTTGCGCCCTCTGCGTTCAAGAGTCCCGGGATTCGGGCGCTACTGGCCGTACTTCGGCAACTGGTCGAAGGGCGTCTTGCCGTCGTCCGTCGGCCCCTTGGCAGACACGAAAGGCCAGAAGTTGAGGAAGGGCCGCTCGGCCGTTTCACGCTCGATGGAGGCTTCTTCCGGCGTCAGGATCCAGACCTGCGACACCAGTCCGGCCGGGTCGCGCGTGTAATTCACCAGGAACTTCTGGCCCTGGATGGCACCCACCATGACGAGCATGTTCTGCGGGCTGCGGATGCGGGCGCCGGGGGACAGGCGGTCGGGCTGGCCGTCGAGCACGACCTCGGGGGCATTGAGGATGAGCAGCTTGCCGCGCAGCGTGCCGGTCGGGAAATTGCGACCACCGACGACGGCCTCGGGCGAGACCTGGGCCTGGGCGGTGGTGGCCACAAGGCCGCCGGCAGCCGCCAAGGCAAGGGATAGCGCTATCAGGGTTTGAACTGTGGGAGATTTTTTGCAGCGATTCATGGGGTATATCCAGAGGCTGTGAAGCGGCGATTCTACCGAGGGGCCCCGAGGGAATTCCCCCGGGACTGGCGTGCATTCTTCGCAGGCGGGCTTGATCAATCCTTGCGCCGTCGTGGACGCCACCGCTCGGCTGCTGGTCCAATGGTGACTATTCGTAAACATTCTGGCGTTTTTTAATCGATGCTGGCGAAACCTTGCAAGTCGTTCCATGAATAAGAAAAATGTTGCCATCCTCGCCGGCGTGCTGGCTGTTGCCGCCACGGGTGGCTGGTGGTGGTCGGGCCACCGGCAGCAGGCCGGGGTCAAGACCGAAGGCAATGCGGCGCAAGTCGCCGCGCCGGCGCTGGTGACGCTGGCCGCCGCGCTGAAGCAGACCGTGCCGGTCACGGTGGAGGTCAACGGCAGCGTGGTGTCGCTCAACAGCGTCGACCTGCGCCCGCAGGTCACGAACACGGTGCGCGAGGTGCATGTGAAAGAGGGCCAGTTCGTGAAGGCCGGCCAGTTGCTGTTCACGCTCGACGACCGGCCGGACCAGGCCAACCTGGCCAAGGCCCGCGCGCAGCAGCAGAAGGACGAGGCCACGCTGGCCGACTACGAGCGCCAGTACCGGCGCGGCCAGGAAATGGTCGGGCAGGGCTTCATCGCCAAGAGCGCGGTGGACACGATCCTGTCGCAACTGGAAGCGCAGAAGGCCGCCATCGCCGCGGATCGCGCTGCCGTCCAGGCGGCGCAGGTAGCGCTGGGCTATGCGACGCTGCGTGCGCCGATCGCCGGTCGCCTCGGCGCGGTCAACATCTACCCCGGCAGCCTGGCGCAACCCGCGGTGCCGATGGTCACCATCACCCAGCTCGACCCGATCGCGGTGAGTTTCCCCGTGCCGGAAGGCCAGTTGCATGACCTGCTGGCGGCGGCGCGTGCGCAGACGCCGGTCGAGGCCGTGATCACCGGCCGCAAGAAGCCGCTGATGGGCGTGCTGAACTTCGTCGACAACACGGTGGACCCGCAGATCGGCACGGTGCGCGCCAAGGCCGTGTTCGACAACGAGGACCAGGCGCTGTGGCCCGGCCAGTTCGTCGCCACGCGCGTCACGGTGCGCACGCTGCGCGACGCCACGGTGGTGCCGGCCGCCGCGCTGATGATGCTGGGCGACGGCGTGTCGATCTATGTGGTCGACGCCGAGCAGAAGGCGACGCGGCGCCAGGTCAAGACCCAGTACACCTTCGGCACGCAGGTGGTGGTGACGGGGATCGAACCCGGCGAGCAGGTGGTGATCGAGGGCAAGCAGAACGTGCGACCTGGCGGCAAGGTGCGGGTCGAGAAGCCGGCCGCGCCCAAGGCGGCGCCGGGGGAGCCTTCGTCGGCGGTGTCGCCGGCGTCGCTGTCGTCGGGGCAGGCTCAAGTCGATGTGGCTTTGCCAGCTCGACTTGATCCCCCGCGGGGGGCGGGTCGGGCGGAGCCCGGCCGTGGGGGCTCGCAAGTCGATGTGGCTGTGCCAGCTCGACTTGATCCCCCGCAGGGGGCGCGCAGCGCGCAGCCGGGCGGCTCGGATGCTGTGCCCCCGCAGGTGAAGTCATGAATATCTCGGAGCTTTGCATCCGTCGTCCGGCGATGACGGTGCTGCTGTCCGCCGCGGTGGTGGTGATCGGCATCTTTGCGTACTTCAGCATCCCGGTGGCGGCCCTGCCGAGCTACAACACGCCGGTCATCAACGTCAATGCGCAACTGCCGGGCGCGAGCCCGGACACCATGGCCTCGTCGGTCGCGCTGCCGCTGGAAAAGCAGTTCTCGACCATCCCCGGCCTGCAGACCATCAGCTCGACCAACACGCAGGGCGTGACCTCGCTGACGCTGGAATTCGTAAGCACCCGCGACATCGACGCGGCCGCGGTCGACGTGCAGGCCGCGCTGTTGCGCGCGCAGCGCCAGCTTCCGGCCGAACTGACGCAGCTGCCCTCGTACCGCAAGGTCAACCCGGCCGATGCGCCGGTGCTGTTCATCTCGCTGCAGTCGGATTCGATGAACCCGACCGAGCTCAACGACTATGCCGAGAACCTGATCTCCCCCACGCTCTCGACCATCGACGGCGTGGCGCAGGTGGCGGTGTACGGGCGCAAGGCCTTCGCGGTGCGCATCAAGGCCGATGCCAACCTGCTGAACGCCCGCAACATCACGCTCGACGAACTGGCCAACGCGGTGCGGCTGGCCAATGCCAACACGCCGGTGGGCGTGCTCGACGGCCCGCGCCAGACGCTGACCATCCAGGCCAACGAGCAGATGCTCAAGGCCGCCGATTTCGCCCGCGTCATCGTCGGCCAGCGCAACGGTGCGCCGGTGCGGCTGGACGAGGTCGCGACCGTCGAGGACAGCTTCGAGTCGGTGAAGACGGGCAGCGCCTACAACGGCAAGGACAACATCACGCTGGCCGTGCAGCGCCAGCCCAATGCCAACACCGTGCAGGTGGTGGACGCCGTGCGCGCCTTCCTGCCGCGCTTCAAGGCCGAGCTGCCGCAGTCGGTGCAGATCGACATGGTCAACGACCGCTCGCTGTCGATCCGCGAGGCGGTGCATGACGTGCAGATCACGCTGATCGGCACCATCCTGCTGGTGGTGCTGGTGATCTTCCTGTTCCTGCACCGGCTGGTGGCCACGCTGATCCCGGCGGCGACGATCCCGATCTCGCTGATCGGCGCGGTGGCGCTGCTCTATGCCTTCGGCTACAGCCTCGACAACGTGTCGCTGCTGGGCATCACGCTGGCCGTGGGGCTGGTGGTGGACGACGCGATCGTGGTGCTC
Organism: Variovorax rhizosphaerae; assembly: GCF_037889975.1. Taxonomy (NCBI): domain Bacteria; kingdom Pseudomonadati; phylum Pseudomonadota; class Betaproteobacteria; order Burkholderiales; family Comamonadaceae; genus Variovorax; species Variovorax rhizosphaerae. Next base: position 448,879 of record NZ_JBBKZT010000003.1, on the reverse strand, counting down.
GAGAACATCATGCGCTACGTCGAGAAGGGCATGCCGCCGATGGCTGCGGCGCTGCGCGGCGCGCGCGAAGTGGGCTTCACCATCGTGTCGATCTCGATCTCGCTGGTGGCGGTGTTCATTCCGATCTTCTTCATGCCGGGTGTGATCGGCCTGCTGTTCCATGAGTTCGCGGTGGTGGTGGCGCTGGCGGTGCTGGTGTCGGCGATCGTGTCGCTGACGCTGGTGCCGATGCTCGCGAGCCGGCTGCTCAAGCAAGTCGACCACGCACCCGGCAAGCTCGACCATGAAGAGGTGCACCCCGAGCCCGGCACCGCCATCGGTCGCGCCTTCGAGCGCCTCTACCAGGCCACGCACGGCGGCTATATGCGCTCGCTGGACTGGACGCTGAAACACCGCCCGGTCATGCTGGGCGTGGCGGGCCTGACCTTCGTCGTCACCGCCTGGTTGTTCGTCACTATCCCGAAGGGCTTCTTCCCCGAGGAAGACATCGGCCAGATCCAGATCACGACCGAGGCTTCGGAGGACATCTCCTTCACCGCGATGAAGGCCTTGCAGGCGCGTGTGTCCGACGCGCTGCAGGCCGATCCGAACGTCGACTATGTGCTCTCCTTCGTGGGCGCCGGTGGCCCGACCGCCACGCAGAATGCCGGCCGCCTCTTCGCCGTGCTCAAGCCGCGGGCCCAACGCATGAAGATGCCCCAGGTGCTCGAATCACTGCGCAAGCGCTTCCGCGAGATCCCGGGCATCGCCGTCTACATGCAGCCGGTGCAGAACCTGCGCCTGGGCGGGCGCCAAAGCAAGGCGCGCTACCAATACACGCTGCAGAGCGTGAATGCGGGCGCCATGGGCGAATGGGCCGGCAAGATGATGGAACGCATGCGCGCCGACCCTGACTTCCGCGACGTCACCAGCGACTCGCAGAACCGCGGCCTGCAGGCCACGCTCGACATCGACCGCGACAAGGCCGGCGTGCTCGGCGTGCAGGTCGGCGACCTGCGCACTGCCCTCTACAACGCGTACGGCGACCGCCAGATCGGCAGCATCTACGGCGCCAGCAACACCTACCAGGTGATCTTGTCGGCCTCCGACAACGACCGTCAGTTCGAGCAGGACATTTCGCGGCTCTCGGTGCGCAACAAGGCCGGCCAACTGGTGCCGCTGACCGCGTTCACGACCGTGCGGCGCACCATCGGCCCCACCGCGGTCAACCACCAGGGCCAGTTGCAGGCCATCACGCTGTCCTTCAACCTCGCGCCCAATGTGCCGCTGGGCAACGCGACCGCGAAGATCGACCGCTTCAAGCAGGACATCAAGATGCCCGAGTCGATCATCACCAGCTACGGCGGCGATGCGGCGGTGTTCCAGAGCTCGCAAGGCAGCCAGGCCGTGCTGCTGATCCTGGCGGTGCTGGTGATCTACGTGCTGCTGGGCGTGCTGTACGAGAGCTACATCCATCCGCTCACGATCCTGGCGGGGCTGCCCTCGGCGGCGGTCGGCGCGCTGCTGTCGCTGAAGCTGTTCGGCTTCGACCTCACGCTGATCGCGACCATCGGCATCCTGCTCTTGATCGGCATCGTCAAGAAGAACGCGATCATGCTGATCGACTTCGCGCTCGACGCACAGCGCACCGAAGGCATGCGGCCGGTCGACGCGATCCGCGAGGCCTGCCGGCTGCGCTTCCGCCCGATCCTGATGACCACGCTGGCCGCGCTCATGGGCGCGCTGCCGTTGGCTTTGGGCCTCGGCGCGGGCGCCGAACTGAGGCAACCGCTGGGCGTGGCCGTGGTGGGCGGCTTGATCTTCTCGCAGGTGATCACGCTCTACATCACGCCGGCGATCTACCTGGCGCTGGACCGGTACAGCGGGACGGGGCCGTTGCTGAGCTTGCCGGGCGAGAGGCCGGCTGGCGCCGCCGCGACGCACGGGCAAACCGGAGCGGTGCCTCAATAGGTCAGTCAGCGCGCATCACATCGCAAGACCAAGGGCGAGCACCAGCGAAGCCTGTTCGTGGCCACTCGCGGAACCGGCTTTGCCGGGCCGCTGAGTGCGCCCCCTCGAGGGGCTGATATATGAGGGGCTGAGGACCGCGGCTCCCGACCTGCCTGCGCAGGCTTGGATGGGCCCGCAAGAGCAGAGCCGCCTCTGGTGGCGGCCCGGAACGCCGCAGGCGCTTCGGCTTCGGGCTGTCAGTGAGATCCGACAGGCCCCAGCAATCGCGGCGCCACGCTCGCCTGCAGCGGCGCGTTCACCGTCACCGGCTTGCTTCCCGCCGCCCGGTGCTGCTGCGCCGGCGTGCGGCCGGCCACCACCCTCAACACCCATTCGCTCACCACCGCCTGGAAGGTGCGCTGCGATGCCAGTGTGGTGATGCTGTGGTCGATATCCGCGATGAACTGGTAGTCGATGTGCTGGGCGTACGCCTCCGAGGCGAAGCGCCCCAGTTGGTCGCGGCCGCGGTCGCGTACGTGCTTCGTGCCGGTGTAGAGGAAGAACAGCGCGACGCCGCGGCCCACCAGTTCGGTCATCGAGCGGTGGAAGGTCGCCTCGGTTTCCTCCCGCGAGACGGCCCGCAGGAAGTTGACCGGTGCCGCCGCCACCGCGGCCTTGGTCGAGAACTTGCGATGCAGCCAGCGGAAGGACTTGCCGATCACGGCCGGGTTGGTTGGAGCGGCCAGGGCGCGGCGCAAGGTGAGTTCAAGCTGCGAGCGCCGAGTGGGAAACGCGTAGCTGTCGAACATCAGGATGCCGATGATGCGCGGGTCCACCATCGCGGCGGCCATGCCATTGCTCGAGCCGGAGCACAGGCCGATCACGATGAAGCGGCGGATGCCGAGCATGGTCTCGATGAGGTTCATCGCGGCCTGCAGGTCGAACACCACCTGCGTCATGTAGTGGTTGGCGCTGGCCGGTGCGCCGCTGTCGCCCAGGCCGGCCAGGTCGAAGCGGATGCTGCTGATGCCGTACTCCGTCGACATGTGCCGCGCCAGCTTGACGTTGGCACGGTGCGGGCCGACGCGGTGCGTGGCGCCCATGTTGAGCATGAGGCATGCGACAGGCGCCATGCGACCTTCCTCGCTCGGCGTCGTGACGAGGCCGACCAGGGAACTGTCGCCGCCAAAGAGAACCGGAGTTTCTTTCATGTCACTTTCCTACTTCCGCCAGCAGGCGCTGCACCGCTTCGGCAGGCACCATGGCATTGTGGGGATGCGGATCGGAGATCCATTCCATTGGGTGCTTGAAGGGCAGCAGGCGCAGCGGCATGTGCCGTGCAAGCTCCCCCTCGGCCCAGTGGCGGGTCGCGACGTCGTCTTCGCTCGCAAGAATCGTCGTCTGGTACAGCGCGGTCAGTCGCAGCGATGCGGCATCGAGCGCACCAAGCTGGCCGTGCAGCAGGGGCGAGACCTCGAAGCCGAGCAACTCGCCGGTGAAGGTTTCGGGCGGCTGGGCCAACTGCCGGCGCCACTCGGACTTGGGCACGACGAAGGAGCGCTCCAGCGCGTCCACATGCCGCTCCCGCAACTCCGTCAGGTAGGCCTTGCCATCGACGATCGGATCCCACAGCAGCAGTCGCGCGGGGTCGCAGCGCCCGCTTCGCGCGGCCATGACCGCCACCGCCGCGCCGAGCCGGGCACCGAGCCAGACCACGTTGGGCGCGTCGGTGAGTCGCACAAGTTCCTCGTGGGCCACGCAGACATCGCGGCGCCAGCCTTCGAGTTCGGCCTCGGATTCGTCGCCGGGCGAATCGCCGCTGCCGTAGTAGTCGAAGCGCAGCACCGAGACGCCGGAGCGCGCCAGGCGGTCCGCCAGCACCCGCACCAGGCGATGGGCGCGAATGGCCTCCTGGCCGAAGGGCGGGCAGATCAGCACCGCCGTTCCGCCCACGCGTTGAGCAGGGTGAAACAGGCCGAACAACTGGCGCGACGAAGGGCCGAACATGAGTGGAGTCATGCGCATGCCTCGCATTCTTCATGGGCACCGGCCTTGACGTTCAGCACCGTGGCCAGCGCCGCCACCGCGCCGTCGCCGCCGTCGGTGGAGACCAGCGCCAGGTGCATCGGGCCACCGTCCAGCGGCATTGCCACGTGCATCGGCACCGGCCGGATGCCGACGTGGAAGGAACGGGTGTCGAGCCCGAGGCCGACGCCGACGGCCTTGAGGCAGGCCTCCTTGCGCGTCCAGCAGCGGAAGAAGGCGAGGTCGTGCGCCGGCCCGGGCTCGATGGCCGCGAGGGCGGCCTGCTCGGCCTCGTCGAAGTAGTTGGCGGCGAGCGCATCGGCATCGGGCATGGGGCGCACGAGTTCGATGTCGACGCCGATCTCGGCGTGGTCGCTCAAGGCGATCAGGCCGACGCCCTGGCTGTGGCTCAGGTTGAAATGCACGCCGGTTGCGGTCTCCAGCCTCGGCTTGCCGAAGCGGCCGGCGGTGAAGCGCAACTGGGCCGCATGGCGGCGCGCCGGACCGGCCAAGGTCTGGCGCAGCGCGACGTGGGCGGCCTGGTAGCGGCTGCGGTCGCGCGGAAAGACGAAGCGGCGCGCCCGGTCGGCTTCGGCCTGCGACAAACCGCGCAGCGCGTCGGGCGCGGGCGGGGTGTCGAGGTCGACGCGCCAGAGCGCGCAAGCCAGTGCCGAGGGGAGTGCCGTGATGGACATGCCCAATCCTAGTTCTTGCGGCCCCAGCCGAGCACGCGGCCGAGCAAACCGCGCTTCACAGGCGCGCGTTCTGTGCCAAATGGCGCAGCCGCTGCCTCGATCGGCGTGCCCAACTCGGCCGAGGCGAGCTGGCCGAGGTTCTCGAACACGTACCGGCGCGGCTCGACCCGGAAGCCGAGCACCTGCTCGGCCTGCTGGACGATGCGCATCGCCTGCATCGATTCACCGCCGAGGTCGAAGAAGTTGTCGGTGCTGCGGATGTCGTTCACGTCGATGCCGAGCGTGCTGGCCCAGAGCTGCGCCAATTGCGCCTGCTCCGGCAACAGCAGCGGCTGCACGTTGCCGGGGGACGCCGTTGCCGGGGTTGCCGTGGGCCTGGCTTCCGCCGTGCCCTTGCCCATGCGTTGCAGCAGCGCAGCCGCGGCCGAATCGCCGGGTGCGGTGATGACTTCGAGCAGGCCGTGGGGCTGAGCGGCGGCTGCCCGCAGCACCTCGATGTAGCGGTCCCGGAATGCGGCCGCGGTGTCGCGACGGTAGATGTCGGCGTTGTAGACCACGGCGCCTTCCAGCCCCTGCGCCTTTTCCATCAGCCAGACGCCGAGGTCATCGGTGGCGCCGCGTTGCAGCAGGTGCATCTGCTTGTCTTGCAGGCCACCCAGGTCGCGCGGACGCTCGCGGGTGTCCTGGAACGAGAACAGCGACTGGTACAAGCCACCACCCTTGACGCGCGCCGCGAATTCCGGCTCGGCCACGAGACGCTCGAAGGGCACCTGCTGGTGGCCCATGACGCCCAGCAGCTCGCGCTTGACGTACTGCAGGAAGTCGCCGAGGTGCAGGCCCTGCTCGACCTCGAAGGCGAGCGGCAGCACGTTGTTGAAGAAGCCCATCACGTTTTCCAGCTCGGGCTGTTCGCGGCCGCGCACCGGCATCGCGATCGTGACGGCGTCGCCTTCGGTCACACGGCCAAGCATCGCGAGGTAGAGGGCGAGCGTCAGCATGTTGAGCGTCACGCCGTGTTCGAGCGCGACCTGGCGCAGGCGGTCGGCCAGCGTCCTGTCGATGCTGAGCCACTGCGTGCCGCCCTGGCCGCTCATGCCGGACTTGCGCGGCATGTCGGTCTTCAGCGCGTGCGGTGTCGGCGCATTGGCGAAGCGGGCCTTCCAGTAGCGCAGTTGCTCTTCGAATTCGGGTTGCTTGAGCCAGTTGCTGTACCAGGCGGCGAAGTCGCCGGCAGCCACCGTGAGCTCGGGCAGGCCGTGCGGCTCGCCCTTTACCATCGCGCTGTAGATGACGGCGAGTTCGCTTTGCAGCAGGTCGAAGGACCAGCCGTCCCAGACCAGATGATGCGGAACAAAGACGAAGGCATGGTCATCCGGCGCCAGCCGGAACAGCGCGGCATGGAACAGCGGCGCACGGCGGATGTCGATGGGCTGGTCGGCCAAGGTCTGCATGCGCTCGCCGAGTTCGGCTTCGCGCTGGTCGACCGGGATCGACTGGAGGTCGATGATCGGCAGGTCGAAAGCGATCGCAGGCTGAATGCGCTGCACCGCTTCACGCGTCGCGGGATCCACGCCGATGCTGGTGCGCATCGCGGGTTGGCGGCGAATGATTTCCTTGAGGGCGGCGGCGAACTTGACGGCATCGAGCGGTCCGGTGAAGCGGTGCGCCGAGGGCTGGTTGTAGACCGAGCGACCCGGATGCAGCTCTTCCAGGAAGCGGATGCGCTCCTGCATCGGCGTGAGCGGCGCGCTGGTGCGGCCGGGCTGGTGCGGGATCGACGTCACGGTCGCGCCGGCATCGAGCATCTCGGCGATGACGATGGCCAGTTGCTCGGTGGTCGGTGCCTCGAACAGCGTGCGCAGCGGCACCGTGATGCCGAAGGTCCGCCCGAGTTGCGTGGTGAGGCGCGCGGCCAGCAGCGAGTGGCCGCCGAGCGCGAAGAAGTCGTCGCGGATGCCGAGGCCGGGCAGGTTCAGCACCGTTTCCATGGCCTTCAGCACGGTCTGTTCGCGCTCGTTGCGCGGCATCACACGCTCGGAGGAATCGACGGCCGCGGTCTGCGGCGCAGGCAGCGACTTGCGGTCGATCTTGCCGTTGGGCAACTGCGGCAGCGCGTCCAGCGTGACCACGTGCTGCGGCAGCATGTACTGCGGCAGGTGGGCACGAAGGTGACGGTCGAAGGCGGCGGCGTCGAAAGTGGCGCCGGGGGTCAGCGCGAGATAGGCGACGAGGCGCACGTCGCCGGGGCGGTCCTCGCGGGTGATGACGACGCTGCGTGCCACGCCGGGGGCTTCGTTGGCGCGCGATTCGATCTCGCCCAATTCGATGCGGTAGCCGCGCACCTTCACCTGGAAGTCGAAGCGGCCCATGTGCTCCAGCAGGCCGTCGTTGCGCCAGCGGCCCTTGTCGCCGGTGCGGTAGATCAGCGTCTCCTGGCCGTCGATGAGCGTGGTGACGAACTTCTCGGCGGTGAGTTCGGGGCGATCGAAGTAGCCCAGCGTCACGCCGGTGCCGCTGATGCAGATCTCGCCGGGCACGCCGACCGGACAGGCCTGCAGCGCGCTGTCCAGGATCCAGATGCCGGTGTTGTCGATGGGCTGGCCGATCGACACGCCGCTCTTCCTGATCTGGTCACGGTCCATCTTCCAGACGGTGGACCAGACGGTGGTTTCAGTCGGACCGTAGACGTTCCAGACTTCGGCGCAGTTGTCGAGCAGCGCCAGGGCCAGGTCGGCCGGCACGCTCTCGCCACCGACCCAGCCGCAGATCTGCGGGCCGCCGGTCCATTGCGCATCGAGCAGCAGGCGCCACATGCCGGGCGTGGCTTGCAGGACGGAGACGTGCTCGGTCTCGAGCAGCGCGCGCAACTGGTTGCCGTCCATCGACACTTCGCGCGGCACCATGATGACCTCGGCGCCGGCGGTCAGCGGCAGCATGAGCTCGGCCACGGCGATGTCGAAGGACAGCGTGGTCACTGCCGCCAGGCGGTCGCGCGGGCCGATGCCGGGTGCGCGCTGCATGCTCTGGATCAGGTTGGCCACGGCGCGGTGCGGCACGACCACGCCCTTGGGCTTGCCGGTCGAGCCGGAGGTGTAGATGACGTAGGCCGGGTCTTCTTCCTGCGCATCGAGTGCGCTCGGCGCCAGGGCTGCGGCGCTGCCGGACTTCCATTCGCTGTCGGCGTCGATCTCGAACACGCGCTGGGCTGCATCGGCGCACCAGCTGCGTGGCGCGCCGGACAGCAGGGCGGACGTGACCAGCAGGCTCAGGCGGGCGTCCTCGGCGTAGTAGTCGAGGCGGGCCTTGGGGAAGGTCGGGTCGAGTGGCACATAGGCGGCGCCGGCCTTCAGGATGCCGATCAGCCCGATCATCATGTCGAAGCCGCGCTCGATGCACAGGCCGACCAGCTGGCCGCGGCCGACGCCGCGTGCGCGCAGGGCATGGGCGAGCTGGTTGGATTGCTCGTCCAGTTCGCGATAGCTCATGGTGCGTGCGCCAAAGCGGATCGCGCGGCGCTCCGGTTGCAGCGCCGCCATGCCGGTGAAGCCGGTGTGCATCAGCGCAGGAGCCGGCAATGCGGTGGGCTCCGGCTGCATCTCCACCAGCGCCTGCGTCTCGACCGTCGACACCAGGTTGATGCGCGACAGGTCCTGCTTCGGGTCCTGGGCAATCGAGCGCAGCAGGGTCTCGTAGATCGCGAGCCAATGGACGATCGTGGCTTCGTCGAACAGGTCGCTGTTGTATTGCGCCTCGATGCGCATGCCGCCCGCGACCGGGCTCAGGTTGACGAACAGCTCGAAGTTCTCGAAGGCGCGCGGAATGCTGCGTTGCTCCACCTCGAGGCCAGGGAAGCCGGCACTCGGCGTGGCATCGCCATCGACGTTGAACAGCACGCTCACCAGTGGCAGGCGGCTCGGGTCGCGGCGCACCGCCAGCTTGGTGAGCAGCGAGCCGTAGGTCAGGGTCTGGTGCTCGAAGCCGTCCATCAGCACGCTCGACGAGGCGCGGGCGAAGTCGGCGAAGGGCATCTTCGGATCGACCGCGAGGCGCAGCGGCAGCGTGTTGACGCAGTGGCCGACGAGCTTGGGCATGTCGCTGGCCAGCTGGCCGGCGGCGGCAATGCCGATCACCAGGTCGTCCTGGCCGGTCAGGCGATGCAGCAACGCGCCGAAGCCGCTGAACAGCGTGGCGAACAGGCTGACGCCCGTGCTGGAACCCACGCGGCGCAGGTCGGCGAGCAAGGCCGGATCGAGCAGGTGGTCGACGCGGCGCGAGCTGAAGGTGCGGACGGCGGGGCGCGGGCGATCGAGCGGCAACTCCAGCACCGGCAGGTTGCCGCCGCCGAAGCGGCCGAGCCAGTAGTTCACGTGCTCTTGCATGGCCGGGCTGGCGGCTTCGACGGCCTCCCAGGCCGCGTAGTCGCTGTAGCCGACGGCGGGGTCGAGGGCCGGACCTTCGCCGGTCTGCTCGGCATAGAGCTGCGGCAGTTCCTCGGCGATGACGCCCCAGGACCAGCCGTCGCAGATCGCATGGTGCGCGGTCAGCACGAGTTCATGTTCGGTGGCGCCCAGCTTGTAGAGTGCCGCGCGCAGCAGCGGGCCTAGCGTCAGCGGGAAGGGCTGGTGCATGGCGGCGGCATGTGCGGCGGCAAGGGTCTGCTGCCGAACCGACGCGTCGCTCGTGCTCAGGTCATGCTGCGCGAGGGCGAGCGGCGCGGCCTCGCCGATCACGAGTTGCGTGCCGTCGGTCGAGAAAGTGGCGCGCAGCGACTGGTGCCGCTGCACGAGTTGATCCAGTGCCAGGGACAGTGCCTGCACCTGCAGTGCACCGCGCAGCCGGAACACCATGGACTCGTTGTAGGCGAGCGAGGCTTCCGCACTCAGTTGGTCGCCGAGCCAGACTTCGCGCTGGGCTTCGGTGCTCGGAACGATGTGTTCGATCTGGCCCGATGCAAAGGGGTCGAATGCAACTGCGTCGTCGGCTTCAAATGCCATGCTGGTTTCACTCATGGTTGGATCTTGATGAACTTGCCCTGTGCGGCGGGATCGGGAATGAACCAGGCAGGCTGGCCGTCCTTGTCACGGCCCAGGCGAGCGTTGGGAACAGGCGGGTGCGCGGCGTCGAACTTTTGAACGGGGGCAGCGCGGCGGGGCAGGAACTCGGCCTCCTGCATCTCGGCGATGGATTCCTTGAACGCCGACTTGATGGTGGCGATGTCCTGCTGCGAATGCGCGGTCGTCATGAAGCAGGGGAAGTTGTCGAGGATGTGCACGCCGCGGCTGCGCATCATCGCGAACAGAAGGTCCTGCAGCGGATGGTCTTCCAGCCAGTGCACGCGCCACAGCGAGGCGAAGTAGCGGATTTCCAGCGGCGCGCCGACTTCGCGGCAGAAGGCCGTGAGCTCGTCGGCCATCGCGGCGGTGTGCAGGTTGAGTTGCGTCTGCAATGCGTTGCCCGCTTCCTTCAAGTGCAGCAGCGATGCCTTGCAAGCGGCGAGCGCCAGCGGATGCCGCACGAAGGTGCCGGCGAAGTAGGTCACGCCCACCGTCGGCACCGAGGCGTCGCCGTATTGCCAGCCGCCGCCGTCGAGCGCGTCCATGAACTCGCGCTTGCCGGCCACCACGCCGACCGGAAAGCCGCCGCCGATGACCTTGCCGTAGCAGGCCAGGTCGGCGCGGATGCCGAAGATCGCCTGCGCGCCGCCGAGATGCGAGCGGAAGCCGGTGATGACCTCGTCGAAGATCAGGCAGGTTTCGGATTTCTCGGTGATGGCGCGCACCTCGCGCAGGAACTCGCGCGGCTGGAAGTCGGGGCGGCGGCTCTGCACCGCCTCGCAGACCACGCAGGCCAGGTCGTCGGCGTTGGCGCGGATGAATTCGAGCGATTCGGGCGTGCCGTAGTCGAGCACGCGCACGTCGCCGAACATGCCTTGCATGACGCCGGGTGCGGCCGACATGCCCTTGGCGTTCTTGCCTGCGCGCACCAGCACTTCGTCGAAGGTGCCGTGGTAGGAGCCGGAGAACAGCACGATGGTGCTGCGGCCGGTGACGGTGCGCGCGATGCGGATCGCGGCCATCACCGATTCGGAGCCGGTGTTGCACAGCGCCGCGCGGTCGAAGCCGGTGAGTTCGCAGACCAGTTGCGCGACTTCGGCGGCGAGCGGGTGCTGCGGGCCGATCTCGTAGCCGAGGTCGAGTTGCTTCTTGACCGCGTCCTGCACGAAGTCGGGCTGCCAGCCGAACATGTTCATGCCGAAGCCGTTCAGCACGTCGACGTATTCATTGCCGTCGATGTCCCACATCCGCGAGCCCTTGGAGCGCTCGACCACGACCTGGTAGGTGATCTCCTTGGTGGCGGGACGGAAGCCGTTGACCACGCGCGGATCGGCCATGTGCGAGCGGTTGGCCTGGGTGAAGGCCTTGCTCTTGGCGGTGCGGTCGGTGTAGCGGCGCATGAAGGCGGCCAGCCGTGCGCGCTGGCGCTCGGTCGGGTCCTTGCTCTGCGTGTGGATGCGGGCAATGGCGCCAAAGGCCTTCTTGACGTCGTACTTGATCGGGCCTTGGGCTTCGGCGTCGGCGGGGTCGCTTGCGGTGGCGGTCGGTGCAGCGGTTGCCGCGACCGCTGCGGCGATGGGCGTTGCAGGTGCAACTGGCACGGCGGCCGCGACGGTGGGCGCCACCATGGGGGCGGCTTGCTGCGATACGCCCGAGAGCAACATCAGCTGCTGCTGCATGAGTTGTATCTGCTGGGCAATGACCTGCTGCATCAACGAGCCGCCTGCGGCCGGCATCGCCAGCGCTTGCAGCGGCATCGCCTGCATCGGCATGGCAGCCTGCGGCAGGAGTTGCGGCGCGGCGGCGGCCGGTTGCGTCGTCGCGGGTGCAGCGGCGACGGCAGGTGCCGCTGCGGGCGTCGCATCCGGCGGCAGGGTCACGTCGAGGAACTCACCGAGCGCGTCGAAGCTGCGATAGCTCTCCATCAACTGGCGGAAGCTCAGGTTGACCTTGAAGTGCTTCTTGACCTGCGTCGCAGCCTGGGTCAGCGTGAGGGAGTCCAGGCCCATTTCGACGAAGGGCGCGCCGCCGTCGGCACCGCCCATCTCGATGCCGGAAATCTCTTCGAACAGTTCGCGCAGGCGCGCAGTCAGGGCGGCGCGGCGCGCGGGGGCGGTTGTGGAGGCGGGGAGAACGGCAGTCATGGTCGGCTCCGGGAGGGGCTGTGAAAGAGGGGCGGCAAGGGGAGGTGTGGCAAATGCGGCAGGGGCGATGGCAAGCGCGGCGGACGGCGCGAGGGCGACAGCCGGAACGGGTGCCGCTGCAGCGATGTCGACCCAGAAGCGCTTGCGCTCGAAGGGATAGGTCGGGAGGCGAAGGCGCAGCTTGCGCGCGCGCTCGTCGAGTTTCAGGAGATCGATCTCGACGCCGGTGGCCCAGAGCCGGCCGGCGCCGAGCCGCCATGCGCCGCATTCGTCCGCAGGCTGGTCGCCCAGCAGCGCGATGGCGGGCGCGGGGAAGGACTTGGTCGCATGCTGGCGGACCAGCGTGGCGAGCGTGTTGCGCGGGCCGACTTCGATGAAGCTGGCATGTGGCACCTCGGCCATCACGCTGCGCACGGCCGGCGAGAAGCGGACGGCCTCGCGCAGGTGGCGGGCCCAGTAGCGCGGGTCGGTGGCTTCGGCGTCGGTCAGCAGGTGGCCGGTCAGCGTCGAGTAGATCGGCAGCGTGGGGGCCGAGAGCTTCACCTCGCGCACCAGCGCCTCGAAGGGCGCCACGGCTGCGTCCATCATGGACGAGTGGAAGGCATGCGAGGTCTGCAGCAGGCGCACCGCGACGCCTTCGGCTTCCAGCGTGGCGCGCAGCGTCTCGATGGCTTCGAAGGGGCCGGCGGCGACGCAGGCGGTCGGGCCGTTCTCGGCGGCGAGCGAAATGGCGGTCGGCAGGCGGGCTTCCAGGTCGGCGGCAGGCAGGCGAACGCTGAGCATCGCGCCGGCTGGCAGGGCCTGCATCAGCGCGCCGCGGCGTGCGACGAGCCGGGCCGCGTCTTCCAGTGACATCACGCCGGCCAACACGGCGGCTGCGAACTCACCGACGCTGTGGCCGATGAGCGCAGCCGGCTTCAGGCCGAGCGCGAGCAATTGGCGCGCAAGTGCATATTCCAGCGTGAACGTGGCTGGCTGGGTCACTGACGTCGGTGACAACGCAGCCGGGTCCGCTGACAACATGCGCTCGCGCATATCGAAACCGAGCGCGCCGTCGAAGGCGCGCAGGCATTCATCGAAGGCGGCGCGGAACACGGCATCGCCTTCGTACAGGCCCTGGCCCATGCGCGCGTACTGTGCGCCCTGGCCGGGGAACATCAACACGGGTTGCGGCACGGAGGCCGCGACGGTGGCGCTGGCGCGCATCGGGGAATCGGCTTTGCGCAGCGCGGTCACGGCTTGGGCGACGTCGCTGGCAACCACAACGGCGCGTTGCGCGAAAGCCTTGCGGCCGACGCGCAGCGTGTGGGACACGTCGGGCAGCGACATATCGGGGTGCGCGTCGAGGTGATCGGCCAGGCGCTGGATCGCGGCAGCCAACGCGGCAGGCGTGCGGGCGGAGACCTGCAGCAACTGCGGCAGCGACGATGCATCGGAAGGCGCCTGCAGCGGAGCCTCCTCGACGATCACATGCGCATTGGTGCCGCCCACGCCGAAGGCGCTGACGCCGGCACGGCGCGGTTGCTGAGTGCGCGGCCAGGCGGCGCGTTCATGCTGCACCTTGAAGGGCGTGGCGCTGAAGTCGATCGCTGGGTTCGGCGCGTCGTAGTGCAGCGAGGCCGGCAAGGTCTCGTTCTCGAGCGCCAGCACCGTCTTGATCAGGCCGCCGGCGCCGGCCGCCGTCACCATGTGGCCGACGTTGCTCTTGAGCGAGCCGATCGCGCTGAAGCCCAGGTCGCTGGTGTGGCGGGCGTAGGCCTGGCGCAGGCCTTCGACCTCGACCGGGTCGCCCATCGGCGTGGCCGTGCCGTGCGCCTCGACGTAGGAAATGCTGCGTGCATCGACGCCGGCTGAAGCCAGCGCCGCTGAGACGACCGCTGCCTGGCCCTTGACGCTGGGGGCGGTGAAGCTGGCCTTGGCGCCGCCGTCGTTGTTGACGGCCACGCCGCGCAGCACCGCATGGACAGTGTCGCCATCGGCGATCGCGTCCGACAGGCGCTTGAGCAGCACCACCGCCGCGCCATCGCTGAACACGGTGCCCCGGGCCTGCGCGCTGAAGCTGCGTGTATGGCCGTCGGGCGACAGCATCGAGCCCTCGTTGTACAAGTAGCCGCTGCGGGGCGGGCAGGTGACCGATGCGCCGCCCGCCAGCGCCATCCGGCATTGACCGTTGCGCAGCGCATGGAAGGCCTGGGCGACAGCCACCAGCGAGGTCGAGCAGGCGGTGTGCACTGCGACCGCCGGGCCGGTGAGGTTGAGCTTGTTCGCCACGCGGGTGGTGATGTAGTCCTTTTCGTTGGCCAGCATCACCTGGAAGTCGCCCACCGCTTCGATGAGGTCCGGCCGCGTGCTGACGTGGCGCTGGAAGTAGGTCGCGTTGTACATGCCGGCATAGACGCCGACCGGATCGGTGCATTGGTCCGGCGCATGGCCGGCGCGTTCGAGGGCTTCCCAGCAGAGTTCGAGGAACACGCGGTGCTGCGGGTCCGTGAGCTCGGCTTCCTTCGGGTTGATGCCGAAGAAGGCGGCGTCGAACATCTCGATGTCGTCGATCACGCCGCGTGCCCGCACATAGGACGGGTCGGCGCGAAGCGCGGCGCTGACGCCGGCATCGAGCGTGGCGTCGTCGAAGAAGCTGATGCTTTCGCGGCCTTCGACGAGGTTGCTCCAGAACTGCTCGACATCGGCGGCGCCGGGGACGCGGCAGGCCATGCCGATGACGGCGATAGGTTCTTCTGCTCCGCGCTGCGTTGCGGGCGCTGCGGCTTGTTGCGTGACCACGGGTGCATCACCCATTTCCGCAGCGATGGCCATGGGCGTCGGGTTCGTGAAGAACAGGTTGGCCGACAGCGACCGCGCGCTGTTGCGCTGCAGTTGCGCCAGCACCTTGAGTACCAGCAGCGAGTTGCCGCCGAGGTCGAAGAAGTTGTCGCGGCGGCCGATCGGTTCCAGGCCCAGCGCACTGCCAAACGCGGCGCAAACCTGGCGCTCTGCATCGCTGCGCGGCGCCTCGAAGGGCTGCGCGAGTTCGGGGCGTTGGCGGGTCGGCTCCGGCAGGGCGCGGCGGTCCAACTTGCCATTGGTCGTGACGGGCAGGCGGTCCAGCCAGACCTGCGCGGCCGGCACCATGACTTCGGGCAGGTGGGCGGCGATGTGGGCGCGCAATTCGCTCCATGGCACCGGTGCATCGCGTGCCACCAGGTAGGCCACGAGCCGGGTTTCGCCATTGGCGTCCGGACGCGGAACCACGGCACTGGCGCGCACGCCGGGATGGGTGTTGAGCGCAGTCTCGATCTCGCCGGTCTCGATGCGATGGCCGCGGATCTTGACCTGGCCGTCGGCGCGGCCGAGGAATTCGATGGTGCCGTCGGGCAGCCAGCGGGCCTGGTCGCCGGTGCGGTAGAGCCGGTCGCCGGGTGCGCCGAACGGGTCGGGCACGAAGCGCTCGGCCGTCAGGTCGGGGCGTTGCAGGTAGCCGCGCGCCAGGCCGCGTCCGCCGATGCAGAGTTCGCCGACGAAGCCGGCCGGCAGCAGGCCCATCGTGGGCGACAGCACGTGCAGCGTGGTGTCGGTGATCGGCTTGCCGATCGGCACGGAGCGTGCATCGGCCGGCAGGTCGCGCGGAATGCGGTGCGTCGCGGCAAAGGTCGTGCACTCGGTCGGGCCGTAGCCATTGATCAGCGTCAGGTCGGGCAGGGCGGCCATGGCGCGGCGCACATGAGCCACCGAGAGGGCCTCGCCGCCGGCCAGCAACTGGCGCAAGCCGGAAAGATGGGCGGGGTTGTCGTCGACCACGGCATTGAACAGCGCGGCCGTGAGCCAGGCGGTCTTGACGCCGTGGCTGCCGATGGTGCGGGCGAGGCCGGCGCCAGTAGGCATGTCCTCGTCGTGCACGACGCAGCAGCCGCCATTGAGCAAGGGGCCCCAGATCTCCAGCGTCGAGGCGTCGAAGCCGAGCGGAGCGGCATGCAGCATCGGCTCGTCGGCGCGCAGGTCTACATACTTCGCGTCGACGACCAGGCGCAGGATCGAGCGGTGGCAGATCTCGATGCCCTTGGGCACGCCGGTCGAGCCCGAGGTGTACATGACATAGGCGCGGGCATCGCCATCGACCGCGACGGGCTGCAGCGGCGCGAGCGTGGCCGCATCGGATTGCGCATCGTCCAGCCACAGCGTCACGAGCCCGGCCGGTACGGCTGCAGCTTGCGTGTGCTCGCTGACCAGCACCTTCACGCCGGCATCGCCCAGCATGAAAGCGAGGCGCTCGGCCGGGAAATCGGGTTGCAACGGCACATACGCGGCGCCAGCCTTGAGGATGCCCAGCAATGCGGCGATAGCGTCGGGCGAGCGCCCGAGCATCACGCCGACGGCATCGCCAGGGCGAACGGCTTGCGATTGCAACTGGCGGGCAATCCAGTCGGCGCGGCGGTCCAGTTCGGCATAGCTCATCGACTTGCTGGCGCCGATCACGGCCCTGCGGTCGGCGGCCCTGGTCGCTTGCTTGGCGAACAGGCCATGCACCGTCAGGGCGGGGTCGCTGTCAGAGACTGGGGCGTTCCACTCGCGCAGCATGCGATGGCGGTCGGCAGGCATCACGGCGGGCACCTGGCCCAGCGGTGCATCCAGGTCGGCCAGCAAGGCGCTCGTCGTTGCTGCCAGTGTGGCCAGCAAGTGCGCAGCGGAGGCGGGGTCGATCTGGCCCGCGGGCGCGACCAGGCGCAGTGCGTGCTGGTGTCCCTCCACCCGCAGTTGGCCCTCGGCGGCGGCATCTGAGGCGGCGGTGCCGGCCCAGGCAAAGGCCGCATCGCTCAGGCTGCCGTCCTGCCGCGCGGCATCCACCCTGGCGATCCATTCGCGGCAAGTGCCGTGAAGTCCCGCGGGCGCCGCGTCGAGCCAAAGCTTGTGCAACAACAACCATGCAGCGGCTTGGGGTGCGTCGGGCAGCCAGCCGGAATTGTCGGCTGCGACCCGAAGCCGCTCAGTGAGGGCGGCGTCCAGCGAGTGATCCAGTTCGAACCGGCCTGCGTGGGCTGCGGCTGTTCCACCCACCGGCGCGAACATTCCGAGCAGGGCTCCGCCGAACTGTGCGCTTGTCACGAATTCCTGTTGCATGGTCATGGTTCGAATCGCTATCGATGGGTTGACTGCTGAGCAGGCAGACCTCGCGCCACTTGCTGAAATAGAGGAAACATGATGTTTCTAATTGTGCAAAGTAGTTCGAAAGCGTGCATTGTGGACCTGACTCCGATCTTGCCTCTTGCAGGCGTGAGGAACATTGACCAAATGGGCTGACCGAAAGGCCTATTGCGCTGCCAGAATCGCTACAAAAAATATGCAATCGGTTGCGATTGAGGTGTTGACATATAAAAGTCTTGGCATATGCAAACGATTTTGCGCTCGATTGTGTCGCTTGAATACGAAAAGCCACATACGCGGGTTCGCAGACCCGGTAAAAGTTACGCAAAGCCAGGAAATCGCGGACTTCAGGGGGTGTTTTCGTCCAGTGCGTCGCCCGCCAGGTGCGTGGTATCGCTCCACCCCACGAGCGTGAAGCCCTCCGGAGTCCAGAGCAGGCGGTTGACGGCGGCGTTGCCCAGTTGCCAAGTGCGTGGTGCCTGCAATTCCTGGCGGGTGGCGGCGCGGTAGAGCACGTCCATGACGCCGCCATGGGCCACCAGCACGACCAGGTTGCCGGGATGGCGTGCCGCGATGGCGGTGGCGGTGGCGATGACGCGGTCGCGGAAGACGACCAGGGACTCGCCGCCCTCCGGCGCGAACGCTGTGTCTCGGGTGCGCCAGAGCCGTGCCTGCTCGGGCATCTCGGCCTCGATCAAGGCGAAGGTCTTGCCCTCGAAATGGCCAAAGCCGCGCTCCCGCAGGCCGACATCGCTGACGATGTCAATGCCATGCGGCGCGGCCACGGCCCGCGCAGTCTGCCAGGCGCGGCTCAGATCGCTGGCATACACGGCAGCGATCGGCTCGCTCGCCAGGGCCTCGCCGAGGCGCTTGGCCTGCCAGGCGCCGGTGGCGTTCAGGGGGATGTCGAGCTGGCCCTGCAGTCGTGCGTCGACATTCCAGGTGGTTTCTCCGTGGCGAACAGCGATGACTCGGGTGACATCCATCGGGTCGAGCTTAGGGCTTGTTCACTCCGACCAAGGGAGGGCTGGGGGAAAGGCAACGCAAACCACAGGGCGCTTCCCGTTCAAGGCCGTGGCTGCAGAGGAATATTGACAAGCCGCTCGCCCGGTGGCGCATTCGGGAATCCTTGCAGGGCCGCATCGAACATGACGGCGAGGATCACGCCGCTGGAGGCGTAGGGGCCGTCGTTGCGGGCCCGCGTCTCGTAGACCACTTGGCCCGATTTCAGGTCGCGCAGCACGACGCCCACTTCACGTTCGTACCAAGGATTGGCTGCCGGTGGGAAGAACGCGGACCCGTACCACCCGCCTCCGTACCAGCCACCGCCGTACCAGCCACGCCCGTAGCGCGGGCCGTAGTAGCCATAACCGTAGCCCGGCCCCCAGCCCGGTCCCCAACCGGGTCCATAGAGCCACGGATCGGCCCAAGGCGAGAGCGTCGCAGCGACACGCGCCGTGACCTGGGCGGTATAGACCGGGCGGGCGTCGTCTTTCTGCAGCCCGACGCGCGCGAGCGCCGCGCCGGCCATGCTTTCCAGCTGCGATTGCTGCGGCTCGGCCGCCTGCTGCGACGGCAGGCGCTCGAAGCGGTAAGTGGCGCCGGCCGGCACGGCGTCCAGCTTGGAGTAACTCCTGACGTTGCTGTCGACCACCCAGGTGGAGGCGCAGCCAGACAGGCTTGCGATCAGGATGAGGACTGCCAGCAGGCGTTGCATGAGCGTCTCCTAGACCATTCGCAGGACCCCCGTGCCCGGGAACGCCGGGGTCGGAAGCTCGGGCGGGTCGAAGGCCTTGTCGCCATCCTCGTCGGCCACGCCCGTCGCCTTGAGACCCTTGAAGTCGTGCAGTGTTCCGTCGAGCAGGTGCGAGGGGACCACGTTCTGCAGCGAGGTGAACATGTTCTCCACGCGGCCGGGGTACTTCCTGTCCCATTCGCGCAACATCTCGCCGACCTGCTTGCGCTGCAGGTTCTCCTGGCTGCCGCACAGGGTGCAGGGAATGATCGGGAATTCGCGGTGCTGGGCCCAGCGGACGAGGTCCTTTTCCGCCACATAGGCGAGCGGGCGGACCACGATGTGCTTGCCGTCGTCGCTCACCAGCTTGGGCGGCATGCTCTTCAACTTGCCGGCGAAGAACATGTTGAGGAAGAAGGTCTGCAGCATGTCGTCGCGGTGGTGGCCGAGCGCGACCTTGGTGGCGCCCAGTTCGTCCGCCACGCGGTAGAGAATGCCGCGCCGCAGCCGGCTGCACAGGCCGCAGGTGGTCTTGCCCTCTGGGATGACGCGCTTGACGATGCTGTAGGTGTCCTGGTTCTCGATGTGGAAGGCCACGCCGAGTTCGCTGAGGTACTTGGGCAGCACCTCTTCGGGAAAGCCGGGCTGCTTCTGGTCGAGGTTGACCGCGACCAGGTCGAAGTGGATCGGGGCGCGGGCCTTCAGCTTCAGCAGGATGTCGAGCATCGCGTAGCTGTCCTTGCCGCCCGAGACGCAGACCATGACCTTGTCGCCTTCCTCGATCATGTTGTAGTCGACGATGGCCTGGCCGACCTGGCGGCACAGGCGCTTCTCCAGCTTGTGGGTTTCTCGTTCGATCTTGAGGGAGGTGGCGGGTGCGACCTCGTCGATCCAGATGGCGCTCATGTCATTTGCTCCGGAATACTTCGACCCCGACCGCATCGCAGTCCGGGTACACATCGGGTTTGGCGGTGGACACGCGGGCGGCGTGCACCTTGGGATGGGCCAGCATGGCCGCAAGGAGGTCGTCGCACAACGTCTCCTGCAACTGCACGTGGCCCTTGCTCACGCGCGTGGCGATGGTCCGGCGGATGAAGTCGTAGTCGACCACTTCGTCCAGTTCGTCCGCCTTCGGCGTGGAAAGTTCCAGCGGCACATAGAGGTCGACGTTGATGATGACGCGCTGCTCGGCGGTCTTCTCGAAGTCATGCACGCCGATGTTGATCCACACCTCGTAGTCGCGCAGGAACACACGCCGGCACGAGAGCAACAGGGGATCGAGGGCGGCAAAGGTCACGGGGTGGCTTTCAGGAGGTCGTCGACCACGAACATGATGTCGCGCTCGGTCGGTACGAGGTGCTGGCCGTTGTCGACGCAGAGGGTGGTGCCGGTCACGCTGGGCGTGCCGGCGAGGAAGACGCAGGTCCGGGCGACGTCGGCGGGGTCGATCGGGCGGCGCAGCAGGTTGGCGCGCGCGGCCTTCTCGAAGTTGGTGGTGTTCTGCGGGCCGCTGGTGAACAGGATGCCCGGCGCCACACCGCACACGCGCACGGCGGGCGCGAGCGCCTGTGCCTGCAGGGCCACGGCGCGTTCCAGCGCGAGCTTGGACACGGTGTAGGAGAAATAGTCGGGGTTCAGGTTGAACACCTTCTGGTCCAGGATGTGGATGGCGCAGCGGTCGGCACCGTCGGCGGGTTGCCGGGCCAGCAGGCGCGCGAAGGACAGCGGCGCGACCAGGTTCACGCCCCACTGCTTCATCGCGGCATCGGGGTCGAAATCGAGCGCTGTATCGGGGTCGAAGGCAGAGGCGTTGTTGACGATGCAATGGAGCGGCCCGCTTGCCGCGATGTGCGCGATCAGTGCCTCGCGCGCTGGTTCGCTCGTGATGTCGGCCTCGATGGCCTCGGCCGCGTGGCCCTCTTCGCGCAGTCGCGCGCAGAGCGCCTCGGCGGCATTGCGCGACGCGCGGTAGTGGCACCACACGCGCCAGCCCGCCTGCGCGAAGGCCGTGCAGACGGCGGCGCCGAGCCGCTGTCCACCGCCTGTCACGAGCACGCCCGGAGCCGTTGTTGCCATGCTGATAGATTCCCGTTCCATGAAATTGGAGCCCGGCGCAGAACGCGCCCATCCGTTGACCCGGATTATCGACGCCACGCTTGCCCGCTCGGGCGGCTGGCTGCCCTTCGACCGGTTCATGGCGATGGCCCTGTATGCGCCCGGCCTCGGCTACTACGCCAACGACAGCCGCAAGTTCGGCCAGATGCCCGACTCCGGCAGCGACTTCGTCACCGCGCCCGAGATGACCCCGCTGTTCGGCCAGGCGCTGGCCGTGCAGGTGGCCGAGGCGCTGGAGAAGACCGGCACCGACGTGGTGTGGGAGTTCGGTGCCGGCTCCGGCGCGCTGGCGGCGCAATTGCTCGATGCGCTCGATGCGATGGGGCGGCGCGTGAAGCGCTACCGCATCGTCGACCTGTCCGGCAGCCTGCGTGCGCGCCAGCGCCTCACGCTCGACCGCTTCGGCGACCGTGTCGAATGGCTCAGCGCCTTGCCCGACAAGATGCAGGGCGTCGTCGTCGGCAACGAGGTGCTCGACGCGATGCCGGTGCAGCTGCTGGTGCGCGTGCAGGGCCGGTGGTTCGAGCGCGGCGTGGTCGCGCACGGCGACGGCTGGGCCTGGGAAGACCGCCCGACCGAGCTGCGCCCGCCCGTCGAGCCCGAAGGCCCGCAGGACTACCTGACCGAGATCCATCCGCAGGCCGAGGCCTTCATCGCCACGCTGGCCGACCGCCTGACGCAGGGCGCGGCCTTCTTCCTCGACTACGGATTCCCCGAGGCGGAGTACTACCATCCGCAGCGCCACATGGGCACGGTGATGTGCCACAAGGCGCACCAGGCCGACCCCGATCCGCTGGCCGACCTGGGCGCCAAGGACATCACCGCGCATGTCAATTTCACCGGCATCGCGCTGGCCGGCCAGGACGCCGGGCTGCATGTGCTCGGCTACTGCAACCAGGCGCGCTTCCTCATCAACTGCGGGCTGGCGTCGAAGATGGAGCAGGCCCCGCTGGCGCAGCGCACCCTGGCTGCGCGGCTCATCCATGAGCATGAGATGGGGGAGTTGTTCAAGGTGATCGGCTTTGCGGCCGGTGAGCCTTGGGAGGCGATCGGCTTTGCGGAGGGCGATCGGTCGCACACGCTCTGACACGACTTCGCAATCAACCGCATGACTGCGCTGGATCGCCTTGCCGTGCTACAGCACTGTCTGCGGCGCTCCGCCTTGTTCTGCGATGGATTGCAAAGTCGTAGGGAGCGGCGGGTGCTCAGTGTTGCCTTAGCGCGCGCAGTTCCTCGCGCAGGAAATCGCCCGCATCGCGCACTGACCCATCCGCCGTCCTGACCTTGTAGGGCTTGCGCGTCAACTCGGAGCGCGAGCCGCAGCGCTCGATGAAGTCTTCCGCGTCGATGAGTTCGACCTTGAAGTACTTGTACTTGCTGCGCAGGTGCTTGGCCGCCTCGGCCGCGTTGTGGTCGCTGCCGTTGCGCACGAACACCAGGTCGGTGCGCGTCTCCACGCGCTGGATCAGGGCCAGGATGATCTGGTCTTCCTTCGGTGGTGGGGTGGCGCCGGCAATGCCCGCGAGACCCGCCATGGCGACCAGCAGCACCAGCGCAAACGTCATGCTGCGCAGGCGGGTGCGAAGGATCAGTCTCATGCCGACTCCTGGTGCAGCACACTTCCCGCGGGCCCTCGTGGCGGGCGCTGGGCGGATGCGTCGAATGCTAGGCGGCGCGCGCGGACCCTGTCAATTCAGGGCGGCTCGGTTCTAATCGACGCCTGTCCTGTTTTCGAGAAGTCATGAGCTCCAGATCCCCCGACGAATCCTTGCGTGTGGCGCAGGCGCTCGCCGATGCGGCGGCGGCCGAGTCGATGAAGTGGTTTCGCACCCCGCTCGACGTCATCACCAAGGCCGATGAAAGCCCGGTGACGCTGGCCGACCGCGCAGCCGAGACCGCCATGCGCGACATCCTGGCCACGCATCGTCCAGCCGATGGCATCTATGGCGAGGAGCACGGCCTGGAGCGGCTCGATGCCGACAGCGTCTGGGTGCTCGACCCGATCGACGGCACGCGCAGCTTCATCACCGGCTCGCCGCTGTGGGGCACGTTGATCGGCCTGCTGGAGAGCCCGCAGGGCCGGGCTTCGCCGGTCCCGCCCCCAATGGGGGATCGCGTCGAGACGGCAAAGCCACATCGACTCGAAGGCGGACGCATCACGCTCGGCATGATCGACATGCCGGTGCTCGGCGAGCGCTGGATCGGCCAGGCCGGCAAGGGCGCCACGCGCAACGGCCAGTCCGTGCGCGTGAGCACCGTGAGCGAGGTGGGCAAGGCCCGCATCGTCAGCACCTCGCCGGACATCTTCGGCCCGGCCGATTGGCAGGCTTTCGACCGGCTGAGCCGTGCCTGCGCGATGCGGCGCTTCGGTGGCGACTGCTACGGCTACGCGCAGTTGGCCGGCGGCACCATCGACCTGGTGGTGGAGGCCGGCCTGCAGCCCTACGACTACCTCGGCCCGGCCGGCTTGATCGAAGCCGCGGGCGGCGTCATCACGGACTGGAGCGGCCAGCCGCTCGGCTTGCAATCCGATGGCCGCGTGATCGCCGCGGCGACGCCCGCTTTGCACCGCGCCGCGCTGGCGTTGCTGAACGCATGAGCGGCCCGCCACCAGGAATCGCATGATCCGCTGGCTCATCGTCGTCGTGCTCGCCTTGCTGCTGATGAGCGGGCTGACCGAGTGGCTGCGCCGGCATGGGTTCGGGCGGTTGCCCGGCGACTTCGAGTTCAAGGCTTTGGGGCGACACTGGCAGTTGCCCATCGGGAGCACCCTGGTGCTCAGCTTGATTGCCGCGCTGATCGCGCGCTGGATATGACCACAAGGACAGAGACTTCATGAGAGCCTGCGTAGACATCGGCGGCACCAAGATTGCCGTCAGCCTGGCCGCCGACGGCGAAATGCTGGACGGCAGTGCGCGCCCCTTGCTCGGCCGCCGCAGCGAACCCACGGCCAAGACCGGCGACAACCTGGCCGTGTCGCGCCAGATCCTGCGCATGGTCGACGAGGTGTGTGCGGAGCAAGGCATCACGCCCGACGCGGTGCGGCGTGCCGGCGTGTCGGCGGCCGGCCCGTTCGTGATCGACGGGGGTGGCATTTCGCTGGCCACGCCCAACATCTGCGGCGGCATCGCCGGGCCGGCGCGCGGCCTGCCCAACGACTGGATGACGGCGCCCATCGAGGGGCCGCTGCGCGGCCGCTTCGACGTGGTGCGGGTGGAGAACGATGCGGTCGGCGCGCTGGAGGCGGAACGGCGCTGGGGCGCGCTCAAGGGCGCGGACCACTGCGCCTATGTCACATGGAGTACCGGCATCGGCGTGGGGATTTGCGTCGACGGCCATGTGTTGCGCGGAAAGAACGGCAATGCCGGCCACGCAGGCCATACCTTCGTGGCCGACGACGACAGCAACGCCTTGTGCGGTTGCGGCAATGTGGGCGATGTCGAAGGGCTGGTCGCGGGCAATTCGATTGCACGGCGCTATGGCCAGCCCGCGGAGGTGCTCTTCCCGGCCGCTGTGGCGGGCGACGCCGCGGCGCGGGCTCGGGTCGACGCGTTGTGTCGCGTGATGGGCCGCATGCTCTACAACCTGATCGCCACGCTCGACCTGCAACGCATCAGCCTGGGCGGCAGTGTGTTCTGGAACAACAGGGCATTCCTGTTGCCGCGCCTGCAGGCTGAAGTCACGGGCAAGCTGCCGTCGTTGACCGAAGGCGTCACGCTCGTGCCTGCCGGCTTGGCCGACAAGGTGGGTGACTACGCGGCGCTCGCCCTCCTGGATTGAACGGGGATTGAGACGGTCGAGGACTTCCTAAAGGGATCGGTGTCCGCAGTGGAAAGCTCAGGACCTTCTCAAAGGAACATGCCGCCGCTCGCCTGGATGCGCTGACCCGTGATCCACCGGTTGCCCGGCTGCAGCAGCATCGATATCGCGCCGCCGATATCGTCCGGCAGACCCACGCGGCCCATTGCGGTCTGCGAGGCGACCATCTTGTTCACCTGCGCGTTGTCGCGCACCACGCCGCCGCCGAAGTCGGTCTCGATGGCACCCGGCGCGACCACGTTGACCGCGATGCCGCGCGGGCCCAGTTCCTTCGCGAGGTAGCGCGTCAGCACCTCGATGCCGCCCTTCATCGACGCATAGGCCGCCTTGCCCGGCAGCGTGAAGCGCGCGAGGCCGGTGGAGATGTTGACGATGCGGCCACCGTCGGCGAGCAGCGGCAGCAAGGCCTGCGTGAGGAAGAACGGGCCCTTCAGGTGGATGTTCATCATCGCGTCAAACTGCGCCTCGGTCGTGTCCGCGAAGCTCGCGTCCAGGCCGGTGCCGGCGTTGTTGACCAGGTGGTCGAAGCGCTCGCGCTGCCAGGTCGTGCGCAGCGCGTCGGCGACCGATGCGGCGAAGGCCGCGAAGCTGGCGCTGTTCGCCGTGTCGAGTGGCAATGCGACGGCGCGGCGGCCCAGCGCCTCGATCTGCTTTACGAGGTCGCGCGCTTCCTCGGCGCCGCTGCGGTAGGTGAAGATCAGGTCGCTGCCTTGCTCGGCAAGGTGCAGGGCGGTGTTCTTGCCGAGGCCGCGGCTGGCGCCGGTGATGAGTGCGATGGGGGTGGTCATGTCGATGTCCTTTGGGTTGCAGTGTGGATGGACTGAACTCTAATATTGAACAATCGATCGATAAACCAGCGTATCCTGACTTAATAGTTCTTTTTAAATGAACAATCGATGGACATCGCCCTGCTGCAAACCTTCGTGAAGGTGGCCGAACTTGGCAGCTTCACCCGTGCCGCCGAACAACTCGGCCTGCCGAAATCACGCGTGTCCGCCAGCGTGCAGCAGCTTGAGGCGCAGCTCGGTACGCGCCTCCTGCACCGGACCACCCGCACCGTGCGCATGACGCCCGACGGCGAGCAGTTCCTCGAGCGGGCCCAGGCGCTGCTGGCCGATGCGGAAGAACTGCGCACGCTGTTCCAGCAGGCGCCCAGCAGCCTGCGCGGCCGCGTGCGCGTCGACCTGCCGACCGGGCTGGCGCGCGGCGTGGTGATCCCGCGCCTGCCGGAATTCCTGGCCGCGCACCCGCAGCTGGAGATCGAACTGAGCACGACCGACCGGCGCGTGGACCTGGTGCACGAAGGCTTCGACTGCGTGCTGCGCATCGGCCAGTTGCAGGATTCGGGGCTGGTCGCGCGGCGGCTCGGCCAGCTTGTACAGGGCAATTACGCGAGCCCGGCTTACCTCGCGCAGTTCGGCACGCCGCACACGCTGGAAGACCTGGCGCGCCATCGCCTGGTGCGCTGGGCGCCGACGCTGGGCGGCGCCGCGGCCGGCTGGGAATACCACGATGGCGAGCGCTACCGCCTGCTGGAGATGCCCGGCGTGATCACCGTCAACCACACCGATGCGTACCAGGCCGCATGCCTCGCCGGCCTGGGCATCATCCAGGCGCCATGCACCGGCGCCGTGGCGGCGTTGGCGGCGGGGCTGCTCGTGGAGGTGATGCCGGGGTTCACGGCGCAGCCGATGCCCGTGTCGCTGGTCTATCCGAACCGGCGCAATCTCTCGAAGCGCGTGCAAGCGCTGATGGACTGGCTCGCCAACGTGCTGACGCCCCATCTCGACCCCGGTTGAGGCGCGCTCAATCCGTGACCTGTATCGTCTCCGCCAGCGCCGCGAGAAAGGCGCTGCGCCACCAATGCACGTCGTGCTCCCGAATGCGCTGCAACAGCTTCTGGTGCCGGTGCCGCCGTTCCTCCAGCGGCATCTGCAGCGCCTGTTGCATGACCTCGGCCGTTCCGTGCGTGTCGTAGGGATTGACCAGCAGCGCTTCCTTCATCTGTTCGGCCGCGCCCGCGAAGCGCGACAGCACCAGCACGCCCGGATCGGCCGGGTCCTGCGCGGCCACGTATTCCTTGGCGACCAGGTTCATGCCGTCGCGCAGCGGCGTCACCAGACCGACCGCCGCCGCGCGGCACAGCCCCGGCACGCGCTTGCGAGCCACCATGCGGTGGATGTAGCGCACCGGCATCCAGTCGAGTTCGCCGAAGTCGCCGTTGATGGCACCGCACATCGATTCCAGTTCGCGCCGTATGTCGGCGTAGGCATCGACGTTCTCTCGCGTGGGCGAGGCAATCTGGATCAGCGTGGCGCTGCGCCGGTTCTCCGGGTAGTGGGCCAGCAGTTCGCGAAAAGCGTGGACCCGATGCGGGATGCCCTTGGAATAGTCGAGCCGGTCGATGCCGAGCATCAGCCGCCGCTGCGAGTACTCGCGCTTCATCGTCTGGTACATCTCCTGCGCATCCTTGGCATGCGTGAGTTGCAGGAACTCGTCCACATCGATGCCAATGGGAAACGCGCTGCAGCGCACCGATTGCCCGTAGGCGCGGTACATGTCACCGGGGAGCGCCGTGCCGTGTGCCTCGTTGAGCACATAGCGCTCGAAGTGCTCCCGGTCCTGGCGCGATTGCAGCCCGATGAGGTCGTAGGCGAACAGCGAGCGCATCAGCCACTCGTGCTGCGGGATGGCCGCCATGATGATCTGCGGCGGCAGCGGAATGTGCAGGAAGAAGCCGATGCGCTGGCGGCAACCCATCGCGCGCAGCTCGGCCGCCAGCGGGATCAGGTGGTAGTCGTGCACCCAGATGACATCGTCGGGCTTGAGCAGCGGCAGCAGCTTGCGCGCGAACAACTGGTTCACGCGCCGGTAGCCGCCGATGAAGCCGGCGTTGAAGTGCGCCAGGTCGAGCCGGTTGTGGAACACCGGCCAGAGCACGTCATTGCTGTAGCCGAGGTAGTAGCTGTCGTGGTCGTCGCGGCTCAGGTCGATGGTGGCCAGCGTGACCTTGCCGGCCTGCTGGCGATGCAGTTCGCCCTCGCCCGAGGGGCCGCCTTCGATGACCGCGCCGCTCCAGCCGAACCAGAGGCCGCCACTTTGATTGAGCGACTCGCCCAGCGCGACCGCCAGCCCGCCCGCCGCCGGCTTGCGCGGGTCGGCCACGCGGTTGGAGATCACGACGAGCCGACTCATGCGTTGCGACCTTCGTCCGCGGCGCCCGGTGCTTGCGGCGCCGCGGTGTCAGGTCGATGCGGCATTGCCAATTCGGTTTGATCCCCCTGGGGACTCAACAGGTCGCGTGCCTGAAGCAGCCACTCGAACACAGCCCGCGGCGATTCGAGCCGGTGCGTGGCAAGGCTCGGCCCGCTGCCGACCTTGATCGCGATGCCGCCGCGTGGCTGCACGACGGCGAAGCCGGTCTCGTCGGTGGTGTCGTCGCCGGCGAACACCGGCACGCGGCCGGCAAAGGGCGCTTCCCGCATGAAGGCGTCGATGGCCACGCCCTTGTTGATGCCGGCCGGCTTCACCTCGAACACGAACTTGCCATGGAGCATTTCCAACTGCGGCTGGTGGGCAATGATGGCCCACAGCGCGTCGCGGCAGACGGCTTCAAGGTCGGGCGCCAGGCGATAGTGCAGCGCGACGGCGGCGTGCTTGCGTTCGACCAGCAGCCCGGGGTGCGCGCCGGCGAGCTTGTTGGCCACGTCGAGCACCGCATCCAGGTCCGGCGACTTCTGCTCCTGCATGTGGCCGGTCGCATCGCGTCGCTGGACGCCGTGCTCACCGGCGGCCGGCAGGCGCAGCGGCGCCAGGAAACGGTCGAGCGCGTCGATCTGCCGGCCCGAGACGACGGCCACCGCGCCGCCGAACAGGGTGTGCAGGTCGCCCAGCAGCGCGACCAGCTCGGGCGGAACCTCGATCGCCTCGGGCGTTTCGGCAAGCGCGACGAGCGTGCCGTCGAAGTCGAGGAAGAGGGCTGCGTCGGGGGAGAGTTGGGGCGGGGCGGTCATCAACCGGGCAGGTTAACAGCCCGCCACAATTTTGCGCGTCGGTCAATGCCGCGATCGAAGTGGGGCTGCGGCAGGGGCCGCGGCCCCTTCTGATCGCATTCACCGCGCTGTCATGGTGCATCGCCGTGCGCCCTCTTGCGGTTGCGCTGCGTCGGGATGTTCATGGCCCGGGGATCATTGCGCCCCGCAGAGGAATCCCGTGCAGCCGGTGGCCTTCTTGTATTCAGAGAGGCCGGTGCCACTCGTCGAGAGGGTGCGAGCGAAAAGCACATAGCCCGTGCGGGCCTCGACGTTTGCCGCCGCGGCCGAGATGCCATCGTCGAATGAATTCGCCGACTGCGTGAACTCGAAGGTGGCCGATTGCGAAATGTCCTTGACGTACACGGTCACGCCGACCACCACCACGGGAGAGCCGAAAACGGTATGCAGCAGAAATCCGCTGGCGCCTTCAAATCTGTACTGTTGCACGTTGCCGCCACGCGTTACGTAGGGTGTGGCACCGATCTTGTAGCTGTAAATGGCCGGACTCGCGGAGTCCTTGCGGTAGATGTTGACCCTCGTGACTTTGCCTGTGAAGTTGGGACTGTCGGCATAGAACCCGTTCGCGCCTTGCGCATTGGCTTGCTCTACGAAAGCCGCGGCATCGTCTCGCGTCCACGCCTCGAGCGCGGCCCGGGTTGGCGGAGTCGGAAGGGGAGGACTCGTCTTCTGCAAGATCGTGTACGTGAAAGTCGACGTGGAGCGGGTGTCCTTGCGATAGAAGGTGTCGTCGCCCTTGTCGGTGACGCGCATGAATCCTCGCGCGCCCTGTGCGTTGAGCTGGGCTTGCCACGCAGCGGCATCCGTGGCCGTCGGCAGCGACTCGTAGACGTAGGTTGTATTGCTGTCCTTGACGTAGCCGGCGTTGAGGAATTCGCTGTTGCGGAAACCTCGCGCGCCCTGTGCGTTGAGCTGGTCCAGGTATTCAGCGTTGGTGCTCGCGACCCGGAGTGCCTCGTAGACCGGGGTGAGTGCTTCGGGGGTGGGCGTAGTGGGTGCGGTGGGTGCGGTGGGCTCAGGCGTCACCTCGACCGGACCCGGCCCAGGTGTCACCGCCACGGGTTCCGGCGCAGGCGTCGCCGGGGTCGAACCCGTCGGGGAGGTCGCCACCGCGATCGGCAGTCCGGCAAACCCGTTCCCGCCGCCACCACCGCCGCATGCGGACAGCGCCACGGCGGACGCCGCGACCCAGAGTCGAAATTTCATGCGTGTCTCCCTGAATGTTGTGCATGGCCCGCCGCACCTCGGCCCGCGGCGGAAGCGGAGTGTGGCACGGGCCGCAACATGCGCCAAGCGGCACGTGGGGCCGACTCGCATCAGGTGGAATCGTGACAAGAAAAAAGCCCCCGGGCAGTGCCAGGGGGCTTGATTCCGGGCCTGCCGAACCCGGGTTCGGCAAGCTTCCAGAAGGAGAGGATCAGGGACAGGATCAGCGGCGTGCGGCGCCGGGCGTGGCGTCGGCATCCATCATGTCCGCGCAGTTCGCCGGCAGCCAGTAGGTCGAGCCCGCCAGGTCGTCCTTGTCGAACAACACCTTGTACTGGCAGGTCACGGGGGACCCGGTCGAACGGAAGTTGAACACGAAGTCCCACTCGACGACGTTGAACAGCCCCTCGTTGAAATGCGGCGTCCCCACCAGGTCGATGATCTGGTCCTTGGTCATGCCCGGCTGGACTTGCCGCAGGTTGGTCGTGTTCGGCCAGGTGCCACCCTTGCGCCAGGCTTGCTGCGCATCAGGGAACTTCAGTTCCGCTGCCGAGCGGCCGTCGGCTGCGACCCCGCGACTGACGTGAGAGGTGGCGCATCCCTGCAAGAGCAATGCCGCTGCTGTTGCCAGCACGTAACCGGCGCGTCGAATGTTTCGAGTCTTCATTTTTTCACTCCTTACCACTGGAATCCGGCACCGGCGGCGATGCCGGCCTTGCCACGCGTGTTCACCGTGCCGCTGAGCTTGACGATCCAGCGGCTGTTGTCCGACAGCTTCGAGATGCCGACCGCCACCGCGGCCTGGCCGTCGAATGCGCCCACGCCTGCAGACATCATGCTTTTGCCTGGCAGGATGGACTGGGGCAGGTTGGCCATCGCCATGGCGCCTGCGGTGCCCGCGCTCGCATCCTTCGTCGCGCGGTCGAGGTTCGCCTGCACCTGGCTGACACGTGCGTCGGTGTACTGGTTGGCGCTGGCGATACCGGCATTCAACTGGTTCACGTTGACGGCATCGGTACCGGCCACACCCGCCGCGACGTTGTGCACGGCCGTCGGAGCGCCGCCCGCCTCGCCGCCCAGGCTCACGCTGTTGTAGTTGACGGTGCCATCCTGGTTCTTTTCGTACTTGACCGCGGTGGCCTGGCCTGCCCTCAGTTGGGCCACGTTGACCGCATCGGTGTCGTCCGTGCCGGCGCCGACGTTGGTGATCTTGTTGCCAGCCACATCAAGCCCGCCCTTGAGCGTGGTGGCGCCCGCGACGTTCAGCGTGCCGCCGACGTTGACTGCACCCGTCGTGGTCACCGAACTGAAGGAAGGCGCATCCGCCATCTGGATCTGGACCTCGTTGCCGACCACGACCGTCTTCAGGTTGGCGCCGCTGTAGGTGCCGGTGTTGCCGGCGAAGGTGATCGGCGTGTTGCCCAGCGTGGTCACGGTGTTGCCGAGATTGGTCACGTTGGTGTTGGTCGCGTTCAGCTGGCTGCCGTTGACGGCGTCCGTGCTGGTCGGGCTGAGCGTGCCGGCGGCGACGTTGGTGACCTTGGTCGGGCCGCTGCCTGCCGGGTTGAGCGACACGCTGTTGTAGTTCGGGCTGCCGTCCGGGTTCGTGTCGTACTGGACCGCGGTGGCGTTCGCAGCGGCGGTGGCGGCCTGGCTGACAGCCTTCAACTGGGCGACGTTGACACCATCGGTGTCCATCGCGCCGGCGGACACGCCGGTCATGCGGCGGTTGCCGATGTTGACTTCACTGGTGGCGATGCCGCCGACCAGATAGCCAGCCGTTCCGAGCGTGCTGCCATCGGCCACCGAACCGGCACCGAGGGCCACGCTGTTGACAGCGCTGGCGGTCGCGCCACGGCCCAGGGCCAGGGCGTCGGCGGCCGAGCTGGTCGCGCCGTAGCCGACGGCCGTCGATCCCGGTGCCTTCGCATAAGAGTCGATCTGCGGCAGGCCTGCTTCGTTGGTGCGCACATAGCGGATGCCCATGCCGTTGACATCGGTGTACGCGTTGCTGGTGTCGCCGGCCACGTTGGTGATGGCGTTGCCCATGTTCGTCAGCGCCGTGTTGGTCGCGTTCAACTGACTGCCGTTGACGGCGTCCGTGCTGGTCGGGCTGAGCGCGCCGGCGGCCACGTTGGAGATCTTCGTCGGGCCGGAGCCTGCCGGGTTCAGCGAGATGCTGTTGTAGTTGGTGCTGCCGTCCGGGTTGGTGTCGTACTTGACCGAGCTGGCGGTGGCGGCTGCGGTGGCGGCGTTCATCTGTCCCACGTTCACGCCGTCGGTGTTGGCCGTGCCGGCTGCCACGTTGGTGATCTTGTTTCCAGCCATGTCCAGGCCGCCATTGAGCGTGGTCGGGCCGGCGACGGTGAGCGGGCCGCCCACGTTGACGGCACCGGTGGTGCTCAGCGAGCTGAACGCAGGTGCGTCCGCCATCTGGATCTGCACTTCGTTGCCGACCACGGTGGTCTTCAGGTTGGCACCGCTGTAGGTGCCGGCCGTGGTGGCGGCGCCGGTGATCTGCAGCGTTTCACCCAGCTTGCGATCGACGCTGCCGGTGTTGCCGGCGAAGGTGATCGGCGTGTTGCCCAGCGTGGTCACGGTGTCGCCGAGATTGGTCACCGTGTTGCCCAGGTTGGTCACGTTGGTGTTGGTCGCGTTCAGCTGGCTGCCGTTGACGGCGTCCGTGCTGGTGGCGCTGAGCGTGCCGGCTGCGACGTTGCTGACCTTGGTCGGGCCGCTGCCGCCGGGGTT
Organism: Variovorax rhizosphaerae; assembly: GCF_037889975.1. Taxonomy (NCBI): domain Bacteria; kingdom Pseudomonadati; phylum Pseudomonadota; class Betaproteobacteria; order Burkholderiales; family Comamonadaceae; genus Variovorax; species Variovorax rhizosphaerae. Next base: position 416,218 of record NZ_JBBKZT010000003.1, on the reverse strand, counting down.
GAGCGACACGCTGTTGTAGTTGATGCTGCCGTCAGGGTTGGTGTCGTACTTGACGCCAGCCGCCGCCGTGTTTGTCACACTGGTGTTGAGTGCCGACAGTGCATCGCCCACGTTGTTCTGGCTGGTCGAGCCGGCGACGTTGCCGCCCTGGTTGATGTTGTTGATCGTGTAGCTGGGCGCCGAAATGGCGCCGGTGCTGTTGTCGTAAGTGGATCCACCCCCCAGGGCTGCAGCGGTGGTTGTACCTTGCGCGTCAACGCCCTGGACCACGGAATACAGCTGGGATCCGTTGATGGCGTCCGTGCTCTTGGACGAGATGACGCCCGCCGCGACGTTCTGGATTTGGCGCTTGTAGTCGTAGTACCCGCCGCCGAGCGACAGCACGCCGTCTGCGGGGTCGGCGATCCCGGCGGCCGTTGCGCCATAGAGCGCAGTGACGCCGGTGTTCGGGGCTGCAGTGACGGACCGCGAACCGAGCGCGATATCGTTGGCGTTGCCTGCCGACGCGCTGTAGCCCAGCGCCGTGGCGGCTTGCCCCGCTGCGCGGGTGTCATAGCCGAATGTCGAGGCATTCGTCCCCGTGGCACGGCTGCCGTATCCGAACGACGACGCACCGCTGGTGGCCGTGGACTGGCTGCCGGCGGCCGTGCTCGCTCCTCCTCCGTCCAATACCTTGGCGGCATAGCCAAATGCGATGTCACCGGAATAGGTCGTACCGGTGCCGGAGTCGGCACCAACGCCAATGGCGATGCTGCCGTTGCCGGTGGAGTTGCTGGCCGCGCCCATGGCGAGGGAGAACTGATTCGTGGCCTTTGCGCCGTTGCCCAGCGCAAGACTGCCGCTGCCGCTCGAGTTGGTGCCATTGCCGATGGCGAAGGCGCTCTGACCGGTCGACGCGGCATTGTTGCCGATGGCAACGCCGTTCAGATTCGTCGCCTTGGCATTGGCACCGAGGGCCACACTGTTGATCGCGCTGGCGGTGGTGTCGCGGCCCAACGCCAGGGCGTTGGCGGCCGAGCTGGTCGCGTTGTAGCCGACGGCCGTCGATCCCGGTGCCTGCGCATAGGCGTCGAGTTGCGGCAGGCCTGCTTCATTGGTGCGGACGTAACGGATGCCCATGCCTTTGGCATTGGTATACGTGGTGCTGGTGTCGCCCGCCAGGTTGGTGACCGCGTTGCCGAGGTTGGTCACGTTCGCGTTGGTCGCGTTCAACTGGCTGCCGTTGACCGCATCGGTGCTGGTCGGGCTGAGGTTGCCGGCGGCCACGTTCGACACCTTGGTCGGGCCGCTGCCTGCCGGATTGAGCGACACGCTGTTGTAGTTGACGCTGCCGTCGGGGTTGGTGTCGTACTTGACGGCACTTGCCGCCGTGTTCGCCACGTTGTTGTTCAGGGCCGTCAACGCGTCACCCACGTTGTTCTGCGTGGTCGGACCGGTGTTGTTGCCGGCCGTGTTGATGTTGTTGATCGTGTAGCTGGGCGCCGAGACGGTACCCGTGGTGTTGTCGTAGGTGCTGCCGCCGCCGAGTGCCGATGCCGTGCTGGTGCCCACGGCGTCGACGCCCTTGACCACCGAGTTCAGCTGGGAGCCGTTGATCGCGTCGGTGCTGGTTGCCGAGATGACGCCTGCCGCGACGTTCTGGATTTGCCGCTCGTTGCCCAAGGTGCCGACGGAGACGGTGCCCGATGCAGCTTTGGCGATGCCTGCGGCGGTTGCTCCGTATTGGGCCGTTGTACCGGTGTTGGGGGCAGCGGTCGTGGAGCCGCTACCGAGCGCCACGTCGTTGTCGTTGCCGGCAGTCGTATTGGCGCCAAAGGCCACCGAGCGATTGCCCGTTGCAATGGACTGACGGCCGAATGCTGAAGCGAGATCTCCAGTAGCCTGAGAGAAATAGCCGAACGCGGCAGATCTGTTGCCGCTTGCAATTGCATTGACACCAAAGGCGGTAGATGCCGGTCCGGTGGCCTGTGAGTAACTGCCGAAGGCCATTGCAGGCGTCCCACCACCTCCGCCGCTGGCCTTGGCGGCGATCCCGACAGCAAGGTCATTTTCATTTTGGGCGCTGGCCGCGGTGCCGATCGCGACTGTGTTGACCGCATTCGCGATGGATCTTGCACCCAGCGCCAAGCTTTCTGCTCCGAGAGACTTGGCGCCGACGCCAATTGCACTGGAACTGTTGCCCGCGGCGCTGGTCGCGCTATCGCCAACCTGGAAATGATTTGTGTAGATCGTGGTCGTCGAATTGGTATATGCAGCGTCGCCCAGCGTGATATTCGACGCGTTCGGCGTGTCGGCACTGCCGACGAAGTAATTGCGAATGGGCTGGCCCGCGCCGCCGCCGCGCAAGACCATGTTTTCGCCGGAGCCGCCTGAATCGGAGTTGGCCGTGAACGTCAGGCCTCTGCCCGAATCCGACTGGCAAGCCATGGCGCCGCCGGTGTTCGTGCACAACAGCGACTGCGCTTGTGTGTCCGGTGTGAGGGCGAATACGCCAGTCAGCGCCGCGATCATGGCGGTGACGCGCGGCTTGGCCATCACGCCGCCACCGCGGCTGGATTTCCCGCGCGGCGTTGCTGTTTCGCTGACGGCGACCCATGCGCCGACCTTGTCATTCCAGATGCTTTTGAACGTCTTGTTCATTTCTTCAACCTAAGTTTGATTTGCCCTCAATGGGGACCATGTGAATGAGTTTTTTGCCGCGGGGCGGACACAACAGATGAATTGAAAGGGCTGGCCTTTACAGTGGTGGCAACGATCATTCGCGTGGGATTCATTGGGCCATCGGCGGAACTTTCCGAATGCAGGCCGCCTCCGGATTCGCGCATCGAATCGTCTTTGCAGGGCCGCAGAAATTTCTGCACCCTTTGATCGCGCAAGGAAATTTCCCCATTGGCCATTCCCTCGCGTGAAGGAATTGGCAAAAACGGAAATGGGCCGCGCGTTGGCGCGCGTGCTGGCGGCGGTTGGCGGGCGGGGTGACGCGGCAGTCCGGACTGCCGGCGTCAATGGCGCTATGTCAGCCGAGCGCCCGGGTCACTGCGGCAATGCGCGCGCGCCGGATGGCGGCGCCGATCCCGGGGCCGGAGTTCCCCGCCAGTTGTGCCTGGTGCGCGATGGCATCGGTGGCAACGGCCAGAGTGGCCGACAGCGCCGCGCGCAGGCGCTGGCCGGCCGGGCCTGTTCCGGTGAGCCCGCAGCACTCGCAAGCGAGCAGGAGCTGCTCGAAACGCGCCGGCTTCCGGAGGGCGTCGCAGCGTTCGAGCAGGGCGACGATGTCGGCGGCGCCCAGCGACGTGCTCGTCTCCATGGCCCGGCCCTCGCGGGCGAACAGCAGCGCCAGGTCACGTTCGTCGGTCGGCGCGCGCAGGCGTTCGCACACGCCGCGCACTGAGGGTGCGGACAGCTCCCACGTGAGGCAGCCGAAGCGAACGGGCAACGGAGCTTGCAGCTGCGCCGCCCTGTCGATGGATTGAAGCCGGCCAGCGCCGGTGTCGACCCCGGGCAGCAGCCTTTGCGTCGCGCCACATTCGTTCAGCACGTCGAACATCCGCGACGGCATCGCCTCCATCAGGCCGCGCGCCAGTTCCTGCCACACGCGCTCCGGCACCAGTGCGTCGACCTCGCCGGCCTCGACCATGCCGCGCATCAGCGCCATCGTCTCCGGGGCGACGCTGAACTCGTGGAAGCGTGCGGCAAAACGCGCCACGCGCAGGATGCGCACCGGGTCTTCACGGAAGGCGTCGGTCACATGGCGCAGCACCTTGTCGCGCAGGTCGCGCTGGCCGTGGAAGGGGTCGATCAGCGCGCCGGTGTCGGTGACCCTTGCATCGGCCAGTTCAGCCGGCAGGGCGATCGCGTTGATGGTGAGGTCGCGCCGCGCCAGGTCTTCCTCGATGGTGACCTCGGGCGAGGCATGGATGGTGAAGCCCCGGTAGCCCGGGGCGCTCTTGCGTTCGGTGCGGGCCAGTGCATGCTCCTCACGCGTTTTCGGGTGCAGGAACACGGGAAAGTCGCGACCCACCGGGAGGTACCCGCGCGCCACCATCTGCTCGGGTGTGGCACCGACCACCAGCCAGTCGCGGTCGGCCACCGGCAGGCCGAGCAGGCGGTCGCGCAGCGCGCCGCCCACCAGATAGGTCCTCATACCAGATGTCATCCGACCGAGTGTAGGGGTGGGTTGTTTGCAATTTGAGACAATGTAGGTCGTTCTGGCACCAATGTGGTGCGAATCTTTTGAGCCCTCTCTGGTCGAACTGGCTTGGCCATCTCGACGCACTCCCCATCGGGGAGCCGGCTGGCACTGCCTGGCCCCGGGCTCGCAACCACGCGAAATCTCAAGGAGGATTCCCATGAAGAAAAAAACACTGCGCGCGCTCGCCGTCTCGGCCGGGCTTCTGTCCGGCAGCGCCATGGCGCAAAAGGCTGGCGACTGGGTCGTCGGCGCGGGCTGGATGCACCTGGCGCCCCAGGATTCGAGCCAGCCCCTGACGCTCACCTCACCCGTCCCGGCCGTTGTGCCCGGCTCCGGCGCGCGCGTCACGGATTCGGACACGCTGGGCCTGACGGCGATGTATTTCATCGACAGCCACTGGGCCGTCGAAGGCGTGGTCGGCGTGCCGCCCAAATTCAAGCTCTACGGCACCGGCACGCTGGAAACGGTGGGCCAGATCGGCGAAGCGCGCCAATGGAGCCCGACGGTCCTCGGCAAGTACTACTTCAACGACGGCGATGCGAAGTTCCGTCCGTATGTCGGCCTCGGCGCGACCTACGTCTGGTATTCCAACGTGAACCTCACGCCGAGCCTGCAGGGCGCGATGGGCAAGCTGCTGCACGCGCCGGCCGGCGCCACGGTGACAACGGCCAAGCTGGACGGCACCTTCGCGCCGGTGGCGAACGTCGGCGTGGCGTACCAGTTCGACCCGCACTGGGGCCTGTCGGCTTCGGTCTCCTACATCCCCTTGAAGACCACGGCCAAGCTGACAACCACGACGGTCGCCGGCTTCCCGGTGGCCACGAGCCAGTCGAAGCTGACCTTGAACCCGGTCGTGCCGTACGTGGCAGTGACCTACAAGTTCTGAGGCTCGCTCAGCGCTTGATCCGGTACGGCTCGTCGAACGCGACGAAGTCGTGCTCGACCAGCGCGGCGTCGATCCATGCCTTGACGCCGGGCAAGGCCTCGACGCGCTTCAAGTAAGCCGCGATGTCCGCCGGCACCGGCAGGGCATAGCGCGTGAGCCGCATCACCACCGGCGCGTAGTACGCGTCGGCGATGCTGAAGCGGCCGAACAGCATGCCGTCGGCATGGCTGGCCGCATGGTCGGCGAGCAGTTCACTCCACATCGAGATGATGCGCGCGACGTTGTCGCGCACACCGGCGTTGTCGCGCCAGATGATCGCGCCTTGCTCCGCCATGTCGGCCTCGATGTTCATGACGCAGGCCGAGCGCAGTGCGCCGAAACCGGCGTGCATCTCGGCGCAGATGCTGCGCGCGCGGGCGCGTTGCTTGCGATCGGCCGGCCAGAGCTGCGCCTCGGGGCAGGTCTCGGCCAGGTATTCGGCGATCGCCAGCGTGTCCCAGATGGCCAGGCCGTCATCGACCAACACCGGCACCGTGGCGTTCGGGTTGAGCGGGAGCATGGTGCGCTTGAAGACCGAGCCCTCGCCGAAGGAGTCGAACTTGACCATCACCTCCTCGAACGCGATGCCGGCCTGCTTCATCAGCACCCATGGCCGCATCGACCACGACGAATAGTTCTTGTTGCCCACGTACAGCTGGCGCATGGCTTGGACCTTTCCAATTTTTCGGAGCCCGCGATGCTAGCGCCTTGGCGTGCTCGCGTTGATGACGAAAAGCGGGCGGATTGATGCGTGCCGCTGCGACATCCTGTCGTACGACCTTGCCATCAAGCACAGAACAAGGCGGAGCGCCGCAGACAGTGCCGCAGCACGAGGCGGCCCCACGCAGTCATGCGCTTGATGGCGAGGTCGTATCAGGGGCTGCGCGTGTCCTTCGGCGCATCGTGCGGGTCGTCCTTCTCGGGCGGCACGCCCCGCACCCGCTCGATCACGCTGACGACATGGGGCACCAGCGCCAGCACCGCCAGCGCGAGCACCGCGCTCGACACGGCGGTCGTCTCGCGCCCGAGCCCGCAGGCCATGCCGATGGCCGCCGTCATCCAGAGCCCGGCGGCGGTGGTCAGCCCCTGCACCTGCTGCTCGTCCTTGCCCTGCTTGAGGATGGTGCCGGCGCAGAGAAATCCGACGCCGGCGACCAGCCCCTGGATCACGCGGCTGATGTCGGACGGGTCCATGCCGGTCTGCAACGGAATCAGCACGAACATCGCCGAGCCGATCGCCACCAGCATGTGCGTGCGCACCCCGGCCGCCTTGCCCTTTTCCTCGCGTTCGAAGCCCAGCACGAAGCCGAGCAATGCCGCGAGCGTCAGCCGCACCGCGATGCGCGTGAACTGCGCGAGATCCGGCACGTCCGAGAACTCGGCCGCGACGGTCTCGGAGATGGTGGTCCAGTGTGATGAGGCCATGGCCTCACGACTCTAGCCATCGGGGAGCCGGCTGGCTGTAGGAGCGAGGCGTTTCAGCGGCGCGTTGCGCCGTAGCGGTCGGCGGGCTCTCTGTGCCCGTTCGACAGCTCACACCTTCTCAGGGGAGGTCCTTGTTCGGCTCCGGAATCGCGGCGTCACGCGGCCCGACGCTGCCGAGCCGCGCCTTCAGCGATTGCGGCTTGCCCGTGATGATGGCGGCGTAGTTGGTGGTGTTGGCCAGCACCTTCTTCACGTAGTCGCGGGTCTCGGTAAAGGGCACGTTCTCGGCCCAGATCGCCGCTTCCATCACCGGCCCGTTGCGCCAGCTACGCGGGCGGCCCGGGCCGGCGTTGTAGGCAGCAGCCGCCAACGGCATCGAGCCGTCGAAGTCGTCCAGCGCCAGCTTCAGGTAGCTGGTGCCGATGACGATGTTGGTCTCGCGGTCGTTGATCTGGCTGGGCGTGAAGCCGGCCAGGCCGATCTTGTTGGCGGTCCACTTGGCGGTCGCCGGCATCACCTGCATCAGGCCCGAGGCGCCGACGCCCGAGCGCGCATCCATGATGAAGCGGCTTTCCTGGCGGATCAGGCCGTAGACATAGGCGGGGTCCAGCCCGATGTCGGCGCTTTTGCGCAGCACCGTGTCGTGGAAGGGCATCGGGAAGCGCTGCTCGGCATCGATCACGCCCTTGGTGCGCTCGCTGGTGTTGATGCAGCGGTCCCACACCTCGCGCTGGCAGGCGTAGTCGGCCGCGGCCAGCAGGGCGCGGTCGTCCATGCCGCCCTTGTCGTGCAGGTTGGTGGCGTAGTTCCACTCGCGCGTGCCCTCGGCGCGCAGGCCCATCGAGATGGCGTAGAGGCCGCGAACGAGGGAAGGGTTGCCGGCGGCGCTGCGTTTCTCCTCGGCGGTCAGCGGTGCGGGCCGCGTCGGCATGATGGTGCGCTGGCCGATTTCCTCCAGCGCCAGCATCTCGTAGAAGCCGCGCGTACCGGCGATGCTTTCGTACAGGCGTCGCGCTTCGGCGCGGCGGTCGTCGCCGCCGATGGCTTGCAAGGATCGGGCGCGCCAATACGCCCAAGTCGGGTCTTGCTGCGCCTCCGGGCTCATGGCGGCGGTGGCGGCCTGGACTTCCTTCCAGTTGCCCATGCGCAATGCGGCCCGGGTCTTCCAGCCGAGCATGTCGTCGCTGAGGTCGCCGTTCTTCGTCACGTTGTCGAAGTAGCCCATCGCTTGTGGCGAAAGCTTGCCCGCGGCCTGCTTGCCGATGACGCCCCAGACCCAGTTGCGCTCCTCGGGCGAGAGCATCGCGCTCCAGCGATCCTGCAGCAGCGAAGCGGCCTGGTCCGGGTCCGCCACGGCAATGCGGATGAGTGCCAGCACCACGATTTCCCGACGTGCCTTGCCCGCGACCGGACCGCTCTTGATCAGGTACTTGGCCGCGCCGGCGTTCATCTCGTCGAACTGCGGCACGGCGTCCGGAGATGCGATGAGCACAGCGCCGCGCGCTGCCCCCGGGCGATTGGCCTCGACCGCCAGCCGAGCCTTCTTCCAGGCGTCGTTCGGCGACATCATGCGGGCCGACACGAGGCGGTCGGCAGCTGTTGCGCAGCCATCGTCGGATTCGCGCTGCGCGAACCAGGTGCGTCGCACTTCGTCCGCCTGCGCCGCGGTGGGCAAGCCGCCGGCGCGCAGCATGTCGACCAGCACGGCGTAGCAACGCACCTGCCCGTCGTCGCGCATGCGGTAGCCGTCGTGCATCGAGGCGAAGGCGTCCCAGTCGCGGCGCTGGCCGAGCAGCAGCAGCCAGTCGTTGCGCAGGCGGTCTTCCTGATAAGTACCGGCGTAGCGCGTTAAAAAATCCTGCACTTCCTGGGGGCTCGCTTCCTGCAGGCGGGCTTTCAGTTCCCAATAGGCGGCCCAGGGTTCGAGGATGTGGCCGCGTGCCTGTGGCAGCAGGGCACTGAGCCGGGCCTTGTCGCCGCGCTGCGAGGCCTGCTTCATCTGCAGCAGGACATCGTCGTTCTGGTTGCTTTGCGCGCTCGCTGGCTGCGACAGAGTCGTTGCAGCCAGAACAAGAATGGAGAGGAAGGTACTCGTGGGTGCCAAAATGCTTCGGAACTGCATCGGGGGATTATGGACAAGTCAAACGGCGCCGACACCTCGGCCACTGCCAGTTTTCTCAAGCGACAGCTGCGTAATGCACTGATCGAGCAACGCCTCGCGCTGCCCGACCGTGAAGAGCGCGCCGACTTGCTGCAGCGCGTGATGCGCATATGGCTGGTCGGCCGGCCCGACACGGTGATCGGCGCGTACTGGCCGATCAAGGGCGAGTTCGACCCGCTGCCGGCGCTGCACCGCTGGAAGGAAGACGGCGAATTGCAGGGCGCACCCCAGCCGCGGCAGATCGGCCTGCCGGTGATGAATCGCCAGCACAAGACGCTGACCTTTCATTCCTGGTATCCCGGCTGCCCGATGGAGCACGATGCCTTCGACATTCCCAAGCCCAAGGACACGATGTTGATCGTGCCCACGCTGCTGTTCGTGCCCTGCCTGGGCTACAGCGCGGGAGGCTACCGGCTCGGCTACGGCGGCGGCTTCTACGACCGCACGCTGGCGACGCTGCAGCCGAAGCCGTTCACGGTGGGGCTCGGCTTCACGCAGGGCTTCCTGGACGACTTCGAGCCCGAGGCACACGACGTGCCGCTCGACGCCATCCTCAATGACAACGGCGTGGTCTGGCCGATCGGCTGAGAAGGTGTAGATATTTCTACTGCGGCCACCGATCTCGGGTCTGCGGTGTTGGCTCCGGCATGACAAGCGCTTCGCGCAGTTGTCAGCCTCGCCGCAACTTCGTTGTCACTGCACGTAAGTGCAGTTCCGCTCCGCAAACCGGCCTCCCGGCTGGCGCCCTCGCTACGAAATCTTCACACCTTCTGAGACGGCGGAGGCTCAGTCGAGCCGCGCCCCTGACGCCTTGACCATCCGCGCCCACACCGGCATGTCCCGCTTGTAGGACGCGGCAAAGGCCTCGGGCGTACCGGCCGAGACGGTAAAACCCATGGTGGCCACGCGCTGCGCGATGTCGGGTGCCTCGAAGATGGCCTGCACCTCGCTCGACAGCCGCTGCACGATTTCGCGCGGCGTCTTGGCGGGCGCACCCATGCCGATGAAACCGACGATCTGGTAGACCTCGTCGGTCAGGCCCTGCTCGAGGATCGTCGGCGTGTTCGGCAGGATCGGCATGCGCTTGGTGCCGGTCACGCCGATCAGCTTGAGCTTGCCCGTGTCGGCATGCGGCTTGGCGTTGAGCGCGCTGGCGAAGGCCATCTGGATCTGGCCGCCGATCAGGTCCTGGATCATCGCGGCCTCGCCCTTGTAGGCGGCGTGTGCCATGTCACCGTCCGCGGCCTGGCTCATGTGGGCGCCCGCCATGTGGGCGTAGGAGCCGTTGCCCCACGAACCGTACGAGAGCTTGCCCTTGTTGCTCGCGATGTACTTCATCAGTTCCGGCATCGTGCTGGCGGGAATCGAGGGGTGCACCGCCAGCGTCACCGGCGCCACCGCGATCTGCGAGACCAGCGCCAGGTCGCGTTGCGGGTTGTAAGGCAGGTTCTCGTAGAGGAACTGGTTGGTCAGCATCGACGTGGTGAGCGCCACCAGCAGCGTGTAGCCGTCGGGCGCGGCCTTGGCCACGGCATCGGTGCCGACGATGCCGCCCGCGCCGCCCTTGTTGTCGATGATCACGGGTTGGCCCAGGCGCGCCGTGAGCTTGTCCCCGACGATGCGGCCGATGTTGTCGGTCGCGCCGCCGGGCGGGTAGGGGACCACGATGCGGATGGGGCGGGATGGCCAGGCCTGCGCGTGGGCCGCGGGAAGCAGCAGCGTGGCCGCGGCGCCTGCGGCGAGGGCCAGGCATTGGCGGCGCGTGGGCGCCGAATGTGGGTTCGAAAGCGTCATGTCTCCTCCTTGGTTTGTAGGCCGATTGTCTGGCTGGACACGCAGCCAGACAACCTGGCTCAAGAAGGGTCAATCGATGAAATCGACAGTGTCCGGGTCAGGCACCTCGCCGATGGTCTCGCGCGTGATGGCGGCCTGCGCCTGCAGCCAGTCGCAGAAGGCCTTGATCTCGGCGCGCTGCGCGCCGCGCGGGCCGAGCAGCAGCCAGTAGGCCATCGGTGAGTCCATGCGGTGTTGCGGCAGCACTTCCACCAGGTCGCCATTGGCCAGGCTCTCGGCGATGAGGGAACTGCGCGCCAGCACCAGCCCCTGGCCTGTCAACGCGGCCTGCACCATTTGGTAGGCATAGTTGAAGTAGAGCCAGCGCGGCGGCTGCTCGCGGGTCAGGCCGGCGGTTTCGAACCAGCGGCGCCAGGTCAGCCATTCCAGGTGCGTGCGGTGCGCGTCGCCGGCCTCGATCAGCGTGAAGTTCACCATGTCGGCGGGCTTGCGGATGGGCGGGCTGCTCTTGATGAGCCAGGGGCTGGCCACCGGCGTGAGCGTCTCGCCGAACAGGCGCAGCGCGCCCGGCGGCATGCTGCTGGCCGGGCCGTAGCGCAGCGCGATGTCCACGTCCGCCATGTCGAGGTCCATGGCCACGTCGCTGGCGTCGATTCGGATGTCGATGTCGGGGTTGTCGCGCTGGAAGGCTTCGAGCCGCGGGATCAGCCACATCGATGCGAAGGAAGCAAAGGTGGTGAGCGACACGCTCTTGCGTCCCGCGCTCTGGCGGATCTGCCGCACCGCGCCGTCGATGCGCGGCAGTGACTGCTGCACGGCAAGCAACAGTTGCGCGCCGGCACTGGTGAGTTCCACTGCGCGCGTGTGTCGCAGGAACAGTCCGACGCCAACCTCTTCTTCCAGCGACTGGATCTGCCGGCTCACGGCCGATTGGGTGAGCGCCATCTCTTCAGCGGCGGCGCGGAAGTTCAGGTGCCGGGCCACCGCCTCGAAGGCACGCAGGTGGCCTGCCGAGATGGGGCGGGAGCGCAGGTGGGTCTGGGAATACTGCACGGCGATTGATGCGAAAACGGAATCATTAGCCTACCTCGTATTCATTGGACTGCCAACGGGGCAAGACGGATCATTCATTCCCGAATCGCGATCTTGCGAATTTCGGCAACCACTCAGGAGTCCGCCATGTCCACCGCCGTCTGCACCTCGTCCACGTCCGTATCGCTGCCCGTTCGCCCGGCCACCGTGCCGGCCGCGACGCGTCGCGGTGCGTGGCAGATTGACGCCGGCCAGGCGATCAGCCTGAAGGCCTCATCCAACAGCGTCATGCGCATCAAGCAAGGCCGCGTCTGGGTCACGCTGGATGCCAACCGCGCACATGCCAGCGAAGACCTGGTGCTCGCCCCCGGCGAGTCCCTGAAGATCGCCGCCGGCGAGCGCCTCGTGATGGAGCCGTGGGACGGCTTCGGCGCCACCTACACATGGGACGCCGCCTGAATCCAGGCCCACGAAGGTATGGAGATTTCGCAGCGAGGGCGCCGAGGTCGGGTTGAGGAGCGGAGCCGTACTGAAGTACGGTGAGCACCGCAGACCCGAGATCGGTGGCCGCAGTAGAAAGATTCACACCTTCGTCAGGAAACGTCGTAGCCGGGTCGCAGCTGCAGGAAGCGTGCGAGCGCTTCGTTGCCGTCGAGCCGGTCCAGGTCCGGGAAGTCGGCCTCCGGATCGACCAGGCCCATGTCGAAGCGTGGATAGCGACGCTCGACGAGCGGGCCTTCATAGACCACCCGAATGTCCGAGTGCCGCGGGTCGTCACTGATGCGGTCCATGAGCCGCACGGTGGCGTCGCGCGGTCCTTCGAAGTGGTGGCAGAAGCGATAGCCGTCGAAGACCAGCAAGCCCGTGACGCCGCGCTGCGCGTTTCGCGCGCGTGCGTGCGCCACGATGGTGCCCACTACGGTCGGTGATATCCCCGCTGCGAGCTTGCTGCAATAGAGAATCTCGTGGAGGGCTTGGTTCGCGGGCGGCATGAGAGTCGGGGAGTCTAGGGAGCAATTCACAATCCTTAAATGTGAAATGACATATGGTCGCGCCCGATTCCGGGTTCACGGCCTATAGTCCCCCGGTGAAACTCGAGGACTACGCCGCGCCTGTCTACCCCCCGCATTGCACGCATCCGTGCGAGGCGTGCGGGTTGCGCGCCAGTCCGGCGTTCACGCCGGTATCCATGGAGGAACTCCTGGCCATCCAGTCGTTTCGCCAGGGCGATCGGGTGGTGCAGGCGGGTCAGCCGGTCATCGAGGAGTTCCGTGCGAGCCCGAAGCTCTTCACGCTGTATTCGGGTTGGGCGTTCCGCTTCAAGACGCTGAGCGACGGCCGGCGACAAATCCTCAGTTTCCTGCTGCCGGGTGATTTCATTGGCGTGCAGGACGAGTTTGCGGATGGCCAGACGCACGGCGTGGAGGCGGCGACGGTGGTCACGCTGTGTGTATTCCCGCGGGACAAGCTATGGCCCTTGTTCAATAGCCAGCCACGGCTCGGCTATGACATCACCTGGCTCGCCGCGCGCGAAGAAAAGATGGTCGACGACAATCTCGTGACCGCGGGCCGCCGCAATGCCGCCGAACGCGTCGCGATGCTGCTCATGCACCTGTATCGCCGCGCGGAGCGCGCGGGGATGGAGCGTGACGGCTGGGTCGAGTTTCCATTCAACCAGCAGCACATTGCCGATGCGATCGGCCTGTCACTGGTCCACACCAACAAGACATTGCGGCGCCTCCAGCAGCTCGGACTGCACATGTTCGACAATGGCTGGCTGCGTATCCTTGACCCGAAGGCGCTCGAAGCCCTCGGCGACTATTTCGAACGGCCCTTGCGGCCGACTCCACTGATCTGAAAGCGTTTCCGTCCTCCATGAATCTCAAAGCCCGTTTGCGCCAGGTGTTGGCGGTCGGCGGTATCGAAACGCTCGGGGTGGTCTTCGCAGGCATTGCCGGACTGCTCATTGTCAATGTGTTGCCCAAGGAGCAGTACGCCCAATACACCTTCCTGGTCGCCGCTTCGAACCTGATGCTGGGCATCAGCGATCTCGGCCTCGCGCATTGCGTGTTGCCGGTCATTGGCACGCGCGCCGGCGAGAAATCGTGGGTGGTCGGTGTCTGCAACCAGATCTTCAGCTGGCGATGGGTGATGCTGTCTGCAGGCATGTTGGTGGTGGGGCCCTACTGGTTCTACAACACGCACAGCCGGGGGTGGATCGAGCCGGCATACCTGATCGGCTCGGCGCTGTACTTCGCCATCGTCGTGATGCAACTGCGCGAGCACCTCTCCAATACGGTCGCCGTGGTCCTCGGCCATATCTCCGCCATCAACCGCATCGCCGCGATGGCCCTGGCAACCCGCCTGGTTCTGATCGGCGCGGTGCTGCTGCTTCCGGTGACGGACTGGTCGGTCACGGGCGTGCTGGCGGCCACCGCGGCCTCCGGCCTGGTGGCGGTGGTGATGTACCGCCGCGCGTTGCGAAAGCTGGAGGTGCCCGAGGTCCGGCTCGATGCAGCCGATCGAAAGAAAGTCGACCAGCACGCGCTGAAGATCTTCCTGCCCTTGCTGGCGCCCGGAGTCTTTCTTCATGTCCAGGGCGTGGCCACCGTGCTGCTGGCGTCGATGTTCGGATCGACCGAACTTCTGGCCGAGGTGGGTGCGTTCGGCCGGCTGGCGATCGTGCTGATCGTGGTGGACCGTGTGACCAACGTGCTGCTTTTCCCGGTGCTGGCGCGTGCGCCGCAGGGGCCGAGGCTCGGTCGGATCGTGCTGCTCGTGCACGCTGCGTACCTGGGTGCGATGGTGCTGATGTTGTTGAGCGCCATCTACGGCGGGCGCTTTTGGATCATGTTGCTCGGCGCGAAATACCACGACCTCGAGCCCCTGGTGTGGATGATGATTCTCTCGGCCGTCCTGATCAATGCCGCCGGATTTGCGTTCCGCACGCTGGCAGTGCGGGGCCTCACGGCCAAGCAGAGCTACATCGTTCCTGTCGTGCTGACGGTACAGGTTCTCTACTTCTGGGTGTTTGGCGTGCACACCCTGGAGGCGGTGCTGGGCTTCAACATCGCCACCAGCCTTGCCAACTTCGCGGTGCAGTACCTGCTGCTGGGCACGCGACTTTCGCATCTGCGCACGGATCAGGAAGCCGCGAGCTGACGCACGTCGTTCTCGTAGTCGCGCAGCCGTCGCGCGGCGCGTTCGCGTTGGGCCGTGGTTGTGGCGTTGTGCAGGATGGCGAGGTTGCGGCAACCCTCCACCCACATGGCCTGCTGGTAGTCGCGCCAGGGCCCGGGCGGCGGATGGGCGGTGCGCTGCACATACCCGTTCAGTGCGGCCTGGGCCTCGGCCTGCGAAGGCTGGCTGGCGCGGAGTCCGCGCAGAAGGGCCAGCGCCTCCTGTTGTCGTGCGCGGCGCTGGGCATCGATCCGCTTGGCATTGAAGGCTGATTGCGCGATGAGTCGCCGCAGCAGGTCGCGCTGCGACTTGTCGAGCGGTCCGTAGAAGTCTTCGGTTCGGTCGAGCATCTGGTCGAAGCGCTTGTCCTGCTGCTCGTCCAGGCTGAGGGCAATCCAGTCCTTGCGCCACGCTTCGTTGACCTTGGCGTACTTGCGCTGCAGGTGCTGGAATTGGTCATCGTCAAGGCTCAGCGCCAGCGTCGCGCCCGGCGCCTCGGCACGCACCGCGAAAGCCAGCAGGCGGTCGCGGATCTCGTCGCTGAAGGCACACACCTGCTCCGGCGTGAGCGTGTCCGGCGCCAGTACCTGGGCCTTTTGCAGCAGGGTGATGAACTTGGGCAACTCGTTGCGCCGGTGCCAGTCCAGCAGTTGCGCCAACTCCTCGCGCACGCGCGGCGACTGGGTGGCGTCCAGGTCGACATAGCCGTCGAGCCACCACCATGTCACGGTCGGCAGGTTGTTGTAGGCCAGCTTGACCGAACTGCAGGCGCACAACAGCGCGACCCCGAGCACGGCGACGATAATCCGCGCCAACTTCCAGCATTGATCGAGCGAGCAAGCACGCATGACAGATTTTTCCCAGGATAACGACGAGCCGGTCGACATCGTCGTCATGGCGGCCGGCAAGGGCACGCGCATGAAGAGCAGTTGGCCCAAAGTGTTGCATCGTTTGGCAGGCCGTGCACTGGCGCTGCATGTGCTGGACACGGCGGCGCGGCTGCACGCACGCCGCGTGGTGGTGGTCACCGGCCACGGCGCCAATGAAGTCGAGGCCGCGCTGGCGGATGCGCCCTGTGCGCCGGTCTTTGCGCGCCAGATGCCTCAACTCGGCACCGGCCATGCGGTGCAGCAGGCGGCGCCGCTGCTGCCGGACGACGGCATCGTGGTCGTGCTGTCGGGCGACGTGCCGCTGATTCGCGAGGACACCCTGCGCGCGTTGATCGCGGCCTGCGCCGGGCGCCGGCTGGCGCTGCTGACCATCGACTTCGAGAACCCGAGCGGCTACGGCCGCATCCTGCGCGACGGTGATGCGGTGCAGGCCATCGTCGAGCAGAAGGATGCGACCGAGGCGCAGCGCGCCATCAAGGAGGTCTACAGCGGCGTGATGGCGGTTCCGGCGCGGCTGCTCAAGCCCTGGCTGGCGCGGCTGGACAACCGCAATGCGCAGGGCGAGTTCTACCTGACCGACATCGTGCGCATGGCCACGCTGGATGGCGTGCCGGTGGTGGCGCATCGCACCGATGACCACCTGCAGGTCACCGGCGTCAACGATCCGGCCCAGCTTGCGGGGCTGGAGCGTGCGTGGCAGCGCCGCCTGGCCGATGCGCTGATGGCGCAAGGTGTGCGGCTGGCCGACCCGGCGCGCTTCGACGTGCGCGGCACGCTGGTGTGCGAGGCCGACGTGGAGATCGATGTCAACTGCGTCTTCGAAGGCGCGGTGTCATTGGGTGCCGGCGTGACGATCGGCGCCAACTGCGTGATTGCCAATGCGCGCATCGAGACCGGCGCGGTGATCCATCCGTTCACCCACATCGATGGCGAGAAGGCCGGAGTGACGGTCGGCGAGGGCTCGCGCATCGGGCCGTTCGCGCGGCTGCGTCCGGGTGCACGCCTGGGTGCGGAGGTGCACATCGGCAACTTCGTCGAGGTCAAGAATTCCACGCTCGAAGCGGGTGCCAAGGCCAATCACCTGGCCTACCTGGGCGACGCCACGGTGGGCGCACGTGTGAACTACGGGGCGGGCAGCATCACCGCCAACTATGACGGCGCCAACAAGCACCGCACCATCATTGGCGATGACGTGCACGTGGGCAGCAACTGCGTGCTGGTGGCGCCAGTGACCATCGGCGCCGGTGGCACGGTGGGCGGCGGCTCGACGGTGACCAAGTCGACCGCGCCGGGCGCGCTCACGATCGGGCGCACCAAGCAAGTCAGCTTTGCCGACTGGAAGCGGCCTGTGAAGGCCCCCAAGGCGTAATTCGCCCACTCCGGGTGCGCCTCCGGCGCCGGGGCGGCCGCCAGCGGTGGCTGCGCTCGGTGGCCGTCCAAGCCTGCGCAGGCAGGCTCAAGGCCATCAAAGCCTGCGCAGGCAGGCTCGCAGGCGCGGCCGGCAGCCCCTCAAAGGTTCGCACCCAGCGACCTGGCGATGCCGGTACCGCGGGTGCCCACGAACTGATTTTCGCGATCGCGCTAGTGCTTTTCTGGCGCCCCAAGCGGTACCGTGGGCGCGAACTTCGAGCGCTTCAGTGAGAAGTACGCCTTGACATTGCGCACGTTGGCGTCCGCCGTGAAAAGCCGCTGCTGCAGCGCCAGGTAGTCCGGCATGTCGCGCGCCGCCACGATCAGCACGAAGTCGGGGCCGGGAGATACGCGATAGCACTGCTGCACCGCGTCGTCGGGCGCCACGCGCGCCTCGAACGCATCGAGCGCCTCGCTGCCTTGGCGATCCAATGAAATCTCCACCACCGCCTGCAGCCCATGGCCGCGCAAAGGCGCGAGCTTGTCGGGGGAGAGCAGGGCGATTTCGCGCTCGATCAACCCGGCCGCACGGAGCCGCTGCACGCGGCGCAGGCAGGTGGGCGGGGAGAGATGGAGGTCGCTTGCGAGTTGCTGGTTGGTGCGCGACGCATCGCGTTGCAAGGCATCCAGCAGGCGGAGGTCGGTCGGGTCGAGCAAGAGGGGGTCCATGTGGGTTTGATCGGAGTGCTGCGTTGCGCGTCAGGTCTTGCAGGGCTGGATGGGGTTCGAACTGCGCGTTGCCTGCATGGCGCGGGGGTGTGACTTTCAACGCGATTCGCGTGGCTTTGTGAGGTCTCGCAGGTGCGCGAATGAAATTATCTTCCACTGGTAACAAAATATCAGACTAAATAATCAATACAAGCATGATTTGAAATTTTAATTCATATTTTAATAAATATTGGAATATTCAATCCAGACGAGGCGCCTACCATTTGCACCTCTGGTCACTCTTCATCAAGGCAGATCTCTATGTGCGGCATCGTCGGCGCGGCATCCCATCGCAACATCGTCCCGGTCCTGGTCCAGGGCCTCCAGCGGCTTGAATACCGCGGCTATGACTCCTGCGGCGTGGCCGTGCATTCGGGCGGCCTGACGCGGGCACGGACCACGTCGCGCGTGGCCGACTTGCTGACCCAGGTGCATGACGACCATGTCGAAGGCCTGACCGGCATTGCCCACACGCGCTGGGCCACCCACGGCGCGCCAGCGGTGCACAACGCCCATCCGCACTTCAGCCATGGTGCAGGCGAGGGCGCGGAAAGCGCACGCCCGGCCCGCATCGCGCTGGTCCACAACGGCATCATCGAGAACCACGAGTCGCTGCGCGCTGCGCTGCAGGCCAAGGGCTACGTCTTTCTCAGCCAGACCGACACCGAGGTCATCGCCCACCTGATCGACAGCCTCTACGACGGTGACCTGTTCGAGGCGGTCAAGGCCGCGGTGCTGCAACTGCATGGCGCTTATGCGATTGCGGTGATCTGCCGCGACGAGCCGCAACGCGTTGTCGGCGCGCGCGCCGGTTCGCCGCTGATCCTGGGCGTGGGCAAGGACGGCACCGAGAACTTCCTGGCCAGCGACGCGATGGCGCTGGCCGGCGTGACCGACCAGATCGTCTACCTCGACGAAGGCGACGTGATCGACCTGCAGCCTGGCAAGTACTGGATCGTCGACCGGGCGCACAAGCCGGTCACGCGCACGGTGCGCACCGTGCAGGCGCACAGCGGCGCGGCCGAGTTGGGCCCATACCGCCACTACATGCAGAAGGAGATCTTCGAGCAACCGCGTGCCATCGCCGACACGCTCGAAGGCGTGGTGGGCATCGCGCCGGAACTGTTCGACGGCGTGACCAACGACGGCAGCACCGGTGCCAGCGCGCACCGCGTGTTCAAGGAGATCGACAAGGTCCTGATCCTGGCCTGCGGCACCAGCTACTACAGCGGCTGCACGGCCAAGTACTGGCTCGAGAGCATCGCGAAGGTTCCGACGCAAGTGGAGATCGCGAGCGAATACCGTTATCGCGACTCCGTGCCCGACCCGAAGACGCTGGTCGTGACGATCACGCAATCCGGCGAGACCGCTGACACGCTGGCCGCGCTGAAGCATGCGCGCAGCCTGGGGATGGAGCAAACGCTGACGATCTGCAACGTGGCCACCAGCGCGATGGTGCGCGAATGCAAGCTGGCCTACATCACGCGGGCCGGCGTCGAGATCGGCGTGGCCTCGACCAAGGCCTTCACGACGCAACTCGCGGGCCTGTTCCTGCTGACGCTGGCGCTGGCGCAAGCCAAGGGGCGGCTCAGCGATGCGGACGAAGCGCAGTACCTGCAGGAGATGCGGCACCTGCCGGTCGCGCTGCAGTCGGTGCTGGCGCTGGAGCCGCAGCTCATCAGCTGGTCGGAGGACTTTGCGCGCAAGGAAAACGCGCTGTTCCTCGGCCGCGGTTTGCACTACCCGATCGCGCTGGAAGGCGCGCTCAAGCTCAAGGAAGTGACGTACATCCACGCGGAGGCATACGCTGCGGGCGAGCTGAAGCATGGCCCGTTGGCGCTGGTGACCAGCGAGATGCCGGTCGTGACCGTCGCGCCGAACGACGCACTTCTGGAGAAGCTCAAGAGCAACCTGCAGGAAGTGCGGGCGCGGGGCGGCGTGTTGTACGTGCTGGCCGACGGCGACACGAAGATCGAGAGCAGCGAAGGCGTGCACGTCATCCGCATGCCGGAGCACTACGGCGTGTTGTCGCCGCTGCTGCATGTGGTGTCATTGCAGCTGCTGGCGTATCACACGGCGTGTGCGCGCGGGACGGATGTGGACAAGCCGCGCAACCTTGCCAAGAGCGTCACGGTGGAGTGAGCCCGGTGCCGGCAGTCCGTGTCGTCGTCCAAGCCCGTGACCAGTTGGGCGAAACGCCGCTGTGGTGTCCGCGCAGCGAAAAAATCTGGTGGATCGACATCGAGCGTCCCCGACTGCAGTCCTTCGATGAACACACCGGTCAGCACGAGGTCCACCGCTTCGACAGCACCTTCCTGGGAAGCCTTGCCTTGCACCGTCGGGGCGGATTCGTCGTGGCGCTCGACAACAGCCTGCATCGCTTCGACCCCGCCAACGCGTCGCTGGAGCACATCGTCGACGTGGAGCCCGCTGGCAAGGGCACGCGACTGAACGACGGCCGATGCGACCGCCGCGGCCGCCTGTGGATCGGCACCATGGACGCCGCCATCCAGCAGCCGCTGGGCAGCTTCTATCGCGTGTCGCCTTCCGGGTCCGTGCAATGGCTGTTCGACGACATCATCGTGACGAATTCGGTGGCCACGTCGCCCGATGACCGCACGCTCTACATGTCCGACACGCGGCGCTTCAAGATCTGGGCCTTTGACCTGGATCCGGACGAGGGCGTGCTGACGAACCGCCGTGTCTTCGCCGACTACTCGAATGACAAAGGGCGACCCGACGGCGCCGTGGTGGACAGCGACGGATGCCTGTGGAACGCCGTGTTTGCAGGACATCGGGTGATCCGCTACACGCCCGCCGGCAAGGTCGATCGGGTGATCGAACTGCCGGTGACCCACCCCACGTGCGTGTGCTTTGGCGGGCCGGAACTGCGCACCCTCTACATCACGACGGCCACGAAGATGATCACGCCCGCGGTGCTGGCCAACGAACCTCTCGCCGGTGCCTTGCTGGCGGTCGAGGTGGGCGTCCAGGGCCTGCCGGAACCGATGTTCGGTTCGTGAGGCTCAGCGGCCGACTCTCGCAGCGCGCCGCTTGACGGCTACGTTGCCCCACGTTCCGACATTCGCCGACTTCAGCAGCGCCGACGAATTCCCGGACACCTTCAGCTCCTCCGCCGCCGACAGCAAGGCCGGCCCGAACTGCACCATGCGCTTGAGCGTGAGCCGCGCCGACGGGCCGGCAATGATGACCACGCCCGTGGTCTGCTCGTTCACGCGCTGGATGGGCGCCGCCATGGAACTCATGCCGGGCGCATAGGCATCCTGGATGATGCTGAAGCGCCGCTTGCGGTGCTCTTCAAGCACCTTCAGCAGCGCCTTCATGCTGGTCGGCGCATTGGGGCCGAAGTCCTTCGGCTCGCCGATGCCCTGGCGCGATACGTATTCGATGGCCACGTCTTCCGGCAAGGTCATGAGCCAGGCCTGCCCCGCTGCGCTGCATGACAGTCGCAGGTCGATGCCCATGTCCGGGTCATAGAGCAGGCCGGACTTGGCGCCCTGCGCCTTGGCGACGAGGGTGAGCCGGTCGCCGTCCACGATGGCCAGACGCACCAGTTCGCCGGTGGCCTTGGCCAGACGGTCGATCACCGGCTGGGCGATGTCGAGCACGCCGGACTTGCTCAGGAAGCTGAGGCCCATCGACGCCATCTTGGTGGTGAGCGCGTAGTCGCCGCGTTGCGGCATCTGGCGCACATAGCCGTAGCGGATGAGTTCCTGCAAGGCGCGGTGGCAGCCGCTGCGCACCTGGTTGAGGTCGGTGGCGATCTGGACCAGCGCCACGCCGTCGGGGTAGTCCGTCAGGTATTCGAGGATGTCAAGCGATTTCTCGAGTGCTCCGCTCATGGCGTCTTTCCGCAGTGATTCATTCAAATTTTGAATGATATGGAAAAGTTGAATGGCATTCAACTTTCTGAGATCATCCGGCGCATTCAACAGCAGGCGATGCAGGAACACGGATGGCTTTACCTGGAAATGCGGCACTCGCCATGTGGTGGGACATGGCGCCCGAGATGCGCTCGGAGTTCGAGCACTGGCACTCGCACGAGCACTTTCCGGAGCGCCTGGCCATTCCGGGTTTTCGCCGCAGTTCCCGCTGGACCAGCGCGACCGGCGGCGAGGGCATCTTCGTGATGTACGAGCTGGAGAGCTACGAGGTGCTGTCCTCGCGCGGCTATCTGGCGAGCCTCAACGCACCCAGCCCGTGGTCCACGAAGATGATGCCGCACCACCGCAACATGGTGCGGTGCCAGTCGCGCGTGCTGGCATCGCGCGGCGGCGCGGTGGCGCGGCAGGCGTTGACCGTGCGCATGTCGCCCGCGCCCGGCCGTAGCGAGGACCTTCGCGCATCGCTGCGCGTGCTGACCGACTCATTGCCACAGCAGCCCGGACTCACCGGCGCGCACCTGCTGCAGCACGAGACGCCACCCATCGCGCAGACCACCGAGCAGAAGATTCGCGGCGGCGACCAGGTGGGCGACTGGGTTTTCGTCGCCATGGGCTACGAAGCGGCGGCGCTGGACGCGCTGGCGCAAATGGAACTGTCGGAAGCGTCGCTGGTCGCGCAGGGCGCTGTGCCGGGCGCCATCAGCGGCCGTTATGCGTTGTCGTATTCGGCCATTCCCGGCGACATGCAATAGATGCCTCGCAAACATTTCCCCAACGGCCTGAACGGCCTTCTTCGTGCAGACAGGAGACATCCCATGAAAAAAATCTTCTTCACCATCGCCGCGCTCGTTGCGGCCTGTGCCTGCGTCACGGCGCAGGCCCAGGAGCAGACCATTCGCTTCGGCCACGTCGTGCAGGCGGGCCATCCCATCTCGCTGGCCACGCAGAAGCTTGCGGAGATCGTCGCTGCCAAGAGCGGCGGCCGCATGAAAATCCAGGAACTGGGCGGCGGTTCGGTCGGCGGCGAGCAGCAACAGTTGAGCGCCGTGCAAGGCGGGGTGCAAGACATGACGCTGCCCTCGGCCACCGTGATGGGCGCGGTGGTCAAGGAGTTCACGCTGTTCGACGTGCCCTTTTCCTTCAGCAAGGCCGAGCAGGTCGATGCGCTGGTGGCGAGTCCCTTCGGCCAGGCGCTGATGGCCAAGCTGCCGGAGAAGGGCCTGGTGGGCCTGGGCTTCTGGGAAACGGGCTTTCGCAACTTCACCAACAGCAAGAGGCCCATCGTCAATGTCGAGGACCTGAAGGGCTTGAAGCTGCGCGTGATTCCGAACCCGCTCTTCATCGAGAGCTTCAGCGCGCTGGGCACCAACCCCGTGCCGATGCCTTTCCCCGAGCTGTACGGCGCACTGGAATCCAAGGCGATGGACGCTCAGGAGAACCCCTTCAGCGTAGTGCTGACCAGCAAGTTCTACGAAGTGCAGAAGTACATGAGCGTGACCAACCACGTGTACACGGCCAATCCCGTGGTCGTCAGCAAGAAGGTGTGGGACAAGATGTCGCCCGCCGACCAGAAGGTCCTCCAGGAGGCGGTGGCCGAAGCCGGCGCCTACCAGCGCAAGCTCAGCCGCGACGCATCGTCGGGTGCACGCAAGGAACTGGAAGCCAAGGGCATGCTCATCAACGATGTGCCGCAGGCCACGCTGACGAAGATGCGCGAACTGACCAAGCCGGTGGCGGAGAAGTTCGCGGCGTCCTATGACCCGGCGCTGGTGCAGAGCTACCGGACCGAACTGGCCAAGGTGCAGGCCGCGATCCAGTAGCCTGTCGCTGCAGGCGCTTGCGCCATGAGGGGTTCACCAGCGTGCCTGAACCGAACCTGGAAGCCACGCACGACGTGGGGCTTCAATCCATGGGTGGGGCACGCGTGCTACCTTTGCGCTCGATGAATCGACGACACCTCTTCCTGCTGGCCGGCCTGACGCCGGCCTTTGCGTTTGTGGCCTGTGGAAAGGGCAAACCTTCTCTTGCTCCGCTGAAGTCCGATGCGCGTGTGCTGGCGCTGGGCGACAGCCTGACCGCGGGCTACGGCGCCTCGCCAGAGCAGGCGTGGCCATCGGTCCTGGCGCCATTGACCGGTTGGCAGATCGACAACCAAGGCGTGAATGGCGACACCTCGGCGGGTGCGCTGGAGCGCCTTCCGGCATTGCTCGCTGCCAGCAGCTACGACGCGGTCCTGGTGGGCATCGGCGGCAATGACATGCTGCGCGGTGTGTCGCCGCAGGCGACGAGGGAGAACGTGGCCGCCATCGTTCGCGCCGCGCTTGCGCACACGAAATACGTCGCGCTGATCGCCACGCCGGCACCGGACGCACTGCGGGCAACGGTCGGATCGTTGAGCGATGCCGGCTTCTACAAGGACGTGGCATCCGCCGAGAAGGTGCTCCTGATTCCGGACGTGTACTCCACCGTCTTGTCGGATGCGGCGTTGCGGTCGGACCGCATTCATGCCAATGCGCAGGGCTATGCCGCGATCGCGCAGAAGCTTGCCGACAAGCTCAAGGCCGCGGGCTGGCGCTGAGTTGCGGAGGGGCCGCCCCTCCGCAGGGGAGTGGTGTGCCTCAGGCGCCGAGACGCGCTGTGGCCGCGCACGCCCATTGCGACCGCCGCGGTGAACTTCGCGCTCGGCGGCGAGCCGATGATGAAGCAGTCGCGCAAGCCGGAGATCATGGCCGACGCGGCCGACGCGATCTTCTGCAAGCCGTCGCGCGAGTACACCGGCGGGTTCATGCTGGACGACACGGTGCTGGGCGAGGAGGGCGTGACGGACTTCGATGTCTACCGCAACGACCCGTCGAGCAAGCTGCTGGTGGATCCTTTCGTGGATCCGGGTGCGCCGATGCCCAAGGGTTCGAGTTTCGAGGCGGGGCGCTGATCGCCCTCGGCGATGGCCATCGAGGGGTCGGCGGGAGATACTGAATCCACCCATTCCTCAGTTCGAAAGTTGCCATGAAGTCCTATCAGACATTGACGCTCGCGCACGACAACGGCGTGCTGTGGCTCACGCTCAACCGGCCCGACCAGCTCAATGCCTTCACGGTGCAGATGGCACGTGAGCTGATCGATGTGTTTGGCGCGATCAACGATGACGATGCGGTGCGTGTCGTCATCGTGACCGGTGCGGGCCGCGCGTTCTGCGCCGGCATGGACCTGACGCGCGAAGGCAATGTCTTCGGCCTCGATGAAAGCCTGTCGCCGACGCTGACCGACCTGGAAGGCGACAAGTTCGATGCGCCCGCCATCGTCAATGGCTTCCGCGATCTCGGCGGACAGGTCGCAATGGCGATCCTGGCGTGCAGGAAGCCTGTCATCGCTGCGATCAACGGGCCGGCCGTCGGCATCGGGGCGACGATGACCTTGTCGATGGATATCCGCATCGCTTCCGACAAGGCCCGCATCGGCTTCGTCTTCGGCCGCGTGGGGATCGTGCCCGAGGCGTGTTCGACCTGGCTGCTCCCCAAGCTGGTGGGCATCTCGAAGGCCCTGGAGTGGCTGTACCGAGCCGATGTGTTCGACGCCGAGGAGGGGTGCGAGGGCGGCTTGATCCATTCCGTCGTGCCTGCGGACCAGTTGCGCGCCGCAGCAGAAAAGATGGCGCGCAGCTTCATCGACGACAAGTCGGCGGTGTCGGCCGCCTTGATCCGCCAGATGATCTATCGCAGCGCGGGCCAGCCCGATCCGCTGCTGCCGCACAAGATCGAATCGCTGGGGATGTTCCATGCCAGCCAGCGCGATGGCAAGGAAGGCGTCGCCGCATTCCTGGAACGGCGTCCGCCGCAATTCAAGGGCAAGCCGTCGACGGACATGCCGGCGTTTTACCCGTGGTGGTGACGGCCATGCGTTTCTGCCTTGCGGGTGCCCTCGTCGCGATGCCGCTGATGGCGTGCCTGTGGGGTTGCGCCTCTTCGAACACTGAGGCCCGCCAGGACGTCGTCACCGTCGCGCTCTCAGGCACCGGCATGAACGCCGGCCAGAGCGGCAGGGCCGTGCTGGTGCCACGCGATGACGTGACACAGGTTTCCATCCAGGTGAGCGGCCTGAGCGTGGGCGTGACCTTGCCGGTCCACTTGTACACCTATGTCTTTGCCGGCCGATGCGGCAACCTGGGTGCGAAGCCGATTTACGACTTGACCCGCAACGTGCGGGTCACCGGCATCGGCGGCCAGAGCGCGATGTCGAACAGGGGGCCATTCAACCTCGCGAACACCGCGCCGGTGCCCATCGCGCAACTCAAGGGCTCGCCGCATGCGCTGGTGGTGCGCACCAGCCCGGCCGATGCGAGCGTCGACGTGTTCTGCGGGAACCTGTAGTGGCTTGCTGCAGCCTCCAGGCTCACTTGAGCGACAAGCCCAGCAAATCCAGCGTGGTCTTCTCGCGCTTCATGCTGTCCACCGCGAACGCCTGGTAGTCCTTGGGACTGCGGTAGTCGGGCTCCATGTCGTACTTGGCCAGGACCTCCTTGAATTCGCGCGTTTCCATGGCCTGCTTGAACGCGGCATGAAGCTTCGCGGCAATCGCAGGGTCCAGTCCCTTGGGCGCGACCAGGCCCCAGGGCGAGGTCTGGACGATGTTCACGCCACTCTCCTTGAGGGTCGGTACGTCGGGATAGCGCGCCATCCGCTTGGCCCCCCAGACCGCGATCAAGCGAAGCTTTCCCGAATCGACGAACGGAACGAAAGCGGAGGTCTCCGCGGCCGCATCGACCTGGCCTCCGACGACGGCTTGCAAGGAGTCGGCCGAGCCTTTGTACGGAATGTGGTTGAGCTGGATGCCGAACTGCCGGGACACCTGCTCCATGGTGAGATGGTTCGTCGTGGCGATCCCGGGGCTGCTGTAGCTCAGCTGCCCGGGCCGGGCCTTTGCCTGGTCCACGAAGTCCTTCAGGTTCTTGATGGGCGAACTCGCCGGAACCACGATCCCGAACGCGTAGCCGGTCAGGCCGATGATGTAGGTGAGATCCTTGGCGGGATCCCACTTGAGCTCGGTCGTGTAGGGAATCCGGTAGACGTTGGCGGGGGCGATCGCCAGGGTGTAGCCATCCGCCGGCGAGGCTTGCAGGTTCTGCGCGGGGATGACGCCGCCTGCGCCAGGCTTGTTCTCGATGATCACGGGCTGCTTCAGGATGCCGCCGACTTTCTCGGCGAGTACACGCATGGGGCCGTCGGTCGACCCGCCGGGAGCGAATCCGATCATGATCTTGATGGGTCGTGACGGATAGGCCTCCGCTTTTTCCTCGGCATGGGCTGGCAGGTGGAGGGCCAGTGCGAACAGGCCGATGGCGGAAAGCGCCTTGGGGATACGGGGGAACTTCAATGCAGTCTCCTGATGTGAATGACGGGGTGGATACGCAGACGACGTTGGCTACGTCTTTGCTGGAGCCGTTCTCGCGAGCTCCTTCAACGTGTTCTTGAGAACCTTCCCGTTCGGCGCAGACGGAAGGGCTTCCATGAACCGGATGTCGGTGGGTTGCTTGTAGGGAGACAGGCTGTCGCGCAAGTACTCGCGCAGCGCGCGCATGTCGATGTCCGCGCCGGCCTTGGTCTCGAGGAACGCGACGATCTCTTCGTTGTGATGGGCTTCCCTTCCGACGACAGCGGACTGCACGACGCCGGGGTAGGCGTTCAACACCTGCTCCACTTCGAGCGGGTAGACGTTGAAGCCGGACCGGATGATCAGTTCCTTGGTCCTGCCCGATATGAACAACGCACCTTCCGCATCGATGTTCGCCATGTCGCCGGTGTTGAACCAGCCGTTCGGGTCCAGGACCGAGGAAGTCAGCGCCGCATTCCTGTAGTAGCCCTTCATCACGCCAGGTCCGCGCACATGCAGTTCGCCGGTCACCCCGCATGGAACCTCGGCGCCATCTGCGTTCACGACGCGAAGCTCGACACCCGGAATGGCCGGCCCGACGGAGCAGTCCGTCCTCGGTGCCTCGAGTCGGGTCTGGGCAATCGTGGGTGCCGTCTCGGTCAAGCCGTAGCCGTTCTGCAATGGAAGCTTGAATGCGCGCTCGATGTCCGCCTTCAGGCTGGGCGTCAGGGGGGAGCCTGCGACGCTGATGAGGCGAAGTTGCGGAGCGACAAGCGCCATGCCATTCGCGCGCGTCCATTCGAGAACCCGGGCGAAGAGGGCCGGCACACCGGTGAAGATCGTGACGCGATCTTCGGCCAGCGCACGCAGCGTGCTTTGCGGCGCAAAGCGTGGCTCGAGAATCAGCGTGGCGCCGCTGCAGATCGCCCCCAGGAACTGGGTCGACAGGCCCACGACATGGGCCATCGGCAGGACGCCATAGATGACGTCATCCGGTGTCAGGCGCCTCACGTCCCGCGCCGACTGCGCCACGAACATGAGGTTGGCATGCGTGAGCATGACGCCCTTGGGAGAGCCCGTGGTCCCGGACGTGTAGACCATGGCGGCCACTTGCTGTGCGGGGTCCGGAAAGCAGGGTTCCGCTGTCACGTTCGACGCCTGCGCGCCGATCGCAATGTCGCCCAGGTCGCTCGGCAGATCGGTCGCGCCGTGCCTTTGCGAGTGCGAGCGCGCATCTTCAGAAACGTGACAAAGGTAGAGAACCCGTCGTGCCCCTGAATGTTCGATGAACTGGTCGATCTCACGCCCGGACAGGCGCGCATTGACGACGATCGTCCATGCATCGAGCTTGGAGAGTGCCAGGAACAGGACGCACAAGGCGACGCAGTTCTCCCCGACGATGAGGACGCGGTCGCCAGGTCGGACGCCGGCTTGCGCCAACCTGTTGGCCATGTCGTCGGACTTCTGTTCCAAGGCCCCATAGCTCAGCGACAGCGTCGCGTCGCGCAACGCAAGCGCGTCGGGCTGGCTTGCAAGCCACGGTGCCAGGAGGTGATGCACGCGGTTCGGCGACTGATGGTTGACGGGTTCCATTCGACTTTCCTTCGATGTCTGGATGACGTGGAAGTCTATGGAACAACGTATGCAAACCGCGATTTCGCAAAACTGCACTGCAGAACAGTAGCTGCGCGTTTACCCTAGGATTTTGAGCCGCATGCTGCGACGGAATGCGCCCGACTGCCTGCTCAACGGTCGCAGTCGCGGTACAGACTGATGGCCAATTTCGCTCGTACGATCGGCTGCAATGCAGTCAGCGATCCAAGTTCACACGCCGACGTCCGAAGAGAATCCATCCCGCTGATGCTGTTCTGCATTGCAGAACTGCGAATCGGCCCATTTTGATCATTCGGGCCGCCGGGCACCCAGAATGCGGACTCCAACCTAAAGGAGCTCTATGAGTCAAAAGAAAGCGATCCTCGTGATTGGCGCTGGCGATGCGACAGGGGGTGCCATCGCCAAGCGCTTTGCCCGGGAGGGATACGTGGCGTGTGTGACGCGGCGCCAGGCGGACAAGCTCGCACCCCTGGTGGATGAGATCAAGGCAGCCGGCGGCGAAGCCCACGCCTTCGGCAGCGACGCGCGCAAGGAAGAAGAAATGGTCGCGCTCATCGAACAGATCGAGCGGGACATCGCGCCCATCGAAGTGGCCGTCTTCAACATCGGCGCCAACGTCCGCTTCGGCATCACCGAGACCACTGCCCGCGTCTACTACAAGGTCTGGGAGATGGCCTGCTTCGGTGGCTTCCTCATGGGCCGTGAAACGGCGAAGGTCATGCTCCCGCGCGGTCGAGGGACGATCATCTTCACGGGTGCAACCGCCAGCCTGCGTGGGCGCGAAGGTTTCGCCGCTTTCTCCGGGGCGAAGCAGGCCCTGCGCGCGCTCGCCCAAAGCATGGCGCGAGAACTCTGGCCCAAAGGCATCCACGTCGCGCATCCCGTAATCGACGGTGCCATCGACACGGAGTTCATCCGGACGAATTTCCCTCAACGCTACGAGATGAAGGACCAGGGCGGCATCCTCAATCCCGACAGCATCGCCGATGCGTACTGGCAGATCCACCAGCAACCCCGCGATGCCTGGACCCATGAAACCGAGCTGCGTCCGTGGATGGAGGCCTGGTGATGAAAACCGTGAACGTGCAGTTTCTCTTCGACTTCGGCAGCCCCAATGCCTATCTTTGCCACAAGGTATTGCCGGGCCTGGCTTCTCGCACCGGTCAGAAGGTGGCGTACGTGCCGATCCTTCTCGGCGGGCTCTTCAAGCTGACCAACAACCGTTCGCCGGCCGAAGCGTTCGCGCAGGTCGCCAACAAGCGCGCCTATGACGCGTTGGAGGTGCGCCGGTTCGTGGCCAGGCATGGACTGGTCGACTTCAAGCCGAACACCTTCTTTCCGGTTAACACGCTCCTGATCATGCGCGGCGCCGTCGCAGCCGGGAAGCTCGGGTGCTTCGAGCGCTACGTCGACACCGTCTTTGCGTGCATGTGGGAGCAAAGCTTGAACATGGCCGACGTCGATGTCGTGAGTGCGTCACTCACCCGTGCGGGTCTCGACGCCCAGGCCATCCTCGCTGCAACGCGGGACGAGGATGTCAAGGCGCGCCTCCTTTCGAACACGCAGGACGCTCACGACCATGGCGCATTCGGTTCGCCAACGTTCCTGGTGGGCGAGGAAATCTTCTTTGGCAAGGATCGGCTGCGTGAAGTCGAGGAAGAGATCCTCAGCCGACTCGCGAACGGAGAGACATCATGAAGACCAGGATCACGGAACTGTTCGGGATCGAGCACCCCATCATCCAGGGCGGGATGCACTTCGTCGGGCTTGCGGAACTCGCCTCCGCAGTTTCAAACGCGGGCGGGTTGGGCATCCTCACCGGCCTCACGCAACGGACACCCGAACTGCTCGCCAGGGAGATCGCGCGTTGCAAGGAGATGACGGACAAGCCCTTCGGCGTCAACCTGACCTTCCTTCCGACCTTCTCCTCGCCGCCTTACGCGGAGTACATCGCCGCCATCGTCGAGGGCGGCGTGCGAATCGTGGAAACGGCCGGCAGGAGTCCGGAGCTGTACATGCCCATCCTGAAACAGGCCGGCATCAAGGTGATCCACAAGTGCACGTCGGTCAGGCACTCGCTGAAAGCCCAGCAGATCGGATGCGACGCGGTCAGTGTCGATGGCTTCGAATGCGGCGGGCATCCTGGGGAAGACGACATCCCGAACATGATTCTTCTGCCACGGGCTGCCGACGAACTCACGATTCCCTTCGTTGCTTCCGGCGGAATGGCCGACGGCAGGAGCCTGGTCGCCGCCCTGGCGCTGGGTGCGGACGGCATCAACATGGGAACGCGATTCCTCGTGACGCAGGAGGCGCCGGTCCACGAGAACGTGAAGCAGGCCATCGTCCGGGCATCCGAGCTCGACACGCGCCTTGTCATGCGACCGCTTCGCAACACCGAACGGGTGCTGAAGAACGGCGGCGTGGACGCCTTGCTGGCGATCGAGCGCGAGAAGGGGGACCAGCTCGCAATCGCTGATATCAGCGACTATCTCGGTGGCGTGTACAAGAAGGTGATGGTCGATGGCGAGATGGATGCGGGGGCCTGGAGTTGTGGCCTGGTCGCAGGACTCATCAACGATGTGCCGACCGCCGGTGAACTCGTCGAGAGGATCATGCGCGAGGCCAGGAGTTTGATTTCCGGGCGGCTTTCAAGTCTCTTGTGCGGCGAGCTTGAGACGGCGCCCGCTTGATACCAGGAGAGGAAGCTGGTTCTCTGATTGGCGCGGATTTCTCGCACGCCCCTCGTATGCACCAGGACAATGAGACATGCCAACAGAAACTGCTCGCACCCCACGAAACGCGGCCCTTGGCGCGACGCCCACCGGCGCCAAGGAAGACCGCCATTTCGTGACGGCACTGGCCAGGGGCCTGCAAGTCCTTCAATGCTTCAAATCCGGTGAAGAGCGTCTCGGGAACCAGGAACTGTCCGAGCGATGCTCGCTGCCCAAATCCACCGTGACGCGGCTGACGTACACCTTGACCAAGCTGGGCTTCTTGCACCATGTCGAGGAGTCAGGTCGGTATCGCCTGGGCATGTCGACGCTGAAGCTCGGCGGCACGACGCTCGCCCGGCTTGATGTCAAGGAGATCGGGCGCCCGCTGATGCAGGAACTGGCGAACAGCACCGGAAGCATGATCGCTCTGGGCATGCGCGACGGCATGTCGATGCTCTACATCGAGACCTGTCGAAGCCAATCGTTCGTCACGCTCAATCTCAACCTGGGGTCGCGAATTCCGCTGGTGACGACGGCCATGGGGCGCGCATGCCTTGCCGCGATGCGGCCCAGTGCGCGCAAGGCCGTGGAAGAGCGCATACGAGCGATGGACCCTGCCGCCTGGCCTGAAATTGAATCGGGCATCCACGCTGCGATCGGCGAACTGGAAGAGCTGGGTTGCTGCACTTCCTTTGGCGATTGGAAAGACGAGGTCCATGCCATCGCTGCCCCTCTCAAGATCGGCAAGGGGATGCCTCTGATGGTGCTGAGCGCCTCGGGGCCCTCACAAACGATGGCGGCCGAAGTGTTCATGCGGGATGTACGCCCCCGGTTGCTGGCGACGGTGCGAGAGATCGAAAGGCACTTCACGGCGAATGCCGCTTGAGGCGTTGAGGAATGGCGACCCGGCGGGCAGCGAAAAAGGACCGAAGCAGCTGCGCCTGCTGCCACCAGGACATGAGCACATCTGTTGCGACGTCGGCTTCAACAACGTGGCGCGAGGCCTTGTCATTTCTCCGAGTCGTCAGGCAAGCGCATGCGCTCCATGAACTGCCGCCGCTCGCGCTTCTGGGAGTCGGTTCCCGAGCACGCCATCCTTCACCGTGCGGCTGCACCGGCATGACGGTTCGTTTCAGCGCGCTGCCGACGAAAAGCTCCGCGACGCGGAGGGCGATCACTGCCTCACCTGCCAATCGCGTCCGCTGTCGGACCTGACCCTCGATGCGCCCACCGTGCCCGCCACGCCGCGGCAGCGCGTGGTGCAGGCTGGTGCGCGCGTCGCGGACGTCCAACGCCCGACCGGCGACGCGGCCATCGTGAAGCTCCCGTTGCCGGCAGGATCGGGCTTCGCGTTTCGCCTCGGGCAATACGCCGAAGTGGTGATGCGCGACGGCCAGCGCCGCAGCTATGCGATGGCCAACCGACCCGACGAGGAAGGGTTCATCGAATGGCACGTCCGCCGCGTGCCCAACGGGCGTTTTTCCGAACATGCCCACGCCAAGCTCAAGGCACGCGACCTGCTACGTTGAGTCTGGCGCTCACAAATTGCCGGAAAGTTCGAAATACGGAACCACTTTTCCTGATCTCGAATCTAGTATTCCGTCATGAGCACCACACATGACACTCGGATGCATGCCCTCCAAGCCCGAAAAATCGCCGGCGCCCTGGGCGCCGAACTCACCGGCCTCGATCTCGCCGAGGGCCTCGATGCCACGCAGGCCTCTCAGGTCCGCGAGGCACTGCTGGAGCACCAGGTCATCTTCATCCGCAACCAGGACCTGACCCCTCGGCAGTTCATGCGTTTCGCGGAAGCGATGGGCGAGCCGATCGAGTATCCGTTCGTGAGCGGCATCGAAGGCTACCCCTGCATCATCGAAGTCAAGAAGCTCGAGCATGAGCGGGTCAACTTCGGCGGCGTTTGGCATTCCGACACGACCTATCTCGAGGAGCCGCCGATGGGCTCCATGCTGCTGGCCCGCGAGATTCCGCCATACGGCGGCGACACCCTGTTCGCCAACCAGTACCTGGCCTACGAGACGCTCTCGGCCGAGATGAAGCGCATCGTCGATCCGCTGATCGGCATCTCCTCCTCGGCCCAGGCAGACGTCAGCAAGACCCGCGAAGATCGCATCAAGAGCGATGGCAAGTCGGACAAGGCGCAGCAGTTCACCGCAGAGCACCCGGTGGTGCGCACGCACCCCGAGACCGGGCGCAAGGCCTTGTACGTGAACGCGGCGCACACGGCCGGCTTCAAGGGCATGACCGATGCCGAGAGCAAGCCCTTGTTGCAGTTCCTGTTCCAGCACCAGGTCAAGCCCGAGTTCACCTGCAGGTTCGCGTGGGAAGCGAATTCCATTGCGTTCTGGGACAACCGTTGCACGCAACACAACCCGGTCAACGACTATCACGGCTTTCGCCGGGTGATGCAGCGCATCACGCTCAAGGGCGACCGGCCGAGGTAGCCGGCGCGAGCGGCTTGCAGGCGGTCTATTCGAGCTGGATGTCAGCCGCCTTGACCAGCGCATCCCAGCGCGCTTCCTCCGCCACGATGTGCGCACCGACCTGCGCCGGCGTCTGGGGTTTGGAGAGCTCCACGCCGCCGACCGATTTCACCTTGCTGTAGAAGGCTTCGCTCACGACCACCTTGTTGGCCGCGGCGTTCAGCCTGGCCTGCGTGTCGGCCGGCATCTGCTTCGGCCCCACGAGCACGAAGTTGACCGTGGCCTTGAAGTTGCGCATGCCGCCTTCTTCCATCGTCGGCAGCTCAGGATAGGCCGGGTCGCGCTTGTCGGACGCGAGGCCGAAGGTCTTGAGCTTGCCGCTGCGCACGAATTCCATCGAGCCCGTGGGCAGGAAGGCGTAGGTGATGCGGTCGCTGACCAGATCCATCTGGACCTGGTTGCCTCCCTTGTACGGCACATGCAGGGTCTTGACGCCGATCTCCTTGTTGAACATCTCGGCCATCAGGTGGATGGGCGTGGAGATGCCCGACGAGCCGTACGAATACTTCGACGGATCGGCCTTCAGCATCGCCACGAACTCCTTGAGATTCGTCGCCGGCACGCTGGGCGACGCGACCAGGATGAAGCCGATGGTCATGACGTCGGAGACGGGCGCGAAGTCACGCAATGCGGTGTAGGGCAGCTTGCTCAACAGCGAAGGCGCGACCACCGCGGGCAGGTTGGCGAACAGCAAGGTGTAGCCATCGGCCGGCGCGCGCGCGACGAAGGCGCCCGCCACCGTCTGGCTCGCGCCGGGCTTGTTGTCGATGATGACCGGCGTGCCGAGTGCGGCGCCGAAGTCGTCCGCGAAAGCGCGTGCAACCACATCGGTCGGGCTGCCGGCGGCGAAGGGCACAACGATGCTGATGGCCTTGTTCGGGAAGCCCTCCGCCTGTGCTGCGGTGGACAAGGCCAGCAAGGCGAAGGAGCCTGCGAGGCCACGAATGAAAGCTCTCTTGCTCGGCATGGGGAAGTGCATGTTGTCTCCGGAGAAGTTGTTGGCGTTTGTCTCTTCTTCAGGATAGGAGTCGCTTGCGCGGGTGCCCATAGGGCTGCGCGCCGGAGTTTCATCGCATGAACTTCTCGACCGCGGCTCAGCCCACGATCTGTTCGAGCAGCGAGGGATTCGGCGCGAACTCGCCCTTCTCGATGCGCTTGATGATGTCGTTGACCTGGCGGTGACACGTCACGTCGACACCAACTTCCGCCCCGCGCCGTGCCACCAGCCCGTTGATGTAGTCGGTCTCGGTGCGGCGACCCTTGCGGATGTCCTGTCCCATCGAAGGCCGTTGCGCGTCGCTGCGGGAGTTCGCGACCTCCATGATCATCCGGGTGATCGCCTCGCGCGCGGCGGCATCGTCTTCGGCGCGCGCGAGCAGGTCCAGGTCGAGCCCGCCGACGGGCTCCAGCGACAGGCCCAGCGCGCGGCCCACGCGCACGCACGAGCTGCCCAGCCGGATGGTCAGGTCGCGCGCCATGTCGTTGGTGTCGCGCTGCTTCCCGGTCATGCCGGTCAGCGCGCAGACGCCGTTGCGCATCGCGTTGATGGTCAGCTTCGACCAGCGCTCGCCCCAGAGATTCGGCGTGACCTTGCAGGTGTCGCAATGCGACAGCAGTCCGGCGATCATTTCTGCGCGCGGCGTGATCTGCCCGTGCAGTTCGCCGATGCGAATGCCGGCTTTCTTGTCGTCGCCGAGCGGCGAGTTGCGCACGATGCGCCCCGGCTCGACCAACTCCGCAGCCAGCGCGCTCACGGAGCAGCCCAGCGTTCGCTCCCAGCCGGCAATCGCGGCGATCGCGTGTTCGTTGATTCCGTTCTGCAGCGACACCACGCATCCCGTCGGCGTGAGATACGGCAGGATCATTTGCGTGGCCCATCCGGTGTCGTAGGCCTTCACGGCGATGAAGGCCACGTCGAAGGGCTGCTCCCGGACGAGTTGCGGCACGTCGCCGATGTGCAGTACGCGCACCGGCGTCTCCACCGAGCCGGCCCCGTTCATGCCCTCGACCTTCAGGCCCTTCTCTCGCATGTGCACGACGTGCTCCGGCCATGCGTCCACGAAGGTGGTGTCCACGCCCGCTCGGGTCATGTGGGCCCCAACGTAGCCACCGACCGCGCCGGCTCCGACGATGCATACCCTTGTCATTTGATCGCTTCCTTACAGGTTGAACTTGCGTGCATCGGCGGCGAGTGCCTCCGCGGCTTCGAACAGTTGCGCGCGCAACTCTGGCAGCCGCTCCTCGGGGTAGAGCTCGGGCGTGCCCAGCAGGCACAAAGCTGCGATCGCGTCCCCGTCCACGCCGCGCAGCGGCGTGCCGAACGCGTGCACGCCTGGAACGACGTCGCCGAGGTTCACGCCGAAGCCATGCCGGTCGGATCGCTCGCGTAGCTTCTGCAGTGCTGCGAGGCGGCCGGTGCCGCAGCGCGCGATCTCCTGTGCGACGTTCTCGCGCAGCACCGCACGTGCCGCGTCGGCCGGGAGCGTCTGCAGGATCGCCACGCCGCCCGCGGCGGTGAAAAGCGGCCGGCGATTGCCCGGGTACAGCACCGATCCGGACAACGCGATCGTGCCCGCGCGCACGCTGCAGACGTATTCATTGCCGCTGCGCAACAGCAGCACCGCGATGCCACCCAAGCGGCACGCGAAAGCATTCACCGCGACTTCGGCGCGGCGCTGGAACTGGAGATGGTCGGGCAGCGCGAGGCCCAGCTCGAACATCAGCGGGCCGGGCAGGTAATGGCGATCGCTTGTGCGCTGCGCCACGAGTCGTTCTTCCACGAGGAACGCGAGCATGCGGTGCACGGTGGCCCGGTCGAGATTGCAGGCGGCTGAGAGGTCCGACAGGCGCCAGCCGAACTGCGGCCGCGAGGCCACCATGCGCATCACCTTGATGACGCGGCCGAGGCTGCGCGTGCCGGGGCGTTCTACGTCTTGCGGGGCGGGGCGCTGGTGCAGCAGAGCGTCGAGATCCATGATGGCGTTCCTTGGGAAGTGCGTTCAGGCATCGAAGCCGTAGAGCCGACGCGGGTTGTCGACGAGGATCTTCTGCAGCGTGGCGGCATCGGGCGCCCACGATTCGAGGGCGTTCAATGTCTCGCCGAGGTCGACCTCGAACGGCGGGCACACGTCGGTGGCATTCGGCCGCGCGCCCGGCTGCGGGTGCGGCCAGTCGCTGCCCCACAGCATGCGATCCGGGTTGCAGTCGATCAGCAGCCGGGTCAGAGGCGCCAGGCTTTGAAGTGCATCGGGGCGCGCGCAGCGATAAGGCGCGGAGAGCTTCACATAGGCGCGTCCGCTCTCCACGAGCTTCAGCACTTCGACCAGTCCTTCCTGCTGCAGGCCAAGTCGCGCCTGCGCACCTGCGTAGTGGTCGAACACCAGCGGCACCGGCAAGTTGCCGAGCATGTCCGCGCACGCGCCGAGTAGCGGCAAGCTCGCATAGAGCTGCACATGCCAGCCGAGCGGCGCCACTCGCGCGACCGTGCGGCGCAGCCACGCGGTCGCCTTGTGCGCATCCCGCTCGCTATCGACCTCGAGGTTGACCCGCACACCCCGGACGCCGGCGGCGGCCATCCCGGCCAGTTCCGCATCGGAGGTGTCATCGTCGATCACCGCGACGCCGCGGGCGCGGCCCGGGCCCAACGTACGCAGCGCATGCAAGGTGGCGGCGTTGTCGGGCCCGTACACGCTGGGTTGGACGATCACGACGCGTTCGATGCCCAGCGCGTCGTGCAAGGCGGTCAACGTTTCGATCGATGCAGGCGGCGGCGTGTACCGGCGCGCGGCCCAGAGTGGGAACTTCGCCTCGTCCAGGAAGACGTGCGTGTGGCAATCGCATGCGCCGGGTGGCAGGTGCGGGGAGCGCTTCATGTGTCGGGGATTCACGCTCACCGTGGCGAGCGGCCTGTTGTTGTCTCTGCCCAGACCATAGCGGCTCACCCCCGGGTGAGCGCGCCGGTGCCACCCGCAAGTTTCATGGGTTGAACTTTTCCCCCTTCAGAGCGGCACGCTGGCTTCCTTCAAGACGCGCAACACGAAGCTCGACTTGCTGTGCCGGATGCCAGGGATCTTGTAGAGCTTCTCGCGCAGCAGCCGCTCGTAGTCGCGCGTGTCGCGCACCGCGATGCGGATGTAGTAGTCGTAGTCGCCCGACACCAGGTAGGCCTCCTGGATCTCGGGAATGGTGGCCAGCACGCGACCGAACTCGTAGAGCGTCTCGTCCGTGTGGCTCTCCAGCGTGAGCTGCACGATGACGAAGTCGTTGTAGCCGAGCTTGGCGGGGTCGAGATCGACCGTGTAGCGCTTGATCACGCCCTGCGTCTCCAGCTTCTTGATGCGCGTCCAGCAACTGGTGGGCGAGAGGCCGACCATCGCGCCGATCTCCTGCAGCGTGTGGCGCGAGTCCTCGCGCAGCACGCGCAGGATGGCGAGATCGATCGGGTCCGTGGATTCTTCGGCTGGATTGAGTATTTGGCGATTGGTTTTCATCATTCAGCCCAAATGAGACGGAAATATGAAGCCTATTCTGCGCCGAAGACCGAAGAATAGGGACATGGAACTCCTCGCACCCGAACGTCTTTCCCCGGCCCAGCCGGCCCGCCTGCGCAACGGCGCCGTCGCCCTGCTCGACACCCTGATCGAATGCGGCGTCGACACCATCTTCGGCTACCCCGGCGGCGCCGCACTGCCGCTCTATGACGCACTGCATGGCGAGCCTCGGCTGCGCCATGTGCTGGTGCGGCACGAGCAGGCGGCGGTGCATGCGGCGGAGGGTTATGCGCGCACGACGGGTCGCGTCGGCGTGGTGCTGGTGACTTCCGGTCCGGGCGTCGGTAACACCATCACAGGCTTGCTCGATGCCATGAGCGACTCGGTGCCGGTGCTGTGCATCAGCGGGCAGGTCGCCACCGCGGTGATCGGTACCAACGCGTTCCAGGAGAGCGATGCGCTCGGCATGTCGCGGCCCGTGACCAAGTGGAACCACCAGGCGCGCGTGGCCGACGAGATCCCGAACGTGATCCGCAAGGCGCTCGACATCGCCGCCTCGGGCCGGCCGGGGCCGGTGCTGGTCGATGTGCCGAAGGATGTGCAACTCACGCCCTTGCGCCATTCGCCAGCCGTAGTTGCAAAGCGTTCGCGCACGCTCCGCGCCAGCATGCCGCCGGCCGTCTCGTTGCAACGCGCAGCCGACCTGCTCTCCACGGCACGCCGGCCAGTGCTCTACGGCGGCGGGGGCCTGGTGAACTCCGGCGCGTCGGCATGCGAAGCCTTCACGCGGCTCGTGCAAAAACTCGACGCACCCTGCACGCTGACGCTGATGGGCCTCGGTGCCTTCCCCGCATCCGACCCGCGCTTCATCGGCATGCTCGGCATGCACGGCGCGCTGGAGGCCAACCTCGCGATGAATGAGGCCGACCTGGTGGTTTGCGTCGGCGCGCGCTTCGACGATCGCGTCACCGGCAAGCTCGACGAGTTCTGCCCGCACGCGCGCAAGATCCACATCGACATCGATCCGAGCAGCATCAACAAGGTGGTGAAAGTCGATGTGCCGATGGTCGGCGATTGCGGCGCCGTGCTCGATGCATTGCTCGCGATGCCGCAGCTCGACAGCCTCGCGCCACAGCGTCTCGCGCCCTGGTGGCAACGCATCGATCGCTGGCGCAGCGAGCGCTGCTTCGACTTCGCGCCGCGCGAGGGCGAGATCCTGCCGCAGCAATTGATGAGCACATTGCAGCAGGCCGTGCAGGGGCGCGACGCGATCGTCTCCACCGATGTCGGCCAGCACCAGATGTGGGCCGCGCAGTACCTGCGCTTCGAGCGGCCCGGTCGCTGGCTCACCTCGGGCGGTGCCGGCACGATGGGCTACGGCCTGCCAGCGGCCATCGGCGCGCAGATCGCGCATCCGGACGCGTTGGTCGTCTGCGTGAGTGGCGACGCCTCGGTGCTCATGAACATCCAGGAACTGTCCACGGCCGCGCAACACCGCACTCCCGTGAAGCTGGTGCTGTCGAACAACGGCTACATGGGCATGGTGCGCCAGTGGCAGGAGCTCAATCACGGCAATCGCCTGAGCCACAGCTGGAACGAGGCGCTGCCGGATTTCGTGGCGCTGGCGAAGGCCTTCGGATGGGGTGCGCGGCGCGTGTCCGATCCTGCCGAGCTGGAAGAAGCACTGGCCGAATGCCTTGCGTACGACGGGCCGTTCTTCCTCGATGTGCAGGTCGCGGCGCAGGAGAACTGCTTTCCGATGATGCCCTCGGGGCATGGCCATCACCGCGTGATGCTGGCCAAGGACCGCTGGTACGAAGAAAAGACCTAACGCCTCTCGAACTCGCCGAACGTCGCAAACAACAAAGCCCTGCGCAATGGCGCAGGGCTCTTCATTTTGTCGAATGGGGAGCAGACGGCTCAGTGGTCGTCGAAGGCCGCGTCGATCTCTTCGATGTTCTTCATCGCGGCATAGCTGGCCGCAGCGCCACCCAGGTCCCAGATGGCCTCGCCGCGCTCGATCGCCTTCGCCATGTCTTCTTCCCTGCGCATGCGCGCGAGTGCGCCCGCGACGACCTTTGGAGCTTCTTGTCGAGCAACGCAGATCACGCCGTCCCCATCCGCCACGATCAGGTCGCCGGGGTTCACCGTCACGCCATCGCAGACGATGGGCGCGTTGACCATGCCGTGACCGCATTTCTCCGAGTGGATCGATCGCACCTGCGTGGCCCAGACCGCGCAACCCAGCGCCTCGACCGTGTCGGTGTCGCGCGCGCTGCCTTGCACCACCACTCCCGCGAGCCCTTTCTTCATCGCGTAGCGCGTCGCCATGTCGCCCCATTGCGCGCCGGCGTTCTCGCCATCGACCACCACGACCAGCACGTCGCCGGGCTGCGCCAAGTAGAGCGCGCGATGCATCATGAGGTTGTCACCCGGGGCGCAGAAAGCCGTCACCGCGGGACCGGCAATCCTGCGGCCCTTCTGCAGCGGACGCATGCGGCTGGACATCAATCCGCCGCTTCCGTTCAGCCAGGCGGCCTCGTGCAGATCCGACACCGTGGCTTCGAGCGCTTGCGCGCAAAGCTCGGCATCGACACGGTTCACGCGCAAATAGACCTTGGAACTGTTCAAGGTGCCTTGCTCCTTCAGTGGGGCACGCAGTGCGCGTCGGCGGAGAGGCGGAAGGTGGTCCGCTTCATCAGGCGCGGCTGGTCGACGCTCATCTCGTCGCGGCGGTGCATGGTGCAGCCGTTGTCCCAGAACATCAGGTCGCCGTTGCGAACCTTGTGGCGGTAGACGAAGGCCGGATTGCCGCCGGCCTTGAACAGCACAGGCAGCACACGCGCGTTCTCCTCCTCGCTCAGCCCATCGATGGACACCAGCGTGGTCGGGTCCGCATAGAGTGCCTTGCGGCCCGTCACGGGGTGGGTCAGCACGACGGGGTGCTGCACCGGTGGCAGGGCGGCCATCTTCTTGCCCTGTTCGGTGTTCTTCAGTTCCGGCGCATTCAGGATCGCGAAGCGCTTGGCGTAGTGGTAGGTCCCGGTGCGGCCATCGACCAGCGCCTTGAGGTCGGCCGGCAAGCTGTCCCATGCGGCATATTGGTCCGCCCAGTAGATGTCGCCGCCGCCCTTGGGCACTTCGACGCCGTACAGGATGGCGCCCGTTGCGGGACGGCCGATGAAGGTCTGGTCCGAATGCCAGTCCACGTCGTCCCCACCCGCGAAGCCGCCGACGAAGCGGCCATCGGCATAGCGCAGCGTGCTGAAGTAGATGATCTCTTCGTGGTACGGCGACTGGATGTCCTTGCGGTTGGCCGTCTCGCACTTTCCGAACAGGCCGGTGAAGCGCACCTGGTCGGCTTCCTCCAGGCATTGGCGCGGGAAGATGATCAGCGGCGAGGTCTGCCAGAGCTCACGGATCCGCTCGATCGCATCGGGGTCGTCCATGATCTCGTCGATGCGTTCATCGATCTCGATGGCGAAGTCGGAGTGCAGCGCGCGAACTTTCAAATCGGTGGTGGTGGCGGACATGGTGTGTCTCCTTGGAGGGTGTTGGCTGTTAGCGTGGTTGAGTGCAGGTTTTGAAGGTGTGAAGATTCCGTAGCGAGGGCGCCGAGGTCGGGTTCGCGGCGCGGAACCGCACTCCCGTGCGGTGAGCACCGCGGACCCGAGATCGGTGGCCGCAGTAGAAATATTCACACCTTCAATCGGCTTTCATGTTGGCGGTGCGGATCGTCGTGGCGGCATTGGTGCGCTCCGAGCGCAACCAGGCCACGAGCTGGTTGTGATCCATCGGCGGTGCAGGCTCGAAGCCGAGGTCCTGCAGCGCCTTCGCCGTCTCCGGCAGCGCGAGGATCTTGCGCATCTCCGTCGCGAGCCGGTCACGGATCTCGACCGGAATCCCGCGCGGCGCCATCAACGCGTTCCACGCGACGATGTTGAAGCCGTCGAGCCCCTGCTGGGAAACGGTCTTGAGATCGGGCAGCGCGCTCATCGGCTTGGCGGAGGTCACGGCGAGCGGCTTGATCTTCCCGAACTGCGCACGCGAGGCTGCGACGGTGTCGATCAGCACCGGCACCTGGTCGCCGAGCAAGGCGGTCATGGCCTCGCCCGAACCCTTGTACTTGATCGCGAACAGCGGCACCTTCTGCAGCTTGATCGTCTCCAGCACCAGTTGCGCGGTCACGCTCGGCACCGCGACGTCGATCTTGTCCGGCCTTGTCCTGGCCATCTGGATGAGCTCGGACAGGGAATTGATGTTGGCCGACGGGTTCACCGAGATGACCATCGGGATGAAGGCCGTGGCCGCGATCGGATCGAAGTCCTTCTCGGCGTCGAAGCCCGTGTTGTCGTAGAGCGCAGGATTCAGCGCGTGCGTTCCGGAGGCGCCCATGATGAGCGTGTAGCCGTCGGGCGTGGCGCGCGCGGCATACGCCGTTCCGATGTTGCCGAACGCGCCGGCGCGGTTCTCGACCACCACGCCTTGGTTGAGCGCGCCGGACAGCTTGGCGGCGAAGTAGCGCGTCGCGATGTCGGTGCTCTGGCCCGGCGGATAGGCCACGATGATGCGCAGCGGCTTGTCGGGATATCCGTCCGCGAGGGCGGTGCCCATGCACATCAAGGCCATCGGTATCGCGGCAAGCCAGCGCTTGAAACCGGAAGAAATCATCGTTGTCTCCTTATCGTTGGAATGTGCTGTTCGACGGCGGCCCGGTTCAGCTCGGAACCCCATTCGGGGCCGGCGCCCTCGACGCGCAAGTAGCGTTCGTCGAGCGCGTCGAACGAACTGCAGCCGATCTGCGCCATGACCATGTCGATCTCGTTGCGCACGATCTGGAGCGCGCGTGCGATGCCCCGTGCACCACCGGCGGCCGCGCCGAACAGCGTGGGCCGCCCGAAGGTCGCGAAGCGCGCGCCCAGGCAGCGCGCGATGACGATGTCGGAGCCGCGCCGCACCCCGCTGTCCAGCATCAGTTCGACCTTGTCGCCGACGGCCGCGCGAATGGCCGGCAGCATCTCCAGCGGCGAAGGCGCCACGTCGAGTTGGCGTCCGCCGTGGTTGGAGACGATGAGCGCGTCGACGCCCATGGCCGCGGCCTGGCGCGCATCTTCAGGGTGCAGCAGGCCCTTCACAACGAGCGGGCCGTTCCACTCGGCGCGAATGCGTTCCAGCGTCTGCCACTTGATCATCGGCGCGGGCGTCAGCGTGCCGTACAGGTCAGCCACTTCGGCGGCCGATGCGCCTGCGCGGCCGTAGGGCGCCCAGTTGCTCATCATCGGGATCCCGCCGGTGCGCAGGTAGCGCAGCACCCAGGCCGGATGGCCGAGCGCTTCGAGCACCACGGGCGGCGTCATGCGGAACGGGCGCGAGAAACCGTTGCGGCGATTGCGCTCGCGGTTCGAGTTGACGGGCACGTCGACCGACACCACCAGCGTGCTCACGCCGACGTCGCGTGCGCGCTTCACGAGGTCGGTGTTGATGCGCTCGTCGCGCGTGCCGTAGATCTGGAACCAGACATGATCGGGCGCGAGCTTGGCGACCGCTTCGACCGAGGCATTGCTGGCGCTCGAAAGAAGGAAAGGAATGTTGGCAGCCTTGGCCGCCTGGGCGAGCAGTTCGTCGGCGCCCGGATAGAACAGGCCGGCCAGGCCGGTCGGCGAAATGCCGAAGGGGCTGGCATAGCGACGGCCCAGCAGTTCGGTCGACTGGTCGCGCGTGGACACGTCGACGAGGTAGCGCGGCACCAGCTGGTAATGGCGAAAGGCCTCGCGATTGCGCCGCATGCAGTCTTCGTCGTCGACGCCGCCATCGATGAAATCGAAGGCGATGCGCGGGAGCTTGCGCCGGGCCATCAGCCGCAGATCCTCGAGGTTGACGGCGCGGTCGACGTTCATGTGTTCTCGTTCAGAAGGTGTCTCTGATTTCGAGAATATCGACCGTCCTCTGGGCTGCCCATAGGGCCCGGCATCCGAGTTTCAATATGTGAACTTCTCGGTGCAGCCTCTTTTTCTAGTCGGGCGATGCCACCTTCATGACCGAGCCGAGCAACTGCCGCGCATCGCCTTCCACGGCTTCTGCGACCTCGGTCAGCAACTTTCGGATCTCCGGGATGCGCGCCTCGCTGAGTTGCTCGGGCAGGCCGGTGAGGCACA
Organism: Variovorax rhizosphaerae; assembly: GCF_037889975.1. Lineage (NCBI taxonomy): Bacteria > Pseudomonadati > Pseudomonadota > Betaproteobacteria > Burkholderiales > Comamonadaceae > Variovorax > Variovorax rhizosphaerae. The sequence continues at coordinate 371,752 of NZ_JBBKZT010000003.1, read as the reverse complement.
CCGCCGCGACCGCATGACCGTTGTCGCCACAGACCGGCACTGCGAACGCATGCACGCCGGGCGCCACGTCGCCGAGGTTGACGCCGAAGCCGTGGCGCCGCGAGCGTTCGCGCATCTTGCGCAGCGCCTCCAGGCGTCCAGGGCCGCGTGTCACCGTTTCCTGTTGCACGTTGTCATGCAGGATGTCCTCGGCTTCCAGGGACGGCAGCGTCTGCAGGATCGCCACGCCGCCGACCGATGTGAACAAGGGCCGCCGCGTACCCACATGCACCATGAGGCCGCGCAGTTCGAGCTCGCCCTCACGCACCGCGCAGACGTACTCGTTGCCGCTGCGCAGGATCATCCACGCGATGGACTCGGTCTGGGCGGCGAACCTGGCAAGGCGACGCTCGCAGGCCTGCTGGAAGGCGGCATGGCCGGGCAGCGACAGGCTGAGCTCGAAGAGCATCGGGCCGGGAAAGTAGTGCTTGTCCGCCGGGCGTTGCTGCACGAAGCGCTCGCGCACCAGGCACGTCAGGACACGGTGCGCCGTGCCCTTGTCGATATCGCAGCGTGCGGCGAGATCCGACAGGCGCCAGCCGAATTCGCCGCGTGCAGCGAGTTCACGCAGGATGCGCAGCGCGCGTTCGATGCTCTGGGTGCCGCTGCGTTCCGGGGCTTGCGTCTTGCGCGGGGTTTTCACGATTTGAACCTGAACATTCCTGAGCAAGAACCGGTGTTCTATATTTCGAAATTGACCGAACAAGGATTGTCCATGACCGCAGCCGCCAGCGTCGTCTCCGTAGAACGCGTCATCGACATCTTCGAAGCCTTCCAGGCCAGCCAGCGACCCCTCTCGCTGACCGACCTGGCCGAAGCGGTGAACATTCCGAAGAGCACCTGCCACGCGATCGTCGCGACGCTCACCGCGCGCGGGTACCTGTATTCGCTGGCCCGGCCGCGCTCGCTCTATCCGACCCAACGCATGTTCGATGTGGCGCGCGACATCCTCGACAAGGATCCGTTCGTGGAGCGTCTCACGCCCATGCTGGAGCGGCTGCGCGACAGTTCGCGCGAGACGGTGATTCTCGGCAAGCGCCAAGGCGACACCGTGGTCTACCTGCAGGTGGCCGAAAGCGCGCACTCGATCCGCTACTCGGCGCGCCCGGGTGACATCAAGCCGCTGCATTCGAGTTCGATCGGCAAGGCCTTGCTGGGCTCGCTCAAGGAGCCGGAGCTGCGTGCATGGTTCGAGGGCAGGACACTGCCTGCTGTGACCACCGCGACGATCACCGATCCCGGCCTGCTCATCGCAGACATCCTGAAGAGCCGCCGGGCCGGCTATTTCCAGACGCGCGGAGAGAACGTCAGCGACGTGTGGGCCGTGGCCGCCTTCTTTGCCGTCCACAACGAGACCCTCGCCATCGCGGTGGCCGGGCCGAGGCATCGCATGGAAGGCAGCCTCGCGGATTGCGCCCAGTTGCTTGTCGCAACCTGCAGCCTCATTTCGCGCGAGTTCTAGTCCGAGGCGGGGCAGGACTCGCCCGAGTCGAGGCTGGGATCAGGAAGCCACCGCCTCAGGCAGCGTGCGCCTTGCCTATTTGCTTGGCGCCGGAACGGTCGTGACGGTTTCCCGGATCACGCCGCCGCCCATCACGCTGCCGCTCGTCGTGGTGGACCCGCTCCCCGTGCCCTGCATGCGTGCCTCGCAGTCGGCCCTCTCGCTGGCGGGCAAGGCCTGGCAGCGCGCCGACGCATTCTGGTCGGCCGCTGCGGCGCCCGGTTGCGTCAGGCCGCCGCGCGCGGCTTCCTGGCGGGCTGCTCCCGCCTCGCGCAGACAGGCTGCAGTGTCCTGGCGCGCATCGCAATTGGCCGCTTTGGGGGTCTGAGACCAGGCCGCGCCAGCGCTGAGAACGCCGGCAAACATGAACAACACCGAGGCTGCGGACGAGCGAATAGTTTTCAATTGGATCTCCTTGGATTGCCGGTCCAGCATGCGCCAATCCCCATGGCTGGCTGTCAGCGCGAGACGCGACTTCCGGGAGGTGTTCGGCGGGTGTCGGGCACCGGCACGCCGAAGTGCGGAGGGCGTTGCTGGTGCCTGACTAAAGCGTCTCGCGCGCCTCGAAGCCTTCGAAGGCTGTTTCCGGCGCAGGTGCGTTGTCCACGTCCACGCGCTCCACGCGCGCATCCCGCGGGCCGTGACGGGCCCATGCGATGAGCGCATCGACGCCCGCGACGTCGCCCGAGACGACGGCCTCCACCGCGCCATCGCGCCGATTGCGCACCCAGCCTTGCACGCCCAACCGCTCGGCGGCCTGGACCATGGACCAGCGATAGCCCACGCCCTGGACCAGGCCTTGCACGGTGAGGCGCCTGTGGACGGTGGTCATGCGGGTCCGAATGGTCCGGCCTTCTGGCGCATCTGATGCAGCACCGCGGTCCTCAAGCCGGTGCCGGGCACTGCGGTCTGCGTGCGGGCGGAAAGGGAGCCGAAGGCGGTTGCAGTGCAGGGGCGCCAGCCACTGGCGCATCGCTGACCAGTGCCTGCACCCGCGCGGCCAGCTGCGTCCGGTTGTCCACCCGCAGCTTGCGAAACGCATTCGCCAGATGAAAGCGAACGGTCGGCAGGCCCACGGCCATGCGCTTGGCAATGAGCTTGTCGGGGCAGCCGGAGAGCACCAGCGACGCAGCCTCCGCCTCGCGCATGCTGAGCGCGGACTTGCGCTGCAGCAATTCCGTCACGCTCTCGCAGGCCGCGGGCGACATCAGCGGTTCGGTCTCCCAGCGCAGGCGTGCCAGCGCCGCGGCGAAGGCGGGCTCGACCATGCGCAGCGCATCGATCTCGTTCGCATCGAAGTTGCCGCGTTCGCGCTGCCGCCAGATGCGCATGTCGCCGGTGCAGGCGCCCTGCGAGAACACATACAGGTTGACGCCCCAGTGCATGTGGTCGCGCGCCAGGAAGTCGTTGAAGAACTCGGTGCGCGACAGGTCGCTCTGGCACAGGATCTGGGTCGCCAGCGTGGGATGGCGGCGCTCCATCATCGGGAAGGTCAGCGGGTCGATGAAGCGGTAGTACTCGTCCCAGGTGCGCAGGTTGTCCAGCGACATGTTGACCGCCTTGACGCGGTCGAAGCGGTGGGTGGCGGTGTTGAAGGTGAAGGAGACGTAGGTGTCGGCCTGCAGCAGGTCCAGCATGGGCAAGGCGAGGTCGCCGCGCAGTGCATCGGCGTCGGTCGCCTCGGCCAGCAGGCGCATGACATCACCGAGCGCGCGGGTCTGCGACGTGTTGAGGTGCATGGTGTGGTTGAAGCAAGGACCGTGCGGGGGACGTGTCTGGCGGCCATGCTAGTCCTGGCCACCGCTGCGGGAATCGGTGGCGACCCCTATCAATCGTGATAGGTGTGCGGCAAGTTGCCGATTCCTACGATGCGTTGCACATCCGGAGAAAAGCATGAACCTGACCCAAGCGGGCGTCGTCGAATTGCGGCGCCAGATCCAGCAGCGATCCGTGACCAGCGCGGCGCTTGTCGAGGCGCTGATCGAACGAACGCAGGCGCAGGCCGCGCTCAACGGCTACGTGGCCTTTGACGCCGATGCCTTGCGTGCGCAGGCCCGTACCGCCGACGAGCGCATCGCGGCGGGGGAAGACTTGCCGTTGCTGGGCGTGCCGATCGCGCTCAAGGACAACATCGATTCCGTCGGGCTGCCGAGTTCCGCCGGCACCGGTGCGCTGAAGGGCAAGGAGCCCAGCGAAGACGCCGAAGTGGTGCGCCGCCTGCGCGCGGCCGGGGCGCTCATCGCGGGCAAGGCGAACATGCATGAGTTGGCCTTTGGCATCACCAACAACAACGCCGTCACCGGCGCGGCGCACAACCCGTGGGATGCGACGCGCATTCCGGGGGGCAGCAGCGGCGGTTCCGGCGTGGTGGTGGCGGCAGGGTGGGTGCCGGCGGCGCTTGGCACGGACACGGGCGGATCGGTGCGCGTTCCTGCCGCGCTGTGCGGCCTCGTGGGGTTCCGGCCGACGGTGGGGCGGGTGTCCGGGCGGGGCATTGCGCCGATCTCCACCACGCGCGACACGGCCGGGCCGATCGCCCGTAGCGTCGCGGATTGCGCCTTGCTGGACAGCGTGCTCGCCGGCGACAGCGAGCCACTCGCGACGGTGCCGCTCAAGGGCGTGAGGCTGGGGCTGCCCAAGCCGTATTGGGAAGCGATCGAACCTGGCGTGCGCGAGGTCATGGATGCGGCGCTCGATCGCCTGCGCGCCGCCGGCGTCGAGTTCGTCGAGCTGCCGATGCCCAAGTTGTTCGAACTGGCCGGCGGTGTCGGATTCCCGGTCGCCTTGTTCGAGTTCGTGCGCGACATGACGGACTACCTGCGCTATGCGAATCGCGGCATCGACTTCAGGCAACTGGTCGAGGGCGTCGGCAGCCCCGATGTCTCCGGACTTGCCCAGTCGCTGCTCGGCGCTGGCGCTGTGCCCGAGGGCGTCTATCAAGAGGCGCTGAAGACGCGCGTCCAGTTGCAGGCGCTCTATGCCGACACCTTCTCGTCCGCCGGCGTGCAGGCCTTGCTGTTCCCGACCACGCCCCTGACGGCCGCGCCGATCGGGCAGGACGAGACCGTGCTGTTCAACGGCCAGCAAAGCCCGACCTTCACCACCTTCATCCGCAACACTGACCCCGGCAGCAACGCCGGCATCCCCGGCGTCTCGTTGCCGGCCGGCCTGTCCGCCGGCCTGCCGGTGGGACTGGCGCTGGACGGGCCGGCCGGCAGCGACCGCGCCTTGCTCGCGCTCGCTGCGGCCATCGAAGCTGTGTTGCCGCCCCTGCCATCCGCCCCCTGGCAACGCTGATCGCCCCGTATTCACAACATCACCACGGAGGAGCTCCCATGGACCGTCGTACCTTTCTTCATGGCGCAGCCGCCGCCGCGGCGGCCATCACCGCGCCGGCCGTGCGCGCCGCATCGCCGCTGAAGGTGGCCGTGATGCTGCCCCTGAGCGGACCCGCCGGCCTGTTCGGACCATCATCCAAGGCTTGCACGGAGCTGGCCGTGGAGACCCTCAACGCCCGCGGCGGCGTGCTCGGCCGCACGCTGGAAGTGGCCTTCGGCGATGCCGGCCTGCCGCCTGCGGAGGCCTCGCAGGCGGCGCTCAAGCTCTGGAAAGGCGGCGGTGCGCAGGTGGTGATCGGCATGCATGACAGTGCGGTGCGCGGCGCGCTGGTCGGCCTGTTCAAGGGCCAGGTGCCGTACTTCTACACGCCGGTCTACGAAGGCGGCGAATGCGCCAAGGGCACCTACGTGAACGGCGAGACGCCGGCGCAGCAACTCGCGCCCGTCATCCCGTGGATCGCCACGGAACGCAAGCCGAAGAAGTGGTACATGATCGGCAACGACTACATCTGGGGCCGCAACACCAACGCCGCCGCCAAGGACTACATCACCAAGACCGGCGCGCAGGTGGTGGGCGACGAGTACCTTCCCTTCACCGTCGACAACTTCGATTCGAGCCTGACCCGCATTCGCGACAGCGGCGCCGATGCGGTGCTGGTGTCGCTGGTGGGCGGTGCATCGGTGACCTTCAACAAGGCCTTCGCGAGCTTCGGTCTGGCGGACAAGGCGCTGCGCCTGGGCACGTTGCTGGAGGAGAACACGCTGGCTGGCATCGGCCTCGCCAACGCGAAAAACCTCTATTCGAGCGCCGGCTATTTCGCCAACATCCAGACGCCCGCGGCCAAGGCTTTCTCGGATGCGTACTTCAAGAAGTTCGGCCCGCAGGCGCCGGCGCTCAACGGGCTGGCTGAGTCGGTGTATGAAGGCTTCCTGATGCTGGAGGCGATCGCCGCCAAGGCCAAGTCGCTCGACGTGGCCAAGATGGACCCGGCCAGCGAAGGCGCCAGCTACAACGGTCCTCGCGGCGCCGTCATGATGCGTTCGCGGCATGTGGAGCAGGACATCTACGTGGCGGATGTGGACGACAAGGGCTTCCGCGTCGTCAAGACCTTCCCGCGTGTCGCTTCGGGGCAGGTCTGCAAAGTCTGAAGCGATGGATTCGAGCTGGCTGCTGCACGGCCTGAACCTCCTCTACGCGCTCTCGACGCTGGCGCTCACGACGCTGGGCCTGGCGGTGGTCTTCGGCCTGCTCGGCGTCATGAACATGGCGCATGGCGAGTTCGTGATGCTCGGCGCTTATGCGGTGGTGACGGTGCAGTCCTGGGGCTGGCCGATCGCGACCGCGATGCCCCTGGCCATCGTCGCGTGCGGGCTGCTCGGCTATGTGGTGGAGCGCTGGCTGATCCGGCCGCTGTATGCGCGGCCCTTCGACACGCTGCTGGCCACCTGGGGCCTGGCGATGGTGCTGCGCAAGCTGGTCGAGGCGGGGTACGGGCGAGGCTATCGCAACATCGAGAGCAACCTGTCGATGCCGGTCACGCTGGGCGGCGTGCAGTACCCGGGGTACCGGCTGGCGCTGATCGGCTTCGCGATCGTCGTGATGATCGCGCTGGCGCTCTGGTATCGGCGCAGCGCCATGGGGCTGCGCGTGCGCGCGATGACGGGCAATCCGCTCTTGGCGCAGGCGCTTGGCATCGACACGCGGCGGCTGGCTTCGCAGACCTTCGTGATCGGCGTTGTGCTGGCCGGTGCGGCCGGCGTGTTGCTGGCGCCGCTGGTGCGCATCGAGCCCGGCATCGGCGTGGACTACCTGCTGGATTCCTTCTTCGTTCTCGTGGTGGGCGGCTTGGGCACGTTGGGCGGTTTTGGCGGTGGCGTGGGGCTGATCGGCGGCACCCAGTCGATCGTCAGCAGCCTGGTCGGCCAGACCAGCGGCTATGCGGCGGTGCTGATCCTGTCGATGCTCTTTCTGTGGCTGAAGCCGAATGGACTCCTTGGACGCCGCTGAACTCACGCGCACGGCCGAATCGCGCACCAGCCTCCGCAAGTGGCGCATGCCCGCCGTCGAGCCTGTGTTGCTGGCGATCGCACTGGTGGCGCTGCCGTTCCTCACGAACGATTTCGTCGCGTACCAGATCGCGCTCTTCCTCATCTACGGCATCGCGACCCAGGGTGTCGCGTTGTGCTGGGGACGGCTGGGCTTCCTGCCGCTGGGGCATGCGCTTTTCTTCGGGCTCGGCGCCTATCTGACTGGCGGCGTGCTCAAGGCGGCGCAGCAGCAGCCGGGCTGGTGGCTCGCGCTGCCGCTGGCGTTGCTGCTGCCTGCGGCGCTGGCCTTTGTCGTGGCGCGGCTCGTGTTCGCGCGCAGCCATCGCAGCGGGCCCTTCTTCTCGCTTATCACGCTGGCCATGACGATGCTGGGCTTCCTCGCCGCACAGCAGTGGAGCGCCGTCACCGGCGGCTTCAATGGCATGGCCGACATTCCGGAGTTTCCGGGGACCGACCGCTACGGCACCTACTACTGGATCGTGGCCGCGTGCGCCGTCGCCAGCACGATGCTGCTCGGCATCGCATTGCGCCGGCCGCTTGGCCTGCTGTGGAGCGCGGTGGCGCAGAACGAAGACCGGCTGCAGCTGTTCGGCTACGCGACGGACCGCATCAAGGCCTTTGCCTTCGCCTGCTCCGCGCTGCTGGCGGCCGGGGCGGGTGCGTTGTTCGCCATGCACCAGGGCATCGTCACGCCGCTCACGATGGGCTTCGTGCTGTCGACAGAGTTCGTGATCTGGGCGGCGGTCGGCGGCAAGGCGAGCCCGCTGGGTGGGCTGCTCGGCGCCGTGTTCGTCGGCTACGCGTCCTCCGAGTTGCGCGACCACTTCGCTTACTGGGAAGTGCTGGTCGGCGCGATCTTCATCGCGGTGGTGCGCTTCCTGCCCGAAGGGCTGGCCGGGCTGGGAAAGCGGCTGAACCTGGGTCGCTTCGACGCGGCGTCCGTGGTGCCGTCAACTGCGCCGCCCGTCGACAGGCGAGTTCAGGACATCGGCCTGGCCTTCGAGGAGGTCGAGGTTTCGCAAGGCGGCGTGCGGATCCTCGGCGGTCTTTCGCTCAGCTTGCAGGGCGCGGGCTTGCGCTGCGTGATCGGGCCCAACGGCGCGGGCAAGACCTCTGCCTTCAACGTGATGACCGGGCGCCTGCCGCTGCGCGCAGGCCGCATCGTGCTGGATGGCGTCGACATCTCCGGTGCATCGGCATGGCGCGTGGCGCGGCGGGGCGTCGGGCGCAAGCTGCAGATTCCCTCGGTCTTTCCCGAACTGAGCGTGAGCCAGAACCTGGACATCGCCTTGTGGGCCGGCCGGCTCGGTCCGGCGGCGTCTTTGAAGCGAGCGCCACTGGGCTGGACCAGTGGTTTGCGCAACGAGTTGCTGGACCTCTTCCCCGCCTTGCGCGACCAACTGGACCACCGCGCGGGCAGCCTGTCGCAAGGGCATCGCCAGGCGCTGGAATTCGTGATGACCGTGCTGCCCCAGCCGCGGCTGGTCCTGCTCGATGAACCCTGCGCAGGCCTGTCGCCCGCGGAGACGCACCACATGATCGAGGCGATCAAGACCGTCGTCGGCAGGCTGGGCGCGGCCGCGCTGGTCATCGAGCACGACATCAGCGCGGTGGCTTCGATCGGCGGCGACGTGTACGTGCTGCACCAGGGGCGCCTGCTGGCGCAGGGGACGCTGGTGCAGATCCAGGCCGACCCGGCGGTTCGGGCGGTGTATGCGGGAGCGAGGAAATGAGCGCAGCGCCGGGCCGCTTCGAGCGCGCTCGCCTCAACGCGAGACGAGGGCGTGCAGTGCCAGGCGCGGAGGCCGTGAAGTGAGCGCAGCGAAACCGTTGCTGCAATTCAACGACATCGTGTGCGGCTACGGTGACGCCATGGTGCTGCGCGGCCTGAGCGGCGCAGTCGCCGGCGGCCGTGTGCTCGGCGTGCTGGGCCGCAATGGCGTCGGCAAGACCACGCTGATGCGGGCGCTTGCGGGCTTCCTGCCGCTGCGCCAGGGCGCCGTCAGCCTGGGCGGTCGCGACCTTGCACGCGTGCTGCCGCACCAGCGGCTGGCGCTCGGCATGGCCTACGCGCCGCAGGAAGACATCGTCTTCGGCGACCTCAGCGTCGAGGAAAACCTCTGGCTGCACCTGCCCGATCGCAACCCCGATCGCTATGCCGCCTGCCTCGAACTGTTCTCGCGCCTGGTCGAGCGCATGAACCAGCGCGCCGGATCGCTGAGCGGCGGCGAGCGCAAGCTGCTGTCCTTCACGCGGACCCTTGGATTGCGCGCGGCGCTCAGCATCCTCGACGAGCCCAGCGAGGGCGTCCAGCCGGAGAACATCGATCGCATGGCTCAACTCGTGCGCGCACGCAAGGCGCAGGGCGCGGCCTTCGTGATCGTCGAGCAGAACCTGGCCTTCCTGCAGGCCGTGGCGGACGACCTCATCGCCATCGACCACGGTGAATGCCTGCTCGCCGGCGAGGCCGCCACCTTTTCGCGGGAGACCCTGGAGGCGCACCTGATGGTGTGAGGACGTGTATTCGCGGAAGATGCACGCCCACCTCCCCCACCTCCCAAGGAGCCTCGGATGATCTATGAATTGCGGATCTACCGCACGCTGCCGGGCCGCATGCCCAACCTGCTGGCCCGGTTCAACGATCACACGGTTCACATCTGGGCGCGGCTCGGCATCCAGCCGGTCGGCTTCTGGACCACGCTGGTCGGCGATTCGGAACTGAACGTGCTGACCTACCTGGTCGCGTGGGAGTCGCTGGCGGATCGCGAGGCGAAGTGGCCGGTGTTCCTGGCCGATGCCGAATGGCTCCGCGTGAGGGCCGAAAGCGAGAAGGACGGACCGATCGTCGCCAACATCACCAATGAATTGCTGACGCCGACGAAGTTCTCGAAGTTGCAGTAGCCGTATCCGGTCAGGCGGAAGCGCGCCCCGTGACCCATTGCCGGATGGCGCCCACCTTCGATCGATCGGGCGTGCAGGAGCCGATCGGCCGCTTGCGGTAGAGCGCGCGCTCCTCCTCCGGCACCTGCTTGAGCGCGCCCAGGTTCTGTTCGCTGCAGGCCCACACGCTCGACACCACGAAATGGCCAGGCAGGGCGTTCGGCTTCGACCGGATGCGGACGTTGATGGCGCCGGTGCCGCCCATCGCCTCGGCACTCTCCGTGGCTTGCAGTTGGCCACCGCCGAGGATGGCGACGCGGCGCGCGAAGGCGAAGTTGAAGGCCTGGATTTTCCGGCGAACTCAGTTGACCGGCGTCACCGTCTCGCGGATCACGCCGCCGCCCAGCACGCTGCCCTCGACACTGCTCACGCCCGTGCCAGTCACGCGTTGCTCGCAGGCGAGGCGTTCAGCCGGCGGCTGTAACTGGCAACGGGCCAGGGCGTTCTGCTCGTAGGACGCCGGCGCGGCGCTGGTCAGGCCGTTGCGGCGCGCTTCCTCGCGCGCTGCACCGGCTTCACGGATGCAGGCGGCGCGGTCTTGCTGGATCGTGTTGCAAACGGCCAGTTCATTCTGGTAACGGGCGTCGGAACCCGGGCCTCTGGCCGGCGGCGCGGCGAAGGCGGCGGCGCTGGCGAGCGTGGTCGTGATGGCCAGCGCCAGGAAACGGGTGCGAAGAACGGTTGCAGTCATGAAAACACTCCTGTTGTGGGGCCCGACCCCAGGTCGAACCGGTGCGCGAAGCATCGCTTGCGCACCGCCGGATCACTGTCGGACGAGGCGCTCCACAACGGGCACAGACGCGGTAAAGACCGTCGGAAAAATCCTGCGTGTCGGTCAGCCGGCCGCGATGCGCTTGGCCAGGTGCGCCAGCGCTTCCTCCACCTGATCGACCAGGATCAGCGACAAGTCGCCCGGCTGCAGCCGTTCCAGCGCCAGGTCGATGGCGATGAACTCACCCCGGATTTCCTCGATGTGCCGCGTCCGCCCCGCGCCCACCAGGCCCTGCCGCAGCAGTGCCATCACCTCGCCATCGGCACGCCCGCGCTGGGCCGCGTCCTGGTAGAGGATCACGTCGTCGAAGGCCTCGCCGAGGATGGCGGTCTGGTCGCGGATGTCGCTGTCGCGCCGGTCGCCCGCGCCGCTGATGACCACCGAGCGCGTCTTGGCCGGCATGGTGTCGACGGCGGCCACCAAGGCCTTCATGGCGTCGGTGTTGTGGCCGTAGTCGGCGATCACGGTCGCGCCGCGGTATTCCATGACGTTGAAGCGCCCGGGCACGCCGGCCGCGTCGTTCTTGAAGCTGGCCAGGCCGCCGCGGATGGTGTCCCAGTCCATGCCGATGGACCATGCCGCGCCCACTGCCGCCATCACGTTCTCGACCTGGAAGGGCAGCGTGCCGTTGCGGGTGATCGGCACGTCGCGCAGCGGCACGCGCTCGCGCCACGAGCCCTCGGCGGCCACCAGCGTGTCCTGGTCGACATAGACGGTGCGCTTGCCCTGCGCGCGGTGCGTGGCCATCACCGGATGCTGCCGGTCGGCCGTGAAGAAGACGATGCTGCCGGGGCAACCGGCCGCCATCGCCGCCACGTTGGGATCGGCCGCGTTCAGCACCGCATAGCCCTTGGGCGCCACGTTGCGCACGATCACGCGCTTGAGCACGGCTAGGTCTTCCACCGTGGTGATGTAGTTGAGGCCGAGGTGGTCGCCGCTGCCGACGTTCGTCACCACGGCCACCTGGCAGCGGTCGAAGCCGAGGCCTTCGCGCAGCACGCCGCCGCGCGCCACCTCGAACACCGCCGCATCCACGTCAGGATGCAGCAGCACGTTGCGTGCGCTCTTGGGGCCGCTGCAGTCGCCGCTGTCGGTCTGCCGGCCATCGACGTAGACGCCGTCGGTGTTGGTCATGCCGGTGCGCAGGCCGCTGGAGGCGAGCAGGTGGTTGATGAGGCGCGCGGTGGTGGTCTTGCCATTGGTGCCGGTCACGGCGATGACGGGGATGCGCCCGTTGTCGCCGGGCGCGAACATGGTGTTGATGATCGCCTCGCCGACCGCGCGGCCACGGCCGAACGATGGCGAGATGTGCATGCGCAGGCCCGGCGCCGCATTGACCTCGACCACGCCGCCATGCTGCTCTTCCAGCGGCGTCAGCACGTTCTCGCAGACCATGTCGACGCCGCAGATGTGCAGGCCGACCATCTGCGCCGCGTCGACCGCGCGCGCCGCGATCTCGGGGTGCACGGTGTCGGTCACGTCGGTGGCGCTGCCGCCGGTCGAGAGGTTGGCGTTGTTGCGCAAGACGACGCGCTGGCCGCGCGTGGGCACGCTGTCGGGCGTCAGGCCCTGGGCCTCCAGCCGGCCGACCGCGATGTCGTCGAGCCGGATCTTGGTGAGCGAGGTGGCATGGCCTTCGCCGCGCCGCGGGTCGAGGTTCACCGTTGCGACAAGCTGGCGCACCGTGGACACGCCATCGCCGATCACTTGCGGCGGATCGCGGCGTGCGGCGGCCACGAGCTTGTCGCCGACGACAAGCAGGCGGAAGTCGAAGCCGGGCAGGAATTTCTCGACCATGACCTCGCCGTACTCGGCCGCCGAAGCGAAGGCCGCATCGAGCTGTTCGCGCGAAGTGATGTTCACCGTCACGCCCTTGCCCTGGTTGCCGTCCTGCGGCTTCACCACCACCGGCAAGCCGACGTCCTGCGCGGCCGCCCAGGCGTCGTCCGGGTCGTTCACGGGCCGGCCCAGCGGCACCGGCACGCCGGCCGCGTTGAGCAGTTGCTTGGTGAGTTCCTTGTCCTGCGCGATCGATTCGGCGACGCCGCTGGTGCTGTCGATCTCGGCGGCCTGGATGCGCCGTTGCTTGGAGCCCCAGCCGAACTGCACCAGGCTGCCGCTGGTGAGGCGCCGGTACGGAATGCCGCGCGCCACCGCCGCATCGACGATGGAGCCGGTGCTGGGCCCGAGGCGCTCCGACTCGTCGAGATCGCGCAATTCGGCCACTGCGGCCTTGGCATCGAAGGCGGTGTCGTCGAGCGCGGCCTGGATCAATTGCTCGGCCTGCTTGAAGGCGAGCCGGCCCACCGCTTCTTCAGAGTACTGCACGGCGACCTGGTAGATGCCCGCTTCGGTGGTCGGCGCGGTGTGGCCGAAGCTCACCTGGCAGCCGGCTTGCGTCTGCAGGGCGATGGCCGCGTTCTCCATCACATGCGCCAGGGCCAGCGGATGGCCGAGCACGATCGGATGCAGTTCGCCGATGTCCGGGAACAGGGCGCGCAGGCGGGCTTCGAAACCGGGGAGTTTCTCGATCGCGTTTTCGTCGCCCGGACAGGCCACGATGGCTTCGATGGCGGTGTGGCGGCTCCAGAGGTTCGGGCCGCGCAGGGCGCGAGTGCGTGTGACTTCCATGGGGTCAGGCGTGTTGTTTTTCTTGAGGGAAAGCGGACTGCGACAGTTGCAGCGATGCGAGCGCGGCTTGCAGGTCGGATTCGAAGGCTTCGACGCCGGCGCCGATCAGGTTGAGCGGAATGCCCAGCGCCCATGCTGCGGCCACGGCGGCCAGCAGGCTGTCGATGCTCACGCCGACGTGGGTGGCGCGCCACAGGGTCAGGCGACCCAGGCCGGGCAGGAAGGATTCACTGCTGCCATTGGCGAGCACGACGCGGTCCTGCCGCACGATGACCGACTTGCCACCCGCCTCGCGGTGCGCGGCGAGCGATTCGGCGCCGGCATCGGCGGCGTAGAGGATCACGGCGCCATCGCACAGCGGCGCAAGCCCGGCCACGCGTGGATCGGCCGCGTTCAGCACGGCGGTGCCCTCGGGCAGCACCACGTCGACTTGCGTGCGCAGCACCTTGACCATCTGGTCGCTCTCGGTGATGTCGTACTCGGCCAGCGTCTCGGCGCCTTCGAGGTCGGTCACGATGCCGATCTGGCAGCGGTCGTAGGCCAGGCCGTCGCGCAGGATGGTCCCGGCGCCGCTTTCGATCACCACGGCTTGCACGGCGCGATTGACCAGCAGACGGTGCCCGGCTTCCCAGTTGGCGCTGTCGCGTGCGTCGACACGGCGCCGCGCGAGGAACAAACCGTCGCGGCAAGCGAGTCCGGTATGGCGTCCGCCGAGGTCGATCAGCCAAGCGACCAGGCGTGCCAGAACAGCGGTGTCCTGCGAGCCGGTGACGCCGACGACCGGGATGCGGCCGGGCGCATCGTCCGGAAAAAGGTGGTCGCAGATCGCGCGGCCTACCGGGCGCGGCGAGCCGACGGCCGGCTTCAGGTGCATCAGCAGCCCGGGACCGGCATTGACTTCGACGATGGCGCCGCCTTGCGCGGCCAGGGGGCGCGAGATGTCCTGCGCGACCATGTCAATGCCGGCGATGTCCAGGCCGACCACGCGCGCCGCCAGTGAGGCCGCATGTGCGACTTCCGGATGAACCTGGTCGGTGCAGTCGACTCCGAGGTTGCCATTGCGCTGGATGACAACCACCTGCCCCGCCTGGGGCACGGACTTCACATCGAGCTTCTGCCGCTGCAGTTCAAGCAGCAGCTTGGAGTCGGTGTTGACGTCGATGTAGTCGAGCGGGTATTCCTCTTCCACGCCGCGGCGCGGGTCGCTGTTGAGCTGGCTGTCGATCAGCGAAGTCACATTGGCTTGGCCATCGCCGGTCACCGTGATGACCTCGCCACGCGCAGCCGCCACGACCTGCCCGCCGACCACCAGCAGCCGATGCTCGGAGCCGCGGATGAATCGCTCGACCATCACGTCGCTGCCCTCCGGCTCGGCCACCGCGAAAGCGGCCTCGACTTCCTCGCGCGTGGTGAGTTCGAGCGACACGCCGCGGCCGTGGTTGGCGTCCGACGGCTTCACGACCACTGGCAGCCCGATGTCTTCCGCGGCCTCCCAGGCTTCCGCCGCATCGGCCACGACCTGGCCTTCCGGCACCGGCACGCCGCAGCTGGCGAGCAGGGACTTGGTCAGTTCCTTGTCACTGGCGATCGATTCGCCGATGGCGCTGGTGTAGTCCGTCTCGGCCGTCCAGATGCGCTGCTGCGCGGAGCCGTAGCCCAGCTGAACCAGGTTGCCGCTGTTCAGCCGCATGTGCGGGATGCCACGGTCCGTGGCTGCGCCGACGATGCAGGCGGTGCTCGGGCCGAGGTAGCAGTCCTCGACCTTGCCCTTGACCACGTCGACGCAGGCTTGCACATCGGCGGCGCCGAACGCGTCGTTGTTGATCGCGGCCATCAGGAGGCGATGACCTTCGGCCAGCGCGGCGCGCGCCACTTCCTCGTCACGCGCACGGAACACCATGCGGTAGACGCCGGTCTTCGACGTGCTGCGGGTCTGGCCGAAGCCGGTCGGCATGCCGGCCAGGTTGAGCAGCTCGATCACCACATGCTCCAGCACGTGGCCGGCCCAGGTGCCTTCGACCAGTCGCTGGATGAAGCCGCCGCGTTCGCCCACACCGCAGTGGTGCTCGATGAGTGCGGGCAGCAATGCGGTCAGGCGGTCGGTGAAGCCCGGGATCAGGTTGGAAGGAAAGTCTTCCAATCGGCCCAGATCAAGCCACACTTCGAGCACGGGGCGGTAGGTCCAGAGATTGGGGCCGCGCAGGTAGCGGATGCGAGGCAGCTGGATGTCGTCGAAACGGGTCATGAAAACGTTCGATGTGTTGGATCTGTTGCGGGGCCGCCGTCAGGCACGGGCACCGCGATGGGTCAGAATTGGCGCCCATCTGGCGCCATGATGCGGCCTGCTGCGGGCCAGGGATACGAAACCACAATGCAACATCACGATCCAGTCGATACCCCGGAGGGCGAAGCAGGAGCGGCCTTGAAAAGTCGGCTCACAGCCGCGGAAAACGTTCTGGCCACGCTCACGGTTGACCTCGACGGCGAGCTTCGCTTCGGCAATGGCCTGCTTGCGCTGACCGATTCACGCCTGCTCGCACGCGACCCCGATGGTAGCTGGCGCGAGTGGGCTCTGGCCAACGCCGGCCAGGTACTCCTTTTGACTGACCATGCCGGTGTCGGCACGCTCGACTTCCTCGACGACAGCGCGCTGTTAGGTCGTTGGCGCTACACGCTGGCGCACCAGGTCGCCGCGCTGCGCCTGCTCAAGCTGTTCGAGCAACGCGCCGCCAGCGCCGCGCAAGTGAGTGCCGCGGCTGCCGAAGCCGCCGAGCGCGACGACATCGCCGCCGGCGAGACCGAGGCGCAGAAGCCGCCATCGACCTGGGTCCTGTTGCGGCTGGGGCGCTTTGCCAAGCCCTATCGCAAGCAGCTCATCACCGGCTTCCTGCTGACGCTGGCATCGACCGCGGCCACGCTGGTGCCGCCCTACCTGACCATCCCGCTGATGGACGACATCCTGATTCCGTTCCAGAACGGGCAGCAGATCGCCGTGGGCAAGGTGGTGATGTTCCTGAGCGCACTGCTGTTGTCGGCGCTCGCCGGCTGGGCGCTGGGCTGGGCGCGCACCTACCTGCTGGCGTTGGTGTCGGAACGCATCGGCGCCGACTTGCGCACCACCACCTACGAGCACCTGCTGACGCTTCCGTTGGACTACTTTGGTGGCAAGCGCACGGGCGACCTGATGGCACGCATCGGCTCGGAAACCGACCGCATCAACGTTTTCCTCTCGTTGCATGCGCTGGACTTCCTGACCGATGTGCTGATGATCGCGATGACCGCCGTCATCCTGGTGTCGATCAACCCGCTGCTGGCCGTGGTCACGCTGGTGCCGCTGCCTTTCATCGCCTGGATGATCCACGTCGTGCGCGACCGCCTGCGCACCGGCTTCGAGAAGATTGACCGGGTGTGGAGCGAGGTCACCAACGTGCTGGCCGACACCATTCCCGGCATCCGCGTGGTCAAGGCCTTCGCGCAGGAAAAGCGCGAGGCCGACCGTTTTCGCGAGGCCAACAAGTACAACCTGCAGGTCAACGACAAGCTCAACAAGACCTGGTCGCTGTTCACGCCGAGTGTGTCGCTGCTGACCGAGATCGGGCTGCTGGTGGTCTGGGGCTTCGGCATCTGGCAGGTGGCACGCGGCAGCATCACGGTGGGTGTGCTGACGGCCTTCATCGCGTACATCGGGCGCTTCTACACGCGGCTGGATTCGATGAGCCGCATCGTCTCGGTCACGCAGAAGGCCGCCGCCGGGGCCAAGCGCATCTTCGACATCCTCGACCATGTGAGCAACGTGCCGGAGCCGGCGAATCCAGTGAAGGTCGACAGGATCAAGGGGCAGATCGAGATGAAGGGGCTGGGCTTCCGCTACGGCTCGCGTGCGGTGATTCGCGACCTGGACCTGGTGATCGAGCCCGGCGAGATGATCGGGCTGGTAGGGCACAGCGGTTCCGGCAAGAGCACGCTGGTCAACCTGATCTGCCGCTTCTACGACGTGACCGATGGGGCGATCAAGGTCGATGGCACGGACATCCGACGCTTTGCGGTGGCGGACTATCGGCGGCATGTGGGGCTGGTGCTGCAGGAGCCTTTCCTGTTCTTCGGCACCATCGCGCAGAACATCGCCTACGGCAAGCCGGACGCGACGCGCGAGGAGATCGTCGCGGCGGCGCGCGCGGCCCATGCGCATGACTTCATCCTGCGGCTGGCGCACGGCTATGACTCTTTGGTGGGTGAGCGCGGGCAGGGCCTCTCAGGCGGCGAGCGGCAGCGCATCAGCATTGCGCGTGCGTTGCTGATCGACCCGCGCATCCTGATCCTCGACGAGGCCACCTCGGCGGTGGACACCGAGACGGAGAAGGAAATCCAGAAGGCGCTGGACAACCTGGTGAAGGGCCGCACCACCATCGCGATCGCGCACCGTTTGTCGACGCTGCGCAAGGCCGATCGGCTGGTGGTGATGGACCGCGGCGAGGTCGTCGAGGTCGGGCCGCATGACGCGTTGATGGAAAAGCAGGGCGCCTATTGGCGGCTGTACCAGGCGCAGCTTCGGCAGGCGGATGACGAAGAAGAGGCGCAGGAACAGCGCAGCGAAGTCTCCGCCGTGCTGCACACGCACGCTGCGCATCCGGCGGGGCAGGCATGAGCTCAAACATGCACATTCAGATCGAACGCGATGCCTTCGGCCGTCTGGTGCTGATCGACATGGATGGCGAGCGCCATGTCGGCATCGTGCCGGTGCGCGCCTTTCCGCTGACCGCACCGGACCACGGCATCTCGCTGGTCGGCAGCGACGGCCGCGAGCAGGTTTGGGTCGACAACATCGATGACCTGCCGGCCGACGCGCGCACGTTGCTGCAGCAGGACCTGGCCGCACGCGACTTCGCGCCGACGCTGATGAAGCTGCACCGTGTGTCCAGCTTCGGCGTGCCGAGCACCTGGCACATCTCCACCGACCGCGGCGAGACCAGCTTCGTGCTGAAGGCGGAGGAAGACATCCGCCGGCTCGAAGGCGGCGCATTGCTCATCGGCAGCGCGCAGGGCGTGCAGTTCCGGATTGCCGATGTGAAGGCGCTGGACCGGGCTTCGAAGAAGTTGCTGGAGCGGTTCCTGTAAATCCGGAATCGGACTTCCGGACGCAGAGGACGCGAAGGTTTCGCGAAGGACGCAAAAGGACTTCCGAAAAAATCCTCTCTGGCTTCTTTCGCGACCTTCGTATTTCTTCGCGCCCTTCGCATGCGGTCAAGCCCGCATCGGGCCGCTTGCGGCCAGCCCGACCCGACTTACTCCGCCTCGATCCCCGCCGACTTCACGACCTTCTGCCACTTGGCCAGGTCGGACTTGATCAGCGCCGCGTACTCCTGCGGCGTGCCGCCCTGGATCTCGATGCCCGCGGCTTCCAGCTTGCTGCGCACGTCGGGCATCTTCAGGGCCGCGTTGATCTCGGCATTGAGCTTGTTGACGATCGCCTTGGGCGTGCCCGCCGGCGCGAGGAAGCCGCCGTTGGTGTTGGCGTCGTAGCCCTTGAGGCCCGCCTCCTCCGCGGTTGGCACATCCGGCAGTGACGACGAGCGCTTGCGGGTGGTCACGGCGAGCGCGCGGACATTGCCGCCCTTCACCTGCGACTGGATGGCGCTGACCGTGTCGATGTAGAGCGCGGTGCGTCCGGCGATCAGGTCCGGCTGGGCGGCGGAAGAACCCTTGTAAGGCACCAGCAGCATCTGCGTACCGCTCGCCAGGCGGAACATCTCGGCGGCCATCTCCTGCGCGCTGCCGCGGCCCGAGGTCGCGACCTTGGCCTGGTCCGGATGGGCCTTCATCCACGCGATGAACTCGGGCAGGGTCTTGGCCGGGATCTGCGGATAGATCGCGAAGACCAGCGGCACCTCGTGCGTGTAGACGATCGGCTCGAAGCTCTTCTCCGGGTCCCAGCCCAGGTTCTTGAACAGGAACTTGTTGGTGTTGTGGCTGCCGCCGACGATGCCGATGGTGTAGCCGTCGGGCGGTGACTTGGCGAGGGCATCGGTGCCGAGGTTGTTGGAGGCACCGGGCTTGTTCTCGACGACCACGGGTTGGCCCAGCGAATGCGTGAGCTTTTCGCCGACGACACGCGCAATGGTGTCGATGGCGCCGCCCGGTGGGGCGGGCACGATGATCTTGATGGGGCGCGTAGGGTAGTCCTGTGCAGATGCCATCGTTGGCGCCACGACGAGGGCCGCGGACAGGGTCACAAGCTTGAACAGTGATTTGAGTTGCATGGTGGAAGTCTCCTCTTGGGGTGGATGGGTGGTGGTGCTCAGCCGCGCCCGACGAAGGGCATGGCGCTGGCCATCACGGTCATGTTCAGCACGTTGGCCGCGAGCGGCAGCGCGGCGATGTGGCGCACCGCGTTGGCCACGTGGGTCGCGTCCATCATGGGTTCGGGCGCGGTGCTGCCGTTGGCCTGCAGCACGCCGCGGGTCATGCGTTCGGACAACTCGGTGAGCGCATTGCCGATGTCGATCTGGCTGGCCACGATGTTGAAGGCGCGGCCGTCCAGGGCCAGCGCCTTGGTGATGCCGCTGACCGCGTGCTTGCTCGCGGTGTAGGGGGCGGTGAAAGGACGCGGTGTGTGCGCCGAGATCGAGCCGTTGTTGATGATCCGGCCGCCTTGCGGCGACTGGCGGCGCATGAGCCCGAAGGCCGCCCGCGCGCACAGGAACACGCCGGTCACGTTGGTGTTGATGACGTTGAACCACTTGTCCAGCGGCAGTTCGTCCATCGGCACGGCCGGGGCGTTCACGCCGGCGTTGTTGAACAGCAGGTCGAGCCGGCCGAAGCTGCGCTCGATGGTGTCGAACAGTGCCTGCACGCTGGCCGGGTCGGTCACGTCCGTGGGCACGGCCAGTGCCTGCTGGCCGTTGCGCCCGGCCTCGGCGGCCAGCGCCTGCAAGGGCTCGGCGCGGCGGCCTGCGAGCACGACGGTCCAGCCATCGTCCAGCAGGCCGAGCGCGACGGCGCGTCCGATGCCGCTGCCTGCGCCGGTGACCAGCGCGATTCTTGTCGAGGGGGTGGCGTTCAAGAAGTTGTCTCCAGTGATGGTTGATGTTGGATGAGGGCGTTGCCCACGGTCATCGAGAACTCGCCGATGCCCGACACGCCCCCGCTGACGACGTCGCCGGGTTGCAAGGAACCGACACCCACGGGCGTGCCGGTGAAGACCAGGTCGCCGGGCGCGAGCGTCACCGACCGCGACAGCATGGCCACCAGTTCGGACACCGGCCACAGCAGGTCAACCACATCGGCACGCTGCCGTTCGATGCCGTTGACCGTGAGCCAGACCGCGCCTTGTCGGGGATGTCCGCAGTCGGCCACGGGCACGATCGGCGAGCAGGGCGCCGAGCGATCAAAGGCCTTGGCAGGCTCCCAGGGGCCGCCCACGCGCTTGGCTTGCTGCTGCAGGTCGCGCCGCGTGAGGTCCAGTCCTGCGGCATAGCCCCAGATGTGGTGCACCTCGACCTGCGTCGGATCGATGTCCCGGCCGCCGCGTCCGATGGCGACGACCAACTCGATCTCGTGGCAGAAGTCGCTGGTGTCGGGCGGATAGGGCAGGGCGCCGTGAGCCGGCACTACCGCGTTAGAAGGCTTCATGAACCATGCGGGCATGTCGCGCGGTGCGGGCTCGTTTGCGTCCCATCGGTAGTTGCGACCGATGCAGTACACGCGGCCCACCGGGAAGTGCGATGCGCTGCCCACCACGGCCAGGGTGGTCGGCTCCGGTGCGGGGAAGACGAGAACCGTCATGAGGCACTCATTGGGCGAGCTGCGCGCAGCGTGCGAGCCATTCGGGGTGGCCGGGTGGCGGTCATTGGGTAACCTCCGCGCTGCGCGCTGCGGTGCGAGCGCCTTCGGGCGGCCGGGCGGCGCTCATGTCGTCAGGCTCATCGACGGACGTTCGCCGGCCAGGGCCTGCGCCAGGCTGTCGAGCACCATCTCGGCCATCGCGGTCCGGGTCTCCCAGGTGGCGCTGGCGCGGTGAGCCTGGAGCGTAACGCTGTCGGACTGGCGCAGCGCCGTGGGAACGCGGGGTTCATCGACGAACACGTCCAGCCCAGCGCCGGCAATGCGGCCGGCGGCCAGCGCTTCCGTCAGGTCCGCCTCGTTGACGAGCCGGCCACGGGCCACGTTGACAAGGAAGCCGCGCGGGCCGAGCGCGTCCAGCACGGCCGCGTTGACGATGCCTTCGGCCTTGTCCGCCGCCGCGCACAGCACCAGCGCATCGGACTCGCGCGCCAGTTCGACCAGGTCGGGCACGAAGCGGTGCGGCACGTCATCCATCGCGCGAAGGTCGGTGTAGCTGATCGGGCAGCCGAAGGCGGCGGCGCGCACCGCGACTGCACGACCCACGCGTCCCATGCCGACGATGCCGACGCGCATGCCGCTGAAGCGCCGCGCGAGCGGGATGGCGCTGGGCTGTGGGCGAAGCTCCCATTCGCCGTCGCGCACGAAGCGGTCGCCGGCGCACAGGTTGCGGCAGGCGGCGATCAACAGGCCGATGGCCAGGTCGGCCACGTCCTCGGTCAGCGCACCCAGCGTCGCGGTGACGGGCACCCCGCGTCCACGGCAATAAGCCAGGTCCACTGCGTCGGTGCCGACGCCATTGACGGCCACGACCTTGATGCCGGGCAACTGCTCCAGCATCGCCCGCGAGATGCCGGTGTGCCCGCCGGTGATCACGGCTTCGATGGAGGCGCCGTGTTCGCGCAGCCAGGCTTCCGGGTCGGCGACCTCGAAGTGCTTGTGGACGGTATAGAGCGATGCGAGCTTGTCGTTGATCGCGGGGATCAGGATCGGATTGAGTTGGAGGACGCTGGGTTTCATGTCTGTCTCGTGGGGTGTCGGGGTGAGCGCATGGTACGAATACATTGATGAAATCGTCAATATTGATGTATAAAATCAATATAAATTGGCTTCTCGACCGCAAGACATGGCTTCCTGGATCTCGATGGACGAGGCGTGCCGCCTCCTCGGCGTGCGCCCGCAAACGGTGTACGCGTACGTGAGCCGCGGCAAGCTGGAAGTCGCGCCCGATCCGGCCGATTCGCGCCGCAGCCTTTACCGCGCGGAGGATGTCGCCGGCCTGGCCAAGCGCAAGCAGGCCGGCCGCAAGCACGAGACGCTGGCCGCCAACACGCTGTTCGGCGCGGAGCCCAGCGTGCCGACCGCCTTGTGCGCCTTCGTTCGCGGCCGGCCGTACTACCGGGGGCAGGATGCGGTGGGCCTGGCCCGGTCGGCGAGCCTCGAGGAGGTTGCTCGACTTCTATGGGCCGCCGAGCAAACCGTCGAGTTCTCCTGCGCGACACCGTTGCGCACACGCACGCCCGGGCGAGAAGCCGCGTTCACTGCGCTGGCCAGCTTGGCGGCCACTGGCCATTCCACGCGCGGACGCCTGACCCGGGTGCTGCACGCCGAGTGCCAAGACCTGGTCGGCCGGGTGGCCCACGCGTTCGGCGCCCGGCAGGGCAGCGAACCGCTGCACCTGCGCTTCGCCCAAGGATGGAAGCAAACGACCGAGGTGGCGGAATTGCTGCGAACGGCCATGGTCCTGCTGGTCGATCACGAGCTGACGAGTTCGGCCTTTGTCGCGCGCATCGCGGCTTCCACCGGCGCCTCCTTGCCGGCCTGCCTGCTGGCCGGATTGACCACGCTGTCGGGCCCCTTGCACGGCGATGCTTCGGGCCGCGTGCAAGCGCTGTTCAGCGAGGTGGAGCGACTCGGTGAAGACCAGGTGCTGGCCCACTACCTGTCGACCGGCCTGCCCCTGGCCGGCTTCGGCCACCACCTCTATCCCGATGGCGATCCGCGCGCAGCGGCCTTGCTGGCCCTGTTCGAGCCGCCGGACGCGATCGCGCGATTTGTGCGGAAGGTGACGGAGCAGACCGGCATGCAGCCCAACATCGACGTGGCCCTGGCCGCGCTGGTGGCGCACCATCGGTTGCCGGCCGATGCGGCCTTCGGCCTGTTCGCCACGGCGCGCAGCGTCGGGCTGCTGGCGCATGGGCTGGAACAGCTGGGCGAGACACAGGTGATTCGTCCGCGTGGGCGCTATGTGGGACCGGTGCCGGAGCCGGAGATGCCGCAGGGGTTTCGTCCGTAGCCGTTTCTTGCGTCCCTTTCAATCACTTTGTGGATGCGATCAAAATCGATAGACTGCATCACTTTCATAAAAGTGCATCAACCATGCGAACCACGATCACGCTTGAAGATGATGCGTTCGGCCTTGCGCAAAGCTATGCGCAGGCGCGAGCGCTCAAGTTGGGCCAAGCCATCTCCGAATTGATCCGACGCGGTAGCGGCGAACGCCTCCCCATGCGCAAGGTGGCGGGCGCCTGGGTCTTTGATCTTCCGGCTGACACTCCCAAGGTGACCGAGCGCCAAGTCAAGAACTTGCTGGACGAGTCGCCTTGAGTTACTTGCTGGACGCGAATGCGCTGATCGCCTTGGGTTGGCCGGCGCACGAACATCACGAGCGGATGATCCGCTGGTTCAAGTCCCACGCCCGGCAAGGGTGGTCGACTTGTGCGCTGACCCAGGGGGCCTTCCTGCGTGTCATCTGCCAGCCGGCGTTTGCTGGTCGACTCGTGGAAGTCGGTGAAGTGGCGGAACTCCTCGCGCGAAACACCGCCCATCCTCGTCACCAGTTCCTGCCGCTGGATTTCGGGTTCGAAGAGGTGCTTGGCCATTGCACGGGCGGGGTGCGTGGGCATCGCCAGATCACGGATGCCTGGTTGCTGACGCTCGCCGCAAGGAACGGTGTCAAGTTGCTGACCTTCGATACTGCGATCTCTCAATTGCTTGCCACGGTCGTCGAGCGGGAGCGATACCTGAGCGTGCCGGCGTAGGTCGCGCGTGCATCAACGCAAGCCGAGTCCGCGCAGCACGTCGTAGCAGGCGCCCATCGTGTGATAGTCGGTCTTGCCGGCAGGGCTCTTGTGGTCTGACAGCGCGCGGTTGTCGTTGCCGCGCTTGAAGTACCAGGCGCCGTGCTCGTGGTCGATCATGTGGACCCAGCTGTATGTCCAGATGCGGTCGTACCAGTCCCAGTGGGCCGGCTCGCCGGTGCGCACGGCCATCAATGCCGCGGCGGCGAGGCTTTCGGCCTGCACCCAGAAGTACTTCTCGCCATCGCACACCTGGCCATCGGGGGCGCTGCCGTAGACGAGGCCCCCGTGCACATCGTCCCAGCCGCGCTGCATGGCGGTGTCGAAGAAATGGCGGGCGGTGGGCAGCAGCCATGCGGGGCGGCGGTCCTCCGACAGGCGGGCTTCCAGTTGCAGCAGCAACTTGGTCCATTCGGTGAGGTGGCCGATCTGGTAGCCCCAGGGGCGGAAGATGTTGGTGTTGTCGTGGCGGTTGTAGTCCCAGTCGACGGACCAGTCGCTGCGGTAGTGCTCCCAGACCAGGCCGCCAGCCAGCGTGGCCTGGCGTTGGGCGATGTGCTCGGCCAGCGACACGGCGCGTGCCAGGAAGGCTTCGTTGCCGGTCGCTTCGTGTGCCGCGAGCATCGCTTCGCAGCCGTGCATGTTGGCGTTCTGGCCGCGGTAGTTGCTGAGTTGCCAGTTGGGGGTTGCGTCGTCGGCGTAGAGGCCGTGGGCCGGCTCCCAGAAGCGTTGCTCCATCAGGGCAAAGGTTGCATCCAGCCCGGCGCGTGCTTCGCTCGCACCCGCCATCAATGCATGCGCGTGGGCCAGCAGCACGAAGGCCAGGCCGTAGCAATGCTGGGTGCCGTCCTTCAAGCTGGCGCGTTGACCGTCCCAGTCGACGATCCAGGCATAGCCGCCTTGTGGCTGGGCATGGGCCTGCTGCAGGAAGCGCAGGCCATGGCGCACGGCGTCCAGGTCGTCCGGACGCTCAGCAGCGCCGAACTGCCGCAATGCCATCGCATGGTTGAACACGAAGCGCGTGCTGCTGACCAGATGCCGCGAGCGCGTGTCGAACACATGGCCGTCGTCGCGGAAGTAGTGGAAGAAGCCGCCGCTCGGATCGATGTCGCGACCGTCGTAGAAGGCCAGCGTGTGGCGGATGTGGTCCTGCAGGAAGGCGGGTGAAAGGAAGTCTGGCATGTCTTGGCCGGGATGTGTCTGGCGCCAGTGTCCCCGAATCGCCGCACGGCGAACACCGGCGCGGCACGATGCTGCGAAACTGCACGCGACCGCAGCGTTTCATCGGGAGCTTCAACCATGCACACCACCGCACTCGTCCTGTTCTCCGGCGGCCAGGATTCCACCACTTGCCTCGCGCAGGCGCTGTCGAAGTACGAGCGCGTCGAGACGCTGGGCTTCGACTACGGCCAGCGCCATCACATCGAGATGGACGCGCGCCGCGTGGTGCTCGCCAACCTGGGCGAGCGCTTCCCGCAATGGGCGCCGCGCATGGGCGAGGACCATGTGCTCACGCTGGCGGCCCTGCAGCAACTCGGCGGTTCCTCGCTCACCGACGAAGTCGCCTTCGCGATGCAGGCGGACGGCCTGCCCAACACCTTCGTGCCAGGTCGCAACCTGCTGTTCCTCACGCTGGCCGGCGCGCTGGCCTATCGACGCGGCCTGCAGGTGATCGTCATCGGCGTCTGCGAGACCGACTTCTCCGGCTACCCCGACTGCCGCGACGACACCATGAAGGCGATGCAGATCGCGCTGTCGCTGGGGCTGGAACGCAGGCTGCTGATCGAGACGCCGCTGATGTGGATCGACAAGGCCAACACCTGGGCGCTGGCGCATGCGCTCGGCGGCCCGGCACTGGTCGACCTGATCATCGAGGACACGCACACCTGCTACCTCGGCGACCGCGTGCATCGCAACGCCTGGGGCTACGGTTGCGGCACCTGCCCGGCTTGCGATCTGCGCCTGCGAGGTTGGGCGCGCTATTCGGAACGCGCGGCGAACGCGTCGTCCAGCCCATAGTCGCGCTCGACCTTGCAGATGCGCGTCTTGTAATCGCTGTACCAGGTGCTGCGGCCGGTTTGCTGCGCGTGCAGGTGCTCGGCATTCGCCTTCCACGCACGGATCGATTCGAGGTCGCGCCAGTAGCTCACCGTGATGCCGAGCCCCTCGCGTGCCGACTCGATGCCGAGGTAGCCCGACTGCTGTCTCGCCAACGCGTCCATGCGCTCGGCCATGGCGCCGTAGCCGTTGTCGCCGTCGGTGCGCAACGAAGTGAAGATGACCGCGTAGTAGGGCGGCTCGGGAGTGTTCGCGATGGTCACGCTCGTGCTCCCTGTGTGACCAGACGATAACGCGACGCGTCGCCTTCGCCCTGCGGCGCGAGCACCCAACGTTGGCGATGGTGGTCGCCGACGGCCGCTCGGTGGGCGATCGAGACCATCGCGCCGCCGGCTTGCTGCACCGTCGCGGCCAGCCGCTGGTACAGCGTGCGTTCGGCCTCGGCATCGAGCGCGCTCGTGGCCTCGTCGGCGAACAGCCACGCCGGTTTCTTCAGCAGCACGCGCGCGATTGCCAGACGCTGCTGCTCGCCGCCGGAAAGCTTCTGGCTCCAGGCATCGCTGTCGTCCAGCCGGCTCGCCAATTGCGGCAGCAGGGCATCGTCGAGCGCCTTGCGCAAGGCCTCGTCGCTGTAGTCGGCGGCGGGATTCGGATAGGCCAGCGCATCACGCAAGGTGCCGTCCGGCACATAGGGCCGCTGCGGAATGAACATCGCGTTGTCCGGCACATTCACATGCCCGCGCGCAAACGGCCAGATGCCGGCGAAGGCGCGGAACAAGGTCGACTTGCCGCTGCCCGACGGACCTTGCAGCAGCACGCTGTCGCCCGGCTGCACGCTGAGCGCGGCATTGGCCAATAGTTGCGTGCCGTTGGGCAGTGCGACGCTGAGATCGTCGGTGTGCAGCGAAGTCGCGCCTTGTTCGCGGGCCAGCGCTTCGTTGGTGGTCGAGTGCGCGCGCATGGCGTCGTCGAAAGTGGTCAGCCGGTCGGCGGTGGCGCGCCAGACGGCGACGCGGTCGTAGTTGTCGACGAACCAGGAGAGCGCATCCTGCACCGTGTTGAAAGTGCGCGAGACCTGCATCAGCTCGCCGAACTGGATCGCACCGCTGAAGAAGCGCGGCGCGGCCAGGAAGAAGGGGAACACCACCGACAACTGCGCGAACGAAGCGGTGAAGGCCACCAGGTTCTTCTGCTGCTTGATCAGCGACAGGTAGTTGCGCAGCACGCTGCCAAAGCGCATGTCGAGCTGGCCGTGCTCGACCTTCTCGCCGCGGTCGAGTGCGATCGCCTCGCTGTTCTCGCGCACCCGGATCAGGTGGTGCCGGAAGTCGGCCTCGTAGCGCTGCTGGTTGAAGTTGAGACGGATCAGCGGACGCCCGACGAAGTGCGTGAGGGTCGTGCCGACCACGCAATAGATCACCGCCACCCAGACCATGTAGCCCGAGATGGTGAAGTCATGGCCGGCGAGCGCGAACGAGATCGGGCCTGACAGGCTCCACAGGATGCCGATGAAAGTCACCAGCGTCACGACCGAGTTCAGGATGCCCATCGACAGCGTCACCGTGTAGTCGGTGAAGAGCTGCATGTCTTCCTGCAGGCGCTGGTCGGGGTTGTCGGCGGTGGCCAGGCCGTTGCCAGCGCCGGCTGCCGCCGTGTAGCGCGCGAGTTCCAGCCGGTAGAAAGTGCGGTTCGCGAGCCAGCGCTTCATGTAGCTGCGCGTCATCCAGGCACGCCAGCGCATTTGCAACAGTTGCGTGAGGTAGTACTTGAGAACCGACACCAGGACGCCGCCCATCGCCAGGTAGGTGAAGCGCAACAGTTGCTGCCAGAACACCGCCTGGTCCTTGGCCTGCAGCGCGTCATAGAAGACGCGGCTCCAGTCGTTGATCAGCACCGTGACGTAGACCGTTCCGAGGTTCAGCGCGATCACCGCGAGGAACAGCGCGCGTGCCTTCCATTTTTCCTCGGACTTGAAGTACGGCGCCGCGAGCCGGCCGATGCGGCGCAAGGCGCCGAGCATCGAGGTGGAAGGGGTGGGGGAAGGAGCAGTTGTAGTGGCTGTGGAAGACATGGACCGCCATCGTTGTGTGCACGCGGGTACGTGCGATGGCGGTCATCCTAGCGGGGGCTTCAGCGGCTGTCTTAGGCGTCGCTGAAGCAGAAGGTGTGAATCTCTACTGCGACCACCGATCTCGGGCCTGCGGTGTTGGCCCCGGCATGACAAGCGCTTCGCGCAGTTGTCAGCCTCTGCCGCAACTTCGTGTCACCGCACGAGAGTGCGGTTCCGCGCCGCAGACCCGACCTCGGTGCCCTCGCTGCGAAATCTTCACGCCTTCTTCAGTCAGCTTTAGGCTTGGGCAACACCAGCGCGGATCCGGGCGCAAGCAAGCCGGTGCGCGTGTACGTCATCAGCTTGTCGCGCGTGTCCACGATGTCGAGATTGCGCATCGTCAGTTGGCCGATCCGGTCCTGCGGCGAGAACGCGCCTTCGACCTTTTCCATGCTCAGCCGCTCGGGCTTGTAGGTGAGGTTCGGCGAATCGGTGTTCAGCAGCGAGTAGTCGTTGCCGCGGCGCAGCTCCAGCGTCACCTCGCCGGTGACGGCGCTCGCCACCCAGCGCTGTGCCGTCTCGCGCAGCATGATCGCCTGCGGGTCGAACCAGCGGCCCTGGTACAGCAGGCGGCCGAGCTTCAGGCCGTTCATGCGGTACTGCTCGATGGTGTCCTCATTGTGGATGCCGGTGACCAGGCGCTCGTAGGCGATGTGCAGCAGTGCCAGGCCGGGGGCCTCGTAGATGCCGCGGCTCTTGGCCTCGATGATGCGGTTCTCGATCTGGTCGCTCATGCCCAGGCCGTGACGGCCGCCGATGCGGTTGGCTTCCATCATCAGGTCGACTGAATTGGCGAAGGTCTTGCCGTTCAACGCGACCGGCATGCCTTCCTCGAAGCGCACGGTCACTTCCTCCGCCTTCACGACCACGTCGTCTTTCCAGAAGGCCACGCCCATGATCGGGTTGACGATCTTGATGCCGCTGTTGAGGTGCTCCAGGTCCTTCGCCTCGTGCGTGGCGCCGAGCATGTTGGAGTCGGTGGAGTAGGCCTTCTCGGCCGACATCTTGTAGCCGAAGCCGTGCTGCGTCATGAACGCCGACATCTCGGCGCGGCCGCCCAGTTCGTCGATGAACAGCTGGTCCAGCCAGGGCTTGTAGATGCGCAGCGATGGGTTGGTCAGCAGGCCGTAGCGGTAGAAGCGCTCGATGTCGTTGCCCTTGTAGGTGCTGCCGTCGCCCCAGATGTTGACGTCGTCTTCCTTCATCGCCGCCACCAGCATCGTGCCGGTCACGGCGCGGCCGATCGGCGTGGTGTTGAAGTAGGTGATGCCGGCCGTCGAGATGTGGAAGGCGCCGGCCTGCAGGGCGGCGATGCCTTCGGCCACGAGCTGGCTGCGGCAGTCGATCAGGCGGGCTTGCTTTGCGCCGTATTCCATCGCCTTGCGCGGGATCTCGTCGTAATCCGGCTCGTCGGGCTGGCCCAGGTTGGCGGTGTAGGCGTAGGGCACGGCGCCCTTTTGCTTCATCCAGAGCAGCGCCGCGCTGGTGTCGAGGCCGCCGGAGAACGCGATGCCGACCTTCTGGCCGACGGGAATGGATTGGAGGATGGTGGACATGGGCAGATGTGGGCTCCATTGAGCCGTTGTGGGCCGTGCGACCACGGCGCAGTGGGAAAAATCGGGAACCGCGTATTTTCTGCGCTTTTTGGGGCGCTGCCGAAAACGCGACGTCCGGGTTAGCGCACGTTGCTGATCCCGCTCGCCACATGCCCCGACGGCACATGCCGCGCCGCGGAGTTGACATGCCCGGTCTGGTCGTCGAAGAAGAAGTCCGGCTCGAACTCCCGCAGGAATTCGCCCTTGGCCAGCCCGCCTAGGAACATCGCCTCGTCGACCTTGATGTTCCAGTTCATCAGCGTGCGGATCGCGCGTTCGTGCGCCGGGGCGCTGCGTGCCGTCACCAGCGCGGTACGGATGCGCATGTTCGCGTTGCCGGCCTTCTGCAACCGGTGCAACGCGGCCAGCAGCGGCTTGAACGGGCCACCCGGCAGCGGCAGCGTGGCCTTGCTCAGCTCGTGCGCCTGGAACGCATCCAGCCCCTCGGCCTGGAACACGCGCTCCGCCTCGTCGCTGAACAGCACGGCATCTCCGTCGAAGGCGATGCGGACTTCATTCGGCCAAGCGTCACTGGCCTTTACCGATTCGACCAGCACCCGCGCCGCCGGAAAGCCCGCGTTCAACGCCTCGCGCACATCCTCCGCATTGACCGACAGGAACAGGTGCGCTCCCAGCGGCCGCAGGTAGCCGTACGGCGGCCGCCCCTGCGTGAACACGCCGCGCTGCAGCTTGATGCCCGCTGCGCCGCCGGAGCGGAACACGCGCATACCCGACACCGGGTCGTTGCGCGAGAGGATCACGACTTCGACACGCTCGTTGCCGTCGTCGTTGAAGCGCAGCAGCTTCTGCACCAACTGATACGCGATGCCCGGTTGCGCCGGCACGTCCAGCCGCTCGAACTGCAGCCGCATGTAGCCCTCGGAATCACCCGACTCGAACAGCCGGTTCTCTTCCTCGAGATTGAACAGTGCGCGCGATGAAATCGCTACGACCAGCTTGTCGCCAAGGCTTGCAGGCATGTCAGGTCACTTCACGAACTGGTTGAGCTGGATGATCGGCATCAGCACCGCCAGCACGATCAGCATCACGACTGCGCCCATCGCCACGATCAGCAGCGGCTCCAGGATCGTCGCCAGGTGCATCGCGCGGCGCTGCACGTCGGCGCCGAGCTGGTTGGCTGCGCGCTGCAGCATTTGCGGCAGTTGTCCGGTCTGTTCGCCGAGCCGCGCGAACATCGGCACGATGCCCGGAAAGCGCTTCTTCTGCGCCAGCGCCGAGGCCAGCGGCGCACCCTCGCGCACCAGCACGAGCGCATCGAGCGCGTCGGCGCGCATCGCGTGGTTGCCGAGCGTTTCCGCCGCCGCCTGCAAGGCGCGCAGGATCGGCACGCCAGCCATCGCCAGCATCGCCAGCGTGCTGGCAAAGCGCGCCGCGTTGTAGCCGCGTGACAGCTTGCCGACCAGCGGCAGCTTCAGCCATGCGGCATCGAACTTCAGTCGAAAGGCGGGCCGGGCCAGCGCCACCCGCACGCCGATGCCGATCAGCACCAGCGCGATCAGCATCATCCAGCCGTAGTCGCGCACGAAGCCACTGATGGCCAGCATGGCCGAGGTCAGCACTGGCAGCGCGCGCTTGGTGCCGGCGAACACGTTGGCCACCTGCGGCACCACGTAGGTCACGAGGAAGGTCACGATCAGGATGGCCACCAGCGTCACGATGGCCGGATAGAGCGCGGCGCCCACCAGCTTCTGCTGCAGGGCCTGCCGTTGCTCCAGGTCGTCGGCCAGCCGTTCGAGCACCAGGCCGAGGTTGCCGGTCTGCTCGCCGGCACTGATCACCGACGAATAGATCAGCGAGAACTCGCGCGGATGGCGGGCCAGTGCGCGCCCGAAGGACGAACCCGCATTCACTTCGGCCCGTAGCGACGCGTTGAGATTGCGCTCCGGCTCCGTTTCCGATTCCTCGGTCAGCGCCGTGAGCGCGCGTTCCAGCGTGAGGCCGGAAGACACCAGCCCGGCCAGTTGCCGCGTCCACACGGCCAGCCCGCTGGCGCTGAACGCCCGCGCGCCGCCGAACCAGCGTGACCATCCGGAGGGGCTGGACGAGCCGGCGGCGCCCTGGTTGGCAACGGACGTCACCTCGATCGGGATCAGCTTCTGGGCGCGAAGCAGCCCACGCGCCGCGCGCGCGGTGTCGGCCTCCAGGACGCCCTTGCGGGACTGTCCCTGAGGGTCTATGGCTTCGAAGGAATAGGCGGGCATGGTCGTTGTCGGCAAAATGCGCGAAGCCGCATTGTCGATGCTTGGCACACCCCGGCGCTTCGCAATGCCCCTGCAACCGCGATCCAAGGAGTATTTGTCATGTTGCTTCGATCCCTCGCTGGCGCCGCCCTGCTCGGCACGCTCTCGCTGGCGGCGCATGCCCAGGAGACATTCGACGGATTCCTCTGCTGCAATCTGCGAACGGACGGCAGCTGGATGAGCGACGCCAACTACGCCGAAAGCGGTAAACGCATCGTCCCCGCCGGCACGCCGGTCCGCGTCACCGGCTACGGCCGCCAGCGCGTGCTGGTGGAGATCAACGGCGCCAAGCAGGCCATCGGCAACGACTACAGCCGCGACCTCGACCTGCCTACCTTTGCGAAGCGCTGGGTGGTCAAGGACGACCCCAACGCCAAGATCGCCAGCTACCCGCCGAAGATCCGCGAAGCCATCAAGTCCGCCCGCATCACCAAGGGCATGACGCGCGAACAGGTCGCCATGGCCGTCGGCTGGCCGATCACCAGCGAGAACCCGAACCTCGACGTCGCGCTCTGGCGCATGTGGATCAGCAGCTTTGGCGGGTACAGCGTCATGTTCGACAAGGCCGGCAAGGTGACCGGCGTGGATACGGACCCGCAGACGAAGGTGCTTGTGTACGTGGATTGATTGCGTGCGCTGGATGCGCTCCTGAATCCGGACACCCGGCCGCGAAGGACGCGAAGGTTCCGCGAAGGACGCGAAAGAAGCCAAGAAAGGAAATCAAGAAATCTTCTTGGTATTCGTTTTGCGTCCTTCGCGGAACCTTCGCGTCCTCTGCGTACGGCACCCGATCCCGAATCCAGCAGCCGTCAGTCCCGCGTCACCCGCATTAGCTCCGCCCGCGACGTGATCCCCGCCTGCACCAACCTCTCGCCGTCTTCGCGCATCGAGCGCAGGCCAGCCTTCTCGGCCGCCACGAACAACTGGCTTTCCGCCGCGCGGTTGTGGATCAGCGATTGCACGACCTCGTCGGCCACCAGCAGTTCGAAGATGCCGGTGCGGCCTTGGTAGCCGGTCTGGCCGCAGGATTCGCAACCGGTCCCGCTGCACACTTGGCATACCTTGCGCACCAGCCGCTGGGCCAGCACGCCGAGCAGCGACGAGCTCAGCAGGAAAGGCTCCACCCCCATGTCCGTGAGCCGCGTCACGGCACTCACCGAATCGTTGGTGTGTAGCGTCGCCAGCACCAGGTGACCGGTGAGCGAAGCCTGGATGGCGATCTGCGCGGTCTCGAAGTCGCGGATCTCGCCGATCATGATCACGTCCGGGTCCTGCCGCAGGATCGCACGCAGCGCCTTCGCGAAGGTCAGGTCGATCTTCGCGTTGACCTGTGTCTGGCCGACGCCGCCCAGCTCGTATTCGATCGGGTCTTCCACAGTCATGATGTTGCTGCGCGCCGCGTCGAGCCGGCCCAGTGCTGCATAGAGCGTGGTGGTCTTGCCCGAGCCGGTCGGCCCCGTCACCAGGATGATCCCGTGCGGCTGCCCGATCAGGTTCTCGAAGCGCGACAGCGTGTCGCCCTGCATGCCGACCGCCTCCAGCGTGAGCTTGCTCTCCGACTTGTCGAGCAGCCGCAGCACCGCGCGTTCACCATGCGCCGAAGGCAGCGTCGATACCCGCACGTCGACCGCGCGCGTGCCGATGCGCAAGCTGATGCGCCCGTCCTGCGGCAGCCGTTTCTCGGCGATATCGAGGTCGGCCATGATCTTCAGCCGCGAGATCAGCGCCGCATGCAGCGCACGGTTGGGTTGCACCACCTCGCGCAGCGTGCCGTCGATGCGAAAGCGCACCGAGGACGTGCGCTCATAAGGTTCGATGTGGATGTCGCTGGCGCCGTCGCGCGCGGCCTGCGTCAGCAGCGCGTTCAACATGCGGATGATCGGCGCGTCGCCGGCGTTCTCCAGCAGGTCTTCCACCGCGGGGAGTTCCTGCATCATGCGCGCCAGGTCGACATCGCTCTGCACCTCGCTGACCACGGCTGCTGCGCTCGATTCCCCCTGCGCGTAAGCCGCGCTGATGCGCTGCGCCAGCTCATGCGGCGCCAGCGGCTCGAAGGCCGTCACCGTGTACTTGCGCACCACTTCGCCGAGCGCGCTGCGCGGCGGGTTCTGCGGCATCCACAGCGTGGTGTGCCCGTCGTCGCCTTGCTCCAGCAACAGTTGCTGGCTGCGTGCGAACGCGTATGGGAGGGGGTAGCGCATGCCGGGCTCGTTCCGTTGGGCGCCCTATGGCAGTTCGCGCGCGGAAGCCGGGTCGGACGTGGGCGGCAGCGCGCCCCTGAGCGGACCGCTGTCCAGTCGGCGACCGTCGTAGGGTGCCAGGGGCGGCGGCACCAGTCGCGTGCCTTCGATGCGCTGGTCCGCCGGGATCTGGGGCGTCGGCGTCGTGGCATTCAGCGGCGGGACGATGGCCGACTGGTCGATCGAGTTCAGCGGCAGGCTGGGTTGGGGCTGGTTGCCCAGCTGCAGCGCGCGGATGGTGTTGTAGCGGTCGGCAGAGAACGCGTCCGTGCTCGCCGCGTCGCGCATCACCACGGGCCGCAGGAAGACCATCAGGTTGGTCTTGTTGCGGGTGCGCTGCTCGCTCTTGAACAGGCTGCCGAGGATCGGTATATCGCCCGCCAGCGGAACCTTGTCGGTGGCGGCGGAATAGTCGTCCTGCAACATGCCGCCGAGCATCACGACGCTGCCGTCTTCCACCAGCACGTTCGACTCGATGCTGCGCTTGTTGGTGGTGGGTCCGTTCGGGTCCAGGCGGGTGGACTGGTCGACGCTCGACACTTCCTGGAAGACCTGCAGCCTGATCGTGCCGCTCTCGTTGATCTGTGGCCGCACGCGCATCGTCAGGCCGACGTCCTTGCGTTCCACCGTGGTGAACGGGTTGACGGTCGAGTTGATGCCGTTGGTGTTTGCATACTGGCCGGTAGGAAAGGGCACGTTCTGGCCGACCACGATCTTGGCTTCCTCGTTGTCGAGCGTCAGCAGGTTGGGCGTCGACAGCACATTGCCCGCGCCATCGCTGGCCAGGAAGCTCGCGATGAAGCCCAGGATGTACTGGCCCGCGGTCATGTGCGCCACGCCGAGATTGAGACCGCGGCTCAGCGTGGTCAGTGCCGCTGTCGTCGGTGGATTGGTGGCCAGGGCGGCGGAGAGCGCCAGGATGTTGGCGCCGGCCAGGCTGGAATTGGTGCCGATCACGCCCACGTTGGTGTCGCCTTTCTTGCCCAGCGCGCTTTGCCACTGCACGCCGAACTGGGCCGCCTTGGTCGCGTTGACCTCGACGATCAGGGCCTCGATCATGACCTGCGCGCGCCGCCCGTCGAGCCGGTCGACCACCGCGCGGATCTGCCGGTATTGCGGCTCGGACGCGGTGATGATCAGCGAATTGGTGGCCGGGTCGGCCTGGATCTGGCCGCCCGTCGAGGGCTGGTTGGCATTGTTCAGCGGCGAGGTGGCCGGCGTCGCACCCTGCTGGGTGCCGGTCTGGCCGCTCGTTGGATTGAGCGCGGCCGAACCCGCACCGGTGAGCCCGCCGCCCCCGCGCGCCTCGCTCGCCGTGGCGGCGCGCAAGGTGGTCGCGAGCTTCACCGCATCGGCGTTCTTCAGGTAGATCACGTAGATGTTGCCGGCGGCACCGTTGCTCGTGTCGATCGGTGCGCGGTCGAGCCGGTCGACCAGCGTGCGCACCAGTTGCGCCCGCGCCGGGTTGGCGGCCCGCAGGATCAGCGAGTTGCTGCGCGGTTCCGCGATCAGCGTGGTGCGAAAGGCCGTGTCCGCAGCGCCGGGCGCCAGGCCGGCGGCGCCGCCCACGCTCGCGCTGCCGCCGTCGACGAGGCGCTGCACCAGCGGCACCAGGTCGGTCGCCACCGAATGCTTGAGCGGAATGACCTCGATGTCCGACGCATTCGGCACGTCCAGCGCCGCGATGATGCGACCGAGCCGGCGCATGTTGTCGGCATAGTCGGTGATCACCAGCGAGTTGTTGCCAGCGTTCACGTTGATCGTGTTGTTCGGCGGGATCAGCGGCCGCAGCACCGGCAGCAGGTTGTTCGGCGATTCGTAGTTGAGGCGGAACACCTGCGTCACGATCGAGCTTCCGCCGGCACGGGCCGTGGCGCTGGTCGACGTGGTCACGTTGCTGGCCAGCAGCTTGGCATCCGCTTCCGGCACCACCTTGTAGAGCCCATCGGTCTCGACCACCGCAAAGCCCTGCAGCCGCAGCGCCGCGGCAAACTGGTTGAAGGCGGTGGCGGGCGCGATGGCGCGGTCGGTCTGCAGCGTGACGGTGCCCTTCACCCGCGGGTCGACCACCACGTCGCGCCCGGTCACCACGGCCATCGTGCGGGCCACCGATTCGATCTCGGCATTGGTGAAGTTCAGCGTGATCGGTTCGCCGCGCCTGGGCGCATCGGGGTTCAGCGCTTGTTGCTGCGCGAACGCGGCCGGCATGCAGGTGGCGAACAGCAAATGCGCCGCGAGTGCGACGATGCCGATGCGAGCGCCGTGTCGGAACGGGTGCTTCATGGTTGGATCAACCCAGTGTAATGAGCGAGCGTGCGCCATCGCGCCGCCCGATGATGTTCAGGAGATTGGAGAGCGCGTCCTCGCGCCCCGGCGCGGCACGGGCTTCACCGTCGAAGCGCAGCGCGCGGCCGTTCCACCGGCCGCTGCCGCTCAGTTCCAGGCTGCCTTCCTGCGTGGCGAGGAGCAGTGTGGCTTGCGCACCGCCTTCCATCGTCAGGCGGTAAGTTCCGAGCGGCTTGAGCGTCGACAGTGCCGTCGAGATGTCCATGGCATTGAGCGCGGCACGCCCGCTCAATGCAAGTTGAGGCCCGCTCCAGCGCATCGAGAAGGCTTGCGTGGAGATGTCGAGCATGCCCTCGGGCTTGAGCGAGTTCCACGGGGCGCCGAGGCCGGTCAGCATCGCGGCTGGCCAGCGTGACTGGCCGTCGCGCCAAGCCAGCTCCAGGCCGTCGCTGTGCGGCAGGGCATCGAATTCAAGCGGCTTGGCCGCGCAGCAGGGCACCGTGAGCGCGGCCCGTACGCCATTCCACGCAGGGCGCAGCCGCCAGTCGACGGTGCCCGGCAGCGACACCGGCTGGGCGCCGCCCGGGCCGCTGGCAAACACCACGCCGGCGGTGCCGTTCCATACCGTGCCTTGCGCGTTCACCAACAGCAGGCGCCCGTTGGTGGCCTCGCGCAGCGCCTGCGCCAGCCAGCGTGCGGGCGCATAGGCTGCCAGCGCCGCCAGCCCACCCAGCAGCGCGCCCAGCATGGCCCAGCGCCAGGCTCGGGCTGGGCGTGCGGGAAGGGCGTTGGCGCGGGCGATCATCGGTGGCGTCAGCGCGGGGCGGCGGGCAAGGTCATGACCAGCGTGCCGTCCCAGCGCGGGCGGGTGTCGTCGGGCGTGGTGGCCGGGGCGTTGCCCGCGGCGGCCCTGAGGCCGGGCTGCAACGGGCCGCCGCGGGCTCCGGGCGTGGACGGCAGGCCGGGCAGCGCCGACGTCGAGGAAGCCGAAGGCGCGGCCGCGGCACGCGTCAGGTGCGCCTCGCGCGGCACCGCGCGCGCATTGTTGCGAGCTTGTGCCAGCCACTCGGCCAGTACGTCGGGCGGCGCGGCACGCATCATCACATTGGCCGCATCGCCCGCATTGACGACCTGTGCGCTGGCGCCCAGCGACTGGCGCACGGAAGTCTCCAAGGCGCGCAGCGACTCGTCGCGGTTGGCGCGCGGCTGCGCCTGCAGTGCCTGGGCTTGCGCCTGCAGCGTGCTCATCCGCTGCAATTCGACGTCGAGGCGCTTGTGCTCTTCGCGCGCGGCCGTCAGCGTGCGCAAGGCCGGTGCCAGCGCCACCCACCACACCAGCGCCAACAGCACCAGTGTCACCGCGGTCGCCACCAGCCGGCGCTCGCGCGTTTCCATGGCGGCCCAACGCGCCTGCAGGGTTTCACGGAACGTCATCGACGGACCTCCGCTTGCACCAGCAGCAAGTCGCCTTCGCTGCGCGCCGTGTAGCCGCGCGTGGTGATCGTGTTCATCAACGTGGCGACTTCCGTGGCTGAAAGATTGAGTCCGCGCAGACGCAACTGGCCAGCGCTGTAGTCGAGCGCGGTCGGCACCCGGCCGGGTGGCAGGCTCGCGCCGAGGACGGCCAGCATCGGCTCCAGGTCGAGCGCCGCCACACCGCCGGTGGCCTGCTGCAGCGCCGCCACTTCGCTCGCCATCTGCAGTGGCGCATCGAGCACCACCTTCACCGAAGGAAAGGTCTGCAGCAGGATCGCGTTGATCCTGCTGCGCTTGGCCTCGAGCGCATTGCGCTCCTTCCAGGCCCACGCATTGAGGCCGACCAGTTGCGCCAGCACCAGCACCACCGCACCCCAGCGGGCGGCGCGCCATTGGGGCGCATGGCGCAGCGCATGCCACAACGCGCCGACCTTCTTCCCGGCACGTGCGCGGCCACTGCTGGCCAGGTCGAACTGGGCCAGGTCCCACGAGGTGCGCGCCGCCTGCAGCCAGCGCTCGGGCGTCTGGGCGATCGGCAGGCGCTGGCCGAGCAAGGCTTCCGCCTGGGCCGCGACCGCGGGTTCCGCACTGGCCACGGCGGTGTCGAGCGGGGCGCCGCCGACCAGTGTCAGGCTGGCGGTGTTCAGCGGCAGTGTTGCCACGCCGTTGGCATCGCAAACCGTGAGTTGCGCCGACTCGGGCTCGCCGGTGGCGAACAGCATGGCCGGCGCATCAGCGGGCTGGGGCGCGAACTCGGGGACGATGCGCGTCACGCGCCGCCCGGCGGATTCAAGCGCCTGCACTGCCGCCCGCAGTTCGATGCGATGGCTGGCTGCGATCCACACGGTCGCGCCGGGCTTGGCGCCCGGTTCCAGCGCGAAGTGCAGGGACTCGGGCTCGTCCAGCAAGCGGTCTTCGAGCAGGCCGTCAAGGAGCGCGCGCAGGCGCGCCGCGCCGCCGAGGTTGCCCGGCGGCAAGGCCACGGCGTGCCATGACAGTGCGGCGCCCGGCACCAGCAGGGTGACATCGTTGCCGGCGGGCAACAGCGCCAGCGGCGCGCTGCCGTGCGAGAGCAGCGTGCGCCCGTCGTCGGCCGCCAGCGCCCAGCCGTGCTCGACGCCGCCATGGGCGCGCGACAACGGTGGGCAAACGATCAGTTCAGGCATGGTCGATCAGGAAAGAGGGGGGCCATTGTAGAAGGCCATCCCGGAGTCGCTACTTTTTTGATAGCGCGGGGTGCAGGCAGGACGGGCACTTCACAAAAGTATTACAAGATAGACGGCGACTGGCGGCTGATCAACGCGTGGCACCGGCCAGCGTTGCGCCTGCGCCACGCTCGCGCCACAACACGACGACGACCTTCCCATCCCGTTGAAGCAGCGAGTGTTCCTCGACGAAGGTGTTGTCGAGCCGCAACTTGCCTTCGACCTCGAAGAAGCGCGTCTTGAAGTCGTGACGTTGCGGGTTGAATGCATTGGCCTGGTCGCGCACGACATCGCCATCCGGCGGGATCTTGGTGAATGGCTTCAGCGTGCGTCGCGCCACGTCCTGCTTGGCTTCGGCCAGTTCCTTCTCGGGCACGCTGGCATAGATGGCTTCCGCACTGGCGGTATTGATGTTGAGCGGCGTGCTCACCGGCAGCACCGTGACATAGGGCTGTAGCGCGGCCACTGTTTGCGGCGAGAGCCCGAACCAGACCAGTTGCGACGTGCGAACCGGCATCAGCGGAGCGTTGGGCGCCGGGGTGCCGTCGCTTGCCGAGGTGGTCGTGGTCACTGTGGTGGTGGTCGTCGTTGTCGCGGGTGCCGCAGGCGTGGTGGCCGTGCCGGTCGTCGTGCCGGTGGTGGCGGTCGTGGGGGTTGTTGGCGTCGTGGTCGTTATCGTCGTGATCCCGACCATCGCGCGCTGCACGCCATTCGCGAGCAGGTCCACCTCGCCGCCCGGCAGGCCAAGCAGGGCGAACAGCTTCTTGAACGAAGCCACCGCAGCCGGGTCGGGCTTGTTGTTGGCGCCCATCAGGTTCATCACGTTGAGCTTCGATTGCGCATCCACGATGCGACCCGACAGAAGTGCATCGGGCAGGCCTTCGAGCATGGCGCTCGAGACGTTCTTCTCGGCCGCCAGGAAGCTCGACAGCCGGGCTTCCTCCAGCGGAAAAGCCCACGGCTCGGTCAGGGTGTCCGGCCCGCCGGTGTTGAAATCTGCCCGCAGGATCAGGCGCGACCAGTCGAGCGCGCCGATCAGGATCCAGGCCGACTGCACGCGCGCGCGCTCGGCCTGCTCCACCTCGACCGCGCGCCACTGCTGCCACAAGGCCGCCGTGGCGAGGGTGGCCACCAGCGTCACGGTCAGCATCGCGGCCAGCAGCGCCGCACCGGCCTGGCGCATCTTCGTCGGCGCAGCGTGTCTTTGCGAGCGTGGGAGGAGGGGGCGCGGCGTCATGATGGCTTCTGGATGCTCGAGGAAGGCCGTACCCAGTCGCGCGACAGCAGGCCGGTCAGCGCCGGGCCGGGCGGCAGGTTCAGCACCAGCCGCACGCCGTCGGGCAAGGCGTTGGCGCCGGTGAACGCATCGGCGCCCACGGCGGGGCTCCACATGTCGTTGCGGAAATAGTAGATCTGCCAGCTGTCGACCGGCATCAAGCTCACGTCGACGCCGCGCGTGGCGGACTGTGCCATGTCGCCTTGCGACCACGCGGCAGCGTCGGACCAGGCCGCCTGCCATTCGTCGCGCCGCGTCAGCGGGGCGGATTGCCAGCGGCTCCAATGGCTGCCATTGGCACCGGTGCGCAGCGTCCACGCGACCACGTAGACGACTGGCCGCAGTTCGTCGCTGCCGCGCCGTGTGATGCGCAACAGCCGGCCATCCCAGTCGATGGTGCTGGTGCCGGAGAGCTTGGTCATCGCATCGAGGTCCGCAGTCCATTGGGACAGCGTGGTCTGCAGCGTCAGCACCGCATCGCCGCGGACCCGGTTGTGCTCTTGCGCGCGCGCCATGCCGTCGATGCCGCGCCAGCTCATCAGCGCCAGCATCGCCATGACGAAGATGGCCACCATCAGCTCGATCAGCGTGAAACCGCGTTGGCGGTTCATGGCAACTTCTCCGTAAGGCCGCCCCAACAGGCATTTGGCGAAACGCGAGCAAGCCCATTCGGGGGCACGCGCGGAACCGGCTTCGCCGGGCCGCAGGGTGCGCCCCCTTGAGTCGATGTGGCTTTGCCATCTCGACTCAATCCCCCGCGGGGGGCGGGCCGGCACGGCCCTAGGGGCTCTTGAGGGGCTGAGGGCCGCGGCTCCAGGCCTGCCTGCGCAGGCTTGGACGGCCCGCACGAGCAGCCCCCTCTGCTGGCCGCCTGTGGCGCCGCTGGCGCATTCGGGGGTGGTCATCTAGTACCGGCCGACCACGGTCGACACGCGCAGCACCGGCGCGTCCTGCGCGTCGCGCACCTGCACGTCGACGCGGCGAAAGTCGGGGTTCAGCGTCGCGGTGGTCGACACGCCGACGTTGAAGTTGTTGCCGGCCTGCGTGCACACCAATGCGCTGTCGCCCACCGCCGGCATCGCGCGCGCGAGCCGCACCTTGGCCAACTCGTTCTCGGCGCAGATCTGGGCCAGCATCACGTCGGACTGCCGCTGCGCGTTGCGGGTCAGCGCGCTGCTGGCCTGCGAGCCGGCCATCAGGGCAATCGCGACGATGCCGAGAGCGACCAGCACCTCGATCAGCGTGAATCCGCGATCGGCCGGGCGGACCCTGCGTTGCCCGCGCCGGGCATGTGCGCGTCCTCGCAGCCCCCACGCGACGCACTGCGTCTCCTTGCGGCCCCCCGAAGGAGCGCCAGCTTGCCTGGGGCGGCCCGCTGCTGCGCTCACGGCGAAACCACCGCAAACGGCCGCAGCCCGTCGGTCGCGATGCGAAGGCTGCGTGCGGGTGGGCCCTCGGTCGTCAGCACGACCTGCTGCGCCGCGATGATCGGATCGGGTCCGAGCAGCAGCGCACGGGTGCTGCGCCCGTCGGCGGTGGAGGGTTGTGCGATGACGCCGTCCTGGAGCCACGTGCCCGGCAGCGCGTTGGGCGGCAGGCCATCGAAAGTGAAGCCTTCGGGGGTCGAGCGCCAGCGCACCGTCGCGCCGCTGGCGCGCGATTGGGCACGCGCCGCGTCGAGCAGCACCGCCAGGCGTTCGCCTTCGCGTTCGAGCGAAGTCTGCCCGCTGTCCCGTATCGCAAAGCCGACGCCGGCCGTGGCGATCGCGATGATGGCGATCACCACGATCAACTCGAGCAGGGTGAAGCCACGCGCGTGGCGGGAGGGGCGGCGACGATTTGCAACGCAAAAGATCGCCCAGGCCCGGGACGGGTGCTCCGCGGAGGACTGGATCCGGGCCTTCCCGGCCCTATTGCCAGCTGCCGATGTCGGCATTGTTGCCTTCGCCGCCCGGCTGGCCGTCGGCGCCGAACGAGAACACGTCGATCTCGCCCTTGATGCCAGGGTTCAGGTACTGGTAGGGCTTGCCCCAGGGGTCGTTGGGAAGCTTGTCGATGTTCGGCTTCCAGTTGGGTGCCGCGGGGCCGGTGGTGGGCTGCACCACCAGCGCCGGCAGGCCCTGTTCGGCGGTGGGGTAGCGCTGGTTGTCGAGCCGGTAGCGCTTGAGCGCCTGCATCAGGTTGGCGATGTCGGTCCGGGCGCTCTGCACGCGGGCTTCGTCGACGCGGCCGATGACGTTGGGCACGATCAGCGCGGCCAGCACGCCGATGATGACCAGCACCACCATCAGTTCGATGAGCGTGAAGCCGCGTTGCAGGGAGGCACGCATTGGGCGGGGCGAAGATGTCATGGAGGAGTCGGGCTTGGTTCGTGCGGCGCTGCATGATAATCCGCCCACATGTCGGCCCCGTCCACCCTCCAGGCTCCATTTGCCACTTCTTCGCGCTGGCCGGTCGTCATCGCCACGCTGTTCCTGTGGGCACTGGCCGCCGCCAGCATCGTGTTCTGGGGCCTGCGCCTCGCCGCCCCGGCCGACACGGCGCCGCCGCCCGCGGTGGCCAGTGCTCCCGTGGCGGTGGATCCGGCCTCGGTCGGGCGCTTCCTGGGCGCCGTCAACACACCGGTCGCCGCTGTGGCCACGCCCGACGCAGCGAGCCGC
This sequence comes from Variovorax rhizosphaerae, assembly GCF_037889975.1. Classification (NCBI taxonomy): domain Bacteria; kingdom Pseudomonadati; phylum Pseudomonadota; class Betaproteobacteria; order Burkholderiales; family Comamonadaceae; genus Variovorax; species Variovorax rhizosphaerae. Next base: position 328,396 of record NZ_JBBKZT010000003.1, on the reverse strand, counting down.
TTCGTGCTGCAAGGCGTGATTGCCGACACCGATGGCCAGGGTGCCGCGCTGATTGCCGTCGACGGCAAGCCGGCGAGACCGTTCCGCGTGGGCGCCAGCATCGGCGACAGCTACGTGCTGCAGTCGGTCGGCGCGCGCGCCGCATCGCTGGGCGCAGGCGCGCGGGGACCGGTCGCCTTCACGCTGAAGCTGCCCGATCGCCCGATGGCCATCCCTGGCGTTGCCGGCCCGGCGAGCCCCGCCTCCACCGCGCCCGGCAGCTTCGCGAATCCAGCGAACCCCATCGGTTACCCGAATCCCGGCAACCCCGCCGGCTTCGGGAACCCTGCCGGTCCCGTCCGCGGCCCCTGAGTCAGGCGGATCATGGTCGCCTGCCCGGACGGGCGGCGACCGTGATTTCTCAAGCCTTCAGGAACAACTGGTAGACCGGATTCGCCGTCTCCTCGACGTACGGATAACCCAGCGTCCGCAGGAACTCGTCAAACGTCGCATGGTCGGCCACTGGCACCTGCACGCCAACCAGGATGCGACCGTAGTCGGCGCCCTGGTTGCGATAGTGGAACAGGCTGATGTTCCAGTTCGGCTGCATCAGGCTCAGGAACTTCAGCAGCGCACCCGGCCGCTCCGGAAAGACGAAGCGCAACAGCCGCTCGTCATGCGCCAGTCCGGTGCGCCCGCCCACCATGTGGCGGATGTGTTCCTTCGCCAATTCGTCATGCGTCAGGTCGAGCGCGCCGAAGCCGTGTTCGACGAAGGTGTTGGCGATCGTCGTCGACTCGCCGCGCGCCGAGGTGGTGAGGCCGACGAAGACATGGGCCTTGGCCGTGTCGCTGATGCGGTAGTTGAATTCGGTCACGTTGCGCGATGCGCCGGGCAATTCGCCGACCAGTTCGCAGAAGCGGCGGAAGCTGCCGCGCTCCTCCGGGATCGTCACCGCGAACAGCGCCTCGCGCTCCTCGCCGACCTCGGCGCGCTCGGCAACGAAGCGCAGCCGGTCGAAGTTCATATTGGCGCCGCAGAGGATCGCCGCATAGGTTTCGCCGCGCGTGCCGTGCTGCTCCACGTACTGCTTGATCGCCGCAACGGCCAGCGCCCCGGCCGGCTCGACGATGCTGCGGGTGTCGACGAAGATGTCCTTGATGCCGGCGCACACGGCATCGGTGTCGACGGTCATGAATTCGTCGACCAGGTCGCTTGCAATGCGGAAGGTCTCCTCGCCGACCAGCTTGACGGCGGTGCCATCGGAGAACAGGCCCACATCGGGCAGCGTGACGCGCTCCTTCGCGCTCACCGATTGCATCATGGCGTCGGAGTCGTTCATCTGCACGCCGATCACCTTGATCTCCGGGCGCACCGCCTTGATGTAGTTGGCCACGCCGGAGATCAATCCGCCGCCGCCGATGGCGACGAAGACCGCGTCGAGCCGGCCCTGGTGCTGCCGCAGGATTTCCATGGCAATGGTGCCCTGGCCGGCGATCACGTCCGGGTCATCGAAGGGGTGCACGAAGGTAAGGCCTTGCGCGGCCTGCAATTCGAGCGCGTGGCCGTAGGCGTCGGAATAGCTTTCGCCGGACAGCACGACATCGCCGCCGAGTGCGCGCACGGCGTCGACCTTGAGCTGCGGCGTGGTCACCGGCATCACGATCACGGCGCGCGTGCCGAGCGTTCGCGCACTGAGCGCGACGCCCTGCGCATGGTTGCCGGCCGAGGCGCAGATCACGCCCTTGCCCAATTGCTCCGCGCTCAGGTGGGCCATCTTGTTGTAGGCGCCGCGCAGCTTGAAGCTGAACACCGCCTGCTGGTCTTCGCGCTTGAGCAGCACCGTGTTGCCCAGGCGAATGCCCAGGGCACGCGCCGGTTCGAGCGCGGATTCCACGGCCACGTCGTAGACGCGGGCGGTGAGGATTTTCTTGAGGTAGTCGGCGGGGGTGAGCGGGCTGGGCATAGGGCCGCGATCATAGGGCCCGTCGCGGGAGCCTCCTCGGCGCATGGCTTGGCGCATAAAAAAGCCCCGAGTCTTGCGACTCGGGGCTAAATCCACCAATTGGGAGGGTGGAGGAGACAACCGGGGCACAACCATTGGTTGCGCGTTGAAATAAAGTATATCGGTTGTTTGTTGCAACGCAACAAGCAATAGTGTTTTTCCCCACACAACTGGTGATCGCGTGAGTTTTTGCGCAATCGCCTCAATCGGAGCCTGCGAATCGATGGAATGCACAGTCAGTTGGACCGGCGCGGCCGGGACCCGGTCGCCGATGGGCTTTGTTGCCGAGACCGGCAGCGGCCATGTCCTGGCCATGGACGGCGCCCCGGACGAAGCGAAGCCGGAGAACGGCGGTCGCAACCAGGCGCCGCGGCCGATGGAGACCTTGCTGGCCGGCACCGGCGGCTGCACCGCCTACGACGTGGTGCTGATCCTCAAGCGTGGCCGGCACAACGTCGACCGCTGCAGCGTCAAGCTCACCACCGAGCGTGCGGAGAAGGACCCGAAGGTCTTCACGAAGATCCACATGCACTTCACCGTGGCCGGCAAGGGCATCCCCGAGGCCGCCGTGGCCCGTGCCATCGCGCTGAGCCATGACACGTATTGCTCCGCCACCATCATGCTTGGCAAGACCGCCGAGATCACGACCAGCTTCGAATTGATCGAGAGCTGACGAAGGCGTGAATCCTTCTGCTGCAAACGCCGATCCGGGGCCTCCGGTGTCGACTCCGGCGTGACAAGCGCCTTGTGTCCCTGAATTCGTCGTCACCTTGCTGGACGGGCTCCGCCTTGACCCGACTTTGCGGCCTTCGCCATGAAATCTTCACGCCTTCCTGGCCAGAGGGGACGGATCGTGGGGGCCCGAGTCTCGTGCGGGTGTCGTCGAAAGGCAAAGTCACATTGACTTGAAGGCGTGCGGCCGCTTCAGATGCGGTGCGCGACGGTCGTCATGACCCGGGCGGCAAGCTGCATCGCCGCGCGGGCCGGCGCCGGCAGGTCGCGTGCGCCGGCGCTGCGGGCCTGGGCACCGTGGCGCGCTTCGTCATCCTTCATCTGCGCCACGACCGCACGCGAGGCGGTGTCGGCCGCGGGGATGCGGTCCAGATGCCCATCGAGATGCGCTTCGACCTGGCGCTCCGTCTCGGCAACAAAGCCGAGGCTCAAGGCATCGCCGCCCAGCCGCCCGGCCACCAGCCCCAGTCCGAACGCCCCCGCATACCAGAGAGGATTCAGCAGCGAGGCCCGGGCGCCCAGGTCGTCCAGACGCTGCTGCGTCCAGGCGAGATGGTCGGTTTCTTCATGCGCCGCCTCCAATAGTTGGCTGCGCAAGGCGGGATCGCGCGCGACGGCGGCCTGTGCCGTGTAGAGCGCCTGGGCGCAGATCTCGCCGACATGGTTGACGCGCATCAACGCACCCACCTCGCGACGCTCGGCGGCCGTCAGGGGCCCCGGCGGGTTTGCGGGGGGCGGCGCGGGCCGCGTCGCGTGGGGGCGGGTGAACAAGGTGCGCAGGGCCGCATCCGCCGCAATCAGGAGGGGGTCGAGTGAACGGGTCATGACGCCATTGGAACGCAACTTGCCAGGCGTTGATGCCGGCCTCCTGATCGTTTCACATCATGAACTGGACGGCACCCTGCGGCTTTGTTGCACTGGTGCAACGAAACGCCGGACCCTTCCGCGATTTAGGATGAATTCTTTTGCCCTGATGCGGCGCGTCTGGTGCAATAGCGACAACTTCCCAAAAGGAGGTTGGCCCGGGGTCCGGTGGGAGCACAGAAAAGTGCCCAGTCACGGTGAGCCCTCTGCACCGGAGCCCTATGTTTAACCTTGGAGAAACTTGCAATGAAAAAATCCCTAGTTGCTCTGGCTGCCCTGGCTGTCGCTGGCGCTGCCTCGGCTCAGTCGTCTGTCACCCTGTTCGGCGTGGTTGACGCCGCTGTCAGCTATTACCAAACCACGAGCAAATTCATCGGCAACGCCGGCACGCCCCTGGTCAACTTTGTTGGCGGTCCTGATCTGAAGCAAAGCCAGACGCTGCTGTCCAACGGTGCCTACAACTCGAGCCGCATCGGCTTCCGTGGCACGGAAGACCTGGGCGGTGGCCTGGCAGCAAGCTTCTGGCTCGAATCGCCGATCACCAACGACGACGGCGCCGTCGGTGCTGCGAGCTTCACGCGTCGCTCGACCGTGAGCCTGTCGGGTGGTTTCGGTGAATTGCGTCTGGGTCGTGACTACACGCCGACGTTCTGGAACGACACCGTGTTCGATCCGTTCGGCACCAACGGCGTTGGTACCAACCTGATCTTCACGATGAACGCCGGTCCGCGTAGCATCGTTGCCAACCCCGCCGGTGGCGTCGCGCTCAACCGTGGCCTGTTCTCGAATACGCAAAACGTTCGCGCCAGCAACTCGATCGGCTACTTCCTGCCGCCGAACCTGGGTGGCTTCTACGGTCAAGTCCAGTACGCATTGAACGAAGCCGTCAAGTACGATGGCGCTACCGCTTGCACGCTGTCCGCTGCTGGCGTTGCCAGCTTCGGTTGCGCCCCGAACGTGCTGAACAGCCAACGCACTGGCCGCTATGTCGGTGGCCGCTTCGGTTACGCGAACGGCGGTCTGGACGTTGCTGCGTCCTACGGCCAAAGCACCACGGGCGACGACTTCTACGCTGGCACGACCACCAACGTCAAGATCGGCAACCTCGGCGCTTCGTATGACTTCGGCGTTGTCAAGCTGTTCGGCGAAATCTCGCAAACCAAGAACGACATCAAGCAAGACCCGGTTTACATTGCCCAGTTCGGCAGCGGCTCCTACAAGGGTCAAGGCTTCCTGGTTGGCGCCACCGTGCCGGTCGGTCCTGGCCTGATCCGCGTGTCGTACTCGTCGGTCAAGGTGAAGTACACGTCGGCCCCGACGCTGGCTGCGTTCTCGCTGTTCACGGTCGCAGAAGACCCGAAGGCTGACAAGTTCGCCGTCGGCTACGTGCACAACCTGTCGAAGCGCACGGCCCTGTACGCAACGGCTGCGTTCATCAAGAACAAGAACGGCGCGAACCTGAACGCCAACAACTCGTTCTCCGGCAACAGCCCGCAGTTCACGAACACGTTCCTGCTGGCTCCGGGCGGCAGCTACCAAGCCGACAAGGCTTACGGCTACGACTTCGGTATCCGTCACGCTTTCTGATCTGACGCTGGCTCGCGCCAGTTGAAGTTGAAAGACTCGAAAAGCCACTCGATGAAAGTCGAGTGGCTTTTTTTATGGTTAACGCTCTCCCGGGCACGCGGATTGCCCTGCTATCGTTGGTAACAGGTAGTTTCTCGATGCTTGTATTTGTACTCCGCCGCCTTATCCAGGCCGTGATCGTGATGGTCGCGGTGGCTTTCATCGCGTTCCTGCTGTTCCAGTACGTGGGGGACCCGGTGGTCTTCCTGCTGGGGCAGGACGCCAAGCCGGAACAGATCCAGCAGCTGCGCATCGACTTGGGGCTCGACCAGCCCTTCGTCGTGCAGTTCTGGCACTTCATCGTCAACGCTGCGCAGGGCGAGTTCGGCCTGAGCTTGCGCCAGGGTGCGAAGGTGTCGCGCTTGATCGGGGAGCGGCTGCCAGCAACACTGGAACTGTCGGTGCTGGCGGCTTTGTTGGCGCTGGCCGTGGGCTTGCCCATGGGCGTGTATGCCGCCTTGCGGCGCGGCTCGGTGGGCAGCCAGTCGGTGATGGCGCTTTCCCTGCTGGGCGTGTCGCTGCCGACCTTTCTCATCGGCATCCTGATGATCCTGGTGTTCTCGGTCTGGCTTGGCTGGTTGCCGAGCTTCGGGCGTGGAGAGGTCGTCAAGCTGGGCTGGTGGAGCAGTGGCCTGTTCACGCGTGACGGCTGGAGCCACCTGGTGCTGCCGACGGTGACGCTGGCCATCTTCCAACTCACGCTAATCATGCGGCTGGTGCGCTCCGAGATGCTGGAGGTGCTGCGCACCGACTACATCAAGTTCGCCCGGGCGCGCGGCCTGTCGAATCGCGCGATTCATTTCGGGCATGCCTTGCGCAACACGATGGTGCCGGTCATCACCATCACGGGGCTACAGTTGGGCTCGCTGATTGCGTTCGCGATCATCACCGAGAAGGTGTTCCAGTGGCCCGGCATGGGCCTGCTGTTCATCGAGGCCGTGACCTTCGCCGACATCCCGATCATGTCGGCCTATCTCTGCCTCATCGCATTGATTTTCGTGACGATCAATCTGGTGGTCGATCTGCTGTATTTCGCGGTGGATCCGAGGCTGCGGGTTTCCACCACTGGAGGGCATTGATGGGGCCGGTACGTTGGCAGGTGGCGGGAAGGGCGTTTGCGCACATTGCGCGCTTTCATCCAGAGATCACGGCATTGCGTCGCGACCTGCACGCGCATCCGGAACTGGGTTTCGAGGAGGTCTACACCGCCGCGCGTGTGCAGGAGTCGTTGAGGGCCTGCGGTGTCGACGAGATTCACACGGGCATCGGCAAGACCGGCGTGGTCGGCGTGATCCGTGGGCGCTCCACGGCGAGCCGCCGCATGATCGGCCTGCGCGCCGACATGGACGCGCTGCCGATGTGCGAGGACAACGGCTTCGACTGGCGCTCGGCCAAGAAGGGCTTGATGCATGGCTGCGGTCATGACGGACACACGGCGATGCTGGTGGGGGCGGCGCGTTACCTGGCGGAGACGCGTAACTTCGACGGCACGGCAGTCCTGATCTTCCAGCCCGGCGAGGAAGGCTTTGCCGGCGCCCGCGTGATGATCGAGGACGGGCTGTTCGATCGCTTTCCGGTGCAGTCGGTGTTTGCCATGCACAACTGGCCGGGGATGCAGCCCGGCACGATCGGGCTGAACAACGGGGCGATGATGGCGGCGGCGGATCGCATCACCATCGAAGTGACGGGCAAGGGCGGGCATGGCGCGCATGCGTACCAGACGATCGATCCGGTGCTGGTGTCGGCGCACATCATCACGGCGGTGCAGAGCATCGTCTCGCGCAACGTGCGGCCGATCGACGCGGCGGTGATCAGCATCTGCGCGGTGCAGGCTGGCGACCTGGGCGCGATGAGCGTGGTGCCGGGCAAGGCGACGCTCGTGGGCACAGTGCGTACCTTCAGCGACGTGGTGCAGAAGCAGGTCGAGCGGCGGCTGGCGGAAATGTGTGGTGCAGTTGCCTCGGGTTTTGGCGCCACCGCGACGGTGCGCTTCGAGCACATCTATCCGGCGACCATCAACACGGCCACGGAGGCGCTGTTTGCGGGCGACGTGGCGCAGGGGCTGGTAGGCGCGCGCAATGTCGAGCGCAACATGGAGCCGAGCATGGGCGCCGAGGACTTCTCCTTCATGCTGCAGAAGAAGCCTGGCGCCTACCTGCGCATCGGCCAGGGCGCGAAGGACGGCGCCTTCCTGCACAACAGCCGCTACGACTTCAACGACGAGATCCTGCCGCTCGGCGCCGCCATGCACGCGAGTCTGGTCGAGCAGGGCATGCCCTTGCAAGTCACCGCCGTGCCCAAGGAAAACGCCAAGGCGCGCGCCTTGCAATAGACCGCATCATTGGGCTGACTGCCACATCGGCCGCACGCTTGCGCCGCGTTCCACCTACGAGTTTCTGTTCCAACCCACCGAGGAGTGTCTTTCATGAGTCTCAAGTCCAAAGCGCTGACGGCCGCTGTCCTGGCGATGCTGGGCGCGACGAGTCTGCTGGCCAATGCACAGACCATCCGCATTGCCAACCAGGGCGATGCGCTTTCGCTGGACCCGCACTCGCTCAACGAGTCGCTGCAGCTCAGCACCGATGCGAATGCCTACGAACCGCTGGTCGGACGCAACAAGGACCTGAGCCTGGCGCCCTTGCTGGCCACGAGCTGGAAGCAGAGCTCGCCCACGGTCTGGACTTTCGAACTGCGCAAGAACGTCAAGTTTCACGATGGCACGCCCTTCACCGCGGATGACGTGATCTTCAGTTTTGCGCGTGCGGCGGGCGAGGGCTCGGACGTGAAGACCAACACTGCCGACATCAAGGAAGTGCGAAAGGTCAACGACTTCGCGATCGAGATCGAGACCAAGGGCCCGTTCCCGATCCTGCCGGACGTGATCTCGCAGCTCATGATCATGAGCAAGAAGTGGTGCGAGGAGAACAAGGCGACGATGCCGGTCGACCGCCGCAAGGGCATCGAGAACACGGCCTCGTTCAAGGCCAACGGCACCGGGCCGTTCCGCGTGCGCGAGCGCCAGCCGAACGTGCGAACGGTGTTCACGCGCAACCCCACCTACTGGGGCAAGATCGAAGGCAACGTGCAGGAAGTGATCTTCACGCCGATCTCGAATCCGGCGACGCGCGTGGCGGCCCTGCTCTCCGGCGAGATCGACGTGATGGAACCGGTGCCGGTGCAGGACATCGAGCGCATCAACAAGAGCGCCAATGCACGCGTGATCAGCGGGCCCGAGCTGCGCACGATCTTCCTCGGCATGGACCAGAAGCGCGACGAGTTGCTCTACTCCAGCGTGAAGGGCAAGAACCCGTTCAAGGACAAGCGCGTGCGCCAGGCCTTCTACCAGGCGATCGACATCGTGGGCATCCAGAAGACGGTGATGCGCGGCGCCTCGCGCCCGACGGGCTTGATGGTGGGCCCGGGCATCAACGGTTGGACGGAGGCGCAGGACAAGCGGCCTTCGTACGACGTGGAAGCTGCCAAGAAGCTGTTGGCCGAGGCGGGCTACCCGAACGGCTTCGAAGTGACGATGAATTGCCCGAATGACCGCTACGTGAACGACAGCCAGATCTGTCAGAGCGTGGCGGCCAACCTGGCGAAGATCGGCGTGAAGATCAACCTGGCGGCCGAGACCAAGGGCACCTACTTCCCGAAGATCCTGCGGCGCGACACCAGCTTCTACATGCTGGGCTGGACGCCCACCACCTACGACTCGCACAACGCGTTGAGCGCGTTGATGTCCTGTCCGGACGACAAGACCGGCACGGGGCAGTTCAACTTGGGCGCGTACTGCAACCCGAAGGTGGACGAACTGACCAAGAAGATCCAGTCCGAGACCGACAAGCCCAAGCGCGACGCGATGATCAAGGATGCGTTTGCGCTGCACACCGACGACATCGGCCACCTGCCGCTGCACCAGCAGACGCTGGCATGGGGCGTGAGCAAGAAGGTGGAACTGACGCAGATGGCGGACAACTACATGCCGTACAAGTGGATGAGCATCAAGCAGGTCGCCCCATAGGCCGGCGCTCTGCGTGCGCTTCTCCGACCCCCTGCCGGGGGGGCGATACCACAGGCCCGGCCAAGCCGGTTCCTCGGTGTCCTGGCATTTGATTTGTGAAGTTGTTGAAGGGTGGGCGCGAACCTTGCGGTGAGTGGTTGAGATCCAAGATGAAAAAAACATTGTTCCGCTGGTTCGACGGGGATGTGGGCTACAGCTTTCGCCATTCGCCGATGGCGATCGCCGCCGCGGTGGTCGCGTTCATCTGCATCTTCTGCGCGGTGTTCGCGGGCTGGGTGGCGCCGCATGATCCCTACGACCTCGCGACGCTTGAACTGGGCGATGCGCGCAAGCCGCCGGTGTGGATGGAAGAGGGCACGTCCAAGTACCTGCTGGGCACGGACGAGCAAGGGCGCGACATCCTGTCGGCGCTGATGTATGGCTCGCGGGTGTCGCTGGTGGTCGGCTTCGTGTCGGTGCTGCTGTCGATGCTGATCGGCGTGACGCTCGGGTTGCTGGCGGGCTTTCGGGGTGGCTGGCTGGATTCCTTCCTGATGCGGCTTTGCGATGTGGTGCTGTCCTTTCCCGCGATCCTGGTGGCGTTGCTGATCGCGGGCGTGGGACGGGCGCTGTTCCCGAACGCGCCCAATTCGGTAGCCTTCGGCGTGCTGATCCTGGCGATCTCGCTGACGAAATGGGTGGACTACGCGCGCACGGTGCGCGGCTCCACGCTGGTGGAGCGGAACAAGGAATATGTGCAGGCGGCGCGCGTCACGGGTGTGTCGTCGATGCGCATCATGAGGAAGCACGTGCTGCCGAATGTGCTGGGACCGGTGTTCGTGATCGCGACGGTGCAGGTCGCCACCGCGATCATCACCGAGGCCACGTTGTCCTTCCTGGGCGTGGGTGTGCCGCCAACGTCGCCGTCGCTGGGCACGCTGATCAGCAACGGCAACCAGTTCCTGTTCAGCGGCGAATGGTGGGGCGTGGTGTTTCCCGGCGTGATGCTGGTGCTGATCGCGCTGAGCGTGAACCTGCTGGGCGACTGGCTGCGCGATGCGCTGAACCCGAGGTTGGGATGATGAAGCAGCCGCTGTTGCAGGTGCAGAACCTGGTGGTCGAGTTCCCGGGGCGGCGTGGCACGCTGCGCGCGCTCGACGACATTTCCTTTTCGATCGCGCCGGGGGAGATCCTGGGTGTGGTGGGTGAATCGGGTGCGGGCAAGTCGCTCACTGGTGCGGCCATCATCGGCCTGCTGGAGCCGCCGGGCCGTATTGCGAGCGGGCAGATCCTGCTGCAGGGCGAGCGCATCGACAACCTCGATCATTCGAAGATGCGGCACATTCGCGGCCGGCGCATCGGCGCGATCTTCCAGGACCCGCTGACTTCGCTGAACCCGCTCTACACGATCGGGCGGCAGCTCACCGAGACCATCCGCACCCACTTGCCGGTGACCGAGGCCGAGGCGCGCAAGCGGGCCATCGGGCTGCTGGAGGACACGGGCATTCCGGGTGCTGCGCAACGCATCGACCACTATCCGCACCAGTTCTCGGGCGGCATGCGGCAGCGCGTGGTGATTGCGCTGGCGCTGGCGGCGGAGCCGATGCTGATCGTGGCGGACGAGCCGACCACCGCGCTCGACGTGTCGATCCAAGCGCAGATCATCACGCTGCTCAAGCGCCTGTGCCACGAGCGCGGCGCGGCCGTGATGCTGATCACGCACGACATGGGTGTGATCGCGGAGACCTGCGACCGCGTGGCCGTGCTGTATGCGGGGCGCGTGGCGGAGATCGGGCCGGTGCATGAGGTGATCCATGCGCCGGCGCATCCCTACACCGGCGGGCTGATGGCGGCGATTCCGGACATGACGATCGAGCGCGAGCGGCTGAACCAGATCGATGGGGCGATGCCGCGGCTCAATGCGATTCCCGACGGTTGCGCGTACAACCCGCGGTGTCCGCGTGCGTTCGAGCGCTGCATGCGCGAGCGGCCTGAACTCCTTGAGGCGGGTGCGACGCGGGCGGCTTGCTGGCTGCACGATGCAGCGCAAGGTGCGGGAGTCGTCGCGTGAGCGCCGCTCGGCCGTTAAGAAGGCGCTCGCATCGCAGCGCGCAGCGCGGAGGTTTCCTGATGCCCGCCGCTCGGCCGTTCCGAAGGCGCTCGCACCGCAGCGCGCAGCGCGGAGGTTTCCTGATGCCCGCCGCCCGGGCGCTCCGAAGGCGCTCGCACCGCGGCGCGCAGCGCGGAGGCTTCCCGGTGAATCCGAGCCGTGCACCGGCGGACACTCGCCCCGAAATGCAATTCATCGAGGTCGCGCAATGACTTCCACCGTCGTCGAACACATCGACCTTGACGTGCCGCCCGAGAACAAGCCTCTCGTCGTGGCCCATGACATCGCCCGGACATTCGATGTGTCCGCGCCGTGGCTCAACCGCGTGATCGAGCGCCAGCCGCGGCTGCTGCTGCATGCGGTCGATGGCGTCAGCTTCACGATTCCGCGCGGGCAGACGCTAGCGCTGGTTGGCGAATCCGGTTGCGGCAAGAGCACCGTGGCGCGCGTGCTGGTCGGGCTCTACAAGCCGAGCCGCGGGCACGTCCACTTCGCGGGCAAGGATGTGCACGAGACCTTTGCGTCGCCGCAAGGGCGCGCGCTGCGCCAGCACATCCAGATGATCTTCCAGGACCCGTATGCGAGCCTGAATCCGCGCTGGAAGGTGGAGGGCATCGTCGGCGAGCCGCTGCTGGAGCACGGCCTGGTGACGGAGAAGGGTGCGCTGCGCGACCGCGTGGGCGAATTGCTGAAGTCGGTGGGGCTGAGCCCGCACGACATGGTGAAGTACCCGCACCAGTTCTCGGGCGGGCAACGCCAGCGCATCTCGATCGCGCGTGCGCTCGCGACCGCGCCGGAGTTCCTGGTGTGCGATGAGCCCACCAGCGCGCTCGACGTGAGCGTGCAGGCCCAGGTGCTCAACATCATGAAGGACCTGCAGCGCGAGCGCGGGCTGACCTACCTCTTCATCTCGCACAACCTCGCCGTGGTGCGCCATGTGAGCGACCAGGTGGGGGTGATGTACCTGGGCCGCCTTGTGGAGGTAGCCGAAAAGCGCACGCTGTTCGCTACGCCGCGGCACCCTTACACGCGCATGCTGCTCGACGCGATCCCGCAGATGCACGCGACGGGCCGTGCGCGCACGCCGGTGCAGGGCGAGGTGCCGAACCCGCTGTCACCGCCGACGGGGTGCGCCTTTCATCCGCGCTGTCCGCATGCTAATGCGCGGTGTTCGGCGGAGCGGCCGAAGCTGCAGACCTTCGAGGGGACTCAGGTGGCGTGCCATGCCGTGGAGGAGGGGCGGATTTAAGTCCCTTTGAATTCGGACTTGGCCGTACGCGAAGGACGCGAAGGTTCCGCGAAGGACGCAAAAGGATTCAAGAAGAAGAAATCTGAAAAGAAGAAATCAGGCTTCCATCTTTTGGTTTCTTTCGCGTCCTTCGCGTGACCTTCGCGTCCTCTGCGTACGGATGTCCGATCCCGAATCAAGAGGCTACTGCTCCTCACCCCAGGCAAACCCGTCACGCGCAATCATCGCGCTCGACGCACTCGGCCCCCACGTACCCGCCGCATACGGACGTGGCCCACCGTCCATGCCCCAGCTGTCGATCAGCGGTTCGACCCAGTGCCAGGCGGCCTCCTGTTCATCGCTGCGCACGAACAGGTTCAAGCGCCCGTCGATCACGTCGAGCAGCAGGCGTTCGTAGGCGCCGACGCGCTCGGTGCCGAAGCGCTTGTCGAAGTCGAGGTCCAACTGGACCGGCGCCAGCGGCAGCATGCCGCCGCGCACTCCCGCCTTGGTGGTCACGCGCTGGTCTTGCGCTTGTGCGAGCAGGTGCAGTTCGAGGCCGTCCTTCGGCTGCAGGTTGATCACCAGCTTGTTCGCCACTCCGGCGGGTGTGCGGAAGATGGCATGCGGCGCGGGGCGGAAGTTGATCTCGATGCGTGCATCACGCGAGGCCAGGCGCTTGCCGGTGCGGATGTAGATGGGCACGCCGGCCCAGCGCCAGTTCTCGATTTCGGCGCGCAGGGCGACGAAGGTCTCGGTGCGGCTGTCGGGGTCGACGCCGGGCTCTTCCCTGTACCCCGGCACGCGTTCACCGTATGCGGTGCCGGCGGTGTACTGGCCGCGCACGGCATGCAGGCCGAGCGAGTCGGGCGTCCAGCGCTTCAGCGAGCGCAGCACCTTCAGCTTTTCGTCGCGGATCGCGTCGGCATGCGCGTTGATCGGTGGCTCCATGGCGATCGCGCAGACCAGTTGCAGCGCATGGTTCTGCACCATGTCGCGCAGGGCACCGGTCTGGTCGTAGAAGGCGCCGCGCTTCTCGACGCCGAGGTCTTCGGCGATGGTGATCTGGATGTTGGCGATATGTTCGCGGCGCCACATCGGTTCGAACAGCGCATTGCCGAAGCGCATCGCGAACAGGTTCTGCACCGAGGGCTTGCCGAGGTAGTGGTCGATGCGGAAGACCTGGTTTTCCTTCAGCACCTTGCCGACGGCCTCGTTGATGGCGCGGTTCGATGCGAGGTCATGGCCCAGCGGCTTCTCGAGCACCACGCGCGTCTTCGGGCCGTTCAGGCCGGCGACGGCGATCTGCTCGACGGTCTGCGTGAAAAGTGCCGGTGCCGTTGCAACATACATGATGATGCTGTCGGCATCGCGCGACTTCAGCATGTCGGCGAGGCGCGCGTAGTCGGCCAGTTTCGACAGGTCGAGGCGCAGGTAGTGCAGCATCGATGCGAACGCCTTGAACTCTTCTTCGGTCGGGCGCTTGGCGCCATCGACCGCCTTGAAGCGCGACTGGATCAGCTCGCGGTACTGGTCGTCCGACAGGTCGTCGCGCGCCACACCGATGATGCGGCCGCCGGCGGGAAGGCTGCCGTGGCGGAAGGCCTGGAACAACGCCGGCATCAGCTTGCGCCATGCCAGGTCACCGGTGCCGCCGAACAGAACGAGATCGAAACTCATGAGGTTTTCCGTGTGGTGGGGAAGCCAATACTTGAGGTCGACTTTAATGGTAGTTGTACGGATGACTGATACGTTGACGCGCTACTAAGCTGGATTTACGCCAGGGGAGGCGCATCTCTTTGCAAAGTTATTCATCATATGAAAAAGCTCCTGTTCACGGTCGCGCTGTTGGGCGTGACTTCCATGGCTTCGGCCCAGCAGGTCAACGTCATCTGCTCGGTGCAGGCCGACTGGTGCAACATGATCGCGACCGTGTATGCGCGCACCACCGGCGTCAAGATCAACCTTGCACTCAAGGGCTCGGGCGAGGCGCTGGCGCAGCTCATTGCGGAGAAGGAGAACCCGAAGACCGACGTGTGGTTCGGCGGCACGGGCGATCCGCACCTGCAGGCGGCTGAACTGGGCCTGACGCTGGAATACAAATCGCCTTCGCTGTCGCAGCTCTATCCGTGGGCGCAGGAGCAGGCGCAGCAGTCGGGGTACAAGACGGTGGGCATCTATTCGGGGCCGCTCGGCTTCGGCTACAACACCGAGCTGATCAAGAAGAAAAAGCTCGACATCCCGAAGAGCTGGGCCGACCTGCTGAAGCCCGAGTACAAGGGCGACATCCAGGTGGCGAACCCCGCATCGAGCGGCACGGCCTACACGATGATCGCGACGTTGGTGCAACTGATGGGCGAGGAGAAGGCCTTCGACTACCTCAAGGGCCTGCACAAGAACGTCGGCCAGTACACCCGCACCGGCGTCGGGCCGATCAAGGCGGTGGCGCGCGGCGAGACGGCGGTGTCGATCAGCTTCATCCACGACGCGCCGCAGGAGAAGATGCAGGGCTTTCCGGTCGAGACGGTGACGCCATCGGAAGGCACCGGCGCGGAGATCGGCTCGATGAGCGTCGTGAAGGGTGCGCGCAACCTGGCCGAGGCGAAGAAGTTCTATGAATGGGCGCTGACACCGCAGGCGCAGACCTTCGGCGCCAATGCCAAGCAGTACCAGTTGCCGTCGAACAAGGCCACGCCCGTCGATGCCAACGTGCCCGACTTCAAGAAGATCAAGATGATCAACTACGACTACGCGAAGTACGGCAAGAGCGAGGAGCGCCGGCGCCTCATCGGGCGCTGGGAGAAGGAAGTCAACTCGCTGCCGCGATAGACAGGCATCGGCCTTGTGACGCGCAAGCCCAACGCCGCGATCGCCTTCTGCGTTGCGGCGGGCCTCGTCGGCTATCTGCTGCTGCCCTGGTATGCGATCCAGGATACAAGCTGGTATGAAGCCTTGCCGCGCATCTTCAGCGATGGGGATGCGGCGAATGGGTTGTTGCAGGGGTTGCTGCAGGGGCGTGGCTGGTTGCTGGCGGGTTTGGCCGGGCTCGTGCTTTGTGGCGTCGGTGCGATGTCTGCGCCTGGGCGTGCGCAAGGACGATGGTTGCTCGTCGGTGGGCTGATCGGCGCGCTTGGGTTGGCGGTGACCGGCTTCACCATCGGCGCGCGTGGGTGGAGCGTGGCGGCGCTCAATGGAGCGTTCGGCGAGTTGTCGGTCAACCAGTTCGGCATCGGGGCTGGGGGCTTCGTGGCGATTGCGGCGCTGGTGTTGCTGTTCGCGTTTGGCCTGGCTCGGCTGGGGTACTTCAAGGGCGACTTGTTCGTTGCGGGCGCGGTGATCGGCTGCGGTGTGACGATGGCGCTGTTCATCGCCTATCCCGTCAGCAAGGCGCTGTCGGGGGCGTTCTTCGACGAGGACGGCAAGTGGTCGCTGGCGGCGTTTGCGGCGCGTGTCTTCACGGAAAGGATCTGGGGTCTCGGCTGCGTTGCGGGCGGCGTGCGCTGTGGCGTGGCGTGGAACACACTGGTGCTGGCCTTGCTCACTGCCGCCGGTACGACCTTGCTCGGCACGCTGATGGCGCTGATGGCGGAGCGCGGCGGCAAGCGTTGGCAGACGCCGTTGCGTGTGCTGGCGTTGCTGCCGATCATCACGCCGCCGTTTGTGGTGGGGCTGGGGCTGATCCTGCTGTTCGGGCGCGCGGGGGTGGTCAACCAGTTGCTTGAGTCCGCCTTCGGCATCGAACCGACGCGCTGGTTCTACGGCATGCAGGGCGTGCTGGTGGCGCAGTTGTTCGCCTTCACGCCGATTGCTTTCATGATCATGCGCGGCGTGGTGCAGGGCATCGCACCGAGCATGGAAGAGGCCGCGCAGATGCTGCATGCGGACCGGCGCCAGACCTTCTTCACGGTCACGCTGCCGCTGATGAAGCCGGGGCTGGCAAATGCCTTCCTGGTCGGCTTCATCGAGAGCATCGCGGACTTCGGCAATCCAGTGGTGGTGGGCGGGCAGTTCTCGGTGCTGTCGACGGACATCTTCTTTGCGATCGTCGGCGCGCAGTACGACCAGGGGCGGGCGGCATCGCTGGCCTGGGTGCTGACGATCTTTGCGCTCGGCGTGTTCGCCTTGCAGCGCAGCGTGCTCGGCAAGAAGAATTACACGACGGTGAGCGGCAAGGGAGATTCGGGCATTGCGATGGCTTTGCCGGATGGCGTGCGGCGCACTGTGTATGCCATTGCGTTTCCTTGGATCGTGTTCACGCTGGTGGTGTACCTCTTCGCCTTTGCGGGTGGCTTCGTGCAGACCTGGGGGCGTGACTACAGCCTGACCTTGAACCACTTCAGGACGGCGTTTTCGCTGGAGTGGGGGCAGTTCGGGCTGGTGTGGGCGGGCACGGCGTGGAACTCGCTGATCACCACGCTGAAGTTGGCGGGCATCTCGGCGCCGATCACGGCGGCGCTGGGCCTGCTGATTGCCTGGCTGCTGGCGCGCAACGAGTTCAAGGGGCAGGGGGTCTTCGAGTTCGGTGCGCTGCTGGCGTTTGCGATTCCGGGCACGGTGCTGGGGGTGAGCTACATCCTGGCGTTCAACGTACCGCCCTTCGAGTTGACGGGCACGGGGCTGATCATCGTTCTGTGCTTCATGTTCCGCAACCTGCCGGTGGGTGTGCGGGCGGGCACGGCGGCGTTCAAGCAACTGGATCGGTCGCTGGATGAAGCGTCATTGATGCTGCGCGCGTCGACCTCGCAGACGCTGTTCCGTGTCGTGCTGCCGCTGCTGAAGCCGGCACTGGTGGCGGCGCTGGTCTACAGCTTCGTGCGCGCGATGACGACGGTGAGCGCGGTGATCTTCCTGGTGACGGCCGAGAACGAACTGGCGACCACGTACATCATCGGGCGTGTGGGCAATGGCGACTATGGCGTGGCGCTGGCGTACTGCACGGTCCTGATCGTGCTGATGTCGGCGGCGATCGCGCTGATCCAGTTCGTGGTGGGCGAGCGCAAGCTGGGGCGGCGCAGGGCTGTGCCGGTGCCTGTGGTGGCGCAGTAGGAATACGGACTTCCGTACGCAGAGGACGCGAAGGTTACGCGAGGGGCGCGAAAGGAATGCCAAAAAAACGATGAAGTCTTCCTTGGTTTTCTTTTGCATCCTTCGCGGAACCTTGCGTCCTTTGTGTAGGGTCAAGTCCGAATCTGGAGTTTGTCTTCATGAGCAACGGCATCGAATTTCGCAACGTCACCAAGCGCTACGGCACAGACCCGTCGGCGCCGCTGGCGGTGAAGGGCATCAGCTTCGAGGTACCGGTGGGGACGTTGACCACGATCCTGGGGCCGTCGGGCTGCGGCAAGACGACCACCTTGCGCATGATCGCGGGACTGGAGTCGCCGACTTCGGGCGCGATCCTCATGGGTGGGCGCGACGTGACGACGCTGGGGCCGGCCGAGCGCAACGTGAGCATGATGTTCCAGAGCTATGCGCTGTTCCCGCACATGAACGTGATCGAGAACGTGGGCTATGGGCTGAAGATGAGCGGCGTGAAGAAGGACGAGATCGCACGCCGCGCGCGGGAGACGCTTGCGAGCGTGGGCCTTGTGGATTTCGACGAGCGCTTGCCGAGCGAGTTGTCGGGCGGGCAGCAGCAGCGCGTGGCGCTGGCGCGCGCGCTGGTGCTGGAGCCGGCCGTGCTGCTGTTCGACGAGCCGCTGTCGAACCTCGACGCGCGCCTGCGCCGCGAGATGCGCGAGGAGATCCGTGGATTGCAGCAGCGCTTGGGACTCACGGTGGCGTATGTGACCCATGACCAGAGCGAAGCGCTCGCGGTGAGCGACCAGATCATCGTGATGGACCACGGCGTGATTGCGCAGACCGGCACGCCGGAGCAACTCTACAGTCGGCCGGAGAGCGAGTTCGTCGCAGGCTTCATGGGGGAGGCGTCGGTGTTCCCGGCGACGGCGCAGGCGGATGGGCGGGTGGTGCTCGGGCCGCTGCTGTTGGCGCCGCGTCACTCTGCGACGCCGGGGCCCGTGAAGGTTGCGGTGCGCCCGGAGGCCTGGGTGATCGGCGAGCCGGCTGGTCTGCCCGCCACGCTGCGCAAGGCCGCGTATCTGGGTGGCTACTACGAGTATGGATTCGACACCGCGCTGGGGCCGGTGTTCGTGGTGTCGACCGACCTGGCGCGCAAGTTCGGCGTGGGGGCGGAGACGACGCTGACGCTGGGCACGCACGGGGTGTCCGTGGTGCCCGTTGGAGGCTGAGACCTCCAACGCTTCGGCGCAGGACAAGGAAGCCGGTCAGCCCCCGCGTCCTGAACTGCAGCGTCCGATCAAGCAATCCCAAGAGCGCGTCGGGGAATGACCCAGGAATTGTTCGGTTTGCTATTGGCGCCCAGTACCGGGTACGACAAGAGCAGGCCGATCGCACGGCGGACGTTCACCTTCCTTGCAAGGCAGGTAGCGGTCGGGCTGCCGCATCTTTGCGGAGGGTGCGTGCAGTTCGCGCGTGGGCATCGACTCAGCCCGTGCTGCGGCAGACGCGGCGAGGGCCTCGCGGTTAACCTTGGCCATGAGCGCCCGGTACTCAGCCTCCGGGATGTACTTTTTGGCCATCGCCTCTGCCTGTGCGCCCTCCAGGCGCGCGGGTCCCTTGTCCGGGATACTGGCGTTGAAGTAACTGCAGTCCAGCAAAAGGACGGTGGCGCTCTGCACACCGGTATCCGAGATCGTCAAGGACGTGTAGAAAGTGCAGGTCTGTCCCCACGAGTCTTTGAACTTGTGCTTGATCATCACCTCTCTTATGTATGCATCAGCTTGCGTGGTGCCAAGGAGCAGCGCGCAAGCCAGAAGAATATGGGGTGCAGCAGCCTTAAGTCGTCTCATGATGTCCTCCCGTGACATTGTTGTAGTGCTGCAAAGTTCTCAGAATCGCGCGTTGCACGCCATCGTGACAAACCCGGTCGGACGAAACCCGAGGTGCTCCTTCGTTGTCGCGAAGCCAGGCAATGCGGGGCGTCTATCGCCGCATATCGATCACAGTCCGCCCACGCACCTTGCCTTCCAGCGTACGGTCCAGCCATTCCGGCAGGTCTTCCAGCCCGATCACATGCGCAATCTTCGCCAGGTGCGCGGGCCGGTATTCGTTCGCCATCTTCTGCCACACCACTTCGCGCAGCGGCATCGGCGAGTTGGCATTGATGCCGAGCAGACTCACACCACGCAGGATGAAGGGCAGCACGGTGGTGTTGAGTTCCGCGCCGCCGGCGTTGCCGAAGGCCGCGATGACGCCGCCGGGCAGGGCGGTCCGCGTGAGCCAGGCCAACGTGTCGCCGCCGACCGAATCGACTGCGCCGGCCCATTGGCCCTTCTCCAGCGGCTTGGGCTTCGCTTGCGGGTCGATTCGGCCGATGACCTCGCTGGCGCCAAGTGACTGCAAATACGGCACGGCCTCGGGCTTGCCGCTCATCGCGGTGACCTTGTAGCCGCGCCGCGAGAGCATGTCGATGGCGACGCTGGCCACACCGCCCGTCGCGCCGGTGACCAACACCGGGCCTTGCTCGGGCGCCAGGCCGTTGAGTTCCATCAGGTGCAGCGAGTAGCCCGCGGTGTAGCCGGCCGCGCCCAGCACGGCGGCATCGAACAGGCTGAAGCCGTTCGGAATGCGCATGCACCAGTCGCCCGACACGCGCGCCCTCTGCGCATGCCCGCCGTCATGGTCGACGCCGATGCCGAAGCCATGCACCACCACTTCGTCGCCGGCCTTCCAGCGTGCGTCCTCTGACTCCAGCACCGTGCCGGTCAGGTCGATGCCGCCGATGCGCGGCCAGGTGCGGATGATGCCGTTGAGCCCCTTGGAGGCCAGCGCGTCCTTGTAGTTGATGCTGGAGTACGCGACCTCGATGAGGACATCGCCCGGGCTCAGGTCAGACGTTGTGAGTTCGCAGAGGCTGCGCACCGGCGCGGTCTCACCGGCCAGCAGGCGAAGGGCTTTGAAGTGTTGTGACATGGGGATGGTTTCGAGTGAGAGGAGGTCAGGCGCGCAGGTCGCCCTTGAGGATTCGCCGCGCCAGCGTGGCGCGGTGCAGTTCGGTGGCGCCGTCGTAGATGCGGAAGGGCCGCAGTTCGTTGAAGATCAGGGCCACCGGCGTGTCTTCCGACATGCCCAGCGCGCCCATCATCTGCGCAGCGCGGTCGGCCACGCGAAAGACCGCCTCGGACACGAAGACCTTGGTCATCGCCGATTCGTGCCGCACCGATTCGCCCGCGTCCATGAGCGCGGCGGTGTGCCAGGTCATGAGGCGGCAGGCATGCAGGTCGATGTGCGAGTCGGCCACCATCGCCTGGATCTGCTGCTGGTCGGCCAGCCGTTCGCCAAAGGAGCTGCGCTTGTTGACGTAGTCCTGCGCGATGCTCATGGCGCGCGAGGCGCGTCCGATGTAGCGCATGCAATGCGACAGCCTTGCCGGCTCCAGGCGCAACTGCGCATCGGCCAGGCCCTGGCCCACTTCGCCGAGTACCGCGACGTCGTCGACCTCGCAGTTGTCGAGCCGGATCTCGCCGTGCCCGCCGATCTGGAAGCCGCCCAGGCCGGGGATGTTGCGCACCAGCCGGTAGCCGGGGTTGTCGGTGTCCACGATGAAAGTGGTCGCGCCTTCGTCGGTCTGGGCCAGCACGAGCGCAAAGGCCGCGCCGACCGCGCCGCTGATGAACCACTTGTGGCCGTCGATGACCCAGCCCCCGCCCGGACGCCGCCGTGCGCGTGTGCGCAGCATCGACGGGTCGGAGCCCGCGCCGGGGGCGGGCTCGGTCATGGCGAAGCAGGAGCGTATGTCGCCGCGGATCAGCGGGGCGAGGTATTGGTCCTTCTGCGCCGTCGTGCCATGACGCAGCAGGTTGATCATGTTGGGCTGGTCGGGCGGCGCGCAGTTCATCGCACCGGGCGCCAGGAAGCTGCGGCCGGCTTCTTCCAGCACCACCGCGCGCTCGCGCCAGCTGAGCCCGAGGCCGCCCAGTTCCACCGGCACTTGCGGCGCGTAGATGCCGGCTTCGCGGGCCAGCGGGCGCAGCGTGCGCATCGCTTCGTCCAGCGCCTCGACGTCATGCGCAAGCGCGGGGCTTTCGCGCGGAATGCACTCGCGCTCGACGAATTCGCGCACCCGGTCGCGCAGCTCGACCATGCGGCCGGTCAGCGCGAAGGGGTTGGCGTCCTGGGTCATTCGAGGACGGCGCCGGTGGACTTGACCAGGGCGCCCCACTTCTTCGTCTCGGCCTGGATGAACTGGGCGAACTGCTCCGGCGTGGTGCCGGCCGGCTCTGCGCCCAGGTCGATCATGCGTTTCTGCACGTCGGGCATGGCCAGCACCTTGACCACGGCGGCATGCAGCTTGTCGATGACGGGGCGCGGCGTGCCGGCGGGCGCCATCAGGCCCTTCCAGGCCGTCACCACGTAGCCCGGCAGGCCGGCTTCGGAGACGGTCGGCGTGTCGGGCGCCGCCGTGGCGCGTCGCTCGCTGGCCAAGGCCAGCCCGTTCAACTTGCCGGCTTTCACGTGCGGCATGTACGCCGGCATGTTGTCGATGGCGACGGTCACGTTGCCGGCCAGCAGGTCGGTGATGGCGGGGGCGGTGCCCTTGTACGGCACATGCACCATCTTCAGCCCGGCCATCTGGTTCATGAGTTCGCCGGCCAGGTGCGCGGGCGAGCCGTTGCCGGGCGAAGCGAAGGTCACCTTGTCGGGGTTGGCCTTGGCATAGGTGATGAATTCCGGCAGGGTCTTCACGCCGATGCCGGGCGTGACCACCATCAGGTTGTGCTCGTTCTGTATGAGCGAGACCGGCGCGAGGTCCTTGATGGGGTCGAAGGGCATCTTGCGGTAGAGCGCGGGGTTGATGACGATCTGCGCGGTCGATGCCATGAGCAGGGTGTAGCCGTCGGCGGGGGCGCGTGCGACCGCCTCGGCGCCGATGTTGCCGCCGGCGCCGGCGCGGTTCTCCACGATGATGGGTTGCTTGAGCTCGGTGCCGAGCTTGTCGGCCATCAGGCGCGCCACGATGTCGGCCGAGCCGCCCGGTGCGAAGCCGACGATGATCCTGATCGGCTTGCTGGGGTAGGGGTCCTGCGCGAGCGCAAGGCCGGAGGAGGCCAGCAGCGTGGTGGCGAAGGCGGCGATCAGGGTTCTGCGGTGCATGTGGCTTGTCTCTTTCTGTGATGGATGCTTTGGCTGGCGGATGCGACTGTGCCCGGCTGCAACTGCATTCGGGGCTGGGTCATCCCCTGATGTCGTGCCCTGCCGCCGCGTAGGTGCGGCGCGCGATGTTGAGCTGGTGGATCTGGCTGGTGCCCTCGTACAGGCGGAACAGTCGCACGTCGCGGTAGAAGCGCTCGATGCTGTTGTCGGCGATGAAGCCGTAGCCGCCCAGCATCTGCACGCAGCGGTCGGCCACGCGGCCGCACATTTCCGAGGCGAAGTACTTGCACATCGAAGCCTCCATCGTCACGTCCAGGCCCTGGTCGCGCTTGCGTGCGGTCTCCAGTACCAATGCGCGTGCGGCGTGGATCTCGGTCTGGCAGTCGGCCACCAGTGCCTGCACCAGCTGGAAGGCGCCCACGGGCTGGCCGAATTGCTGGCGGTTGGCGGTGTGCGCGACGGCATCGTCCAGCATGCGGATGGCCGGGCCGATGCACAGCGCGGCGAGGTGGATGCGCTGCTTGTTCAGCACCCGCATCGCGATCCGGAAGCCCTCGCCCTCGGCGCCGATGCGCTGGCTGACGGGCACGCGGCAGTTGTCGAAGTGCACCTCGGACACGGGCGAGCCGGCCTGTCCCATCTTGGCGTACGGGGTGCCGGTGCTGAGCCCCGGCGTGGTGCGCTCGACCAGGAAGGCCGACACGCCCGCCGCGCCGGGCTTGGACTTGTCGGTGCGCGCCATCACGGTGAACAGGCCGGCGATGGGTGCGTTGGTGATGAAGCACTTGGTGCCGTTGAGCACGTAGTGGTCGCCGTCGAGGATGGCGGTGGACTGCAGCGCTACCGCGTCCGAGCCGGCGCCGGGCTCGGTGAGGGCGAAGCAGCCGGTGAGTTCGCCCGAGGCCATCGACGGCAGGTAGCGGCGCTTCTGCTCCTCGTTGCCATCGACGACCAACGCTTCGGAGCCGATGCCGGTGTTGGTGCCGACGCGTGCGCGGAAGGCCACCGAGCACTGCGACAGCTCCATGGCCGCGCAGACCAGTTCCTCGGTCGTCATGCCGGCGCCGCCGTAGGCCTCGGGGATCGAGTAGCCGAACAGGCCTTGCTCGGCCATCGCGGCGACCAAGTCGGCCGGCACTTCGTCGTTGCGGGCCACCTCGGCCTCGCGCGGCATCAGGCGCTCGCGGCAGAAGCGGCGCAGGTTGGCGAGGTAGGTCTCGAAGCCCTGGGGGTCACGGATCACGGGGTGTCTCCTGTTGATGCCGCCATCGGGTGCGCACGGCTGGGAGGCAGTCTAGGGATGGCCGCGTTTCGCCGGTACGCTTGTTTTGCTAGATTAAACAGATGCCTCCCGCCCCGGCCGAGCGCCCGCACCAGATGTTCGCCACCAGCCTGGCCAACGGGCTGCGTCTGCTGGCCAGCTTCGAGATGAGCGAGCCGGCGCTGGGCAACCGTGAGCTGGCGGAACGCACCGGGCTTTCCAAGGCCTCGGTCTCGCGGTTGACCTACACGCTGTGCGAACTGGGTTTCCTCAAGTACGACGCGCAGGCCCGGCGCTATCGGTTGGGGTCTGCGACGCTGGCCGCCGGCTATCCATTGCTGGCCAGCCTGTCGATTCGCCAAGTGGCGCGGCCCTTCATGCAGGCGCTGGCGAGCGAGGCGGGTGGCTCGGTGTCGCTGGGGCTGCGCGACCGCACCCACATGGTCTATGTCGAGACCTGTCGGGGGCACGACGGCATCGCCTTCCGGCCGGATATCGGCGGCGCCATGCCGGTCTGGGCCACCTCGATCGGCCGCGCCTGGCTGGCCGGTGCGGCGCCTGAATTGCGCGAGGAGATGCTGCACCGAATCCGCACTGAACATGCTGCCGCGTGGAAGGCGCAACGTGGCGCGGTGCTCGCCGAACTGGAGGCGTTTCCGGAGCGGGGCTTTTGCCTTGGCCTCGGCGACTGGCAGAAGGACGTGCATGCGGTCGGCGTGCCGATGCGTGTGCCCGTCGATGGCGAAACGATGGTCTTCAACTGCGGCGTGCCGGCCGTGCAACTCGGCCCCCGCACGCTGGAGACGGTCATCGGCCCGCGCCTCGTGCGCATGGTGCGCGAGGTGGAGCAGGCCTGGCTTGCGGGGGCCGTTACCCCATGAACGCTTCCACGAACGCCGCTGCGCAGGACAAGCAGTTCGCCAACACCCTCGCGCGCGGGCTGGAGCTGCTGATGTGCTTCACGCCGGAGCAAAGCGTGCTGGGCAACAAGGAGTTCGTTGCGCGCACCGGGCTGGACAAGGCGACCGTCTCGCGCCTGGCCTACACGCTGGCGCAGCTCGGCTACCTGCGCCACGACAAGGCGCTCGGCAAGTACCGCCTCGGCGCGCCGGTGCTGTCGATGGGCTATCCGCTGCTGGCCAGCATGAACTTGCGCCAGCTCGTGCGCCCGATGATCAAGCGGCTGGCCGACGAGGTGCGCGGCATGGTCGGCATCAGCATCCGCGATCGCACCAGCATGGTCTACATGGAGACCTGCCGCTCCGAAGAGGACAGCGCGCCGCCCATCGACATCGGCGCCGCCTTCCCGATCATGGTCAGCGCCAACGGCCGCGCCTGGCTGGCCCGCGCCGCGCCCGAGGAGCGCGACAAGGCGCTCAACCAGATCAAGGCGCTCTATCCCAAGCTGCATGCCGAGCGCATCGCGGAAGTGCGGCAGGCGTTGCGTGATTTCGGGCAACTCGGCTATTGCACCAGTCCGGGCATCCTGCGGCCGGACCGGCTGGCGCTGGCGGTGCCGATGGCGCGGCCGGTGAACGCGGAGATCGTGGTGTTCAACTGCACCGTGGCGCTGCGGGGGCGGCCTGTGCCGCCGTTGCGGGCAGAGCTTGCGGGGCGGCTGGTGACGTTGGTGCGCGAGGTGGAGGCGGCCGTGTTCGGGGCGTCTGTGGATTGAAATCGCCTCGATGTGCACGCTTTCCCGTGAACGTGTCCTGCTCGATGTGCACGAGCGCATGTTGTCATCGGACCCGTTGCCTTGTCACCGTCATCGGTGACACACCCAGCCACAGCCGGGCCGGGCGCACTGTCAGATCACGCCGTCCGCCTCCAGCGCCCGCAACTCGTCATCGCTCACACCCATTCCGGAGAACACCGCCCGGTTGTGCTCGCCCGTCGCCGGCCCGGTGCGTGGTGCGTCTCCGCTGGCGCCTGAAAAGCGCGGCACGATGCACGGCGCGGGCACGCTGCCGAGTTGCTCGTCCGGCAGTCGGATGATGGCCTCGCGTGCCTGGAAGTGCGGGTCGTCCAGAACGTCGTCGATGCCGTAGACCTTGCTGAACGGCACCTCGTGCCGCTGCAGCGCAGCCGAGAGCGATGCGAAGTCCAGCGTGCCGCACCAAGCGGAAACCAGGCCGTCGATCTCGTCAAGATTTCGCACGCGCGCCGGGTTGGTGGCAAAGCGCGGGTCGGCCGGCAACTCGGGTCGGCCCATGGCCTCGCAGATGCGGCGAAAGATGGCGTCCGATGAGCCGACCACCGTCACCCACACGCCGTCCGCGCTCTTATACATGTTGGATGGCGCGGTGTACGTGGCCCGCGAACCCGCGCGCTGGCGCACCTGTCCCAGTTGCTCGAACTCGACCGCCAGCGTCTCCAGCACGCGCATCAGCGCTTCGGTCGCGGACAGGTCGATCTCGCGTCCTGCGCGTTCTGGGTGCTGGCGCATCTCCACCATCGCCGACGCGATCGCGAAGGCGCCGAACAGGCCCGCCACCGCATCGCCGACCGGATAGTTCATGTGCTGCGGGCTGCCATCGGCCTCGCCGGTGAGATGCGCGAAGCCGCTCATCGCCTCGAAGATGCGCGCGAAGCCCGGCCGGCCGGCATAAGGCCCCGTCTGCCCGAAGCCGGTGAGCCGCAGCACCGTGAGCCGCGGATTGGCCGCATGCAGCGTCTCCATGTCCAGGCCCCAGCGGTCCAAGGTGCCGGTGCGGAAGTTCTCGACCAGCACATCGAACTGCGGTAAGAGGCGCAGGAACAACTCGCGGCCCTGGGGCTTCCGCACGTCCAGCGAGATGCCGCGCTTGCCGCGATTGGTCACCTTCCAGTGCAGGGCGTGCTCATTTTTCACCGGCGCCAGGCCGCGCAGCGCGTCGCTGCCGTCGGGCAGTTCCAGCTTGACCACGTCCGCGCCCAGGTCGGCGCACAGCGTGGCGGAAAACGGCGCGGCGATCACCGTGGCCATGTCGAGGATGCGGACGCCGGCCAAGGGGCCGGAGCGGGGGAGGGTGGTGCTGTTCATGGGTGCGAGCATCCCGCACCTACCCAGCACGCTACAACGCCAGTTTTGGCATGTTAATCACCGGTACCGTTGCCGCGGTCGCGCGCCGCAACGTCGGAGCGGCAGCGCCAAAGTCAAGCAGCCGCGATCTCCAGCACAGGCCGCGCCTGCCCGGTGCGAACCACCTTGTCCACATCGAAGCCCAGCGTGCGGGCGTATTCGAGTTCGGCCTCGATCGTTGCCGCGTCCAGTTGCGGTGCGCGCGACAGCACCCAGAGGTAGTCGCGGTTCGGCGTGCCGACCAGTGCCACCTTGTAGTCGCGGTCGAGCTTGAGGATCCAGTAGTCGCCCCACACCATCGGCAGCCAGGACAGCCATTCGGGTGCAAAGCGCACTTCCAGGCGGCCAGCGCCGGGCTGCCCCGCCACCGGAACGACGCGCGCCGTGCCGATCGATTCATCGACCGTGCCATCGGCCATCTCGCAGCGATTGCGCACTTCGACCGTGCCATCGTCGCGCAGCGAATATTCCGCGGTGACCGGGCCATCGCAGTTCTTCTCGAAGCGGTTGGGCAGGCGGGCCTGTTCGTGCCACAGGCCGGCGTAGCGGATCAAATCAACGGGAGCGACCACCTGCAGCGGCGCGCGCATCAGCGGCGCACCGTCGGCCGGCCCGGCCGGCAGGGCGATACGCGCCTTGCGCGCCTGGTTGAACGCGTAGAGGGTCAGCGCGCCGCCCACGCAAAACGCAGCGGCCAGCGTGCCGATGGATGAACTGGTGTACTGGTCATCGAAGGCTGCGGGCGTGACGGACTCAGGCGCCCGGCGGCGCGCGGAACGGTATGACATGGGGTGGCTCCTCGGAAGTCGAAGCTCTCATGTTGCGCGCCTGCGCCGCGAGGGCCGTCAGCGGTGGACCACAGCCGATGTCGGCGCGCTGGCCGCAAACGACGACCCGCAATCCGCCGGAAAGCGCAGGGACACGGGCATGAACGTACATGCCGACTGCATACGGAGGTTTCATAATGCCCCGATGAACCAACTCGATGCCCTCCGCCAATGGACCACCGTGGTCGCCGACTCCGGTGATTTCAAGCAACTCAGCGCCTCCAAGCCGCAGGATGCGACGACCAATCCGTCGCTGATCCTCAAGGCGGTGCAGAAGCCGGAATACCGGCCGCTGCTCGACGAGTCGGTCAAGAAGCATGCGGGCAAGCCGATCGACGAGGTCATCGACCGCCTGCTGGTGCGCTTCGGCACCGAGATCCTCACGCTGATCCCGGGCCGCGTGTCCACCGAAGTCGATGCGCGCATTTCCTTCGACACCGCCGCCACCATCGCCCGCGCCGAGCGCATCGTCGCGATGTACCGCGCCGAAGGCATCGACACCGAGAAGCGCCTGCTGGTGAAGGTGGCTTCGACCTGGGAAGGCATCCAGGCCGCCAGGGCGCTGGAGCAGAAGGGCATCCATACCAACCTGACGCTGCTGTTCTCCTTCGCGCAGGCGGTGGCCTGCGGCGAGGCGGGCGTCAAGCTGATCTCGCCTTTCGTCGGCCGCATCTACGACTGGTACAAAAAGTCGGCCGGTGCCAAATGGGACGAAGCCGCCAGTGCCGGCGCCAACGATCCCGGCGTGAAGTCGGTGACCGAGATCTTCAACTACTACAAGCGCAACGACATCCAGACCGAGGTGATGGGCGCGAGCTTCCGCAACACCGGCCAGATCGCCGCGCTGGCGGGCTGCGACCTGCTGACGATCAGCCCCGAACTGCTGGCCGAACTGGCCGCGAGTGACGCCCCGCTGGCCCATGCGCTCGATGCCAAGGCCGCCAAGTCGCTCGACATTCCCAAGCAGAGCTTCGACGAAGCGAGCTTCCGTTTCGCGCTGAACGAAGACGCGATGGCCACCGAGAAGTTGGCCGAGGGCATCCGCGCGTTTGCCGCCGATGCGGTCAAGCTCGAAAAGCTCATGGGTGCCGCATGAGCGCGGCGCTTCGGTGTGACAAGGCCCCGTCGTGGGCCAAGCTGCAAGCGCACTACGACAGCAAGGGCCGCAGCCTCGACCTGCGCGAAGCCTTCGCCAGCGACGCCGGCCGCTTCACCGCGCTGAGCCAGGAAGCCCCCCACGTCTTCGGCGACCTGTCGAAGAACCTCATCGACGCGCCCACCGAGGCGTTGCTGATGACGCTGGCCCGCGAATGCGGCCTGGAAGCCCACCGCGCCGCGATGTTCGCCGGCGAGCACATCAACAACACCGAAGACCGCGCCGTGCTGCACACGCTGCTGCGCGCGCCGGCCGATGCATCGAGCACCGACGACAAGCTGCGCGACGTGCACACCACGCTCGACGCGATGCTCAAGTACGCCGACCAGGTGCGCGCCGACCACACCATCACCGACGTGGTCAACATCGGCATCGGCGGCTCCGACCTCGGCCCGCAGATGGCGGTGCTGGCGCTGGAGGCATTCGTCGCGCGCGGCAAGCGCTTCCACTTCGTCTCCAACGTCGACGGCCACGAACTGGCAGGCGTGCTCAAGGGCCTCGCGCCGGAGCACACGATGTTCCTCATCGCGTCGAAGACCTTCACCACGGCCGAGACGATGACCAATGCGATCTCGGCCAAGCGCTGGTTCGAGCAGTCCAGTCGGCTCGACGTGTCGAAGCACTTCGCCGCCCTCACCACCAACGTCAAGGCGGCCAAGGACTTCGGCATCGACACCACCTTCGGCTTCTGGGACTGGGTGGGCGGGCGCTATTCGCTGTGGTCGGCCATCGGCCTGCCGATCGCGCTGGCGATCGGCTCGGACGGCTTCCGCCGCCTGCTGGCCGGCGCCCATGCGATGGACGAGCACTTCCGCACCGCGCCGCTGGAGCAGAACCTGCCGGTGCGCCTCGGCCTGCTCGACGTCTGGTATCGCAACTTCCACCGTTTCACGAGCCGCAGCATCGCGCCGTACCACAGCGCATTGAAGCGCGTCCCGGCCTACCTGCAGCAGCTCGAAATGGAAAGCAACGGCAAGCAGGTCGATGCCGATGGACAGCCGCTGCCTTACGGTACTTCACCCGTGTTGTGGGGCGAGCCCGGCACCAACGGCCAGCATGCCTACTTCCAGATGCTGCACCAGGGCACCGACGTCACGCCGCTCGAATTCGTGGCCGTGCGCGATGCCTCGCACGACCTCGAAGGGCATCACAACAAGCTGCTGGCCAATGCGTTGGCGCAGGCCCAGGCGCTGATGCAGGGCAAGGCCGATGCGGGCGGCCACAAGAACTTCCCGGGCAACCGGCCGAGCACCTTCTTCGTGTTCGAGAAGCTCACGCCGGAAGCGCTCGGCGCCTTCCTCGCGATGTACGAGCACCGCGTGTTCACCAGCGGCGCGCTGTGGGGCATCAACAGCTTCGACCAGTGGGGCGTGGAGCTGGGGAAGGTGCTGGCGAAGGACATCGAGCCGCGGCTGGCTTCGGGTGACACGAGTGGGCTGGATGCGTCGACGGCCGGCCTCTTGGAGCGCCTCCGGCCCGTCTGAGCGGGACAGTTCGGCCTTGCGCTTGCCATGTCCTCGAATTCCATTCGCGCCGGCTCCATCCTCTTCATTTCCGCTCGGCAAAAAGGCCTGATGTCTCGCTCTGCTGCACAGCAGGTCGAGCATTGGGCGCGACTTGGAGAATCAACGGAGGATGCCGGCCAGTTTGTATCGCAGAGGGTCTCCATCTTGCCGAACCAGAATTCCTCCAAGGCTACGGGCGAAACGACCGAGCAACAGCTCTGGCAATTGAAGCGGGCAAATCAAGCGCGCGATCTGGAGAATGTGCACCTGGTCGCATCCCCGGCGAGCGCATGAGCTGGTTCTCGGGCGGCAGGGCCAAGGCGACGAAGCTGGTCGACTCGCCGTACTGATTTCAAACCTGGGGCCGACATGGTGCTGGTCGGTGCCGAGCTGTGGCGGCGGGTGGGACCGTGCTGATCCCTTTGGTCGGCATCATCGTGTTGATTTACTTCCGGGTGCAGTCGGGTTCCAACGAGGCCAACGCGCACGGCGAACTCCTGGCCTGACCGACTGCCTTCACTGAACCAAGGGCCGCACTGCGGTCCTTTATTCATGGTCGCGCAATGTCCTTCTGTTACATCCTGAATTGCACTGATTAGGGATTTCACTAGGCAATCAGTGCATCACGGTATCAATCGATACGAACCAAGTACCAAGCACGCATGAGTGTGTCTCCAGAATTCGGGTCAGGCGCCGTGGGGGCCGCCCAACCCAAACTGGAGACAAACCATGAAGCGATTCATCAAGACCGGCCTTGTCGTTGCGCTGGCCAGCGCCGGGCTCGCCCAGGCTGCGACAGAACTGGTCATCGCCACCGTCAACAACGGCCACATGATCGAGATGCAGAAGCTGACGCCGGTCTTCGAGAAGGCCAACCCGGACATCAAGCTCAAGTGGGTCACGCTGGAAGAGGGCACCTTGCGCCAGCGCGTGACGACCGACATCGCCACCAAGGGCGGCCAGTTCGACGTGATGACCATCGGCCTGTATGAAGCGCCGATCTGGTCCAAGAAGGGCTGGCTCAAGCCCATCGCCACCGACGCCGCCTACGACGTGGACGACATCCTGCCCGCCATCCGCAGCGGCCTGTCGATGGACGGCAAGCTGTACGCCGCGCCCTTCTACGGCGAGAGCTCGATGCTCATGTACCGCAAGGACCTGGCCGACAAGGCCGGCATCAAGATCCCCGACCAACCGACCTGGGCGCAGGTCAAGGAATTCGCCGACAAGGCCAACGACCCGAAGGCAGGCGTCTATGGCATGTGCCTGCGTGGCAAGCCGGGCTGGGGCGACAACATGGCCTTCCTGACCACGCTGGTCAACACCAACGGCGGCCAGTGGTTCGACATGAAGTGGCAGCCGCAGATCGATACCAAGCCGTGGAAGGACGCGATCACCTTCTACGTCGACATCATGAAGAAGAACGGCCCGCCCGGCGCGTCGGCCAACAGCTTCAACGAGAACCTGGCGCTGTTCAACGAAGGCAAGTGCGCGATGTGGGTCGATGCGACCATCGCCGCTTCCTTCATCTCCGATCCCAAGCAGTCGAAGGTCGCCGACAAGGTGGCCTACGCACAGGCACCGGTTGCTGTCACGCCCAAGGGTGCGAACTGGCTGTGGTCGTGGAACCTCGCGATCCCGGCCAGTTCCACCAAGGACGATGCGGCGCAGAAGTTCATCAAGTGGGCCACGTCCAAGGACTACATCCAGCTGGTCGCCAAGGAAACCGGCTGGAACACGGTGCCCACCGGCACGCGCAAGTCGACCTATGCCAACCCCGAGTTCCAGAAGGTCGCGAAGTTCGCCGATGCCGAGAAGAAGGCGATCGACTCGGCCAACCCGAACGACAGCACGCTGCCCAAGTCGCCGTACGTGGGCGTGCAGTACGCGGCTATTCCCGAGTTCCAAGCCATCGGCGTGGCCGTGGGCCAGCAGATGAGCGCGGCGCTGTCGGGCAAGGTCACGGTGGAGCAGGCGCTGAAGACATCGCAGACAGCGGCCGAGCGTGAGATGAAGAAGGGCGGCTACTACAAGTAGCGTCTTTTCCCTCTCCCCCGCGGGGAGAGGGCCAGGGTGAGGGGGCTGCGCGTGGCTTTGGCCAACGCGGGGTGACCCTCACCCCAACCCTCTCCCGCGAGCGTGAGAGGGAGTCACAACAGCCAGAGGGACCCAACAATGACAAGACTCCTGCCCCGGGCGCTGATGGCGCCGGCCGTGATCACGCTGCTGGCGTGGTCGATCGTGCCACTCGTGATGACGCTGTACTTCTCCTTCGTGACGTACAACCTCATGCAACCCGGCGACCGGCCCTTCGCCGGCCTCGAGAACTTCCACTACTTCATCACCGACCCCGACTTCTGGCCGGCCGTGGCCAACACCATGACGCTGATCGGCAGCGTCATCCTGATCACGGTGATCTTCGGCGTGCTGCTGGCCTTGCTGGTCAACGAGCCCTTTCCGGGACGCGGCATCGTGCGGGTGCTGCTGATCTCGCCCTTCTTCGTCATGCCGACGGTGAACGCGCTGCTGTGGAAGCACATGATGATGAACCCGATCTACGGCGTGCTGGCCGACCTGTGGCGCTTCTTCGGTGCCGAGCCGGTCGACTGGCTGACCGACCTGCCGTTGTTCTCCGTGATCATCATGGTTGCCTGGCAATGGTTGCCGTTTGCATGCCTGATCTTCATCACCTCGCTGCAGTCGCTGGACCGTGAGCAGATGGAAGCGGCGCGCATGGACGGTGCCAATTCCTTCCAGCGCTTCTTCTACCTCACGGTGCCCCACCTGGGCCGGCCGATGGCAGTCGTGATCATGATCGAGATGATCTTCTTGCTCAGCGTGTTCGCGGAGATCGCCATCACCACCAATGGCGGGCCGGGCAACGAGAGCACCAACCTCACCTACATGATCTTCAAGCAGTCGCTGATGAACTTCGACGTGGGCGTGGCTTCGGCGGGTGCGCTGTTCGCGGTGATCCTGGCGAACATCGTGGCGGCCTTCCTCGTGCGCATCATCGGCAAGAACCTGGACTGAGGGAGTACAAACATCATGCAACCCAATCCCCTGTTCACCGTCCTGCGCACCCTTGGCGCATGGGGCGCGGCACTGTTGCTGTTCTTCCCGCTGGGCTGGCTGTTCCTCACCGCGTTCAAGACCGAACTGCAGGCCATCCACGTGCCGCCGCTCTTCATCTTCGAGCCGACCATGGAGAACTTCAGCGAAGTGCAGCGCCGCAGCGACTACCTGCTCTATGCGAAGAACTCGATCATCACCAGCGTGGGCTCGACCATCCTGGGTCTCTTGATCGCGGCGCCCGCCGCCTACTCGATGGCCTTCTTCCGCACCAAGCGGACGCGCGACATCCTCATGTGGATGCTGTCGACCAAGATGATGCCGGCCGTCGGCGCGCTGGTGCCGATCTACGTGCTGGCGCAGACCGCTGGCATGCTGGATTCGATCCCGGCGCTGATCATCGTGTTCACGCTGTCGAACCTGCCGATCATGGTCTGGATGCTCTACACGAGCTACAAGGACATCCCCAACGAGATCCTCGAAGCGGCGCGCATGGACGGCGCCAGCATCTGGACCGAGTTCCGCCACGTGGTGATGCCGCTGTCGGTGGGTGGCCTCGCATCCTGCGGCCTGCTGTGCCTGGTGCTGAGTTGGAACGAGGCCTTCTGGGCATTGAACCTGGTGTCGGCCAAGGCGGGCACGCTGGCCACGCTGATCTCGCAGTACTCCAGCCCTGAAGGATTGTTCTGGGCCAAGTTGTCGGCTGCGTCATTGATGGCCATTGCGCCCATCGTGGTGTTCGGCTGGTTCTCGCAAAAGCAACTCGTCCAAGGCCTCACCTTCGGCGCCGTCAAGTAAAGAAACCAAGGAGAGACACACATGGCCTACCTCGAACTCCGCAACATCAAGAAGAGCTTCGGCGACGCGCACATCATCAAGGGCGTCAACCTCGAGATCAACAAGGGCGAGTTCATCGTCTTCGTCGGGCCTTCGGGCTGCGGCAAGTCGACGCTGCTACGCCTCATCGCCGGGCTGGAGCCCACCACCAGCGGGCAACTGATGCTCGACGGCCGCGACATCACCAACCTCGCGTCCGGCAAGCGCGACCTGGCGATGGTGTTCCAGAGCTACGCGCTGTACCCGCACATGAGCGTGGCCGACAACATGTCCTTCGCGCTCAAGCTGGCCAACGTGCCCAAGGACGAGATCAAGAAGAAGGTCGACTACGCCGCGAAGCAGCTGAACCTCACGCAGTACCTGGACCGCACGCCCAAGGAACTGTCCGGCGGCCAGCGCCAACGCGTGGCCATCGGACGGGCCATCGTGCGTGCGCCCAAGGTGTTCCTGTTCGACGAGCCCTTGTCCAACCTCGATGCGGCCCTGCGCGGCAACACGCGGGTCGAGATCCACAAGCTGCACGTCTCGCTCGGCGCCACGAGCATCTACGTGACGCACGACCAGGTCGAGGCCATGACGCTGGCCGACCGCGTGGTGGTGCTGAAGGACGGGCTGATCGAACAGGTCGGCACGCCGATGGAGCTGTACGACCATCCGGTCAACAAGTTCGTCGCGCAGTTCATCGGCATGCCGTCGATGAACATGGTGCCGGCGGCGGCCATACCGAGCTTCTCGGCGGCGACGGGCGGCAGGCTGCCGAGCGATGGCTTTCTCGGCGTGCGGCCCGAAGGCCTGCAGGTGCATCCGGGCGTCGGCGCGGGCGTGCCGGGCAAGGTCGACCTGATCGAGGCGCTGGGTTCCGACACGCTGATCCATGTGGACGTGGGCGGCGTCCCGCTGATCGCGCGGCAGAACGAACGCACGCCACTGCGCATCGGCGATGACGTCGGCGTCGAACTCGATCCGAGGGTGTTGCACCTGTTCAATCACGAAGGCCAGGCGGTCGCTGCGTGATGGCCCTCGCACCCGTTCCGGACTGCACGTCCGTCATCCTCCACCTGGGCCTCGGCTCCTTCCACCGTGCGCACCAGGCCGTCTATGTGCAGGCGCTGCGCGATACCGGCGACAAGGCCTATGCGATTTCCGCCGCCAACCTGCGGCCGGACATGCCCGAGGTACTCGCCGCGCTGCGCGCGCAAGGCGGCGCCTACACCCTGGAAACAGTGTCGCCCGCCGGCGAATACCGCTACCAGCGCATCGAGTCGATCCGCGAGGTGTTGCCCTATGAGGCCGACCTTGCGAGCGTGATCGCGCGTGGCGCCGATCCGGCCACGCGCATCATCTCCTTCACCGTGACGGAAGCCGGCTACTACCTCGATGCCAAGGACAAGCTGGACCTGTCCTTCGCCGACTTGGCCGCCGACATCGAGCGCGCACGCAATGGCGAGCCGGGCAGCACGATCTACGGCGCGGTCTGCGCAATCCTGCGCGCGCGCAAGACCGGCGGCGGCGGCGCGGTCACGCTGCTCAATTGCGACAACCTTCGCCACAACGGCGACCGCTTCCGCAAGGGGCTGCTCGATTTCATCGAGCGCAGCGGCGACGTCTCGCTGCAGGCCTGGGTGCAGATCAACACGACCTGCCCCAACGCGATGGTCGACCGCATCACGCCGCGTCCGCCGCCGGAATTGCGCGAGCGCGTGCTGAAGGCCACCGGCCACGCCGACGCCGCGCCGATCACCGGCGAGAGCTTCATCCAGTGGGTCATCGAGGACAACTTCATCGGCGGGCGGCGGCCGGCGTGGGAGCGTGTCGGCGTGGAGATGGTGGAGTCGGTCCAGCCTTATGAAGAGGCCAAGATCCGCCTGCTCAACGCCACCCACAGCTGCATCGCCTGGGCCGGCACCTTGATCGGCCTGCAGTTCATCCACGAGGGCACGCACACGCCGGCCGTACGCAAGATGGCCTTCGACTACGTCACCGACGACGTCATCCCTTGCCTGAGCCGGCCCGGCACGCCGAGCCCGGTCGACCTGCCTGCGTACCGCGACGTGGTGCTGGACCGCTTCGGCAATCCGTCCATCCGCGACACGAACCAGCGCGTGGCGATGGACGGCTTCTCCAAGATCCCCGGCTTCATCGCGCCCACGGTGCGCGAGCGCCTTTCACGCAACGAGAGCATCGACAGCGTGGCCATGTTGCCGGCGCTGTTCCTCGCCTTCCTGCAGCGCTGGCACCGCGGCGAAATCCCGTACACCTACCAGGACCAGGTCATGGACCCGGCGGTCGGCCATGCGATCTGCGAGGCCGAGGACCCGGTGGCGGCTTTCTGCGCCGACACGTCGTTGTGGGGACCGCTGGCCGGTGATACTCGGCTGGTTGACGCCGTGCGTAGCGCCGGCGTTCGTGTCCAGGCTTTTGTGGCGTCCACAGCGCCCTCGCAACCTGGAAAAAGCAGTTGACCGCGCTGAACCCTTGGAGAAGCAGCATGGATCTTGACGCTTTTGACCTCCATCACGTTCCCTGTGGGAGTGAGAGCGCTATGCACCCGATTGCGCCGCGCTCGACGCGCCATGCGGCGTTGCTCGGCCTTGCGGGCATCAGCCCGCCGCGTTCTCGCGCCTTGCCTGGCACGCCGATCGCGGCACACTCGGGCGCATCCAACTGCTTTCTCCAGGTTGACTGATATGCGAATCGCACTGGCGGGCGAGGCCCTGATCGACTTCACTTGCAGCTCGGGCCTGAGCTTCGAGGGCCACGAGGGCGGGGCGCTGACCAACAGCGCCATCGCCGCCGCGCGGTTGGGTCAGGCAACTGGCTTCATCACGCAGCTGTCGACCGACATGTTCGGCGAGCGCCTGCTGCAGCACCTGCAGGGCAACGGCGTCGACACGCAGTTCGTGCTGCGCAGCGCGGCGCCGTCCACGCTGGCCTTCGTCGCGCGCACGCCCACCACCAACCACTACGCCTTCTATACCAAGGGCACCGCCGATACGCTGTGGGCGCCGGAGGAGTTGCCCGCGTTGCCCGACAGTTGCCGCTTCCTGCATTTCGGCGGCATCTCCATCCTCACCGACCCGGCTGCCACGCGCATCACCGAGATGGTCGAGGCGCAGCGCGGCAAGCGCATCGTGCTGTTCGACCCGAACGTGCGCCCCAGCCTGATCCCCGACATGGACGCGTACCGCGCCAAGCAGCCGCGCTGGCTGGCCGCGAGCGACGTGCTCAAGTTCAGCGATGAAGACGCGGCCTACCTGGCGCCGGGCAAGAGCCTGGCCGAAGCGGCTGCGATGTTCCTGGCGCCGCATGCATCCGGCGGGCAGGGGCCGCGCGCCGTGGTCGTCACGCGAGGTGGTGACAGTGCTGGCGTGTACCGCGCAGGCCAGGCAGTGCTGGAGGTGAAGCCGCCGAAGATCACCGTGGCCGACACCATCGGCGCAGGCGACACCTTCGCCGCCGGCATCTCGGTGGCGCTGCTGGAGCAGGGCGTCGAACATGCAGCGCAACTCGACGCACTGTCCGACGACGCATGGCGCGAGGTACTGCGCTTCGCCGCCACCGCCGCGGCGCTCAACTGCACCCGCGAGGGCTGCGACCCGCCAACCCGCGCGGAGCTGCAAGCCGCGCTGCTGAAATGAAGACCACCCCCGAATGCGCCTTCGGCGCTCCCCCTCAAGGGGGCGCACCCGGTGGCCCGGCGAAGCCGGTTCCACGGGTGCCCACGAATGGGCACTGCCACGCTCGCCTTTGGCCTTGTGAGGCGCATGCGGCGTGCCACGTCATGGAGCATTGACATGCCAACCACACGCTCACGCCAAACCCCGCGCCAACGCCAACCCGAACTGGAGCATGACTTCGCCCGCCATCCCGCGCTCGGCTATGAAAAGCCCGAGGAGGTGGGCTGGGTCCGCTGCCTTGCCCACGGCTACCCGAGCCAGCTGGCGCGCTGGCACTGCCATGACGAATACGAGCTGCACCTGATCACCGCCACCTCTGGCAAGGCCTTCGTCGGCGACTGGATCGGCCCGTTCCAGCCCGGCCACCTGGTGCTGTGCGGGCCGCGCCTGCCGCACAACTGGATCTCGCTCGACGCGCCTGCCGATGGCGTCAGCGCGCGTGACCTGGTGGTCCAGTTCCGGCATGAGCCCTTTGCGCAGGCAGCTGCGGAGATCCCGGAAATCGCCGAAGTCATGCAACTGCTGGAACGCGCGCGCCGCGGCGTCGAGTTCTTTGGCCTGTCGGAGCGTGCCGAGCGTCATTTCCACGCCGTCAAGGCTGCGCGCGGGTTGCGCCGCCTGGGTGCTTTCTGCGACTACCTGGCCGACCTCGCCGAATGCACCGACTACCGACTCTTGTCCAGCGTGCAGATCAAGGGTGCCGAGGGCGATGCCGAGGGCGACCAGATCAACGCCATCGTCAACCGCATCACCGACAACGTGGCGGAGCCCATCGCCATGGCCGAGGTGGCCGCCGAACTCGGCATGAGCGAAAGCCGCTTCAGCCGCTTCTTCCGCAAGTCCACCGGCAACAGCTTCACCGATTTCGTCAACCAGGTCCGCATCAACAACGCCTGCCACTTGCTGATGCAGACCGACCACTACGTGACCGACATCTGCTACCAGGTCGGCTTCAACAACGTCGCCAACTTCAACCGCCGCTTCCTCGAAATCAAGGGCATGACCCCCAGCGAATTCCGCCGCCAAGCGGACAGCCGCTTTGGCGGGGCGCACTGAGGCTCGATTTCGGACATCCCGAAAGCGGACATACGTACGCAGAGGACGCGAAGGTTTCGCGAAGGACGCGAAGAAGACAGAAAGATCTGGATGCCTTCTTCGGTTTCCTTTTGCGTCCTTCGCGGAATCTTCGCGTCCTTCGCGGCCGGTACCCGCACTCATCTCGCTCAATACCCTGACCCACCATGTACCTCGGACTTGACCTCGGCACCTCCGAACTGAAGGCGCTGCTGCTCGCCGACGACCATCGCATCGTCGGTGTCGCACGCTCGGCGCTGACCGTCAGCCGGCCGCAACCGCTGTGGTCGGAGCAAGCGCCTGCGCAATGGTGGGAGGCGCTCGAAGAAGTGATGCGGCAACTGCACGAGGCGCATGCCGAAGCGCTGGCGGCAGTGCGCGCAATCGGGCTCTCGGGGCAGATGCACGGCGCGGTACTGCTCGACGACAAGGACGAAGTGCTGCGCCCCGCCATCCTCTGGAACGACGGACGCAGCGCCATGCAATGCGAGCAACTCACTGCAGCTGTTCCGCGACTCGGTGAAATCGCCGGCAACCTCGCGATGCCCGGTTTCACCGCGCCCAAACTGCTGTGGGTGCGCGAGCACGAACCGGACCTGTTCGCCCGCACACGCCGCGTCCTGCTGCCCAAGGACTGGCTGCGCCTGATGCTCAGCGGCGAGGCCGTGAGCGACATGTCCGACGCCTCCGGCACGCTGTGGCTCGATGTCGGCAAGCGCGACTGGTCCGACGAACTGCTGGCCGCCACTGGCCTCGCGCGCGCCCACATGCCGCGCCTGGTCGAAGGCAGCGAAGCCTCTGCGACGCTGAAGCCGGAACTCGCCGCGCGCTGGGGCATGGCGCGCAACGTGCGCATCGCCGGTGGCGCCGGCGACAACGCGGCGAGTGCGGTCGGCATGGGTCTGGTCGCGCCGGGCGAAGGCTTCGTTTCACTGGGCACGTCAGGCGTGATCTTCGTGTCGGGCGCGGCCTTCTCGCCCAATCCGTCGCAGGCCGTGCACGCCTTCTGCCACGCACTCCCGGGTCGCTGGCACCAGATGTCCGTGATGCTTTCGGCGGCCAGTGCCGTGAGCTGG
The DNA here is from genome assembly GCF_037889975.1 of Variovorax rhizosphaerae. NCBI lineage: Bacteria > Pseudomonadati > Pseudomonadota > Betaproteobacteria > Burkholderiales > Comamonadaceae > Variovorax > Variovorax rhizosphaerae. Next base: position 288,130 of record NZ_JBBKZT010000003.1, on the reverse strand, counting down.
GCGTCGTGCACCTTCGGCTTCGGCGACGAGGCGAGCCTGTTGGCGGCTGCGGCCACGCTGGCGCCGGACGCGTGCCAACGCGCGCCGATCTTCTTGCCCTACCTGTCCGGCGAACGCTCGCCGCACAACAACGCGCAGGCCCAAGGTGTCCTGTTCGGCCTCACGCAGGCCCATACGCCCGCCGACATCGCGTACGCAGTCGTCGAGGGCGTGAGCTTCGGCTTGCGCGACGGCCTCGACACACTGGAGCGCCTGACCGGAGACCTGTCGCTGGTCGGCGGCGGTGCGCGCAGTGCGTGGTGGGCTCAACTGCTGGCCGACATCCTCGAAGTGCCGCTGGCGCTGGGCGAGGGGGGCGAGGCGGGCGGCGCGCTCGGCGCCGCGCGGCTGGGCTGGCTGGCGGACGGCGGCGACGTCGCGACGGTTTGCCTGCGGCCGGCGCTCAAGCAGCGCTTCGTGCCCAATGCTTCGCTCGCCGCAGCGCATGCCGAACGACGCGTACGCTTTCGCGCCCTTTACAAGGTGCTCGAACCCCACTTCTGATCGGTCGGGCCGCGCATCCTACGAGTCGATGCGGCTTCGGCCCGGCTTCAGGCCCCGTTCTTCACCAACACCGGCTTCACCGAATAACGATCAGGGAAAAGCTTCCGAAGGTTGTCGATTTTCGGCAGGTCGTTGTAGACGATGTACTCGTTGGTCGGATGCAGCGTCAGGTAGTCCTGGTGATACGCCTCGGCCGGGTAGAAGCGCTTCTGCAATTCGATGGTGGTCACCATCGGCTTGCTGCCGAAGGTCTTCGCCTGCGTCAGTTGCGCGATGTAGGCCTGCGCGATGCGCGCCTGCTCGACGTTCTGCGCAAAGATGGTCGAGCGGTATTGGGTGCCGGTGTCCGGGCCTTGCCGGTTCAATTGCGTCGGGTCGTGGGCGACGGAAAAGTAGATCTGCAGCAGCCGCGCAAAGCTGACCTGGCGCGGGTCGTAGCTGATGCGCACCGATTCGGCGTGGCCGGTACGGCCGGAGCCGATCGTTTCATAGTTCGCCGTGCTTTCGTCGCCGCCCGCATAGCCCGAGACGGCATTGGTCACGCCCTTGACGTGCTGGAACACCCCCTGCACGCCCCAGAAGCAACCGCCCGCGAGCACGGCCGTGGCGGTTGTGTCGCCGGTCGCCGGGTCGGTCGACGGCGCGGGCACGACGACGGCCGCTTCCGCGGCGTGGCCCGGTGAGTGGAGCCAGAGCGCGCCAGCCGCCATCAAGGCAGTCGCGGCGAGCATCGATCGGCGTGTGGCGAATGAAGAGCTTTGGGTTTTCATGATGACGGTGGCGCTGGAGAAGACGACCCCGCCAGTGTCCTTGAACGCGCGGCCATTGCCCATGGCAGGGTCATCCAACGGCCGAACGAGCCGCCGCCGAAGCGACCCGCACAGGCAAAAAAAAGAGGCCGCCGAAGCGACCTCTTTCCATTTTTTGCGAGACACCCGCGAACCGGCCAGGCCGGACCTCAGGTGCCAGCAGCGGGCAATTACATGCCCATGCCGCCCATGCCGCCCATGCCACCCATGTCGGGCATGCCGCCGCCAGCGCCGGCTTCGTCCTTCGGTGCGTCGGCGACCATGGCTTCGGTCGTCAACAGCAGCGAGGAGACCGAAGCTGCGTTTTGCAGCGCGGTGCGGGTGACCTTCGTCGGGTCCAGGATGCCCAGTTCGAGCATGTCGCCGTACGTGTCGTTCGCAGCGTTGAAGCCGAAGTTGCCCTTGCCGGCCAACACGGCGTTCACCACCACCGAGGCTTCGCCGCCGGCGTTGTTCACGATTTCGCGCAGGGGCGCTTCGATGGCCTTGAGCACCAGCTTGATGCCGGCTTCCTGGTCGGCGTTGTCGCCCTTGACCGAGTCGCCCACAGCTTGCTTGGCACGCAGCAGCGCCACGCCGCCGCCAGCAACGACGCCTTCTTCCACTGCAGCGCGGGTGGCGTGCAGGGCGTCTTCGACGCGAGCCTTCTTTTCCTTCATTTCGACTTCGGTGGCAGCGCCAACCTTGATCACGGCAACACCGCCGGCCAGCTTGGCCACGCGCTCTTGCAGCTTTTCACGGTCGTAGTCGCTGGTCGCTTCTTCGATCTGGACGCGCACTTGCTTGACGCGGGCTTCGATGTCACCCGCAGCGCCAGCGCCGTCGATGATGATCGTGTTTTCCTTGCCCACTTCGATGCGCGCGGCTTGGCCGAGGTCGGCCAGCGTGACCTTCTCGAGCGTCAGGCCGACTTCTTCAGCGATGACCTTGCCGCCCGTCAGGATGGCGATGTCTTCCAGCATGGCCTTGCGGCGGTCGCCGAAGCCAGGCGCCTTGACAGCCACGACCTTCAGGATGCCGCGGATCGTGTTCACGACCAGGGTAGCCAGGGCTTCGCCCTCGACTTCTTCGGCAATGATCAGCAGCGGACGGCCAGCCTTGGCGACTTGTTCCAGCGTCGGGAGCAGGTCACGGATGTTGCTGATCTTCTTGTCGAAGAGCAGGACAAACGGGTTTTCCAGGATCGCCGATTGCTTTTCCGGGTTGTTGATGAAGTAGGGCGACAGGTAGCCGCGGTCGAATTGCATGCCTTCGACGACGTCGAGTTCGCTGTCCAGCGACTTGCCGTCTTCCACGGTGATCACGCCTTCCTTGCCGACCTTGTCCATCGCGTCAGCGATGAGTTGGCCGATGGTTTCGTCGCTGTTGGCCGAGATGGAGCCGACTTGCGCGATTTCCTTGGAGGTGGTGGTGGCCTTCGAAGCCTTCTTCAGCTCGGCGACCAGGGCCGTGACAGCCTTGTCGATGCCGCGCTTCAGGTCCATCGGGTTCATGCCCGCTGCGACCAGCTTGAAGCCTTCGCGAACGATGGCTTGTGCCAGGACCGTGGCGGTCGTGGTGCCGTCACCCGCGTTGTCGCTGGTCTTGGAGGCCACTTCCTTCACGAGCTGGGCACCCATGTTCTGCAGCTTGTCCTTGAGTTCGATTTCCTTGGCGACGGACACACCGTCCTTGGTCACCGTAGGGGCGCCGAACGAACGCTCGAGCACCACGTTGCGGCCCTTGGGGCCCAGGGTCACTTTGACTGCGTTGGCCAGGATGTTGACACCCTCGACCATGCGTGCGCGGGCTTCGCCGCCGAAGACTACGTCTTTTGCTGCCATGTTGATTCTCCGAATTCAGTTAAATGAGTGGATGAAGAGAAGTGCTTACTTCTCGACGACCGCAAACAGGTCGTCTTCCTTCATGACCAAGAGCTCGTCGCCATCGACCTTGACGGTCTGGCCGCTGTACTTGCCGAACAGGACACGGTCGCCCACCTTGACGCTCATCGCGCCCAGGTCGCCCTTGTCGTTCTTCTTGCCAGGACCGACGGCCAGCACTTCGCCTTGATCGGGCTTTTCTGCGGCGTTGTCGGGGATCACGATGCCCGAGGCGGTCTTGGTTTCGCTTTCAATGCGCTTGACGATCACGCGATCGTGCAAAGGACGAAGTTTCAATTGCATCTCCTGAAGATATGAGAAACGGGGTTGAATCCGGGCGCCAGCGAGGTTGCCGGCTGCCGATCGACCCAAGGCGGTGCTGTTAGCACTCGGCTTGAGCGAGTGCTAATGATAAGGGCATTTTTTGCGGTTTCAAGGGCCGTCAGGGGCTTTCACGCGCTTTGTGCCGGTGGGCAGGTCGAGCGGCTGCGGCCGTCGGCACGTGCACGAGCGCCGCTTTGCTACGTGGTGAAGGCCCCTGTGCGTGGATAGGACACGCCGGCCAATCCCGGGATCGGCACGTCCTCGGGCTTCGTCCCGGTAGCGAGCTGGCCAATCACGTAGGACGCCACGACGCTGGACAGCAGTTGCGTCGGATCCTCCATGACGAAGCGCAGCCGTGCGACGAAGCTCCACAAGTCCTCGGCGCTCGCGGGGCGCGGGGGGACGGCCACGGTGCGCGTCGCCGGCGTGGCGACGCAGTCGGCACACTCGGCCGGCGCTAAGCGCGGATAGCCCGGGAACATGCGGGCGGCGAGTTTGGTGCGCGCATAGGTCGTCGCCCACAGGCCGCGCAGCCTGGCCTCGCTTGCCGCCCAGTCGGCGGGTTGGGTCGAGGTCGGCGCCGTCGGGATGATGAACATGCGATCCTGCCGTACGGCCCCGCGCGAAGCGACGACGAGCGTGTCCACGAGGTGGTTCGTACACCGGGTCAACGCCGCGGTCGCCCCGCCGTTGCCAGCGGTCAGCACCACGAGCGCGCGGGTCCAGTCCATCTTGAGCCCGCGCAGGAACGAGAGTGAACTCTGCGTACCGTTCAGGGCCGTCAGGCAGAAGGTGGCGAGCATCACGTGGTCGAGGGGCACCGGGAAGCGCTCGCTCCGGACCTCCAGGACGTCGCTCACGAGCGCGTCGAACGTGCGCCTCGAGGGATCGCTCTCCAGGGCCGCGAGGTAGGCCAGCGCGAGATCGCACGCATAGGCAACCATGCGCTGGATGCCCTCGAGGTGCGGCGCCCACGAGGGCACGCCAATGTCCGCCCAGAAAGCGACGGTGTTGGCCTTTTGCGCGGCGGCGACCTGCGCGGAGAGCCGCTGCGCGTCCCCTTGCCAGGTGGCGTTGCCTGCCTCCGCCATGGCAACGATCGAGCCCAGTGCCGGGCCGAGGTGCGAAATCCCCGCCAATTCATTGAAGCCCTTGGTGCCGAATCGGGTGTCCAGCAGTTCCGGCGGCTGCCCGTCGCCGCGAAAGAGCGCGATCGCCGTGCCGGTGACAAGGACGAGCGGCGCGGAAGCGACCTCGGCCGCCACTTGCTGCGAGAGGTGCCCGCCGATGCTGTCGCCTTGGCCCACATAGGCCGTGAAGAGTTGCAGGAAAGGGGACGGTGCGTCCATTCGGCGAGGATCTCATTGATCCGGTGCTGTCGCGGTAACGAGGTGAAATCCGGGAAGCCAATCTGCCGTCTGGTGCCCCGCTCCCTCTCCGTGGCATGATCGCCGAGCGCTCCCCCTACCCGGTAGAAAGGCAGTGCTCATGATCGACAGACGCGGATGGGCCATGGCGGCATGTGTGGTGATCGCTCTGGGGATGCCGCGGGTCGGCGCAGCGCAATCCGACGAGCAGATCCGGCGCGTCGGCTTCCTGTCGGGAGGCCCCCGACCCCCCGATGGCGCCGTTCCGGCACCGTTGCGAAATGCACTGGACACGGCCATCGGCGCCGATGGAAAGCGAATCACCTATGAAGGCCGCTGGTCCCAGGGCCGTCCCGAGAAATTGCCGGGGCTGGCCGCGGAGTTGATCGCGCTCAAGGTCGACGCCATCGTGACGGTGGGCGGTCCTCCGGCGGCGGTGGCCAAGCAGGCCACGAAGACGGTCCCGGTGGTCGTCATCAACGCGGGCGATGTGGTCGAAACGGGTTTGGTGTCCAGCCTAGCGCGTCCGGGCGGCAACATCACCGGCATCGACGACCCGGCGGCGGTCCTGAGTGCCAAGCGGCTGGAGTTCGTGAAGGAACTCGTTCCACGCGCCCAGCATGTGGCCGTGCTCTGGAACGCCAGCGACAGCGCCATGACACTGCGCTTCCACTCGATCGAGAAAGCCGCGCCGGTGCTCGGCGTGTCGATCGACCCGTTGCCCGTGCGCGAGCCGGACGACTTCAATGTCGCGCTGGCCGCGATGAACCAGGCGCGGCCGGACGCCGTGATGATGATCACCGACGCCCTCACGATCCTGAATCGCCAGCGGGTGATCGACTACGCGGCCATGCAGCGCCTCCCGGCGGTCTACGAATATGCCGCCGAAGTCCGCGCGGGTGGCCTGCTCTCGTACGGCGCGGACGCTGCCGAGATCATGGCGCTGGCGGCGGACTACGTGTACCGCATCATCAAGGGCGCCAAGCCCGCCGACCTGCCCGTGGCGCAACCCAAGCGCTACCACCTGACGATCAACATGGCGACGGCCAGGAGCCTCGGCCTTTCGATTCCGGCGTCGCTGCTGCTGCGCGCGGACGAAGTGATTCCTTAAGTTTCCTCGCCAGGCGTCCAGTCCGGGCTGTAGCCGCCGAGCGTGGGGTGGTACATCTCGTCGCCCGTGTGCTGCGTAAATTCGACGTTGAGCCGATCCTCGCGCAGCCCCAACACTTCGATGCAGTGGCCGCACAGCGCTTTGGCAAGCGCCATTCTCAATTCGGGCGGCCGTCCCTTGCGAATGTCCAGCATCATCAGCGAGACGGGAACGGGCGGGCCTTCCGGGTCAGGAATCCGCCAGAGGCCGCCTTCGCCGAGTTCGCGAATCGCGACGCTGATGCGACGGATGTCCACAGACATCATCTCGGCGTAGGTGCGGCACATTTGATCCGCGAGGCGTTGCTTGAGGGCGCTGGGGTAGTGGTCGTTGACGTCCAATTGAAGATACGGCACGGCAGGCTCCAGTTTCTTGATCAGGGGTGTGGTGACGCGCAAGCTCGCACGACTCAGCCGACCACCGGCCCCAGTGTGTCGTCGAGCGCCGCCTTGATGTCCGCGATGAGATCCGCCGAATCCTCCAGGCCGATCGACAGGCGCATGTGGCCGTAGGTCCGGAATGCGTCCGGGTAGGCGCTCGAGCCGCGACGTGCATCCTTTCCGACGTGCACGATCAAGGAAACATCGTGGCCCAGCGACACGGCCGAGGTGATCAGGCGCAGGCTTGCCACGAAGCGGTTCTGCACATCCGGCCCGCCTTCGACGGCAAAGGCCATGACCCCTCCATATCCCGAGCCGCCGAACTGCCGTGACGCCAGGTCATGCTGCGGGTGCGATGCCAGTCCCGGGAACGCCACGTACGCGACGCGCGGGTCCTGATCCAGAAACTCAGCCACGGCCTGCGCCGAGGACAGATGCCTCGACAAGCGCAGCGGCAGCGTGACCGAGCCACGCATGATGAGCCACGCGTTGAAGGGGGAGATGGAGCCGCCGACGTCGACGAGCGCATCGTTCTTCAATTGGCGGATCAACGCCGCGCGAGCGATGACGGCACCACCCATCGCATCGCCATGCCCGTTGATGTACTTGGTCAGCGCATGCACGACGAAGTCCGCGCCATGCGCGAGGCCGCGGAACATCGGAGGTGGCGTGAACGTCGCGTCGATCGACAGCATGGCGCCCCCGGCACGCGCGATGGTGGCGAGCGCTGAAACGTCCGCCACCTTGGTGGTCGGATTGGCGATCGTCTCCGCATGCACGAGCCGGGTGTTCGGCCGCATGGCGGCCTGGACCGCGGTCAGGTCGCTGATGTCCACGAAGGTCGCCTCGATGCCGTACTTCTGCGGAAGCAGCTCGCGAAAGAGCCGGGCAACGGCCTCGTACGTGACATCGCTGACGACCACATGGTCGCCGCTCTTCAGGAAGGTGAAGAAGATCGCATGCAGTGCGGCGACGCCGGTGCTGAAGACGGCCGCTTCGTCGCCACGCTCCAGGGCAGCCAGCTTGCGCTCGAGGCACATCTGGTTGTGCCCGGAGTTGCGCGTGTAGAACAGCGTCTGGGAGTCCGACCAATCGAGCGCGGAGGGATCGTCAGGCAACTGGTAGGCGTTGGACATGACGATCGGGGTCAGGATCGCGCCTGTCGTCGCATCCGGGCTGTTCCCGGCATGCACGGCCTGGCTGTCGAACGAGAGGCTTGCGGGATGCTTCTTGTCGGGGCGTCGCGGGCGATTGCTGCTGTCCATGTGTTTCCTCCTGAATTGTTGGGGCGACGGTACGACCGCCGCATGAGGGGGACGTATGTCGAGAAACGTCCCGCCCCCGACCTATCGCGCCGTGAACGGATGCGTGATCAGGCTGTAGATCGTTCGCGTGCCATCGATGTAGTTGCCCATGCGCATGTTCTCGTTGCTGGCGTGCTGGTTGTTGTCGGCATTGACCAGCGGCACGATCGCGAAGGGCACCTTCAGCGCCTCCACGATCTCGGCCGTCGGCACGGTGCCGCCCATCATGCGGATGCGCACCGGCTCGGGCTTGGCGCCGAAGGCATCGACCATCGCGGTGTAGGCCCATTGGCCCACGGCGGAGTCCATCGGCGTGCCGGCCGCGTCACCGCCTTCGGTCTGCATGTCGAAGCTGGCCAGCTTGTCGTAGCGTGCGCGGTCCTCGTCGGTGGGCTTGCCCTTGACGATGTGGTAGCCCTGCTTCTGGATGTGCGCCTCGACCAGCTTGCCGAGGTAGGCCGCGGTGGAGTCGGGCGTGGTGCGCACGTCGATCTCGGCGACCGCCGTGTCGGGCACGATGTTGGCCGCCTTGTCGCCCACCGCCGCCGACTGCATGCCGCGCACGTTGAGCGAGGGGTACTGCATCGCCTCCTGGTAGTTGGCGCCGACGGCATCGGTCTTGGCGATGCCGAGGCGCTTTTTCAGTGCGCCTTCGTCGTCGGGCACGGCGGCCATGATCTTGCGCTCCGCATCGCCGAGCTTCACGTGGTCGTAGTAGCCCTGCACGGTGACGCGGCCTTGCTCGTCCTTCATCGAGGCCAGCAAGGTGGCCAGGCGCTGCGCCGGGTTGGGCGAGTAGTTGCCGTAGTGGCCACTGTGCAGCGACACCTTTGCGCCGTACACGGTGAGCCGTGCCATGGCGGCACCGCGGTTGCCGAAGATCAGCGTGGGCCGGTTGGTGGCATGCATCGGGCCGTCGTGGATGACGATGGCGTCGTTGCGCAGCAGGTCGCGGTGCGCGAGCATCACCTTGCCGATCGAGGGCGAGCCTTTTTCCTCTTCGCTGTCGAGCACCACCTTGACGTTGACGCCGGGCTTGTCGCCGCTGGCCTTCAGCGCGTCAATGGCGGCCAGGAACATCATGATCGGCGCCTTGTCATCCGCCGACGAGCGGCCGAACACGCGCCATTCCGGGTCCACCGGGCCGCTGAAAAGCGGCGCCGAATCAATCTCTTCCCAATCGCCCTTGGCGTTCTTGCGCTTGAGCACGGGCACCCACGGGCTCTTCTGCTGCCATTGCTCGGCGATCACCGGTTGGCCGTCAAGGTGCATGTAGAAGAGCACGGTCTTGCGGCCCGGGTCGGCGCCGGGCCATTCGGCGAAGAGCATCGGCTTGCCGTCGTTGGGCAACTGTTGCGTCGTGAAGCCGCGCTTGCGGAAGGCGGCTTCGAGCCACTCGACGTTCTTGCGAATGTCGGCCGGCACGATGGCGTCGTTGGGCAGTGCGAGCAACTCGAAATACTCGCGGAAGCTGGCCTGGGCGTACTGCGTCGCCTGTGCGGGCGAGAGTTCGGCGGCCTGCACGTGCGTCGCGCCCAGGGTGGCGACGAGCGTGGCGATGAGGGAGAGGTGGCGCAGGGTGTTGTTCATGCGCTCGAAGATAACGTCCGATGGCTTGCGCGTGAAGGCGTTGCGCGTTTCCGGGGCCTGCGCTTCATCGATGCCTTCCAGGTCCGTGGCGACGACATCGCTCAGGTAGAGCTGTCGCGAGCCTGTGCGGTAACGCCGATGCGGGGCAAGACAGAGCCGTCTTTGGCCCCATCCATTGCCCCGCTATGCAGCGTTCGAGGCGCCGAGTCAGCATCGCGGGATCATGTGCAGCTTCTTCCGTGGGAATGCCTTCCCTTTCGCTGAGGCTGACGCGTCGCCGCGCCTTTTCGAGAAACAAGTCACCCACGCGTTGCGCGTCTGCGGGCAATACCTCACACGGCTGATCCCGGCACCGCGCAAGACGGGCTTACCATCTGACGAGCGCACGGAGGCGCATGCAACGGAGGCAATTTGAGTACGCGTAACGCAATCGGGTCGATCCTGTCCATCGCCGCACTGGGCATGGCAGGCGCATGCCCGTCCATGGCTTTGGCGACGGGATCGTCGGTCAGTGGAGAACAACAGGAAGCGGACTACCGCGTCATCGCCGCGCGCTGCGGCACGCCCGCTTTCGAGCGCCGCTTCTACCACCAGTCCAGGGCCGCGGTGAGCGCAGGCCTGGTTTCCACCAACCGGGACACGGTTGCCGTCGAAAAGACGATCACGTCGCTGCGGCGCAGTCCCTTTGTGCTGGTTGCGGCCTCGTCAGATTGCAAGGCGCAATTGGCGCAGCTCGATGCGCTGCAGAAGCAGCGCAGCAGCTTGGTGCGAATCTCCAAGAGCAAATAAAAACGGGGCGACTGCCCCGTCTTGTACTTCAAGCGCCGTCCTTCAGGCCCGGGGTGCTGGACGCCTGGCGTGTGTGAAGCCGGCTGAAAGCTGCCGCAGCATCTGCAACTGTCGCGCTTCTTCGGCATCCCGCAAACTCTTGGCCGCACGCGCGGCCGCATAAGTCACGAACACCACGTTCACCGCCGCCGCCCAAGCGTCGGCGGCTTGCGCCTTCGCCGGATTTCCACAATCTGGCAGATCCTCGCCGGGCGCAGGCGGAACAGGAATTCCCGCGTTGCGAAGAATGTTGGCTTTCTGGGCGACCGTCAGCATGTCTGTATCTCGATGGCTTTGCGATAGCGTAATCCTCGCCTCCCGCGCAAGCCATTGGCTGTAAGTCCTATGTGCCTGTAGGTCAGTGCCAACTGTTCCCGATTACCTGGAGATTTTTGGTCTGTTGCACTCTTTCGCGCAGGCCGCCGCGGGTTCGCGAGAAGGTGCGAACTGCCCACATCGCCGGACAATCCAGCCAATGAAACATCTGCACACCTTTGCCCTTCCCCTGGTATTCGTTGCGCCCTGGGTGACGCAGGTTCACGCGCAGGAAGCCGCGCCGGCAGCCCTCAAGGAAATCACCGTCACGACCCCCACTGGCCAAGTCAGGCCCTTCGACGCTGCCGGATCGGTCGACCGCGTCGAGGGCGAGGACATGCGCAATGCGCGCCTGCAGGTCAACCTGTCGGAAAGCCTCGGCTCGGTGCCGGGCCTCCAGGTGCAGAACCGCCAGAACTATGCGCAGGACCTGCAGATCTCGATCCGAGGCTTCGGCGCGCGTTCGACCTTCGGCGTGCGCGGCGTTCGCTTGTATGTCGATGGCATTCCGGCCACGCTCCCGGACGGCCAAGGTCAGACGTCGAACATCGACATCGGCTCGGCCGACCGTGTCGAGGTGCTCCGCGGGCCGTTCTCGGCGCTCTACGGCAATTCCTCGGGCGGCGTGCTCCAGGTGTTCACCGAGCGTGGCCAGGGCGCACCCCGGATCGACTACTCGCTCGCTGGCGGCAGCTTCGGCACCTTGCGCCAAAGCGTCAAGGCATCCGGCTCCAGCGGCGCCGTCGACTATTTGCTCAGCGGCAGCTACTTCCACACCGATGGCTACCGCGACCACAGCGAGGCGCGCCGCAGCATCGAGAACGCCAAGCTCGGCATCCAACTCGACAGCGACAGCCGCCTCACCGTGATCCTCAACAGCGTGCAGATGCATGCGCAGGACCCGCTGGGACTCACCGCTGCCCAGGCCGCCGCCAATCCTCGCGGTGCCGCGCTTGCGGACCAGTACGACACGCGCAAGTCCGTGAACCAGACGCAGGGCGGTCTGCTTTACGAACGGCGCGTCAACGCCAACAACGACCTGCGGCTGATGGTCTACGGGGGGCAGCGCGAGACCACGCAGTTCCAGGCCATCCCGCCCAGCGCGCAAGTCAATCCCCAGCAGTCCGGCGGCGTGATCGACTTGTCGCGCAACTACAGCGGCCTCGACGCCCGCTGGACGGCGCGTACACAGCTCGCCGCGATGCCGCTGGAGATCGTGACCGGGCTGGCGTACGACACCCTGCGAGAAAAGCGCCGCGGCTACGAGAACTACCTCGGCAGCGTCACCGCACCGATCCTGGGCGTGCAGGGGCGCTTGAGGCGCAATGAGACCAACGAGGTCTACAACGTCGACCCGTATGTGCAGGGCACCTTGCACCTGTCCGAGCGCTGGACGCTGGAAGCCGGCGTCCGCCACAGCAGCGTGCGTTTCAACTCGTCCGACCACTACATTGCCCGCGGCAATGGCGACGACAGCGGGGCCGCGGACTACAGCAAGACCTTGCCGGTGATGGCGTTGCGCTACGCAGCGACCAAGGACCTGAACCTCTACATCACTGCGGGCCGGGGCTTCGAGACGCCGACGCTGAACGAACTGTCCTATCGTCCGGACGGGCGCGGAGGACTCAACTTCGCGCTGCAGCCGGCGGTCAACAAGAGCGTCGAGATCGGCGCCAAGGCGCGGCTCGGCGGCGGACTCCTGACGGCGGCCCTGTTCGAGACGCGCACCTCCGACGAAATCGTGACGGCCACCAACGTCGGTGGTCGCGCCACCTACCAGAATGCCGGTGACACCAAGCGCGACGGCTTCGAGCTGAGCTGGTTCCACGAGACCCAAAGCCACTGGCGCACGCAGGTCGCCTACACCTGGCTCAACGCGCGGTACAGCGACGGCTTCTGCGCGTCGTCGCCTTGCACTGTGCCGAACATCGTGCGCTCGGGCAATCGCATTCCGGGAATTGCACAGCAGTCACTCTATGCGTCGTTCGGCTATGTGCCGGAACAGGGCTGGCGCGGCGGCATCGAGATGCGCGCATTGGGGGACATCCAGGCCAACGATGCAAACACCGCGAAGGCGCCTGGCTACGCGATCGCTTCGCTGTACGCGGGCTACGTGAAGCGCCTGGCGAACTGGGAACTCAATGCCTTTGCGCGCATCGACAACCTGTTCGACCGTCGCTACATCGGTTCGGTCATCGTCAACGAAGGCAATGCGCGGTACTACGAGCCCGCGCCGGGCCGAACCTGGCTGGTGGGGGCGGGGGCAAGCTACCGCTTCTGACCCAGCGGCGCGACGCTCCCGGCAGTGGAGCGCGCCGCGCCGAAGCTTCGTGGAGCCGAGCTTCAGCGTTGCGTTGCATTTCCCGGCGGGCCTTTCCAGCCCGCGGTACGCCGCAAGGTTCTGCGGCCTTCGTGCCTTGACTACGCCGAAGCGTCGGCAAGTTGCTTCGCAACTGCCGCCGAACCTTTCAGTCCAGCCGCAGCCCGCAGCGTGGCCGCGGCCTTGGTCGACTCCCAGGTGAACTCAGGCTCTTCGCGGCCGAAGTGCCCATAGGCGGCGGTCTTCTGGTAGATCGGGCGCAGCAGGTCGAGCATCTGGATGATGCCCTTCGGGCGCAGGTCGAAATGCTCGCGCACGAGCGCCGCGATCGCATCGTCGGGGATCACGCCGGTGCCTTCGGTGTAGACCGTGATGTTCATCGGCTGGGCCACGCCGATCGCGTAGGCGACCTGGATCTGGCACTGGCGCGCCAGGCCGGCAGCGACGATGTTCTTGGCCACGTAGCGCGCTGCATAGGCGGCCGAGCGGTCCACCTTCGACGGGTCCTTGCCCGAGAACGCTCCGCCGCCGTGCGGGCAGGCGCCGCCGTAGGTGTCGACGATGATCTTGCGACCGGTCAGGCCGCAGTCGCCTTGCGGGCCGCCGATGACGAAGCGGCCGGTCGGGTTGATCAGGTAGCGCGTGTCCTTCAGCCATTCCTTCGGCAGCACGGGCTTGATGATCTCCTCGATGATGGCTTCGTTGAACGAGGCCTTCATCTTCGTCGGCGTTTCGCTCTGGTCGGGGCTGTGCTGCGTGGAGAGCACCACGGTGTCGATGCTGTGCGGCTTGCCGTCGACGTAGCGCATCGTGACCTGGCTCTTGGCGTCCGGGCGCAGGAAGGGCAGTCGGCCGTCCTTGCGCAGTTGCGCCTGGCGCTCCACGAGGCGGTGCGCGTAGTAGATCGGCGCGGGCATCAGCTCGGGCGTCTCGTCGCAGGCATAGCCGAACATCAGGCCCTGGTCGCCAGCGCCGGTGTTGAGGTGGTCGTCCGACGCGTGGTCCACGCCCTGCGCGATGTCGTTGGACTGCTTGTCGTAGCAGACCATCACGGCGCAACCCTTGTAGTCGATGCCGTAGTCGGTGTTGTCGTAGCCGATGCGCTTTATGGTGTCGCGCGCGACCTGGATGTAGTCGACGTGGGCGTTGGTGGTGATCTCGCCGGCGAGTACCACGAGACCGGTATTGGTCAGCGTCTCGGCAGCCACGCGGCTGCGCGGGTCCTGCGCGAAGATCGCGTCGAGGATCGCGTCCGAGATCTGATCTGCGACCTTGTCGGGATGGCCTTCGGAGACGGATTCGGAAGTGAAGAGAAAGTCGTTCGCCATATTTGAGTAACTCCAGTTGGTTCAATTGGCGCGTTGCCAACCCGGGGGAGTTCTGGCGAACGCTTTAGCAGTGGTGTTTAACGTCGCCCTGCAAGTAGTTCTTTAACTCAGCGACAATTTGGATTCTATTCGAGCCGCGTTATGACCTGCGCGCGCGTCAGGTACTACTCCCTTCGTTGTAATGACTTTCCTGTTCCGATTGCTTGCCCGTGTGCCGCTGCCGTTGATGCATGCGCTCGGCATTGCGCTCGGTTGGCTGGTGTGGTGGTGCGCGCCCGCCTATCGGCGCCGCTTCAAGGCCAATGCGCAGAATGCCGGCTTCACGCCCGCGCAGTACCGCCCGGCCATCGGCGCGGCGGGCGCCATGGCGGCCGAACTGCCTTGGCTCTGGTGCCGGCCCCAGGGCGAAAGCGTGCTGCCCAAGGTGGTCCGCTGGGACGGCATCGAGGCCTTCGAAGCCGCGCTCGACGAGCGCAAGGGCGTCATCCTGCTGACGCCGCACATCGGCAGCTGGGAACTCTTCGGCCAGGCCGTCGGCGAGCGCTTCATGGCCTCGCACGGACCGATCACTGCGCTGTACCGGCCGCCGCGCAAGGAAATCATGGCCGGGCTGATGGACGGCTCGCGCGACCGACCCGGACTGCAGACCCTGCCGACCACGGTGGCCGGCGTGCGCGGCCTCATGCGCGCGCTGCGGGCCGGCGGCTACACCGGCATCCTGCCCGACCAGGTGCCGCCGGAAGGCCAGGGCGCTTGGGCGCCATTCTTCGGGAAGCCTGCCTACACGATCACCTTGCCGGGGCGACTGGCCCAGCAGACAGGCGCCCATGTGTTCCTGGGCGTCTGCGAGCGCCTGCCGCGCGGAAGGGGCTATGCGATTCGGTTCGAGGCCTTCGATGGCACGGCGTTCAGCGATCGCAAGGCCAAGCCGGAGGCCGCGGCCGCGGCGCTCAACGTGGGCATCGAGGGGCTGATCCGCAGCCTGCCCGGGCAGTACGTGTGGGACTACGCGCGCTACAAGCAGCCGCGCGCCGAGCCGCATGAGGGGAGCGCATGAGACATTGGACGAAGGGGCCGGGAGCCGCGACGGACGGAGCGCGAGGGCTTTTCCGATGAGTCTTTCCGCGCGCCTGGGCATCGTTTTCATGAAGGGGCTGGCGCATGTCCCGCTGCCGCTCCTGCGCGGTTTCGGCTATGTGCTTGGCCGCATCCTGCACAGCGCCGCGGTACCGCGGCGGCGGGTGGTCGACAAGAATCTCGCGGCGTGCTTCCCGGACAAGTCGGAAGCGATGCGACAACGCATCTCGCGCGAAACCTTCGTCTACGTGGCGCAATCCTGG
Organism: Variovorax rhizosphaerae; assembly: GCF_037889975.1. NCBI lineage: Bacteria > Pseudomonadati > Pseudomonadota > Betaproteobacteria > Burkholderiales > Comamonadaceae > Variovorax > Variovorax rhizosphaerae. Next base: position 272,670 of record NZ_JBBKZT010000003.1, on the reverse strand, counting down.
CTCGATCGCTCCTGGCTCTGGCATGCGCCGCGCGAGGTGGTGGAACGCCGTACCAAGCTGGTCGGCGCGCCGGCCGACATCGATGAAGTGCTGAATGGCACCACCCCGCTGATCCTGTTCGCGCCGCACTTCTATGGCCTGGACGCGGCCGCCACGAGTCTGACGATGCGCACGCCGCGCGAGTCGACCACCATCTACACCACGCAGCGCAATCCGATGATCGACGATTGGGTTCGCATCAGCCGCGCGCGCTTCGGCAACGTGAAGCCGCTGAACCGCGTCGACGGCATCAAGCCGATCGTGGCTGCCTTGCGCAAAGGCGGCATGCTCTATCTGCTGCCGGACATGGACTTCGGGCGCGACCAGTCGGTGTTCGTGCCCTTCTTCGGCGTACCGGCCGCTACGGTGCCCTCGCTCTCCCGTTTTTCGCGGCTGGGTCGCGCCAAGGTCTTACCGGTCCTATCGCGCGTCACCCGGGAGGGCTATGACATCGAAGTGCTGCCCGCATGGAAGGACTTTCCGACCGACGACGCCGTCGCCGACACGGCCCTGATGAACGAGCGGCTGGCCGGCTACATCGAGACGATGCCCTCGCAGTACTACTGGGTGCATCGCCGGTTCAAGACGCGGCCGGAGGGCGCGCCTTCGATCTATTGAATCCCCCGCTTGGGCGGGACTGCGCCGCGCAGTGGATCAGGTCGAGCTGGCCAAGCCACATCGACCTGACATCGCAGGCGCTCAGTGGCGCTGCATGAACGCCTCGATCTCGCGCGCCACGTTCTCCGGCTGCTCATGCACGATCCAGTGCGTCGCATTCGGCACCTTCTTGATCTCGAGCTTCGGCACGTAGTCCTCCAGCCCTTCCAGCAGGCCGGGCAGCAGGGCCGCATCGTCGAGCGCCCAGAACACGAAAGTCGGTACGTTGACGACGAGCCGTTCGCGCGGCAGCGTCGGGATCGGCGCCGCTGGCTGGCCGGGCACGGCGGGCTTCATCGGCGTCACGCGATAGAGGTTGCAGGCGCCGGTCAGGCCGGCGCTCCACACTTCGCGGTACTGGTCCTTCACCGCATCGGTGAGCCAGCCGAAGCCATCGGCACCCGCCTTCATCAGCAGGAAGAAGGGCCACATGCGCTTGAAGTCATCGGCGGCGAGCATTTCCTCGGCCTTGGGGTGCGCCAGGAAGTTCATGTAGGCGCTGGCCTTCTGCTGTTCCGGATTGTTCGTCAGCTCGCGCGCGAAGGTGCCGGGGTGCGGCGAATTGATGATCACCAGCTTGCCGAGTTGCGCCGGCAACGCGTTGGCAAAGCCCCAGGCGAAGGCACCGCCCCAATCGTGCGCGACCAAGGTGTCGATCTGGCCGCCGGCGCTCTCGGTGGCGGCCAGTTGTGCGATGTCCTGGATCATCAGGGGTGCCTTGTAGGCATCCACCTCGGTCGGTGCGCTGGATTTCTCGAAGCCGCGCAGGTTCGGCGCGACGCAGCGATAGCCGCCGTGCTCGGGTTGTGCGAAGTATTCGAGCAGCGGGTCCCAGATGAACGCCGCCTCCGGAAAGCCGTGAAGGAACACCATCAACGGCCGACCGGGCTCGCCGGTGGCGCGGCAGCTGAGGGTGATGCCGCTGGGCAGCGTGCGCTGGAAGGTCTGGACCATGCGTGTAGTTCCTTGTGTTATCGATTGAAAAGTGCGCCCGTACGGGTCGGGCGGATGTGGAGGGAAGTCATTCGGACGCTGGCTGCGTGCTCGGTTCCGGATGCACCCAGTCCCAGAGCAGTTCGGCAGCTTCCTCGACGCCCTGTTTCTTCAGCGCCGAGAACAGCTTCACCTCGCCGCCGCCGGCCTGCAGTTTCGTGATCGACAACACCTTGGCGCCCTCGGAGCGGGTGAGCTTGTCGGCCTTGGTCAGCAGCACCAGGAACTTCAGCCCCTCGGCCACCCGCGGGCGGATGACGTCGAGCAGGATCTCGTCGAGTTCGGTCAAGCCGTGGCGCGGGTCGCACATCAGCACCACGCCGCGCAGCGTCTCGCGCGTCATGAGGTAGTTGCCCATCACGCGTTGCCAGCGCAACTTGGCTTCCTTGGGCACGGCCGCATAGCCATAGCCGGGCAGGTCGGCCAGCACCGCGTCGTCCACCTTCTGCTTGCCGACGCCGAACAGGTTGATGTGCTGCGTGCGGCCGGGCGTCTTGGAGGCGAAGGCCAGGCGCGTCTGCTGCGTGAGCGTGTTGATGGCGGTGGACTTGCCAGCATTGGAACGGCCCACGAAGGCGATCTCGGGCAGGTCGAGCGTGGGCAAATGTTCGAGCTGCGGCGCGCTCGTGAGGAAGTGCGCGGTGTGCAGCCAACCCATGGCGACGCGGCCGCGTTCGGCCTTGGCGGGGTCGACCACGGCAGGCGGACGCGAGGATATGGGGGCCTGCTTGCGCGGCGGGGAGATCATCAACGGGCTTTCGTAGCGGGGGTGCATTGTAGAATTACCGGGTTTTGCGCCCACGAATCGAATCAAACCCTCCGATATGAAGTTGCTCGTCCCCTTCCTGCTCGCTGCCCTGCTGGGCGCCACCGGCACCTCCAGCTTCGCGGCTGACGAGCATGCGGCAGCACCCGCTGCCGCGGCACCGGCCAAACCCGCAAAGCCGGACCTCGCAAAGGGCGACGCGGCCTACAACGCGAAGGCGTGCGCCTCGTGCCACAACGCGGACGGCAACTCGGCGGTTCCGGCGAATCCCAAGCTGGCACAGCAACATCCGGAATACATCCTCAAGCAGCTGGAAGAATTCAAGTCCGGCAAGCGCAAGAGCGCCATCATGTCGCCGATGGCCGCGGCGCTGAGCGATCAGGAAATGCGCGACATCTCCTGGTTTGTCGGCTCGAAGACGGCCAAGCCCGGCTTCGCCAAGGACAAGAACACGGTCGAACTGGGCGAGCGCATCTACCGCGGCGGCATCGCCGATCGCCAGGTTCCGGCCTGCGCCGGCTGCCACAGCCCGAACGGCGCCGGCATCCCCGCCCAGTACCCGCGCCTGGGTGGCCAGCATGCCGACTACCTGGTCACGCAGCTCGTGGCCTTCCGCGACGGCGGCCGCACCAATGCGCCGATGATGACGGGCGTGGCCGCCAAGCTGAACGATCGCGAGATCAAGGCGGTCTCCGATTACATTGCCGGATTGCGCTGAAATCACGCATTCCGGCTGAACCAAACAGCAAGAGAGAACCCCAAGCAAGGCGGGTCCGTCCATCCGGATGGCCCGCCTTAGTCTTTGGCACCAGCGCTTTCCAATCCCCATGTCCGTCTCCGTCTCCACCCACGGCCTTCGCCTGAAACGCGGCTCGCATGCCTTGCGCGCGGCGGTGGAGCTGCTGTCGTCGATGCGCTTTGCCATCGCACTGCTCACGGTGATCTGCATCGCCTCGATCATCGGCACCGTGCTCAAGCAGCACGAACCGGTCGGCAACTACGTCAACCAGTTCGGGCCGTTCTGGGCGCAGGTGTTTCGGGCGGCGCTGCTCGACTCGGTCTACAGCGCCTGGTGGTTCCTGCTGATCCTGCTGTTCCTGGTGATCAGCACCTCGCTGTGCGTGGCGCGCAACACGCCGCGCATCCTGGCGGACTTCAAGGTCTACAAGGAAGACATCCGCGCCCAGAGCCTGAAGGCCTTCGGCCAGCGCGCCGAGACGGTGCTGGGCGAGACGCCCGACATGGCGGCCAACCGGATCGGCCAGCTGCTTTCGGGCGGTGGCTGGAAGGTCAAGCTGCAGCGGCGCGAGCTGCCAGGTAAGGACGGCGGCTGGATGGTGGCGGCGCGCGCCGGCGGCGCGCACAAGCTGGGCTACATCGCCGCGCACAGCGCCATCGTGCTGGTGTGCATCGGCGGCCTGCTCGATGGCGACCTGATCGTCAAGGCGCAGACCTGGTTCGCCGGCAAGAGCGTCTACACCGGCGGCGGGATGATCGCCGACGTGCCGCAGCAGCATCGGCTGTCGCCCGACAACCCGACCTTTCGCGGCAACATCCTGGTGCCCGAGGGCGGGCAAGCCGGCGTGGCCATCCTGAACCAGTCGACCGGCGTGCTGTTGCAGGAGCTGCCGTTCTCGATCGAGCTGAAGAAGTTCATCGTCGACTACTACTCGACCGGCATGCCCAAGCTGTTCGCCAGCGAAGTGGTGCTGCACGATCGCAAGACCGGCGAGACGAAGGATGCGCGTATCGAGGTGAACCATCCGGCGAGCTGGAAGGGCATCGAGATCTACCAGTCCAGCTTCGACGACGGCGGATCCACCGTGACGCTCAAGTCGGTGCCGATGGCCGCGGCGGCCAAGCCCTTCGAGATCGAAGGCACCATCGGCAGCAGCGCGCAACTCACCAACGGCAACGAGAAGCTCACGCTCGAATACACCGCGCTGCGCCTCATCAACGTCGAGAACTTCGCGGATGGAACCAGCGGCAGCGGCGCCGACGTGCGCAAGGTCGACCTCGTGCACGACCTGCAATCGCGGCTCGGCGCGGCCAACAAGACCGACAAGCCGAAAACGCTGCGCAACATCGGCCCGAGCATCAGCTACAAGCTGCGCGACGCTTCGGGCCAGGCGCGCGAGTTCCAGAACTACATGGCGCCGGTCGATGCCGGCGATGGCATGCCGGTGTTCCTGCTGGGTGTGCGCGAAAAGCCCGAGGAGCCCTTCCGCTACCTGCGTGTGCCGGCCGATGACAAGGGCACGATGGACGGTTTCACCCAGATGCGCGCTGCCCTCGCTGATGCCACCCTCCGCGAGAAGGCGATTGACCGCTATATCGCCCGCGTGGGCGATGCGAAGCGCCCCGAGTTGGCGGAGCAACTGCGTGTGTCCGCTGCGCGTGCGCTCGGCCTGTTTGCTGGCGTCGAGCGCGTCAAGCCGGACAGCCCGCGCAGCGGCGGTTGGCAGGCCATCGCGGACTTCATGGAAGTCAACGTGCCGCAGGGCGAGCGCGAGCGCGCCGGCACGGTGCTGGTTCGCATCCTGAATGACGTGCTGTTCGAGGTGCTCAACCTCAGCCGCGAAAAGGCCGGGCTGGCCGACCTGCCGCCGGACCAGAAGTCGCAGGCCTTCCTCACGCAGTCGGTGCTGGCCATCAGCGACGCGGCCTTCTATCCGGCACCGATGGCGCTCATGCTCACCGACTTCAAGCAGGTGCAGGCCAGCGTGTTCCAGGTCGCGCGCGCGCCCGGCAAGAACGTGGTCTACCTGGGGTGTTTGTTGCTCATCATCGGCATTTTTGCCATGCTGTACGTGCGTGAGCGCAGGCTCTGGGTCTGGCTGACGCCTGACGGCGTGCGCGCCGGCGACACGGCGGCCACCATGGCGTTCTCGGTCAATCGCAAGACCATGGACAGCGACCGCGAATTCGAGCACCTCAAAGCAAGGCTGCTCGCCATTGAAGATAAAAAGGAGACGGTGTCATGACGACCACCACCCTCACACTCAACGACAGCTGGCTGTCACGCCGCAACGCGTTCGACTGGGTCTTTGCATTGCTGGTGCTGGCGGGCGGCGCGTTCGTGTTCTCGCGCTATGCGGCCTCGATGGATTCGTACGAGAAGCCGATCCTCGTCGCCGCACTGATCGCCGGCATTTCGCTCGGCTGGTTCTGGCGGCCGCTGCGTGTGCTGGCGCTGGTGGTGGCTGCCGCTTCCTTACTGGCGATCTCGTCGTACCAGGGCGACCTGGCGCGCGCCGACACGGTGTTCCAGCTCAAGTACTTCCTGTCGAGCCAGTCCGCCATCCTCTGGATGAGCGTGTTGTTCTTCATGAGCACGCTGTTCTATTGGCTGGGCCTCTTCGGCGGAAAGCAGGGCGATGCGATGGAACTCATCGGCTCCCGCGTCGCATGGGCGGCGGTGACGATGGCACTGATCGGCACCATGGTCCGCTGGTACGAAAGCCATCAACTCGGTCCGGACATCGGCCACATCCCGGTCAGCAACCTCTACGAAGTGTTCGTGCTGTTCTGCTGGATCACGACCGCGTTCTACCTGTTCTTCGAGTCGCGTTACAAGACGCGCTCGCTCGGCGCCTTTGTCATGTTGGTCGTCAGTGCGGCCGTGGGCTTCCTGCTCTGGTACACGCTGGTGCGGCAGGCGCATGAGATCCAGCCGCTGGTGCCCGCGCTGCAAAGCTGGTGGATGAAGCTGCATGTGCCGGCCAACTTCATCGGCTACGGCACCTTCGCGCTGGCTGCGATGGTCGCCTTCGCCTACCTCATCAAGCAGCAGGCCGATGAAACCCGCTGGTACAAGCTCACGCCGATCTGGCTCTTCGGCATTGCGCTTTGCTTCGTGCCGGTGGCTTTCCGCCAGCGCGTGCAGGAGGCGGGCGGCAGCTACTGGCTGGCCTACGCGGCCATCTCCGCCGTGATCGCGGCCGGCATCCTGATGGGGCGCAGGCGCATCGCGTCGCGGCTTCCGGCGCCGGAAGTGCTGGACGACGTGATGTACAAGTCGATCACCGTCGGCTTCGCGTTCTTCACCATCGCCACCGTGCTGGGTGCGCTTTGGGCAGCGGATGCCTGGGGCGGCTACTGGAGCTGGGACCCGAAGGAAACCTGGGCGCTGATCGTCTGGCTCAACTACGCCGCCTGGCTGCACATGCGGCTGGTCAAGGGGCTGCGTGGCACGGTGGCTGCCTGGTGGGCGCTGGGCGGCTTGGCCGTGACCACGTTTGCGTTCCTGGGCGTGAACATGTTCCTGAGCGGCCTGCACAGTTACGGAACGCTTTGAGGAACCTTCGCACCGGCATGGATCTCCCAGTGCCGTTGGCGGCATTTGTTGACGGTTGAAACCGATCGGGGCGTCGGCGCGTAACCTGTTCGTCGTGTGGTACGAACTACCCGGTGAGTACAACGACACAAGCGAAAGGCACTCATGCTGATCAAGAGCCGTCAAGACGGATTCAACCATCCGGTTCCGAGCGAAATCACCCCGCGCGATGTCTACGAGGGCCGGCGCGACCTGCTCAAGCTGCTGGCCGGCGGCGCGGCAGGCGCGGTGCTCTCGTCCTGGGCCGCACGCGACGCCATGGCGCAAACGAGTGCCCCCGGCAAGCTGGCCGCATTGGTCGGCGCCAAGTCCTCGGTGGCCGGCGCCATGACCACCGAGAAGGTAAGCGACTACAAGGACGCCACCAGCTACAACAACTACTACGAGTTCGGCACCGACAAGGCCGATCCGGCCAGGAACGCCGGCACGCTCAAGACCAAGCCGTGGACCGTCGAGATCGAAGGCCTGGTCAAGAAGCCGGGCAAGTACGGCATCGAGGACCTGATCAAGCTGAACGCGCAGGAAGAGCGCATCTACCGCCTGCGCTGCGTCGAGGGCTGGTCGATGGTGATCCCGTGGGTCGGCTATTCGTTGGCGGAACTCATCAAGAAGGTCGAGCCGCAAGGCAATGCCAAGTTCGTCGAATTCGTGACGCTGGCCGATCCGAAGACTATGCCCTTCGTCGGCTCTCGCGTGCTCGACTGGCCGTATGTAGAAGGCCTGCGCATGGACGAGGCAATGCATCCGCTCACGCTGTTGACCTTCGGCATGTATGGCGAAGTGCTTCCGAACCAGAACGGCGCGCCGGTGCGCCTCGTGGTGCCATGGAAGTACGGCTTCAAGAGCGCCAAGTCGATCGTCAAGATCCGCTTCGTCGAGAAGGAGCCGAGCACCGCGTGGAACAAGGCCGCTGCGAACGAGTACGGCTTTTACTCGAACGTGAACCCCAATGTCGATCACCCGCGTTGGAGCCAGGCGACCGAGCGCCGCATCGGCGATGGCGGCGGCCTGTTCGCCAAGCGCACCAAGACGCAGATGTTCAATGGCTATGAAGCCCAGGTCGGCCAGCTCTACGCGGGCATGGACTTGAAGAAGAACTACTGAGCGTGCGGCCATGAACAAGCTGCTGCTGCATCCGGCGGCCAAGCCGCTGGTCTTTTTGCTCTGCCTGCTGCCCTTCGCCTGGATGGTCTACGGCGCGTTCACCAACGGCTTGGGCGCCAACCCGGCCGAGTACCTGATCCGATCGAACGGCGACTGGACCTTGCGCTTCATCTGCATCGTGCTGGCGGTGACGCCGCTGCGCGTGATGACCAAGTGGAACGGGCTCGCGCGCTTTCGTCGGATGCTGGGCCTGTTCGCGTACTTCTACGTCGTGCTGCACTTGCTGAGCTACAGCTGGTTCGACATGGGCTTCGAACTGGGCGACATCGCGAAGGACATTGCCAAGCGGCCGTTCATCCTGGTCGGATTCACCGGCTTCCTGCTGCTGACGCCGTTGGCCGCCACGTCCTTCAATCGCGCCATCAAGGCGATGGGTGCGAAGCGCTGGCAACTGTTGCACAAGCTGGTCTATGTGATCTCCGGCCTCGGCCTGCTGCACTTCTTCTGGATGCGCGCGGGCAAGAACAACTTCAACGAAGTGTTCATCTATGCCGCGATCATCGCGGTGCTGCTGGGGTGGCGCGTGTGGAACTACGCGAGCAAGAAGATCAGCGCTACGCCTGCGGGGCAAGGGCGGCCGCAGCTGTCGAAGCGGTAGCGACGACACGCGCCGGTGCAGGTCCCGGTTCGAAGCACCGCGAAATCGGGCTCTGCCGGGCCGATGGTGTTGCGCCCGGCGCCGGGCGAAGCAGACAACCGGACCTGCAACGCGCTAAATGGTCTCGCTCAGCAGTTGGTCCTCGACCGACTCGCGACGGCGGATCAGCTTTGCGCTGTCGCCACTGACCAGCACCTCGGCAGCGCGGCCCCGCGTGTTGTAGTTGCTGGCCATGCTCATGCAATAGGCGCCCGCCGACAGCACGGCCAGCAGGTCACCCGCTTCCACCGCCAGTGCGCGGTCGCGGCCGATCCAGTCGCCGCTCTCGCACACGGGGCCGACCACGTCGTAGATCGTCGCGTCGGTCGAGCGCTCATGCACCGGCACGATCGCGTGGAAGGCCTGGTACATCGCGGGACGGGGCAGATCGTTCATGGCCGCGTCGATGATGCAGAAGTTCTTGTCCTCGCCGGGCTTGGTGTAGATCACCTCGGTCACGCAGACGCCGGCATTGCCAACCAGGGAGCGACCGGGCTCGATGATGAACTTGCGGTCGCCGAAGCCACGCGCATCCACCCGCGCCAGCAACCGTTGCCAGAGGGCATCCGCCGCTGGCGGCGTGTCTCCCTGGTAGTTGATGCCCAGCCCACCGCCGAAGTCGATGTGGCGCAGCCGGATGCCGTCACGTTCCACCGCTTCCACGAGGTCCAGGATACGGTCCATGGCGTCGAGGTACGGCGAGGCCTCGGTGATCTGCGAGCCGATGTGGCAGTCGATGCCCACGACCTCCAGGCCGGGCAGCGAGGCGGCATGCCGGTAGGCCGCGGGCGCGTGGTCGTGCGCGATGCCGAACTTGTTGCCCTTCAATCCGGTGGAGATGTAGGGATGCGTCTTCGGATCGACGTTGGGGTTGATGCGCAGGCTGATCGGCGCGCGCTTGCCCATCGACAGGGCCACCTCGTTCAGCACGTCGAGTTCGGCTTCTGATTCGACATTGAAGCAGCCGATGTTGGCCGCGAGGCCCTGGCGCATCTCCGCGCGCGTCTTGCCGACGCCGGAGAACACGATCTTGGCAGGGTCCGTCCCGACCGCCAGCGCACGCACCAGGTCGCCGCCGGACACGAGGTCGAAGCCGCAGCCCGCCTCGGCAAACACGCGCAGCACGCCCAGCGAGGAATTCGCCTTCATGGCGTAGCAGACGAGGGCGTTGCGACCGGCAAAGCCGCGCTGGTAGGCCGCCAGCGCATCGAGCATCCACTGCTTCGAATAGACGAACAGCGGCGTGCCGTGTTCGCGCGCCAACGCATCGAGCGACACGCCTTCGACGTGCAATTGACCATCGCGTTGAGCGACATGGGGATGGCCGGGCAGGGGGTGGATGTTCACTTGGCGGGTTCCGTGGTCTTTTCGGTGGAGTCGGTTGCGTTGGAGTCGGTTGCGGCGGGGTCGGTGGCTGTGGGCGCGGTACCGGTACGAGCGGGGGCAGGCGCTGGCGCCGCAGTCGGGGGCTTGCGCAAGGCCGGGATCACCACCTCGGGCAGCGTGGCGCGGTTTGCGGCGGCCGGCTCGGTCGGCAGGTAGAGGGCGCCACGTTGGCCGCAGCCGGTGATGCCGACCCCGACCCACGAAAGGCCAAGCGCGATCACTAGAATTTGAGGGACTTTCAACATCGTGAAATTGTAATGACCGACCCTGAGTACCTCGACCGCGCGGAAGCGGCGCTTGCCGCCATCGAACAGGGCTGCGACCGCATCAACGACGCGACCGACGCGGACATCGACAACCAGCGCGTGGGCGGGATGATCACGATCACCTTCCCGAACAAGAGCCAGCTGATCGTGAACCTTCAACCGCCGTTGCAGGAGATCTGGCTGGCGGCGCGGTCGGGCGGCTATCACTATCGGCAAGTCGATGGTGCTTGGCGCGATACCAAGACGGGCGAGGAACTGTTTGCCAACCTCTCTCGTGAAGCGTCCGCTCAATCGGGCCAATCGCTGCAGTTTGATGCAGCGAGTTGAGGAGACTCTGACGTAGTCCGCCGCAGGGCGCGCACGCAGCGAATGCGCGGCCTGCGGACGCCTGTCACAGTCTCACCGCGCCGTCTTCAATTCCGGAACAGATCGAGGATGCGGTTGCGTTCTTCCGGCTGCGCTGGCGGCGAAACAGGTGCGCCTGACAGCGATTCAGCCGCTGGCGCGGACGCCGAGCCACCGTGGTCCACACCGAGGCTGGACACGGCACGGCCGGGCGCGTAGTCGTCGAAGTACCACTCACTGCCAATATTGACCACGCCGGACGGCGCCGGCAACTCGGTCACCGGAACACCCTTGAGCGCGGTTTCCATGAAGGAGATCCAGATCGGCAGGCTCAGGCCGCCGCCGGTTTCCTTGTCGCCCAGCTTGCGCGGCGTGTCGTAGCCCATCCAGGCGATGGCCGTCATGGTGGGTTGGAAGCCGGCGAACCAGGCGTCGAGCGAGTCGTTGGTGGTGCCGGTCTTGCCATAGAGGTCGTTGCGCTTCAGCGTGGCCTGTGCCTTGGCGGCGGTGCCGCCGCTGGCCACCGACTGCAGGAGGCTGTCCATGATCCAGGCGTTGCGCGCCGGAATGGCGCGCATGGAATCGTTCAGCACGGGCGGCTGCCGGTCGACCAGGACCTTGTCCTTGTGGTCGGTCACGCGCGTCACGAGGGCCGGCGCGACGCGGTAGCCGCCGTTGGCAAAGACCGAATAGCCGGTGGCCATCTGCATCGGCGTGACCGAGCCGGCGCCGAGCGCCATCGGCAGGTAGGCTGGGTGCTTGTCGCGGTCGAAGCCGAAATTGGTGATCCAGTCTTGCGCGTAGTGCGTGCCGATCGACTGCAGGATGCGGATCGACACCATGTTTTTCGACTTCATCAGCGCGCGACGCATGGACATGGGGCCCTCGAAGCCGCCGTCGTAGTTCTTGGGCTCCCACGGCTGGCCGCCAGTGGTGCCGGCGTCGAAGAACAGCGGTGCGTCGTTGATGACCGTGGCCGGCGAGAAGCCCTTTTCGAGCGCTGCCGAGTAGATGAAGGGCTTGAAGCTCGAGCCTGGCTGGCGCCAGGCTTGCGTCACATGGTTGAACTTGTTCTTGTCGAAGTCGAATCCGCCGACCAGGGCCTTGATGGCGCCGTCGCGCGGGTCCATCGCGACGAAGGCGCCCTCGACTTCGGGCAATTGGGTGATTTCCCAGGCGTTCTTGGGTGTCTTGGCGATCCGGATCACCGCGCCGCGGCGGATCCGGATGTTGGGCGCTGCCTTGTCGGCCAGGCCGGACTGGGCGGGGCGCAGGCCTTCGCCGCTGATGGTCAGGGTTTCGCCATTGCCACGCACGGCCGTCACTTCCTTGGCGGAGGCCTTGAGGACCACGGCCGACATCACGTCGCCGTTGTCCGGGTGGTCGGAGAGGGCGTCGTCGACCGCGTCGTCCAATTCCTTGGGGTTCTGGGGCAGGTCGACGAACTTCTCGGGGCCGCGGTAGATCTGGCGCCGCTCGTAGTCCATGATGCCCTTGCGCAGCGCCTTGTAGGCGGCGGCCTGGTCGGCTGCCACCAGCGTGGTGTAGACCTTGAGGCCACGCGTGTAGGTCGTGTCGCCGTACTGGGCGTACATGAGCTGCCGCACGGTTTCGGCCACGTACTCCGCGTGAAGGCGGTTCGCGTCCTGTGCCTCGCGCAACTGCGGTTCTTCCTTGCGGGCTTCGTCGGCCTGTTCCGCCGTGATGAAGCCGGCGTCCTCCATGCGATCGATCACGTAGAGCTGGCGGCCGCGGGCGCGCGTGGGGTTGTTGACCGGATTGTTGGCGCCGGGCGCCTTGGGCAGGCCGGCGAGCATCGCGGCCTGGGCGATGGTGATGTCCTTCAGCGGCTTGCCGAAATAGGCCTCCGACGCGGCGGCAAAGCCGTACGCGCGGTTGCCGAGGTAGATCTGGTTCAGGTAGATCTCGAGGATCTGGTCCTTCGTGAGCAAGTGCTCGAGCTTGAATGTCAGGAGGATTTCGTAGACCTTGCGCGTCAGCGTCTTCTCGGAACTCAGGTAGACGTTGCGTGCCACCTGCATCGTGATGGTGGAGGCGCCCTGGCTCTTGACGCGGTTGAGGTTGGCCAAGGCGGCGCGCAGCATGCCCTTGTAGTCGACGCCACCGTGACTGTAGAAACGGGCATCTTCCGCGGCCAGCACCGCATCTTTCATGACCTTTGGAATGGTATCGATCGGCGTCAGATTTCGACGCTCTTCGCCAAACTCGCCAATCTGGATGCCTTCCGAGGAAAATACACGCAGCGGCAGCTTCGGCCGGTAGTCGGCCAGTTCGGAGATGTCAGGCAGATTAGGATATGCAACCGCCAGTGCGACAGCAATCACGAACAGAAGCGACAGAATGCCCGCTATCGCAAAGCCAGTCGTCCAAAGGAAAAATCTCAGCAACCACCTGAGCCAGGCGGGTCGCCCAGGTCGAGGAGAAGCGGTCTTGGCGGGCCCGGAGGCTTTTGTTTTTTCGGGCATGGAGAGTGGCAGAGTCAACCAGACATTATAAAAAGGGCGTCCTCGCTTCGGTCGGTCGAAATACGCGCGACTTACACACGTATTCAACCCGTGATCTAAGTTGCAGAAGAGTCGATTGCCGTCTACTTTTGACAACGAAGTGTTTCTGATTCAAGGTTCAGCTCTTGGTTGGCTGCGCTGCTTACTGCTAGCATGCAACCACTCGCAAATATTTCCAATCGTTACAGGCGGGGATTCAACTTGACTGCACTGCGATCGTTGTTTCGTCGTCAGCCCCCTCCCTTGCTGGGGTTGGATGTCAGTTCGTCCAGCGTCAAGCTGGTTGAGTTGGGTCGCGACGCTGTCGGAAAGCTGGTGCTTGAACGCTGCGCCATCGAGCCGCTTGAACGTGGATGGATCACCGATGGCAACGTCGAGAAGTTCGACGAGGTGGCCGAAGCGGTGCGTCGCGTGGTCCGCAAGAGCGGAACGCGCACCAGGAGCGCGGCCCTGGCGTTGCCGCCTTCGGCCGTGATCACCAAGAAGATCGTCCTGCCGGGTGGCATGAGCGAGCAGGAACTCGAGATCCAGGTCGAGTCCGAAGCCAATCAATACATTCCCTTTTCATTGGACGAAGTCAGCCTCGACTTCTGCGTGATCGGCCAGAACGCGGGGTCGGCGGGTGATGTCGAGGTCCTGATTGCCGCTTCGCGCAAGGAGAAGGTCCAGGACCGGCAAGGGCTGGCGGAGGCGGCCGGGCTCAAGGCCATGATCCTGGACGTGGAGTCCTATGCCTCCCGCCTGGCGACAGCGCGCCTCATCGAGCAATTGCCTACGCACGGGCGCGATGCGGTCGTCGCGCTGTTCGAGGTGGGTGCCTATACCACCAGCATGCAGGTGCTGCGCAACCAGGAAGTGCTGTACGACCGGGATCAGGCTTTCGGCGGCGCGCAACTGACGCAGTTGATCGTGCGCCAGTATGGTTTCTCGGCGGAAGAGGCCGAGACCAAGAAGCGCAGCGGCGAGCTGCCGGACGACTACAGTGCTGGCGTGCTCAAGCCTTTCGTGGCGAGCATCGCGCAGGAAATCGCGCGGGCCTTGCAATTCTTCTTCACCAGCACGCCGCACAACCGTGTCGACTACGTGCTGCTCGCTGGTGGCTCGGCCGCCTTGCCGGGCCTGACCAGTGCGGTCACCCGACAGACCTCGTTTGCCTGTTCGCTCCTGAATCCGTTCGACGGCATGGAGATGGGCCCGGGCATCCGCGAACAGAAGGTTCGACGAGAAGCGCCGTCCTACCTGACGTCCTGTGGCCTGGCCATGCGGAGGTTCGTGCAGTGATCCTCATCAATCTGCTCCCTCACCGGGAGGCGGCGCGAAAGCGGCGTCGCGAGACCTTCTATGCTTCGCTGGGCGCTGCCGCACTGGCGGGCGGCTTGATCGCCGGCGGGGCCTACGTCTGGCTCGAGGCGCAGATCTCCGCGCAACAGGACAAGAACGCCTACCTGCAATCCGAGATCACCAAGCTCGAGGCCGAGATCAAGGAGATCTCCACGCTGCAAGCCGAAATCGCCGCATTGCGCGCCCGGCAGCAGGCTGTGGAAGACCTGCAGGGCGACCGCAACCTGCCGGTGCACCTGATGAATGAACTGGTGCGGCAACTGCCCGACGGCGTGTATCTCGTCAACATGAAGCAGGACAACCAGGCCGTGACCTTGCAGGGCGTGGCGCAGTCCAACGAGCGCGTCTCGGAACTGCTGCGCAACCTGGGCAACAGCCCGTGGCTGGTCAAGCCGGAACTGGTTGAAATCACCGCCGGCACCGTCGCGTTGAACCCGCGTGATACACGTCGCGTCTCCAACTTCACGATGAAGATCGGCCTCAAGCGGCCGACCGATGCGCAAAAGCCGGCGAGTGGTGAAATACCCGCCGCGGCCCCCGCGACAGCGGTGAAAGGATAGGCGCCATGGCGACACGACGCTCCGCTCCGAATATCGACGTCTCCACATCGCTGCGGCGGTTCGGCGACCAGTTCCGCGGCCTGAACCCCAACGATCCATCCGTCTGGCCCGCGCTGCCGCGTTACGCGCTGTTGGTGGTGATAGCGTTGTTGGTGCTGGTGGCGCTGTGGTTCGTCTGGCTCACCAATTCGAACGACATGCTGGAGGCAGAGCGTGCCAAGGAAGCGACGCTGCGCGCCGACTACGAAAAGAAGGTGGTGCTGGCCGCCAACCTCGACATGCTGAAAAAGCAGCGCGAGCAGGTCCAACAATACGTGACGTTGCTCGAAAAGCAGTTGCCGAGCAAGGCTGAAATGGACGCTTTGCTGTCGGACATCAACCAGGCCGGCCTGGGACGGAGCCTGCAGTTTGAACTGTTCCGGCCCGGGGCGGTGCTGGTCAAGGATTACTACGCCGAATTGCCTATCGCCGTCCGCGTCACCGGCCGCTATCACGACATGGGCGCGTTTGCGGCGGACATCGCCAACCTCTCGCGCATCGTGACCCTGAACAATATCGCGCTGGCGCCGGCGAAAGACGGCGCACTGACCATGGACGCCACTGCGCGCACTTTCCGCTACCTGGATGCAGAAGAGCAGAATTTGCAGAAGAAGGCAGCCGCGGCAGCGGGGGCGAAGAAATGAGGTGGCTGCACGTACTGCTGATGGCAACAGCCGTGGGGCTGGTCGGGTGCGGCAACTCCGACCGAGAGGCACTCCAGCGTTGGATGGCCGAGCAGCGGGCGCAGGTGAAACCCACCGTGACCCCCATTTCCGAGCCGAAGAAGTTCACGCCGCAAGCCTACACGGAGGTCGGCGCGACGGAACCCTTCGACATCCAGAAGCTGACCCAGGCGCTGCGGCGCGATTCGGCCCAGCCCAGCACTTCGGGGCTGATCGGCCCTGAACTGGCGCGGCGCAAGGAGGCGCTGGAAGCCTTCCCGCTGGACTCGATGACGATGGTCGGCAGCCTCAACCGCAACGGCAAGCCCGTGGCGCTGGTCAATGTCGACAAGTTGCTCTACCAGGTGCGCGTCGGCGAGCACCTGGGACTCAACTACGGGCTCGTCACCCGTATTACAGAAACCGAACTCGGCTTGCGTGAAATCGTGCAGGACGCCGCCGGTGAGTGGATTGAACGCGTGGCGACGCTGCAACTGCAAGAGAGGCCGACCAAATGAAGCAAGTACAAGATATCGCCGCCAAGTGGCTCCGAGCCGCCAGCATGACGCTGGTGGCGCTGGGCGCCGCCGCGGTCGTTCATGCGCAGAACGCCATCGAGGCCGTGACCAGTTCGACGCAATCCGGCACCGAAGTCATCCGCATCGACCTGACGCAGCCACTCGCGGCGCCACCGACCGGTTTCGCGACCCAGACGCCCGCGCGCATCGCGCTCGACTTTCCGGGTGTGACGAACGGGATCGGCCGCTCGGCCATCGAAGTCAACCAGGGCAATCTCCGCTCGGTCAATGTCGTGCAGGCCGGTGAACGTACGCGCTTGGTGCTGAACCTCAAGCAAGCCACGGCCTACAAGACCGAGATCCAGGGCAAGGCGCTGCTGGTGTCGCTGGAGCCGGTGGTCGGCCCCGCCCTTGCCATCTCCCAGCAAGGCGCGTTCGCGGAGAACCGCAACCGCGACATGCTGCCGATCAAGGATGTGGATTTCCGCATGGGCCCTGACCGCACGGGGCGCGTGATCGTCGACCTGCCGAACAACCAGGTCGGTGTCGACATCCGCCAGCAAGGCAAGAACCTGGTGGTGGAGTTCACCAAGTCGACGCTGCCCGAGGGCCTGCGCCGCCGCCTCGATGTGGCCGACTTCGGCACGCCGGTCCAGTTGATCACCACGCAGCAGTCGGGCGACCGCGTGCGGATGGTCATCGAGCCCACCGGTGAATGGGAACACAGCGCCTACCAGAGCGAGAACCAGTTCGTGGTCGAAGTGCGCGCCCGCAAGATCGACCCGACCAAGCTGACGAAGGGTCCCGGCTACTCGGGCGAGAAGCTGTCGCTGAACTTCCAGAACATCGAGATCCGCTCGCTGCTGCAAGTCATTGCCGACTTCACGAACTTCAACATCGTGACCTCCGACTCGGTCACGGGTTCGCTGACGCTGCGTTTGAAGGACGTGCCCTGGGACCAGGCGCTCGACATCATCATGCAGGCCAAGAATCTCGGCATGCGCAAGAACGGCAGCGTGCTGTGGATCGCGCCGAAGGATGAGATCAACGCCAAGGAAAAGGTCGAGTTCGAGGCCGCTGCTGCGATCGAGACGCTGGAGCCGCTGCGCACCCAGTCGTACCAGCTCAACTACACCAAGGCTGCGATCGTCCAGCAGCAACTGGGTGGCAGCGGCGTGGCCGGGGGTGCAACGGCGACCCGCCTGTTGAGCGCACGGGGCTCCGTCATCGCGGAAACGCGTACCAACCAGCTCTTCGTGTCCGACATTCCCTCGCGGCTGGCGCAAGTCTCGGAGATGATCCTCAAGCTCGACGTGCCGGTTCGCCAGGTGCTGATCGAGGCGCGCATCGTCGAAGCGTCGGACACATTCGGCAAGTCGCTGGGTGTGAAGCTGGGCGGTGGCGTGCTGAATTCCACCAGCAGCTTCGGCACGCAACCGGTGATCACGAATGGCGTGCGCACCGCGGGCATCAACACCTACGGTCCGGGTACGTTCGTCGGCGCCAACCCGCTGGTCAGTGGCATCATCAACAACGCATTGGTGGGTGCCACGAGCACGACGTACACCAACGCGACGGCCAACTCGTCGACGGCCAGCTTCGCGAACAGCAACTTCATCAACCTGCCGGCCGCCCTGGCCAGCGGTGTACAGCCCGGCGCATTCGCACTGTCGCTGTTCAGCTCCAACCTGTCGCGGATCCTGAACCTCGAGATCTCGGCGCTGGAAGAAGACGGCAAGGGCAAGGTGGTGTCCAGCCCGCGCGTCGTCACGGCTGACCAGACCAAGGCGCTGATCGAGCAAGGTACCGAACTGCCGTACCAGGTGGCGACCTCCAGCGGTGCGACCTCCATCGCCTTCCGCAAGGCCAACCTGAAGCTGGAAGTGACGCCGCAGATCACGCCGGAAGGCAACATCATCCTGACGCTGGACGTCAACAAGGACACGGTCGGCCAGGCGACGACGGCTGGCTTCGCGATCAACACCAAGCACGTGCAGACCGAAGTGCTGGTGGAGAACGGCGGCACGGTGGTCATCGGTGGTATCTTCGAGCTCACCGAATCCAACGACGAGTCGCGCGTCCCGGTGCTGGGCGAGGTGCCTTACCTCGGCGGCCTGTTCCGCACGCGCACTCGCACTGCCAACAAGACCGAGATGCTGATTTTCATTACCCCCAAGATGATCACTGACCGCAACGCCGCGCGCTGATGCGCGGCCGTTGCTGAACCGCATGGCGGTCGCACTCGTCGGCTTGCCCGGCGCCGGGAAATCCGCAGTGGGCAGGCGCTTGGGTCAGCGCCTGCAACTTCCCTTCATCGACACTGACAACGTGGTCGAGCAGCGCATCGGCTGCTCGATTCGCGATTACTTCGAGCGAGAAGGCGAGGCGAGTTTCCGAGACATCGAGCAGCAGGTCATCGCCGACCTGGCCCAGGGCGCCGACGGCGTGGTGGCCACCGGCGGTGGCTCGGTTCTGCGCGAGGCCAATCGGGCCATGCTGCGCGGCAGCTTCCACGTGATCTACCTGCGGTCTTCCCCGGAAGACCTGTTCCGCCGGCTCCGGCACGACGTCAAGCGCCCGTTGCTCCAGGTGGCCGATCCGCTGGGGCGTCTGCGCGAACTGCAAGGCGCGCGGGATCCGCTGTACCGGGAGATTGCGCACGACATCGTCGAGACCGGGCGGCCCTCTGTCGCCATGCTGGTCAACATCATCGTGATGCAACTGGAGTTGGCAGGCATCGTGGTGCCGGCGGCGCCACCTGAAATCCCGCCGGTTGACCCTCAGCACTGAGCGCCGGGGCTGCTGCGCCTAAACTCGCGGGATGCCTCTGACCGCGACCCTGGAACGCGTCGAGATTGATCTCGGCGACCGCAGCTACCCCATCCTGATCGGCGACGATCTGCTCGACGATGCTTCGCACTACGCCGGCCTGCCCTCGTCGGCCAGCGCGCTGATCGTCAGCAACACGACGGTGGCGCCCCTGTACGCGCAGCGCCTGCGTGCCGTGCTCGCCCCGCGATTCCGCTCGGTGCACTTGCTGGAACTGCCCGACGGAGAGGTCTACAAGGACTGGCCCACGCTCAACCTGATCTTCGACGCGCTGCTCGGGCATGGTTGCGACCGCAAGACCGTGCTGTTCGCGCTGGGCGGCGGGGTGGTGGGCGACATGACCGGGTTTGCCGCGGCCAGCTACATGCGTGGCGTGCCCTTTGTCCAGGTGCCGACGACGCTGCTGGCGCAGGTCGATTCCTCGGTCGGCGGCAAGACGGCCATCAACCATCCGCTCGGCAAGAACATGATCGGCGCGTTCTACCAGCCGCAACTGGTGCTGTGCGACCTGGGCACGCTGAAGACCCTGCCGCCACGCGAACTCAGCGCGGGCCTGGCCGAGGTGATCAAGTACGGGCCGATCTACGACCTGGAATTCTTCGACTGGATCGAGGCCCACATGGATGCGCTGGTGGCCCGCGACGGCGCCGCGCTGGCCCATGCGGTGAAGCGCAGTTGCGAGATCAAGGCCGAGGTGGTGGGCCAGGACGAGCGCGAATCGGGGCTGCGGGCCATCCTCAACTTCGGTCATACCTTTGGCCATGCCATCGAGTCGGGCCTGGGCTACGGCGAGTGGCTGCATGGCGAGGCCGTCGGTTGCGGCATGGTGATGGCGGCGCACCTGTCGCAGCGCCTGGGCGGCGTGGATGCGGCTTTCGTGGCGCGGCTGACGCGGCTCATCGAACGCGCCGGCCTGCCCTTCGTCGGACCGGCCCTGGGGGCGGAGCGCTACCTCGAACTGATGCGCGTGGACAAGAAGTCCGAGGGCGGCGAGATCCGCTTCGTGCTGTTGGACCGGCCTGGGTCTGCCGTCACGCGTGCCGCGCCCGAGGCGTTGGTGCGGGAAGTGCTGGCGCAGTGCTGCCAAGGCTGAAGCCCGTACCTCCCACTGGTTCCTGTCCCGGCCCTGAAACGGAATGACGCCGTCGCTTGCCCGCTACGCCTGCGACCCCGCGCATTCACGCGGTAGACGCCATCCGGAGCCACCTGCGCCCACGCGCAACGCCTTCCAGCGCGACCGCGACCGCATCGTCCATTCCACGGCGTTCCGACGATTGGTCTACAAGACGCAGGTCTTTCTGAACCATGAAGGCGATCTGTTTCGAACGCGCCTGACACATTCGCTGGAGGTCGCGCAGCTCGGGCGCTCGATCGCACGCGCGCTGGGGCTCAACGAAGACCTGGTCGAAGCCATCGCGCTGGCGCACGATCTTGGCCACACGCCTTTCGGCCACGCGGGGCAGGACGCACTCGATGCGTGCATGGCGGAGCACGGCGGTTTCGAGCACAACCTGCAGAGCCTGCGCGTCGTCGATGAACTCGAGCACCGCTATCCGCAGTACGACGGCATCAACCTGAGCTTCGAGACGCGGGAGGGCATCCTCAAGCACTGCTCGCGCGTGAATGCAGAGCGGCTTGAAAGGCTGGAGCCCGATGGCGTTGCCCGTCGATTCCTGGACCGCATCCAACCGTCGCTGGAGGCCCAACTTTGCAACCTGGCCGACGAGATCGCCTACAACGCGCACGACATCGACGATGGCGTGCGCTCGGGGCTGATCCGCATCGAGGACTTGGCGGGGGTGGAACTATTCGAGCGTTACCGCTCGCAGGCGATGGCCGAGCATCCGCAGCTACAGGGCCGCCGCGTGCTCTACGAGGCGATCCGGCGGATGCTGAGCGCGCAGGTCTACGACGTGATCGACACCACTCGCGCGGCCCTGGAGGCCGCCGCCCCGTCCGATGCCCAGGCGGCGAGGCGCGGCGGGCCTCTTGTGCTATTCGGCGATGCGATGCGCGCCGAGTCGGCCGCGCTCAAGCGTTTTCTCCTGCGCAACCTGTACCGCCATCCGCAGGTCATGCAGACCACTGAGCAGGCCAAGGGCGCCGTGGCCGGGCTGTTCGCGGCCTACCTCGACAAGCCGGCGGAGATGCCTGACTCCTTCGCCGAACGCGCCGACAAGGAGCGTGCCGTGGCCGACTACATCGCCGGCATGACCGACCGGTTCGCGATGCGCGAGCATGAGCGTCTGACTGGAAAGCGGTGGGTGGCATGAGCGCAGCGCCGGGCCGCCCCAAGCAAGCTCGCGCCCCCTCGGGGGGCAGCGAGGACACGAAGTGCCGAGCGTGGGGGCACGGGGACGCAGCGCCGGGCCGCCCCAAGCAAGCTCGCGCCCCCTCGGGGGGCAGCGAGGACACGAAGTGCCGAGCGTGGGGGCACGAGGACGCAGCGCCGGGCCGCCCCAAGCAGGCTCGCGCCCCCTCGGGGGGCAGCGAGGACACGAAGTGCCGAGCGTGGGGGTCGAAACCATGACCGCGCGAGTACCCGTTGCCGCACTGGCTGTGGTCGCGGCCGGGGTGAGCGTCGCCTTGCATCTGGGCAAGCTCTCGCCGGCCATCCCGGCATTGCAATCCACGCTCGGGCTTTCACTGGTCGAGGCCGGCTTCATGCTGTCGCTGGTCCAACTGGCGGGCATGACGCTGGGCTTGGCGGTGGGATTGGCAGCCGACGCCATCGGTTTGCGGCGCAGCATGTTGATCGGCCTGCTGATTGCGACGTTTGCGAGCCTGCTTGGCGGTCTGGCCGGGCAGTTTGCGTCGCCGGGTGTCGTGGCCTGGCTGTTGTTGCTGCGTGCGTTCGAGGGTGTGGGATTCCTGCTGGCGGTGATGCCCGCGCCGGGGCTCATCCGTGCCATGACCCCGCCCGGCACCGAGAAGGCGGCCCTGGGCCTGTGGGGCGCCTACATGCCGCTCGGCGTGGCCTTGGCACTGCTGTGCGGCCCCGGCCTGATCGCGTGGGCGGGTTGGCCTGCGTGGTGGTGGGTGCTGTCAGTGCTGTCCGCCGGCGCTGCCCTGTGGGTGGTGAAGGTGGTCCCCGCGGATGCCCGCCGCGGCACCGGGACGATCGCGGCGAACTGGCGCGGCCGCCTGAAGAGCACGCTCACTGCGCCGGGGCCGTGGTTCGTTGCGCTGGCCTTCGCCATGTATTCGTCGCAGTGGATGGCGGTTATCGGGTTCCTGCCATCGATCTATGCGGACGCCGGCGTGCCGGCCGGATGGAGCGCCGTCCTCACCGCGACAGCGGCGGCCATGAACATCGTCGGCAATATCGTCGGGGGACGCTGGTCGCAGCGGGGCATTGCGCCCGGGCAGCTGTTGCGCATCGGCTTCGGCGTCATGGCGCTCGGCAGCATCATGGCCTTTGCACAGTGGGGGCAGGGCGCCGACGCCATGGGCTTGCCGCCGGCCTTGCGCTATCTTGCCGTGTGTGTCTTTTCGCTGTTCGGTGGTGCCGTGCCGGCGACGCTGTTCATGCTTGCGGTGCGCCTGGCGCCGGGGCCGTCCACCGTGTCGACGACCGTGGGCATGATGCAGCAGGCGTCGGCCCTCGGCCAGTTCATCGCGCCGCCGCTGGTCGCCTGGATCGCGCATCGCGTGGGTGGCTGGCAGTGGACCTGGGTGGTGACCGCGGCGTGTTCGATGGCGGGTATCGTCCTGGCCTCGCGCCTGCCTGCCGTGGCCCGGCGCGCGACCGCATGACGTCGATGGAGGGATCGCGATGATCGATGAAGCACAAGCTGTCGCCGACACCCGTCGCTGGCTGGAGCGCGCCGTGATCGGGCTCAACCTCTGCCCATTCGCCAAGGCGGTGCACGTCAAGGAGCAGATCCATTGGGCCGTCTACCTGCCTGAGAGCGAGGGCGGCCTCCTCGACGCGCTCTTGGCCGAGGCGGCAGCGCTGGTCGCACATGTGCCGGCGGTGCGCGACACTGCGCTTTTGATCGCGCCCAACACCTTGCCTGATTTCCTCGACTTCAACGACTTCACCGCGCGTGCAGAGCGCCGGCTTGCGCGCGCCGGCTACGAGGGCGTGCTGCAACTCGCGACCTTCCATCCGCGTTTCCAGTTCGGCGGCACGGAGCCTGGCGACATCGGCAACGCGACCAACCGCGCGCCGTATGCCACCCTGCACCTGCTGCGTGAAGACAGCGTGACCCGTGCAGTCGATGCCTTCCCTGAAGCGGAAGACATCTTCGAGCGCAACATCGAGACCCTGGAAAAGCTGGGGGCCAATGGATGGGCTGCGCTCGATGTCGGCCCCCGGGCCGCCAAGCCATGAAGGCCACCGCGAAAGCCCTCAAGGCCGAGGCCGAACTGGCCGATGCAGTGCGCCCGGGCCAGTCGATCGAGTTGCTCAAGGAACTGCACATCCTCACCCGCGAAGGCCGGCTGAACCAGGACTCGCGCCGAAAGTTGAAGCAGGTCTACCACCTGTTCCAGTTCATCGAGAAGCTGCTGCGCGAACTGCCGGGCGAAGGCGCCGGCGCGACGCTGGCCGACCACGGCGCTGGCAAGTCCTACCTCGGCTTCATCATCTACGACCTGTTCTTCAAGGCGCTGGGCGGCGGGCATGTCTACGGGATCGAGACGCGCGCCGAACTGGTCGCGAAATCGAAGGCGCTCGCCAAGCAACTCGCCTTCGACCGCATGTCCTTCCTGAACCTCAGCGTGGCCGAGTCGGCGCATTCGAAGGAACTGCCCGCGCAGATCGACGTGGTCACCGCGCTGCATGCCTGCGATACCGCCACCGACGACGCGATCGCTTTCGGGCTGGCGAAGAACGCGCGCTACATGGTGCTGGTGCCGTGCTGCCAGGCCGAATTGGCGGCGAGCCTGCGCGAGAGCAAGGCCTTGGCCCTGTCGCGCACGCCGCTGGCCGAGCTGTGGCGGCACCCGCTGCACACGCGCGAGATCGGTAGCCAACTCACCAACGTGCTGCGTTGCCTGCTGCTGGAGGCGCATGGCTACCAGGTCACGGTGACCGAGTTGGTCGGCTGGGAGCACAGCATGAAGAACGAACTCATCATCGCGCGGCGCACCGGGCATCGGAAGGCCAGCGCGGCGCAGCGCTTGCGCGAACTGCTGGCGCAATTCGGCCTCGACGCGTTGCAGCCCACGCGTTTTCCGCTGCCCGAGGCCCCGCAATCGCCGGAGCCGATCGCCACGCCAGCCTGAGCGTCTTGCCATGGCCCGCCTGCCCCGCCTGACGCTCGCGGACCAGCCGCACCACGTGATCCAGCGCGGCAACAACCGGCAGTCGATCTTTCTCGACACCGAGGATCACGAGCGCATGCTGGCGCTGTTTGCCGAGAACGCGCCCCGCTACGGCGTCGCGCTGCATGCCTACGTGCTCATGGACAACCACTTCCACTTGCTGGCCACGCCCTCAACCGTGGAGGGTCTGCCGAAGTTCATGCAGGCGGTCGGCCGCAGCTATGTGCGCTGGTTCAACGACCGGCATGGCCGCAGCGGCACGCTGTGGGAAGGGCGTTACCGCTCCACGCTGATCCAGGCCGAGCGGTATTTGCTGCCCTGCATGGCCTACATCGACCTCAATCCGGTGCGCGATGGTGTCGTCCATGAGGCGCGCGAGTATCCGTGGTCGAGCCACAACCACTACGCCGGGCTGCGCGCCGATCGCCTGCTGACGCCCCATCCGCTCTATTGGACCTTGGGCAACACACCCTTCGCGCGCGAAGCGGCCTATGCTGATTTGGTGCACGCGGGCGTGGCGTCCCGGGATCTGACGCTTCTCACCGATTCGACCTTGCAAGGCTGGGCGGCGGGCGACGCCGCCTTCGTCGAGAAACTGCAGGCTGCGACCCCGCGCCGCGTGACAAAGGCGCGGGCAGGACGGCGTCCGCAAGCGCTCAAGTTGCCTGGATAAAAACGCCCGGCGAAGCGCGTGGATCCTGAGGAGGTTGCTATCGAATTTGATATGTCCCTATTTAATAGTTGACTATCTGATTCAGAAATTAATCAGACTCTGACCCCTATTAAAGTTCTTGGCACTGTTTGTGCAATGCAATATTCTCCGTTTCCCCGCGAAAAATTGAAGAAGGAGTGCGCCCATGACCACGGATGCAGAAATCCAGCACCTGGAACAACACGGACTGTATTCGTCCGCCAACGAACATGACGCATGCGGCCTCGGCTTCGTCGCCCACATCAAGGGTGAGAAGCGCCATGACATCGTCACGCAAGCACTCAAGATCCTCGAGAACATCGATCATCGCGGCGCCGTGGGTGCCGACAAGCTGATGGGCGACGGCGCCGGCATCCTGATCCAGATCCCTGACGCGCTCTACCGCGAAGAGATGGGCAAGCAGGGCGTGAATTTGCCGCCCTACGGCGAATACGGCGTCGGCATGATCTTCCTGCCCAAGGAACATGCCTCGCGCATGGCCTGCGAGCAGGAAATGGAGCGCGCCATCAAGGCCGAAGGCCAGGTGCTGCTCGGCTGGCGCGATGTGCCGGTCGACAGCGACATGCCGATGTCGCCCGTCGTCAAGAAGATGGAGCCGATCCTGCGCCAGGTCTTCATCGGCCGCGGCAACGACGTGATCGTGCAGGACGCGCTGGAGCGCAAGCTGTACGTCATCCGCAAGACCGCCAGCGCCAACATCCAGAACCTCGCGCTCAAGCACAGCAAGGAATACTATGTTCCGAGCATGTCCAGCCGCACGGTGGTCTACAAGGGCCTGCTGCTGGCCGACCAGGTCGGCGTGTACTACAAGGACCTGTCGGACGAGCGCTGCGTCTCCGCGCTGGGCCTGGTGCACCAGCGCTTCTCGACCAACACCTTCCCCAAGTGGCCGCTGGCCCACCCGTACCGCTACGTCGCCCACAACGGCGAAATCAACACGGTGCGCGGCAACTACAACTGGATGCTGGCCCGCGAAGGCGTGATGTCCTCGCCCGTGCTCGCGGCCGACCTGAAGAAGCTCTATCCGATCAGCTTCGCCGGCCAGTCCGACACCGCCACCTTCGACAACTGCCTCGAACTCATGACCATGGCCGGCTACCCGATCAGCCAGGCCGTGATGATGATGATCCCCGAGCCGTGGGAACAGCACGGCAACATGGACGAGCGCCGTCGCGCCTTCTACGAATACCACGCCGCGATGATGGAACCGTGGGACGGCCCGGCCTCGATCGTCTTCACAGACGGCCGCCAGATCGGCGCCACGCTGGACCGCAACGGCCTGCGCCCCTCGCGCTACTGCGTGACCGATGACGACCTGGTCATCATGGCGTCCGAGTCCGGCGTGCTGCCGGTGCCCGAACACAAGATCGTGCGCAAGTGGCGCCTGCAACCCGGCAAGATGTTCCTCATCGACCTGGAACAAGGCCGCATGATCGACGACGAGGAGCTCAAGGCCAACGTCGTCAACACCAAGCCCTACAAGCAGTGGATCGAGAACCTGCGCATCAAGCTCGACAACGTGCAGGCGCCGGCCGCCGAAGTGCCGGCCAGCGAAGTCTCGTTGCTGGACCGCCAGCAAGCCTTCGGCTACACGCAGGAAGACATCAAGTTCCTCATGAGCCCGATGGCGCAGGCCGGCGAAGAGGGCATCGGCTCGATGGGCAACGACAGCCCGCTGGCCGTTTTGTCGAGCAAGAACAAGACGCTCTACAACTACTTCCGCCAGATGTTCGCGCAGGTGACGAACCCGCCGATCGACCCGATCCGCGAGGCGATCGTGATGTCGCTCAACAGCTTCATCGGTCCCAAGCCGAACCTGTTGGACATCAACCAGGTCAACCCGCCGATGCGGCTGGAAGTCACGCAGCCGATCCTCGACTTCACCGACATGGCGAAGCTGCGCGACATCGAGAAGCACACGCAGGGCAAGTTTAAGAGCAGCACGCTCGACATCTGCTACCCCGCCGACTGGGGCCGCGAAGGCATCGAAGCCAAGCTGGCCTCGCTGTGCGCAGAAGCGGTGGACGCGATCAAGGGCGGCAGCAACATCCTGATCGTCAGCGACCGCGGCATGAGCGCGACGCGCGTGGCGATCCCGGCGTTGCTCGCTTCCAGCGCGATCCACCAGCACCTGGTGCGTGAAGGCCTGCGCACGACGGCCGGCCTGGTCGTCGAGACCGGCAGCGCCCGCGAAGTGCATCACTTCGGCGTGCTGGCGGGCTACGGCGCGGAAGCCGTCCACCCGTACCTGGCGATGGAAACGCTGGCCTCGATGCATGCCGACCTGCCGGGCGACCTGTCGGCCGAGAAGGCGATCTACAACTACGTGAAGGCGATCGGCAAGGGCCTGTCGAAGATCATGTCCAAGATGGGCGTGAGCACCTACATGAGCTACTGCGGCGCGCAGCTGTTCGAGGCCATCGGCCTGAACAGCGACACCGTCGGCAAGTACTTCACGGGCACGGCCAGCCGCGTCGAAGGCATCGGCGTGTTCGAGATCGCCGAGGAAACGCTGCGTACCCACGCCGCCGCCTTCAGCGACGACCCGGTGCTGGCCAACATGCTCGACGCTGGCGGCGAATACGCTTGGCGCACGCGCGGTGAAGACCACATGTGGACGCCCGACGCGATCGCCAAGCTGCAACACAGCACGCGCGCCAACAACTGGAGCACCTACAAGGAATACGCGCAGATCATCAACGACCAAAGCCGTCGCCACATGACCCTGCGTGGCCTGTTCGAGTTCAAGCTCGACCCGGCCAAGGCGATTCCCGTCGAGGAAGTCGAAGCGGCGGCCGAGATCGTCAAGCGCTTCGCCACCGGTGCGATGTCGCTGGGCTCGATCTCGACCGAAGCGCATGCGACGCTGGCCGTAGCGATGAACCGCATCGGCGGCAAGAGCAACACGGGCGAGGGTGGTGAAGATCCTTCGCGCTATCGCAACGAACTCAAGGGCATCCCGGTCAAGGTCGGCGACACGCTCAAGAGCGTCGTCGGTGAAGCCAACGTCGAAGTCGACCTGCCTTTGAAGGCCGGCGATTCGCTGCGCTCGAAGATCAAGCAGGTCGCCTCAGGCCGCTTCGGCGTCACGGCCGAGTACCTGACCTCGGCCGACCAGATCCAGATCAAGATGGCGCAGGGCGCGAAGCCCGGCGAGGGCGGCCAGTTGCCGGGCGGCAAGGTGTCGAACTACATCGGCGCACTGCGTTACTCGGTCCCGGGCGTGGGCCTCATCAGCCCGCCGCCGCACCACGACATCTACTCGATCGAAGACCTCGCGCAACTGATCCACGACCTGAAGAACGTCGCACCGCATGCCAGCATCAGCACCAAGCTGGTCAGCGAAGTGGGCGTGGGCACGGTGGCCGCGGGCGTGACCAAGTGCAAGAGCGACCACATCGTGATCGCGGGCCATGACGGCGGCACCGGCGCATCGCCGTGGTCGTCGATCAAGCACGCGGGCGGTCCGTGGGAAATCGGCCTGGCGGAGACCCAGCAGACGCTGGTGCTGAACCGCCTGCGCGGCCGTGTGCGCGTGCAGGCCGACGGCCAGATGAAGACCGGCCGCGACGTCGCCATCGGCGCGTTGCTCGGTGCTGACGAGTTCGGCTTCGCCACGGCGCCGCTGATCGTCGAAGGCTGCATCATGATGCGCAAGTGCCACCTGAACACCTGCCCGGTGGGCGTGGCCACGCAGGACCCGATCCTGCGCAAGAAGTTCTCCGGCAAGCCCGAGCACGTCGTCAACTACTTCTTCTTCATCGCCGAGGAAGTGCGCCAGATCATGGCGCAGCTGGGCATCCGCAAGTTCGACGACATGATCGGCCGCGCCGACCTGCTCGACATGAAGAAGGGCATCCAGCACTGGAAGGCCAGCGGCCTGGACTTCAGCCGCCTCTTCGCGCTGCCGGAAGTGCCGGCCGACGTGCCGCGCTTCCATGTCGAGAACCAGGACCACGGCCTCGAACACAACCTCGACACCAAGCTCATCGAGAAGTCGCGCGCGGCCATCGACAAGGGCGAGAAGGTGCAGTTCATCGAGGTGGCGCGCAACGTCAACCGCACCGTCGGCGCCAAGCTGTCGGGGGCGCTGACCCGCGTGCATCCCGAAGGCCTGCCGGACGATTCGATCCGCATCCAGCTCGAAGGCACGGGCGGCCAGTCCTTCGGCGCCTTCCTGGCGCGCGGCATCACGCTCTACCTGATCGGCGATGCCAACGACTACACCGGCAAGGGCCTGTCGGGCGGCCGCATCGTCGTGCGTCCGAGCCTGGACTTCCGCGGCGAGGCGGTACGCAACACCATCGTGGGCAACACCGTCATGTACGGCGCGACCACCGGTGAAGCGTACTTCTGCGGCGTAGCGGGCGAGCGCTTCGCGGTGCGCCTGTCGGGCGCCA
Source organism: Variovorax rhizosphaerae (assembly GCF_037889975.1). Classification (NCBI taxonomy): domain Bacteria; kingdom Pseudomonadati; phylum Pseudomonadota; class Betaproteobacteria; order Burkholderiales; family Comamonadaceae; genus Variovorax; species Variovorax rhizosphaerae. The sequence goes on along the minus strand of NZ_JBBKZT010000003.1, from coordinate 243,224 downwards.
CGGCGGTGGTCGAAGGCACGGGCGACCACGGTTGCGAATACATGACCGGCGGCACGGTCGCGGTGCTCGGCAAGACCGGCCGCAACTTCGCGGCCGGCATGAGCGGCGGCGTGGCCTTCGTCTACGACGAGGACGGCCAGTTTGCTTCGCGCTGCAACCTGTCGATGGTCTCGCTCGACAAGGTGCTGACCAGCGCCGAGCAGACCGCGAGCATGCACAAGAAGATCTGGCACACCGGCCAGACCGACGAGGCGCAACTCAAGAAGCTGCTGGAAGACCACCACCGCTGGACCGGCAGCAAGCGCGCCCGCGAACTGCTGGACGACTGGCCGACCGCGCGCACCAGGTTCGTGAAGGTGTTCCCGAACGAATACAAGCGCGCCCTCGCCGAGATCCACGACCGCCAGGTCGAACTCGCGAGCAGCGGCAACGATGCGCATGCCGGCCTGGAGCCGCATGCCACGCGCAAGCCGGCCAAGGTCTGAGCGTTCCAGCTTTCGTTTTGAAGATCAACTAAACAAGACAACCCCGCGGCCCACATCCGATGCAACTGCCTCGACCCCTTCGGGAAACACCATGGAACCGGCTTTGCCGGGCCGTTGGTGTTGCCCCCTTGAGGGGGAGGCGGCTACACGAAGTGAGCAAGCAACGGGGGTGTAAAAGGATTCACGATGGGAAAAATCACCGGCTTCATGGAGCATGAGCGCATCGAGGAGGGCTACAAGCCTGTCGACGAGCGTGTCAAGCACTACAAGGAATTCGTCGTCGGCCTGACGCCGGCGCAAGCGAAGGTGCAGGGTGCGCGCTGCATGGACTGCGGCACGCCCTTCTGCAACAGCGGCTGCCCGGTCAACAACATCATTCCGGACTTCAACGACCTGGTCTACCGCGACGACTGGCAAAGCGCCTTCGCGGTGCTGGACTCGACCAACAACTTCCCCGAGTTCACCGGCCGCATCTGCCCCGCCCCGTGCGAAGCGGCCTGTGTGCTGAACGTGAACGACGACGCCATCGGCATCAAGTCGATCGAGCACGCGATCATCGACCGCGCCTGGGACGAAGGCTGGGTCGAGGCGCGTCCGGCCCGCATCAAGACCGGCAAGAAGGTTGCCGTGGTCGGCTCCGGCCCGGCCGGCATGGCGGCGGCGCAGCAACTCGCGCGTGTCGGCCATGACGTGACGCTGTTCGAGAAGAACGACCGCGTCGGCGGCCTGCTGCGCTACGGCATCCCGGACTTCAAGATGGAGAAGTCGCACATCGATCGCCGCGTCGAGCAGATGAAAGCCGAGGGCGTGACCTTCCGCCTCGGCGTGATGGTCGGTGCCGCGAAGGATCCGCTCGGCAAGGGCTCCAAGGTCATCAACTGGGCCAAGGAAACCATCACGCCCGAGCAACTCGACAAGGAATTCGACGCCGTGCTGCTGACCGGCGGCGCCGAGCAGTCGCGCGACCTGCCTGTGCCCGGTCGCGACCTCGACGGCATCCATTTCGCGATGGAATTCCTGCCGGTGCAGAACAAGGTCAACGCGGGCGACAAGGTCAAGGGCCAGATCCGCGCCGACGGCAAGCATGTCATCGTGATCGGCGGCGGCGACACCGGCTCCGACTGCGTCGGCACCAGCAACCGCCACGGCGCCGTCAGCGTCACGCAGTTCGAGGTGATGCCGCAGCCGCCCGAGGAAGAAAACCGCCCGATGACCTGGCCCTACTGGCCGATCAAGCTGCGCACCAGCTCCAGCCATGAAGAAGGCTGCGAGCGTGAGTTCGCCATCTCGACCAAGGAATTCATCGGCGACAAGGGCAAGGTCACCGGCCTGAAGACCGTTCGCGTCGAATGGAAGGACGGCAAGATGGTCGAGGTCGCCGGCAGCGAGAAGATCCTCAAGGCCGACCTGGTGCTGCTGGCCATGGGCTTCGTGAGCCCGGTCGCGAGCGTGCTGGATGCCTTCGGTGTCGAGAAGGATGCGCGCGGCAATGCCAAGGCGACGGTGGAGTTCACCGGCGGCTACGCGACCAACGTGCCGAAGGTGTTTGCTGCGGGTGACATCCGTCGCGGCCAGTCGTTGGTGGTCTGGGCCATCCGCGAAGGCCGGCAGGGCGCGCGGGCCGTGGACGAGTTCCTCATGGGGTACAGCGACCTGCCGCGTTGACCGCTACCAAGCCCCCAGGGCCGGGCTGCACCCGGCCCGCTCCCCAGGGGGGAGTCCAGTCGAGAGGGCAGCGCCAAATCGACTTGGGAAGCTCCGCCCCATGGTTCATTTATCATAGGGGGCCGCTGAGCCGGGATGCCTGAGAGGGTTCCCGGCTTTTCTGTTTCATGAGCACTACACCCCCACCACTGATCGAATTCAAGGACGTCACGTTCGGCTATGGCGCGCGCGTCATCCTGAGCGGGGTGTCCTTCAGCGTGCCACGGGGCAAGGTGACCGCGCTCATGGGTGCGTCCGGCGGCGGCAAGACAACCGTGTTGCGTCTTGTCGGTGGCCAGCAGCGTGCACAGGGCGGGCAGGTGCTTTTCGACGGCCAGGACGTCGGCAAGATGGCGCCGACCGCACTCTATGCGGCGCGGCGCCGCATGGGCATGCTGTTCCAGTTCGGTGCGCTGTTCACGGACATGAGCGTGTTGGACAACGTCGCCTTTCCATTGCGTGAGCACACCCGGTTGCCCGAGGCCCTTGTGCGCGACATCGTGCTCATGAAGCTCGACGCGGTCGGCCTGCGCGGCGCGCGCGACCTGATGCCCAGCGAGGTGTCGGGCGGCATGGCGCGGCGCGTGGCGCTGGCCCGCGCGATCGCACTCGACCCCGATCTGGTCATGTACGACGAGCCTTTCGCCGGCCTCGACCCGATCTCCCTCGGCACCGCGGCGCGCCTGATCCGCCAACTCAACGACACGCTCGGCCTGACCAGCATCATCGTGTCGCACGACCTCGAGGAAACCTTCCGCATCGCCGATCACGTGATCGTGCTGGCCAACGGTGGCATCGCCGCGCAGGGCCGACCGGACGAGGTGCGCAAGAGCGAAGACCCCTTGGTGCACCAGTTCGTGAACGCATTGCCGGACGGCCCGGTTCGTTTTCACTACCCTGGAGTCAGCGTGGCCGACGACTTTGGCGACTCGCAAGGAGGTCGTGCATGAGCGACAGGACCTGCCAGTCGCGGGGGCATCGATGAGTTGGTGGCGACCTTCCGACATCGGCTTCGCCGTGCGGAGCAAGCTCGCGAACATCGGCCATGCGGCCGGGTTGTTCGTGCGGCTGCTCGGGCCCGGCGCCAAGGCATTCCGGCGCTTCGGCCTGGTGCGGGACCAGATCCATTTCCTCGGCAACTATTCGCTCGCGATCATTGCGGTGTCGGGGCTTTTCGTCGGTTTCGTACTGGGGCTGCAGGGCTACTACACCTTGCAGCGCTACGGATCGGCCGAAGCGCTTGGTCTGCTGGTGGCGCTGGGCCTGGTGCGAGAGCTCGGCCCGGTGGTGGCTGCGCTGCTGTTCGCGGGTCGCGCAGGCACATCGCTCACGGCGGAGATCGGCCTCATGAAGGCCGGCGAGCAACTCAGCGCCATGGAGATGATGGCCGTCGATCCAGTGGTGCGCATCCTCGCGCCGCGGTTCTGGGCGGGCGTCATCACCATGCCGCTGCTGGCGGCGGTGTTCAGCGCGGTTGGTGTGATCGGCGGCTACATCGTCGGCGTGGTCATGCTGGGCGTCGATGCAGGCTCGTTCTGGGGCCAGATGCAAGGCGGCGTGGACGTGTGGCGCGATGTCGGCAATGGCGTGATCAAGAGCATCGTGTTCGGATTCACTGTCACTTTCATCGCGTTGCTGCAAGGTTATGAGGCGCAACCGACACCCGAGGGCGTTTCGCGCGCTACCACACGAACGGTGGTGATGGCATCCCTCACCGTGCTGGGGCTGGATTTCCTGCTGACCGCGATGATGTTCAACATTTAGGAGGGAGGAAGTAAATGCAACGCTCCAACAAAGACATCTGGGTCGGCCTGTTCGTGCTGATCGGCGCGGCGGCATTGCTGTTCCTCGCCTTGCAATCGGCCAACCTGCTGAGCGTCAATTTCCAGAAGACCTACTCGGTCAAGGCGCGCTTCGACAACATTGGCGGCCTCAAGCCCCAGACCGCGGTCAAGAGCGCGGGCGTCGTGGTGGGCCGGGTCGACGCCATCGCCTTCGATGACAAGAATTACCAGGCCACCGTCACGCTGGCCCTGCAAACTCGTTACAGTTTCCCGAAGGACAGCTCGCTCAAGATCCTGACCAGCGGCCTGCTGGGCGAGCAATATATCGGGATCGAGGCGGGTGCCGAGGAAAAGACGTTGCAGCCTGGTGACACGATCACGGCCACACAGTCGGCGGTCGTGCTGGAGAACCTGATCAGCCAGTTCCTCTACAGCAAGGCGGCCGAAGGCTCGCAGCAGAACAACAGCAAGAAATGAAACGCAGTCCCGTCCCATGCAGCGCCGTCCGAAAGATGGCCGGTCGCATTCGCCTTGCCGGCGCAGCGGTCGGCTTCGCGTTGATGGCGGGCTATGCCAGCGGCCAGACCACCAGCCCCGTCGATCCGTTCGAGCCATTCAATCGCGCTGTGTTCCGCTTCAACGACGCCCTCGATGAGGCCGTGCTAATACCCGCGGCCAGGGCCTACCGAGCAGCGCTGCCGCAGCCTGTCCGCACCGGCGTGGGTAACTTCTTCAACAACATCGGAGACGTCTGGAACTTTGCCAACAGCGTGATGCAATTGCGGGCGGAGCACAGTGCCCAGACCTTCATGCGTCTGAACGTGAACACTGTGTTCGGGCTTGGCGGCATTCTCGACGTCGCCACCGAGCTCGGCATCGAGCGGCACCGGGAAGACTTCGGCCAGACCCTGGGCCGCTGGGGCGTGCCGCCCGGCCCCTACATCATGTTGCCGGTGCTCGGTCCGTCGACGGTGCGCGATACCGCGGCGTTGCTGGTGGACCTCAACGGCGACGGCGTGGCGGCGATTCGGCCGGTGGCGGCGCGCGATATCAGCTACATCATCCGCGTGGTGGATGCGCGTGCACAATTCCTGCGCGCCAGCCAGTTCCTGGGCGATGCCGCGCTCGACAAATATTCGTTCACGCGCGACATCTGGCTGCAGCGCCGCCAAGCCGACGTGGACGACGGCAAGCCAAGCAACGACGACGAAGATGACGGCCGCGGTCGTTGATCCCATGTCGCTGGCGTTTGGTTGCGGGCGAGCCTTTGCGTTTTGCGGGAACTGTGTCTGCCGGGCGTCGCTCTGATGCGTTAGGGCCCCTTGTGGCCCGCTTTGAGAAGAAGGAATTACCAGATGAACCAGATTCTGAAACGCCGCGCATTCGGTCGTTTTGCCTTGACCAGTGCGGTGTTGTTCAGTGGGGCGGCCGTTTACATGCGCCCCGCCCGCGCCGCCGATGAGGCGCCCGACGCGCTGGTCAAGCGCCTCACGACCGAGGTGCTCGACATGATCCGCAACGACAAGTCGATCAAGGCCGGCGACATCAACAAGATCATGGCGCTGGTCGATGCCAAGGTCATGCCGAACCTGAACTTCCAGCGCATGACGGCCTCGGCCGTCGGCCAGGCCTGGCGCACGGCCACGCCCGAGCAGCAGAAGCGCCTGCAGGAAGAGTTCAAGCTGCTGCTGGTGCGCACCTACGCTGGCGCGCTCGATCAGGTGACCGACCAGAACGTGACCGTGAAGCCGTTCCGCGGTTCGGCAGACGAGAAGGAAGTGCTGGTGCGCACCGAGGTCCGCGGCGCTGGCGGCGGCGAGCCGATCCAGCTCGACTACCGGCTCGAAAAGACTCCCGGCGAGGGCAGTGGCTGGAAGATCTACAACCTCAACGTGATGGGCATCTGGCTCGTCGACACCTACCGCACCCAGTTTGCCCAGGAGATCAACAGCAAGGGCATCGACGGCCTGATCGCTGCACTGGCCGCGCGCAACAAGGGCAACAGCGCCAAGAGCTGACGACCATGCTGGTGCTGCCGACCCGCCTCCTGCACGACGACGCCCCGGCCTGCCTGCGCATGCTGCAGCAGGGGCAGGCGGCCACCCATGACTCGGTGACGGTGGTGGACGCCAGCGCGCTGAAGCAGTTCGATTCTTCGGCCATCGCAGTGCTTCTCGAATGCCGCCGCGAGGCCAGCGCGGCAGGGCGCGGCTTTGCGGTGAAGGGCTTGCCGTCCAGGCTGCGCGAGTTGGCCGCGCTGTACGGCGTTGCAGGCCTTTTGCCGGCTGCACCCTGAGAAAACCGGGCGCAGCATAAAATCGTGGGCTCCCATGCCCGCGATCTCGTTCCAATCGGTCTCCAAGACCTATCCCCCCTCACGTCAGCAACGGGCCCAAGGCAAATCGGGCCTGCGCGCGGTCGATGAGGTTTCCTTCCAGATCGAAGAGGGCGAATTCTTCGGCTTGCTCGGTCCCAATGGCGCCGGCAAGACTTCCCTCATCAGCATGCTTGCCGGGCTGTCGCGGCCCACGGCGGGCAGCATCAGCGTGCACGGTTTCGACGTGCAGCGCGACTATGCGCAGGCGCGACGCCAGCTTGGCATCGTGCCGCAGGAGCTGGTGTTCGACCCTTTCTTCAACGTGCGCGAGTCGCTGCGCATCCAGTCGGGCTATTTCGGCATCCGCAACAACGAGGCCTGGATCGACGAGTTGCTGCAAAGCCTCGGGCTGACCAACAAGGCCTCGGCCAACATGCGACAGCTTTCTGGCGGCATGAAGCGGCGTGTGCTGGTGGCGCAGGCCCTGGTGCACAAGCCGCCGGTGATCGTGCTGGACGAGCCTACTGCCGGTGTCGACGTCGAGTTGCGGCAGACGCTGTGGCAGTTCGTCGCCAAGCTCAACAAGCAGGGCAGCACGGTGCTGCTGACCACGCACTACCTGGAAGAAGCCGAGGCGCTGTGCAATCGCATCGCGATGCTGAAGCTGGGCCGCGTGATCGCGCTCGACAGCACCAGTGCCTTGCTGAGCGGCGCGCACAGCAATGTGCTGCGCTTCAAGACCGATGGCGATCTGCCTTGGGCCATCGCGCAACACGCCCGCATCACCGGGCGCATCGTGCAACTGCCGGCGCGCAACGCGCTCGAGGTGGAGCAATTGCTGGCCTCGATCCGCGAAGCCGGCGTGGCGGTGGAAGACGTCGAGATGCGCAAGGCGGATCTGGAAGACGTGTTCATCGACCTGATGGCGGGCGAGCAGACGCCGCTGGAGGTGGCGCGATGAATAACTTCGTGCAGATCTCGCGCCCCGTGAAAGCGCAATTGGCCAGTCTGGAGGCCCTCTGATGATGGCCGTCACGGGTTGGCGCGCGCTGCTCTACAAGGAAACGCTGCGATTCTGGAAGGTCGGCTTCCAGACCGTCGGCGCGCCGGTGCTGACGGCGCTGCTGTACCTCATGGTGTTCGGCCATGTGCTCGAAGGCCGCGTGACGGTGTACGGCACCGTGGGTTACACGGCGTTCCTGGTGCCCGGCCTGGTGATGATGAGCGTGCTGCAGAACGCCTTCGCCAACAGTTCGTCCTCGATCATCCAGAGCAAGATCATGGGCAACCTCGTGTTCGTGCTGCTCACGCCGCTGTCGCATTGGGGCTGGTTCCTGGCCTATGTCGGGTCGTCGATCATCCGGGGGCTGGCGGTGGGCATCGGCGTGTTTGCCGTGACCATGTTCTTCGCGATGCCGGATTTCGTCGCGCCGCTGTGGATCGTCGTCTTCGCCTTCCTGGGCGCCGCGATGCTCGGCACACTGGGCCTCATCGCCGGTCTCTGGGCCGAAAAGTTCGACCAGATGGCGGTGTTCCAGAACTTCCTGATCATGCCGATGACCTTCCTGTCCGGCGTGTTCTATTCGATCGGCTCGCTGCCGCCGTTCTGGCAGAAGGTCAGCCACCTGAATCCGTTCTTCTACATGATCGACGGGTTCCGCTACGGCTTCTTCGGTGTGAGCGATGCGTCGCCGTGGCTGAGCTTCGGGATCGTGGGCACGGCCTGGCTGTTCGTGAGCGCGGTGGCGGTTCACCTGCTGCGCATCGGCTACAAGATTCGTGGCTGAACATGGCGCGCCCCTCGTCGCTGCGCTTTCTGTGCGCAACTCCCATCCTCTCGCTGGGGGCGTACCCGCGCCTCGGATCGGCCGGTAAAGGGGCGCTTTCCATTGAACTCGTATCACCATGACTGCTGAAGAACTCAAAGCCATCATCGCCGCCGGCCTGCCGTGCGAACACCTTTCGCTCGAAGGCGACGGCCGGCATTGGTTCGCGACCATCGTGTCGGCCGAGTTCGAGGGCCAGCGCGCGATCAAGCGACACCAGAAGGTCTACGCCACCCTCGGTGCGAAAATGCACACCGACGAAGTGCATGCGCTCTCGATGAAGACCTACACGCCGGCCGAATGGGCGGCGCAGAAATAGTACCGGGCCCTTTCGGCCACTCCCTGGATTCCTGATGGACAAATTGTTGATTCGCGGCGGGCGCAAGCTCAGCGGCGAGGTGCTGATTTCAGGCGCCAAGAACGCCGCGCTGCCCGAGTTGTGCGCCGCGCTGCTGACCGACGAGCCGGTCACGCTGCACAACGTGCCGCGCCTGCAAGACGTGTCGACCATGCTGAAGTTGCTGCGCAACATGGGCGTGACGGCCGAGCGCGATGACAACGGCACGGTCCGCATCGACGCCGGCCCACTGCACAACCCCGAGGCGCCCTACGAACTGGTCAAGACCATGCGCGCCTCCGTGCTCGCGCTGGGCCCGCTGCTGGCGCGCTTCGGCAGGGCCCGCGTGTCGTTGCCCGGCGGCTGCGCAATCGGCTCGCGTCCGGTGGACCAGCACATCAAGGGCCTGCAGGCCATGGGTGCGGACATCTCGGTCGAACACGGCTACATGGTGGCTGGCGTGCGCGGGGGCGGAAAGCGCCTGCATGGCGCCCGCATCACGACCGACATGGTCACTGTCACCGGCACCGAGAACTTCCTCATGGCCGCCGCGCTGGCCGAAGGCGAGACAGTCCTCGAGAACGCCGCTCAGGAGCCGGAGATCCCCGACCTGGCCGAGATGCTGATCTCGATGGGCGCGAAAATCGAAGGCCATGGCAGCAGCCGAATCCACGTCCAGGGTGTGGAGCGCCTGCACGGCTGCACGCACCGCGTCGTGGCCGACCGCATCGAGGCCGGAACCTTCCTCTGCGCAGTGGCGGCGGCCGGCGGCGACGTGCTGCTGCGCCATGCGCGCGCCGAGCACATGGAAGCCGTGATCGAGAAACTCATCGAAGCCGGTGCGACTGTGACGGCAGTGGAGGGCGGCGTGCGCGTGAAAGCCTCCGGCCGCCTCAAGGCGCAAAGCTTCCGCACCACCGAATACCCGGGCTTCCCGACCGATATGCAGGCGCAGTTCATGGCGCTCAACGCAATCTCGACCGGCACCTCGACGGTGACCGAGACCATCTTCGAGAACCGCTTCATGCACGTCGACGAAATGCTGCGCCTCGGCGCCCGCATCCAGCACGACGGCAAGGTGGCCGTGGTCGAGGGCGTGCAACAGTTGTCGGGCGCAACCGTGATGGCGACCGACCTACGCGCCTCGGCCAGCCTGGTCATCGCCGGCCTGGTGGCCGACGGCGAGACGCTGGTCGACCGCATCTACCACCTCGACCGTGGCTACGACCGCATGGAAGCCAAGCTGCGCGGCATCGGCGCGGAGATCGAGCGCATCAGCGAAAGAGTCACCGCATGACCATCACGATCGCCCTGTCCAAGGGCCGCATCTTCGACGAGACGCTGCCGCTGCTGGCGGCCGCCGGCATCGAGGTCACCGAGGACCCGGAGAAGTCGCGCAAGCTGATCCTGCCGACCTCGCAGCCCGACGTGCGCGTGCTGCTGGTGCGCGCCTCCGACGTGCCGACCTATGTGCAGTGGGGCGGCGCCGACCTGGGCGTGACCGGCCTCGACACCATGATCGAGCACGGCACGGCCGGCCTCTACCTGCCGCTGGACCTCAAGATCGCCGCCTGCCGCATGAGTGTGGCCGCGCGAGAGGATTTCGACTATGCCCACGCGGTGCGCCAGGGCGCGCGCCTGAAGATTGCGACCAAGTTCGTCGCCATCGCGCGCGACCACTTCGCCACCAAGGGCGTGCACGTCGACCTGATCAAGCTCTACGGCAGCATGGAACTCGCGCCGCTCACCGGGCTGGCCGACGCCATCGTCGACATCGTCTCGACCGGCAACACGCTGCGGGCCAATCACCTGGTCGAGGTCGAGCGCATCATGGACATCAGCGCCCGCCTGGTCGTCAACCAGGCCGCGCTCAAGCTCAAGCGCGAGCCGATCCGCCGCATCATCGACGCCTTCGCGTCTGCCATCCAGCCCTCCTGACGCCATGACCCTGACAGCCGCTCCTCTCCGTCTTTCCACGACTTCGGCCAGCTTCGAGGCCGAGTTCAAGGCGCGGCTGCATTGGTCCGCAGATGACGATGCGGCCATCGAGAAGGTGGTCGCCGACGTGCTGGCCGATGTGCAGAAGCGCGGCGACGCAGCGGTGCTCGAGTACACGCGCCGCTTTGACGGCCTCGAGGCAGCGACGGTGGGCGACCTGGAACTCACGCAGGCCGATTTCAAGGAAGCCTTCGACTCCCTGCCGCAGGCGCAGCGCGATGCCTTGCAGGCGGCGGCGGCACGCGTGCGCAGCTACCACGAGGCCCAGAAGAAGGCGAGCGGCGAAAGCTGGACCTACCGCGATGCCGACGGCACGCTGCTGGGCCAGAAGGTGACGCCGCTGGACCGCGTCGGCATCTACGTGCCGGGCGGCAAGGCCGCCTATCCGTCGAGCCTGCTGATGAACGCGATCCCGGCCCACGTGGCCGGCGTCGGCGAGATCATCATGGTCGTGCCGACCCCGGCCAAGGGCAGCGTGGCGACCGGTGGCTCCGGTGCCGCCGCCTCGGCCAAGGGCGAGCGCAACGTGCTGGTGCTGGCCGCCGCCTTCGTGGCCGGCGTGTCGCGCGCCTTCACCATCGGCGGCGCGCAGGCCGTCGCGGCCCTGGCCTACGGCACCGAAACCATTCCCGCCGTCGACAAGATCACCGGCCCTGGAAACGCCTACGTGGCTGCCGCCAAGCGCCGCGTCTTCGGCACCGTGGGCATCGACATGATCGCCGGCCCGAGCGAGATCCTGGTGCTGGCCGACGGCAGCACCCCGCCCGACTGGGTGGCCATGGACCTGTTCAGCCAGGCCGAGCACGACGAGCTGGCGCAGAGCATCCTGCTGTGCCCTGACGCGGCCTACATCGACGCGGTGCAGGCCTCCATCGACAAGCTGCTGCCGCAGATGCCGCGCGCCGACATCATCACTGCCTCGCTCAACGGCCGCGGCGCGCTGATCCAGACGCGCGACATGGAAGAGGCCTGCGCCATCAGCAACCGCATCGCGCCAGAGCATCTGGAAGTCAGCAGCCAGGAGCCGTACCGCTGGGAGCCGTTGCTGAAGCACGCCGGCGCGATCTTCCTCGGCGCCTTCACGAGCGAGAGCCTGGGCGACTACTGCGCGGGCCCGAACCACGTGCTGCCGACCTCGGGTACGGCGCGCTTCTCGTCGCCGCTGGGCGTCTACGACTTCCAGAAGCGTTCCAGCCTGATCGAGGTCAGCGCGCAGGGTGCCAAGGTGCTGGGCCCGATCGCGGCGGAACTGGCCTACGGCGAGGGGCTTCAGGCCCACGCACGCGCGGCCGAAATGCGGCTCGAACTGATTCCACCATCCGCAAGGGAATAGGCGCTACGCATCGTCGCCTTGCCAGCGAAACTGATCCGGCCATCGAGAATCCGATCGAACATTCATGAGCATCTTTGCCCGCGCTTCGCTCGCACGCTGCCGTCCCGCATTTCGCGCGGCCGTCCTGTGGACGCTGCTGGCGGGCGGCGCCGTGACGCATGCCATGTCGATCCGCGAAATGCGCACGCTCGAAGCCACGGAAAAGGACGGCAAGGCCTACGCGGGCTACTACCTCGTCGGCGTGCTCGAAGGGCTGCGCGAGGCGAGTGATGCCGAGCGGCGCAGCGGCCAGAAACCCCTGTTCTGCGTCGAAGGCCGCCGCCTGGAACCGGCCATGGCCCGCTCCCTCTACCAGGGCGAACTCGCCCGCAACGCCGACAGCTACGAGGCGGACATGCCGGTGCAACTGGTCATGTCGAATGCACTGCAAAACAGCTACCGCTGCACCCATTGAACACTGACATGAACGCTCCCCAGACCCACGCCGGCGCGCTCGGCCGCATCCGCGCCGACGTCCAATCCATGCACGCCTATGCCGTGCAGGACGCACGCGGATTGCTCAAGCTCGACGCGATGGAAAACCCCTTCAGCCTGCCGCCCGCGCTGCAGGCCGAGTTGGGCCAGCGTCTCGGCGCGCTCGCACTCAACCGCTACCCCGGGGATCGTGGCAACGACCTCAAGCGCGGACTCGCCGCCCATGCCGGGATGCCCGAAGGTTTCGACCTGATGCTGGGCAATGGCTCCGACGAATTGATCTCCCTGCTGGCCATCGCCTGCGACCTGCCGGGCGCCACCGTCATGGCGCCGGTGCCGGGCTTCGTGATGTACGCGATGAGCGCGCAACTGCAGGGCTTGAAGTTCGTCGGCGTGCCGCTCACGGCCGATTTCGAACTCGACGAAGCTGCCATGCTCGCCGACATCGCGCAGGAAAAGCCGGCCATCGTCTACCTCGCGTACCCCAACAACCCGACCGCCAACCTGTGGGACGAAGCCGTCATCGACCGCATCATCGCGGCGCAAGGCGAGCAGGGCGGCTTGGTCGTCATCGACGAGGCCTACCAGCCATTCGCCGGCAAGAGCTACGTCGGCAAGGCCGCGCAGCACAGCCATGTGCTGCTGATGCGCACGCTGAGCAAATTCGGCCTGGCGGGCGTGCGGCTCGGCTACCTCATGGGGCCGTCGGCGCTCATCGCCGAAATCGACAAGGTGCGCCCGCCCTACAACATCAGCGTGCTCAATTGCGAGTGCGCGCTGTTCGCGCTCGAGCATGCGGATGTGTTCGACTCGCAGGCCGCGCAGATCCGCGAGGAGCGTGCGCGCATCCTGCAGGCGCTCGGCCGCATGGAGGCCGTCAAGCACTGGCCGAGCGACGCCAACATGGTGCTGATCCGCGTGCCCGATGCAGCAAAGACCTTTGACGGAATGAAGGCGCACGGCGTGCTCATCAAGAACGTTTCTAGAATGCACCCCTTGCTGGCCAACTGCCTGCGCTTGACGGTCGGGACATCCGACGAAAATGCGCGGATGATGACAGCGCTCGAAGCATCCTTATGAATACCCCCACGGCACCCGAGGCAGTCGTTGCGGCCGGCGCGCGCACCGCGACCGTCGCCCGCAACACCGCCGAAACAAAAATCACCGTCAGCGTCAATCTGGACGGCAGCGGCAAGGCCAAGCTGTCCACCGGCATCGGCTTCTTCGACCACATGCTCGACCAGATCGCCCGCCACGGCCTGATCGACCTCGACATCGACTGCGAGGGCGACCTGCACATCGACGGCCACCACACGGTCGAGGACGTCGGCATCACGCTGGGCCAGGCGGTCTTCAAGGCGGTTGGCGACAAGAAGGGGATCCGCCGCTACGGCCACGCCTACGTGCCGCTCGACGAGGCGCTGAGCCGAGTGGTGATCGATTTTTCCGGCCGCCCGGGCCTGGAAATGCACGTGCCCTTCACCAGCGGCATGATCGGCACCTTCGACAGCCAGCTCACCTACGAGTTCTTCCAGGGTTTTGCCAACCATGCCCTGGTCACGCTGCACATCGACAACCTCAAGGGTGTGAACGCGCACCACCAGTGCGAAACCGTGTTCAAGGCCTTTGCACGCGCCTTGCGCGGCGCGCTCGAACTCGATCCGCGTTCCGCCGGCGTCATTCCCTCGACCAAGGGCTCCCTCTGAAAGTTTCCAGCTTGTCCGGTTTGCAGCGATCGTCCCGCCTGCGCTTCACGCCATGAATTCAGTCGCAAACACCGTCGCGGTCGTGGACTACGGCATGGGCAACCTGCGCTCCGTTTCGCAGGCCGTGCAGCATGCGGCCGACCAGGTCGGCGTGCAGGTCTTCGTCACGTCGGACCCCGAAGTGGTGCGCAAGGCCACCCGCGTGGTGCTGCCGGGGCAGGGCGCGATGCCGGACTGCATGCGCGAGTTGCGCGATTCGGGCCTGCAGGAGTCGGTGCTCGAAGCGGCTGCCAGCAAGCCGCTGTTCGGCGTCTGCGTCGGCATGCAGATGCTGCTGTCGTCCAGCGACGAAGGCCCGACCGATGGCCTCGGGCTGATCCCGGGCCGCGTCGTCAAGTTCGATCTCGCCGGCCGCACCCAGCCCGACGGCAGCCGCTTCAAGGTGCCCCAGATGGGCTGGAACCAGGTCGTGCAGGCGCAACCGCACCCCGTGTGGGCCGGCGTGCCCGACAACAGCTACTTCTATTTCGTGCACAGTTTCTACGCGCGCCCTGCTGATGCGAAGCACAGCGTCGGCGAAGCCGACTATGGTTCGCGCTTTACGGCGGCCATCGCGCGCGATAATATTTTTGCGACCCAGTTCCACCCTGAAAAGAGTGCCGACCACGGGTTGCAGCTCTACCGCAACTTCCTCCACTGGAACCCCTAAAGCCTCCCTCCGGGTTGCCTTGCCATGCTGCTGATTCCCGCCATCGATCTCAAGGACGGTCACTGTGTTCGCCTCAAGCAGGGCGACATGGACCAGTCCACCATCTTCAGTGAAGACCCGGCCGCGATGGCGCGCAAGTGGCTCGAAGCCGGCGCGCGCCGCTTGCACCTGGTCGACCTGAACGGCGCCTTTGCCGGCAAGCCGCAGAACCACGCCGCCATCCGTTCGATCCTGCGCGCCGTGGGCGACGAAATCCCGGTGCAACTCGGCGGCGGCATCCGCGACCTCGACACCATCGAGCGCTACATCGACGACGGCCTGCGCTACGTGATCATCGGCACCGCCGCGGTCAAGAACCCGGGGTTCCTCAAGGACGCCTGCAGCGCCTTCGGCGGCCACATCATCGTCGGCCTCGATGCCAAGGACGGCAAGGTCGCCACCGATGGCTGGAGCAAGCTCACCGGCCATGAAGTCTCCGACCTCGGCAAGAAGTTCGAAGACTACGGCGTCGAATCGATCATCTACACCGACATCGGTCGCGACGGCATGCTCTCGGGCATCAACATCGAGGCGACGGTGCGCCTGGCGCAAGCGCTGACGATCCCGGTGATCGCGTCGGGCGGCCTGTCGAACATGGCCGACATCGAGATGCTCTGCGCGGTCGAGCCGGACGGCGTCGAAGGCGTGATCTGCGGTCGCGCGATCTATTCGGGCGATCTGGATTTCTCTGCGGCACAGGCGCGCGCCGACGAACTGGCCGACGCGGCCTGAGCGCAGTCCCGTCCCAAGCGCCCAAAAAAAAGGCCCGCAACCGTTGCCGGTGCGGGCCGCGTGTGACAGCGTTCAGGTAGCTTCTTCTTTTATTCCGACTTGACCGCCATGGTCTGCAGGATGGTCTCGAGCTGCGGGCTCATGGCGAGGTCCAGGCTGATGCCCGATGGCAGCTTGCGGAGGAACCAGCGCTTGTACTGGCGCTGGATTTCGCCATCTTGAGCCAACGTCTCGAAAGCCTCGTTGACCACCCGCGCCATCTGCTGGTCGTTCTTGCGATACATCACGCCGTACGGGTCGTACGAGAGAAAGTCGCCCACCACCTGGTAGTCGCTCGGGCCCTTGGTGGCCGCCTTGTCCTCCGCGATCAGGCCGTACAGCAGCACGTCATCGGTCGCGAACGCATCGGCCTTGCCGGCCTTCACCAGTCCGAAGGATTCGGCATGGTCTGCCGACACCACGATGTTGAGGTTGAGCTTGAAGCGTTCCGACAAGTCACGCATGGTCTTCTCGTTGGTGGTGCCCGCGGTCACCGCCACCGCCTTGCCGGCGAGGTCGCGGTAATCTCTCACCGGGGAGCCCTTCTTGACCAGCAGCTTGGTACCGGAGACGAACATCGTGGGCGAGAAGGCCACCCGCTTCTGGCGTTCCAGGTTGCTGGTGGTCGAGCCGCATTCGATGTCGACCTGGCCATTGGCCACTGCATCGATGCGCGATGCCGCCGTCACCGGCGCCCACTTGGTCGCGAGCGTCTTGTGCACCGCTTCGCTCATCGCATCGACCAGCTGCTTGCACAGCTCGATCGAATAGCCGATGGGCTCCTTGCGGTCGTTGAGGTAGGAGAACGGAATCGACGACTCGCGGTAGCCGATGGTCACGGCGCCCGCGTTGCGCACCTTGGCCAGCGTGCCAGCGAGCGGCGCGTCCGACTGCGCCTGGGCGCTGGACATGCCGGCGCCGAGGGCAGCAGCCGCAAACAGCCCCGCGGCCATCGACCCCTTCGCCAGCCTCCATGCCGAGCATGCGAAGTTCATGGTCATGCTCAGGCGTGGGCCGGCTTGGCCGCGGTGGCGGCGGCCTCGGCGTCGAGCAGTTTGGCGTTCGCTGCGGCTTCCGCTTCCGGCAGCAGCTCACCTTCCCACTTGGCGACCACGGCCGTGGCGAGCGAGTTGCCCACCGCATTGGTGGCCGAGCGACCCATGTCGAGGAAGGTGTCCACGCCCAGGATCAGCAACAAGCCGGCCTCGGGAATGTTGAACTGGTTCAGCGTGGCCGCGATCACCACCAGCGAGGCACGCGGCACACCCGCCATGCCCTTCGACGTCAGCATCAGGATCAGCAGCATCGTGATCTGCGTGCCCAGCGACAACTCGATGTTGTAGGCCTGCGCGATGAACAGCACGGCGAAGGTGCAATACATCATCGAGCCATCGAGGTTGAACGAGTAGCCCATCGGCATCACGAAGCTGGAGATCTTGCGCTTGACGCCGAAACGGTCCAGCGCGTCCAGGATCTTTGGATAGGCCGCTTCGGAGCTCGCGGTGGCAAAGGACAGCAGGAAGGCCTCCTTGATCAGCACCAGCAGCTTGAACACGCGTGGGCCGAGGAACAACACACCGGCGCCGATCAGCACTGCCCACAGCACGAACAGGCCGAGGTAGAAGTCACCCATGAACACGGCGAACTTCAACAGGATTTCCAGGCCGTTGACGGACACGGTGGCAGCCATCGCGGCCATCACGGCCAGCGGGGCCAGCTTCATCACGTAGCCGGTGATCTTGAGCATGGCGTGCGCGAGCTCGTCGATGGCATTGATGAGTGTCTTGGCCTTTTCGCCCAGCGAAGCGAGTGCCACGCCGAAGAACATCGAGAAGACGACGATCTGCAGGATCTCGTTGTGGGCCATGGCTTCCGCGAAGGACTTCGGCACCAGGTGGCTGACGAAATCCTTCAGCGTGAACTTGGAGGTTGCCAGGTTGGCCGAGGCGCCGATGTCCGGCAGCGGCAGCCCGAGGTTGACGCCTGGTTTCAGCAGGTTGGCCATGATGAGGCCCAGCACCAGCGAGATCAGCGAGGCGGTCACGAACCAGCCCAGCGCCTTGCCGAACACCCGTCCGACGGAGGATGCGTCGCCCATGTGCGCGATGCCCACCACCAGCGTCGAGAACACCAGGGGCCCGATCAGCATCTTGATCAGCCGCAGGAACACATCCGACATGATCGAGATGTAGCCCGCGATTTCACCGGCAGCCTTCTTGTCCGGAAAGCTCTTGAAAACCATGTAGCCCAGCAATATCCCGACCACCATGGCGATCAGGATCCATATGGCCGCAGGTATCTTTTTCTTCATTCGTCCCCCCTCTATTTGCTTGTAGTAAACCTTGGACGTGACAGTCCGGCAGCGATTTCATGTCAAAACCGTGCCCTCGCCAACAGCGAGCCATGCAAATCATGCCTGCGGTTATGCAGGCCGCAACGAAATGGGGCCCTTGGTGCTACAGCATTCGGGTAAACGACGACGAGCGTTCGTGCCGGAACGCAACGCGGACACGTTCTGGCAAGAGTGCAAACTCGCCGCGCGGAGAGCGCGGCGCTTATTCGGACTTCACCGCCATGGTCTGCAGGATCGTCTCGAGTTGCGGGCTCATCGCCAGGTCCAGGCTGATGCCCGACGGCAGCTTGCGCAGGAACCAGCGCTTGTACTGCCGCTCGATCTCGCCATCCTGCGCCAGCACCTGGAAGGACTCGTTGACCACCTTCGCCATCTGCGGATCGTCCTTGCGGTACATCACGCCATAAGGGTCGTACGAGAGGAAGTCGCCTACCACCTGGTAGTCGCTCGGGCCCTTGGTGGCGGCCTTGTCTTCCGCAATGAAGCCGAAGAGCAGCACATCATCGGTGGCGAACGCATCGGCCTTGCCGGCCTTTACCAGCCCGAAAGACTCGGCATGGTCGCTCGACACGACGATGTTCATGTTGAGCTTGAAACGTGCCGACAGGTCCTTCATCGTCTTCTCATTGGTGGTACCTGCGGTCACCGCCACCGTCTTGCCGGCGAGGTCGCGGTACTCCTTCACCGGCGAGCCCTTCTTCACCAGCAGCTTGGTGCCTGAGACGAAGATCGTCGGCGAGAAAGCCACGCGCTTCTGGCGCTCGAGGTTGCTGGTGGTCGAGCCGCATTCGATATCGACCTGCCCATTGGCCACCGCATCGATGCGCGAGGCAGCGGTCACCGGCACCCACTTGATCTCGAGCGTCTTGTGAACGGCTTCGCCGACCATGTCGACCAGCTGCTTGCACAGCTCGACCGAATAGCCGATGGGTTCCTTGCGGGCGTTGAGATAGGAGAAGGGGATCGACGATTCGCGGTAGCCGATGGTCACGGTGCCCGCGTTGCGCACCTTGGCCAGCGTGCCGGTCAGCTCCGCGTCGCTCTGCGCCTGCGCGTTCGCGAGGCCCAGTCCCCATGCCATCAAGGTCGCGGCGAGCAGCCGCATGCATGCGGTGTTCATGGCTTGTCTCACATGCATCAGGCGTGCACCGGATGCGCCAGCGTCGCGGCGCTTTCGACGTCGAGCTTGCGCGCATTGGCCTCGGCCTCGGCTTCAGGCAGCAACTCACCTTCCCACTTGGCCACCACGGCGGTGGCGATCGAATTGCCGACCGCGTTGGTGGCCGAGCGACCCATGTCGAGGAAGGTGTCCACGCCCAGGATCAGCAAGAGCCCCGCCTCCGGGATGTTGAACTGGTTCAGCGTCGCGGCAATCACCACCAGCGAGGCACGCGGCACACCCGCCATGCCCTTCGACGTCAGCATCAGGATCAGCAGCATCGTGAACTGCGTGCCGAGCGACAGATGGATGTTGTAGGCCTGCGCGATGAACAGCACGGCGAAGGTGCAATACATCATCGAACCGTCGAGGTTGAACGAGTAGCCCATCGGCATCACGAAGCTGGAAATCTTGCGCTTGACGCCGAAGCGGTCGAGCGCATCGAGGATCTTGGGATAGGCCGCTTCAGAACTCGCGGTGGCGAAAGACAGCAGGAAAGCTTCCTTGATCAGCACCAGCAGCTTGAACAAGCGCGGCCCAAGGAACAGGACACCGGCACCGATCAGCACGCCCCACAACACGAACAGGCCGAGGTAGAAATCCATCATGAACACGGCGAACTTCAGGAGGATCTCCAGCCCGTTCACCGCCACCGTCGCCGCCATGGCCGCAAACACCGCCACCGGGGCCAGCTTCATCACGTAGCCCGTGATCTTGAGCATGGCGTGCGACAGTTCGTCGATGGCATTCACCAGCGTCTTCGCCTTGTCCCCCAGCGAAGCCAGCGCCACGCCGAAGAACATCGAGAACACCACGATCTGCAGGATCTCGTTGTTGGCCATCGCCTCGGCGAAGGATTTGGGAACCAGGTGGCTGACGAAATCTTTCAGCGTGAACTTGGAAGTCGCCAGGTTGGCCGACGCGCCGATGTCCGGCAGCGGCAGCCCGAGGTTGACGCCCGGCTGCAGCAGGTTGGCCATGACCAGCCCGATCACCAGGGAGATCAGCGAGGCGGTGATGAACCACCCCAGTGCCTTGCCGAATACCCGGCCGACCGAGGCCGCATCCCCCATGTGCGCGATGCCCACGACGAGCGTGGAAAACACCAGCGGGCCGATCAGCATCTTGATCAGCCGCAGGAACACATCCGACATGATCGAAATGTAGCCTGCGATCTCCGTGGCCGTCTTCTTGTCCGGGAAGCTCTTGAAGATCATGTAGCCGACCAGGATGCCGACCACCATCGCGATCAGGATCGTAATGGCCGGAGGGAACTTCTTTTTCATGCTGCGAACCCCTTCATGGAGATGGAAATTCGGGATGGGTCGCCGGCCGCGATTTCAGGGCGAACCGTACCGGCGGCGACTGCTCGGTATTCAATTCCGCCCTGAAGCATGAAGTCTGCACCGAACGGCCGGGGAGTGCCACCTTTGTCGAGACGTGCGTCCTCGCGGGACTTGCCCGAGGCCTCCATAGAATCGGAAGCATGCCGATCCAATCCCTCCAGTTCCGTGGCCAGCCCGCGTTGGCGCTCGACCTGCCCGCCGGCGACCGCGTCGTCGTTGCGGTGCACGGCGCACACCTGCTTTCGTGGACCACCGCCGATGGCGTGGAGCGCATCTACCTGAGCTCGGAGGCGCTGTTCGACGGCAAGGCAGCCATCCGCGGCGGCATCCCGGTCTGCTGGCCCCAGTTCAACGTGCGCGGGACGCTGCCCAAGCATGGCTTCGCCCGCAACCTGCCCTGGCAGGCGATGCCGTCCAGCGACGGGCAACTGGTGATGTCGCTGCGCGACGACGACGCCACCCGCGCCCTCTGGCCACACGCTTTCAGCCTCCAGCTCACGGTGGCGCTCGCGCCGCGGCAACTGCGCGTCACGCTCGATGTGGCCAACACCGATGCGGCGCCTATCAGCTTCGCGCTGGCGCTGCACAGCTACCTGCAGGTCGACGACATCGCGCATGCCCGTCTCGAGGGGCTTCAGGGCGCTCCATGCTGGGATTCCTTGCGCGACGAGCGCTACGCCGAGCCGGCGCAAGCCCTGCACTTCACCGCCGAATTCGACAACGTCTACGGCGCCCCGTCCGCACCGCTGAAACTCGTCCAGCCCTCGGGCACGCTGCAGATCGCCCAGAGCGCCACCTGCACTGAAACCGTGGTCTGGAACCCCGGCCCCGTCCTCAGCGCCAAGCTGGCCGACATGCCCGACGACGGCTACCGCCACATGCTGTGCGTGGAAGCGGCCCGTATCGACGACAACATCACCCTCCCGCCCGGCGCCCAATGGCAGGCGTGGCAGGAACTCACCGTCCTCTGAAACCCCGATCCATGCTTGCCAAACGCATCATTCCCTGCCTCGACGTGACCGGCGGCCGCGTCGTGAAGGGCGTCAACTTCCTCGAACTGCGCGACGCCGGTGACCCGGTCGAGATCGCGGCGCGCTACAACGCGCAGGGCGCCGACGAGCTGACCTTCCTCGATATCACCGCCACCAGCGACGGCCGCGACCTGATCCTGCCAATCATCGAGGCCGTGGCCTCGCAAGTCTTCATTCCGCTGACGGTGGGCGGCGGCGTGCGCACCGTGGCCGATGTGCGCCGCCTGCTCAACGCGGGCGCCGACAAGACCAGTTTCAACTCGGCCGCCATCGCCGATCCGAGCGTCATCGATGCCGCCTCGCACAAATACGGCGCCCAATGCATCGTGGTCGCGATCGACGCCAAGCGCCGCACCGCCGAGGATGAAGTCCGCATCGGTACTGACGGCAAGGCGGCCGGCCCGGGCTGGGATGTCTACAGCCACGGCGGCCGCAAGAACACCGGCCTGGACGCCGTTCGATGGGCCGCCGAGATGGCGCGCCGCGGTGCCGGCGAGATCCTGCTGACCAGCATGGACCGCGACGGCACCAAGAGCGGCTTCGACCTCGCCCTGACCCGCGCCGTCAGCGACGCGGTCGGCGTGCCGGTGATCGCGTCCGGCGGGGTCGGCAACCTCGACCACCTGGCCGACGGCGTGCAGCAGGGCGGTGCCGATGCCGTGCTGGCGGCCAGCATCTTCCACTATGGCGAGCACACCGTCGGCGAGGCCAAGCAGCGCATGGCGGCGCGCGGCATTCCCGTCCGGATTTGACTCGGCCCTGGCTCGTTTGCCTCATGTGCCACACCCACCGTCCCTGCGGGCCAGCGCCCATGGCCTGCGCGCGGGATGCACGGCATCCCGCCAAAAATTCAGCCTTTTCCAATCACCGACAATCCGCTGATGAATTGGCTTGATCAAGTGAAATGGGACGCGAACGGCCTGGTGCCGGTGATCGCACAGGAGCAGGGCAGCAACGACGTGCTGATGTTCGCCTGGATGAATCGCGAGGCGCTCGGCAAGACGGCGGAACTGGGCCGCGCCGTGTACTTCAGCCGCTCCCGCAACAAGCTCTGGTTCAAGGGCGAGGAGTCCGGCCATGTGCAGGCCGTGCACGAGATCCGGGTCGACTGCGACAACGACGTGGTGCTGCTGAAGGTCACCCAACTCGGCCACGAGCCCGGCATTGCCTGCCACACCGGCCGCCACAGCTGCTTCTTCAGCAAGCTCCAGGACGGCCAGTGGTCAGCCGTGGAGCCGGTCTTGAAGGACCCGGAATCGATCTACAAGTGATGGACAGCATGAACACCGACGCACTGGACCGCCTCGCCGCCGTCATCGAAAGCCGCCTTCCCGCGCGCGGCGGTGACCCGGACAAGAGCTATGTGGCCCGTCTCTTGCACCGGGGGCCGGACTCTTTCCTTAAAAAGATCGGCGAGGAAGCCACAGAGGTTGTCATGGCGGCCAAAGATGCCGACCATGGCGGCGATCGCGCAAAAATAGTGAACGAAGTGGCTGACTTGTGGTTCCACAGCATGGTGGCGCTGGCGCACTATGGCCTGTCGCCACGTGAGGTCGTTGCTGAGCTGATGCGCCGCGAAGGCACCAGCGGCATCGAGGAAAAGGCCCTGCGCAAGGCGCAGGATCGGGAAGCGTCCAACGATTGAACAAAGGACACGCCATGACGAACGACATCGTGCCAGTCCCCGCCAACGATTCGCTCAAGACGATCGGCTGGATCAGCTATTTCATGCATTTGATCGTCGCCGTCGGCGCGGTGCTGCCGGGGGCGCAGGCATCGATCGCGCTGCTGCTGATCGCCTTGATCATCGACTTGGTCAAGCGCGACGAAGCAGTCGGTAGCTGGCAGGAATCGCACTTTGCCTGGCGGATTCGCTCGGTGCTGTGGGCCGGACTCGCCTACCTGCTGACAGCGCCGCTCTGGCTGTTGCTGCTGGTGCCCGGCTGGATCGCCTGGGCACTGATTTCGCTTTGGTTCCTGTACCGCATCATCAAGGGCATGGTGCGCATGAACGCCGGCCAACCCATGGAGACAACGAGTGTCGTCTGATCCCAATTGCATCTTCTGCAAAATCATCGAAGGCAAGATCCCGTCGCGCAAGATGTACGAAGACGACGACCTGTTCGGCTTCCATGACATCGCGCCGTGGGCGCCCGTCCATTTCATGCTGGTGCCCAAGCGCCACATCCCTTCGATGGCGCAACTGACGCCGGAAGATTCCGCTCTGATGGGCAAGATCATGACCCTCGCTCCCAAGCTCGCGGTCGAGGCGGGGTGCAATCCGTATCCAAAGGGCGGTTTCCGCGTGGTGGTGAACACCGGTGCGGAGGGCGGGCAGGAGGTGCATCATCTCCATGTTCACGTCATGGGCGGCCCCCGCCCCTGGCTCAGAGGCTGATGAAATGGGCTACCCCCGATGCGCCTTCGGCGCTCCGGGCGGCCACCAGAGGTGGCTGCTCTTGCGGGCCGTCCAAGCCTGCGCAGGCAGGCTTGGAGCCGCGGCCCTCAGCCCCTCAAGGGGGCGCACCCCGCGGCCCGGCACAGCCGGTTGCGCGGGTGCCCGCGAAGGGGCATCGCCTTGGTCGCTTTGGTGTCATGCGTTGCAGAGGGCCGGCGTCATGAGGAACCTGAGATCATGTCCCTCGATCCGTCCAGGCGGTGCGGCGGCCACGGTGGCGCAAGCCGCTTAAAATTTGAAACAATTTTCAGGAGTCATCCATGGGTTCTTTTTCTATCTGGCACTGGCTGATCGTGCTATTGATCGTCGTGATGGTGTTCGGCACCAAGAAGCTGCGCAACATGGGCAGCGACCTCGGGGGCGCCGTCAAGGGTTTCAAGGACGGCATGAAGGACGGTTCCGCCACTGACGCGGCCGGCGCAACGCCCCCCGCGCAAGTGACGGCCAACGCCGCCGCTGCAGACAAGCCGACGATCGACGTCGAAGCCCGTCAAAAGTCCTGACACCGCGTGCTCGACCTCGGCATCGAAAAGATGGCGCTGATCGGCGTGGTGGCGCTGATCGTCATCGGACCTGAAAAGCTGCCGCGCGTGGCACGCACTGTCGGCACCTTGCTCGGCAAGGCGCAGCGCTATGTCAATGACGTCAAGCAGGAGGTCAACCGCTCGATGGAGCTGGATGAACTCCGCAAGATGAAGAGCACCGTCGAGGACGCCGCGCGCGAGGTGGAGCACAGCATCCACAGCGAGGCGAACGCGATCGAGAAGAGTTTCAAGGACATCGAGAGCGAATCGGCGTCGTCCGAAGTCACGCCGGTCTTCCCCGAATACAAGCATCCACGCAAGAACTGGCGCCTGAAGCAGGGCGCCACGCCGCAGTGGTACAAGTCGCGCAACGGCGTGCGCACCAAGGCGCTCTCCGGCGCGGCGCGCGTGGCGCGTTTCCGCCCGCACAAGATCAACTGAGTCCCTCCCGCGCCCGCGCGCGCCGGACTCCGCACCGGTCAATGCACCTTTCCCAATGGCCGAACCCACGAACAACAAAGAAGACGAACTCGCAGGCACCGAACAGCCGTTCGTGCAGCACCTGGTCGAGCTTCGCGACCGCCTCCTCTATTGCTGCTATGGCCTGGCCGTCGCGGCGGGATTGCTGGCCATCTGGCCTGGCCCGAGCGGGCTGATCGACTTCATCGCGGTCCCGATCCGCGCCCACATGCCCGAGGGGGCGAAGCTCATCGCCATCGGTGTGTTCTCGCCCTTCTTCGTGCCGCTCAAGGTGCTGGGCATGACGGCGGTGCTGCTGGCGCTGCCCTGGCTCATGTACCAGATCTGGATGTTCGTGGCGCCGGGACTCTACAGCCATGAAAAGCGCTTTGCCTTGCCCCTGATCTGCTTCGGCAGCCTGCTGGCCTATATAGGCATTGCGTTCGTGCAGTTCTTCGTGCTGGACAAGATGTTCACCTTCATCCAGCGCTTTGCCCCACCGTCGGTGCAGGCCACGCCGGACATCGCGTCGTACGTGGAGGCCATCCTGTCGCTCTACATCGCCTTCGGCGTGGCGTTCCAGGTGCCGATCGTGGTCATGCTGCTGGTGCGCTTCGAGATGGTCACGGTCGAGAAGCTGCGCTCGTTTCGCGGCTACTTCATCGTCATCGCCTTCGTCGTGGCGGCCGTGCTGACACCGCCCGACGTGGTGTCGCAACTGGCGCTGGCCATCCCGATGTGCCTGCTCTACGAAGTCGGCATCGTCGGCGCCAAGTACTTCGTGCGGCATTCCAAGGCGCCCGACGAGAGCGCCGACACGCCGACGCCCTGATTCGCTTCCTGGCTATTCCTGTTCCCGCTGCTGCGGAACGCGGCGCGGCGAGGTTTTGGGCCGTTGGCCAGATGTCACGTCGAGTTCCAGCTTGTCGCTGCCGCGCTGCAGCGCAAATCGCGCCGCGGTGCCGGGCTTGAGTCCGGCCACGGCGGTCAGCAGTTCCTGCACGTTGTCGACCTTCTTCTCGCCCACGCCGGTGATCACGTCGCCGGGCCGGATGCCGGCCCTGGCCGCCGGGCCGGCCTGCAGCACGCCGGTGATGATCACGCCCTTGGAGGCCTTCACACCAAAAGTTTCCGCCAGTTCCGGGGAGAGTTCGTTCGGCTCCACGCCGATCCAGCCGCGCGTGACTTTGCCGTCGCGCACGATGTCTTCCAGCACCAGCTTGGCGGTGGAGACCGGAATCGCGAATCCGATCCCCATGCTGCCGCCGGAGCGCGAATAGATCGCCGTGTTGATGCCTTCCAGGTTGCCGGCAACGTCCACCAACGCGCCGCCCGAATTGCCGGGGTTGATGGCTGCATCGGTCTGGATGAAGTTCTCGAAGGTGTTGATGCCGAGTTGATTGCGCCCGAGCGCGGAGACGATGCCGCTCGTCACCGTCTGCCCGACGCCGAAGGGGTTGCCGATCGCCAGCACCTGGTCGCCGACCTGGAGCGCGTCGGAATTGCCGAGGACGATGACGGGGAGTTTGTCCAGGTCGACCTTCAGCACCGCGAGGTCGGTGTCCGGATCGGTGCCGACCACCTTGGCGGGAACGTGCCGGCTGTCGTTGAGCGTGACCTCGATTTCGTCGGCCCCCTCCACGACATGGTTATTGGTGAGGATGTAGCCATCGCCGCTGACGATCACGCCGCTGCCGAGCCCCACTTGCGGCTGTTCCTCGCCCTGGTCGCCGAAGAAAAATCGGAACCACGGATCGTTGCTGCGCGGGTTGCGCTGGGCCGCCTTGCTGGTGTTGATGCTCACCACGGCCGGGGACGCCTTCTTCGCGGCGGCGCTGAGGCTGCCGGGCGAAACGGCCTGGGCCAGCCCCGCGGGCGCCTCGATCACGGAAACCTGCCCGCCCAGCGAGGCGCGTCGGTTCAGCCACTCGGGCTTGAGCGTGGCGACAACGAAATAGGCCGCCAGCAGGACGGTCACGGTTTGGGCAAAGAGCAGCCAGGTGCGTTTCATTGAAAAGCAGGGACGGTGAGGTTGTGCAAGGGTGGCCGGCATCGCCGGCACACGTATCCGGCATTGTCCCCCAACAGCCTTCGTGCGATGACCTGCCGGGCGGCTGCACCTCGGGCCAAGACGGGGCCACAATCGCGGCATGAGCACCACTCGCCACGAACTGTTGCACGCGCTGGACATCTTGCTGGCGCCGAGTCGTTTCAAGGACTACGCGCCGAACGGCCTGCAAGTGGAAGGACGCACCACCGTG
Source organism: Variovorax rhizosphaerae (assembly GCF_037889975.1). Classification (NCBI taxonomy): domain Bacteria; kingdom Pseudomonadati; phylum Pseudomonadota; class Betaproteobacteria; order Burkholderiales; family Comamonadaceae; genus Variovorax; species Variovorax rhizosphaerae. Next base: position 216,150 of record NZ_JBBKZT010000003.1, on the reverse strand, counting down.
CGCAAGATCGTCTCCGGCGTCACCGCGAGCCGCGCGCTGATCGAGGCGGCGATCCATGCGGACGCCGACGCGATCTTCGTGCACCACGGCTTGTTCTGGCGCGGCCAGGACGGCCGCGTGACCGGCTGGATGCGGCAGCGGCTCGGCCTGCTGCTGGGGGACGACGTCAACCTGTTCGCCTACCACCTGCCGCTCGACGCGCATCCGGAACTGGGCAACAACGCGCAACTCGGGCTGCAACTCGGATTGATCGCGCACGCCGGGTCGGCGGGTCGCTTTGGCGAGCAGGATCTCGGGTTCCTCGGCGGACGCATCGATGGCGAAGGATTCTCGAGCGCCACGGCCTTGTCGCTGCACATCGAGAAAGTGCTCAAGCGGCCGGTGGCGCTGGTCGATCCGACGCACCGCCCTATCAAGAACATCGCCTGGTGCACCGGGGGCGCCCAGAGCTACTTCGAAGCTGCCATCGCCGCCGGCGCCGACGCCTTCATCACCGGCGAGATCTCGGAACCGCAGGCGCACTACGCGCGCGAGATGGGCGTCGCGTACCTGGCCTGCGGACACCACGCGACCGAACGCTTCGGCGCGCCGGCAGTCGCCGCGCACGTGGCCGCCACGCTCGGCCTGAAGCACGAGTTCATCGACATCGACAACCCCGCGTGAAGCCCATCGCCATCACCCAGGGCGACCCGGCCGGCATCGGGCCGGAGATCATTGCGAAGGCATTTCGCGACGAGCCCGAACTCACGCGCGCCTGTTTTGTGGTGGGCGACCTGGCCACGATACGGCAGGCGAGCCAGTCGCTCGAGGCATTGGGTCGTCCCCCCATGCCGGTGGCGCTCATCCAATCCATCGAAGAAGCCGACAACACGCCGCCGCGCTGCATCCCGGTGCTGCAGGCCATCGCGCCGCTGCCGGGCGTCGTGCCGGGCCAGATCAGTGCTGAAGCGGGCCGTGCGGCCGGCGATGCGGTCGTGTGGGCCGCGCGCGCTGCGTTGCGTCGCGATGTTGCCGCGATTGTCACGGCGCCGCTTCACAAGGAATCACTGCACGCAGCCGGTTTCGCGTTCCCCGGCCATACCGAGTTGCTGCAGGCCGAAGCGGCCGCGCACCTGGGTCGCCCGGTGGCGGACGTCCCCGTGCGCATGATGCTGGCCAACGACGAATTGCGCACCGTGCTGGTCAGCATCCACATGTCATTGCGCGAGGCGATCAATGCCGTGGACTTCGATGCTGTGCTCCAGACCTTGCGCATCACGCACGCAGCCCTCAGCGCCGCGCTGGGAAAGGGTCCCCGGATCGCAGTGGCCGGTCTCAACCCCCATGCAGGGGAGGGCGGCCTCTTCGGATCGGAAGAAAGAGAGATCATCGGACCCGCCATCGCGGCGGCCTGTGCCGAGGGCATCGATGCCCATGGCCCCTACGCTCCCGACACCGTCTTCATGCGCGCGCGCACCGGTGAGTTCGATGTCGTGATCGCGATGTACCACGACCAGGGCCTGATCCCGGTGAAGTACCTCGGTGTGGAGCAGGGCGTGAACGTGACGCTGGGGTTGCCGCTGGTGCGCACCAGCCCCGATCACGGTACCGCCTTCGATATTGCCGGCAAGGGCATCGCAGATCCTGCCAGTCTGCTCGCGGCCATTCGCATGGCGCGAGTGCTGGCTTCCGCCCCGATCACCGACGGTTGAGGCTGTCGCGGATTTCGCGCAGCAGCACGATGTCCTCGGCCGGTGCTGCGGGTGCTTCGGGCGCGGCCTCTTCGGTGTTCCGCAAGCGATTGATCTGCTTGACCATCATGAAGATGATGAAGGCCAGGATGACGAAGTTCACCGCGATGGTGATGAAGTTGCCGTATGCCAGCACCGGCACGCCAGCCTTCTTCAGGTCGGCCAGCGTATTGGCCACGCCTGCCGGCGGCGTGCCGAGCACGACATAGAGATTGGAGAAATCCAGCTTGCCGAACACCATGCCCACCAACGGCATGATGATGTCCGCGACGAGCGAGTCGACAATCTTTCCGAAGGCACCGCCAATGATCACGCCAACGGCCAGATCAATGACATTTCCCTTCACCGCGAACTCGCGGAATTCCTTCAAAACGCTCATGTGGACTGTCCTCTCTACTGGTTGTTGAAACTGGCCGAATACTAGGCGCAATGCGGCGCGCGCACCACCCACTCAACGCTTTTGCATCGTTGAATCGGCCTCTAACGCTCCGCTACAATCCCGGGTTGACCGAAGCATCCCGCGAAGATTTGAGGACCCCCATGAGTGACATCCCCGTCGGCAGCCCCAGGGTCGACACCAGCAAGCGGACATGGTTGATCGCATCCGGCTGCGCAGGCGCCGTGGGCGGCGTGGCCACTGCAATTCCGTTCGTCAGCACCTTCGAACCCTCGGAAAAGGCCAAGGCCGCCGGTGCTCCGGTCGAAGTCGACATCGGTGCCCTGAAGGTCGGCGAGAAGATGACCGTCGAATGGCGTGGCAAGCCGGTCTGGATCCTCAAGCGCACCCCCGCCCAGGTCGCCGAGTTGCCGAAGCTCGATGGCCAATTGGCTGACCCTCAATCCAAGCGTCATCCCGACGAGTTCACGCCCAAGTACGCGCAGAACGAGCACCGTTCGATCAAGCCTGAAGTGCTGGTCGTGGTCGGTATCTGCACCCACCTCGGTTGCTCCCCGGTCGACCGCCTGCAGGCCGGCCCGCAACCTTCGCTACCCAATGACTGGGAAGGCGGTTTCCTGTGCCCCTGCCATGGCTCGACCTTCGACCTGGCCGGCCGTGTGTTCAAGAACAAGCCTGCGCCCGACAACCTGCCGGTGCCGCCGCACATGTATCTCTCGGACACGCGCCTGCTGATCGGCGAAGACAAGAAAGCCTGAGGCACAAGAAGAACATGGCTGAATTCAAGGAAATCTCCCCCAACGCCCCGGGCAGCGCCAAGCTCCTCAACTGGGTCGACAATCGCTTTCCCCTGACCAAGCTCTGGAACGACCAGTGGGGCCAGTACTACGCGCCGAAGAACTTCAACTTCTGGTACATCTTCGGCTCGCTCGCGATGCTGGTCCTCGTGATCCAGATCGTGACCGGCATCTTCCTGGTGATGCACTACAAGCCCGATGCGGCGCAGGCGTTCGCCTCGGTCGAGTACATCATGCGCGACGTGCCCTGGGGCTGGCTGATCCGCTACATCCACTCGACGGGTGCATCGGCCTTCTTCATCGTCGTGTACCTTCACATGTTCCGCGGGCTCATGTACGGCAGCTATCGCAAGCCGCGCGAACTGATCTGGGTGTTCGGCTGCGCGATCTTCCTGTGCCTGATGGCCGAGGCCTTCATGGGCTACCTGTTGCCCTGGGGTCAGATGAGCTACTGGGGCGCGCAGGTGATCGTGAACCTGTTCGCCGCCGTGCCTTTCGTGGGTCCTGACCTGGCCCTGCTGATCCGTGGCGACTACGTCGTGAGCGACGCCACGCTGAACCGCTTCTTCAGCTTCCACGTCATCGCCGTGCCGTTGGTGCTGCTGGGCCTGGTCGTGGCGCACTTGATCGCCCTGCATGAAGTCGGCTCCAACAACCCCGACGGCATCGAGATCAAGGCCAAGCGTGGTGCCGATGGTCATCCGCTCGACGGCATCCCCTCGCATCCGTACTACACGGTGCACGACATCTTCGGCGTGGTGGTGTTCCTGACCGTGTTCTCGGCAGTGATCTTCTTCGCGCCAGAGGCTGGCGGCTACTTCCTGGAGTACAACAACTTCATCCCGGCCGACTCGCTGAAGACGCCGAATCACATTGCGCCAGTCTGGTACTTCACACCCTTCTATTCGATGCTGCGTGCGACCACCGATGACATGATCAAGGTGTTCTCGCTGATCGTGGCGCTTGCAGCGGTCTATGCGTTCGTCAAGGGCAAGATGGGCATGGGCCTGAAGATCGCGACCGCCGTGGTCGCGGTGGTTGCCATCTACCTGCTCAACGTCTTCGATGCCAAGTTCTGGGGCGTCGTTGTGATGGGCGGCTCGGTCATCATCCTGTTCTTCCTGCCCTGGCTGGACAAGAGCGCGGTCAAGTCGATCCGCTACCGCCCAAGCTGGCACAAGTATGTGTATGGCGCCTTCGTGTTCTTCTTCCTGATCCTGGGCTACCTGGGGATCAAGGCGCCGGGTGTCTGGGGAACCTTGCCGCCGTGGCTGTTCTCGCTCGACATCGCGCAGACCATCTCGCAGATCGGCACGCTCCTGTACTTCGGCTTCTTCCTGTTGATGCCGGTGTGGAGTCGCCTGGGTGAATTCAAGCCTGTACCCGACCGCGTGGTCTTTCACGCGCACTGAGGCAGGAGCAGAAGACAATGAAGAAACTGATCCTCACGCTAGTGGCTGCGTTTGCCCTGATCGGCGGCGCACATGCCAATGAAGAAGGCATTGCCTGGGACAAGGCGCCCAACAAGACCAACGACGTCGCCTCGCTGCAAAACGGCGCGAAGTTGTTCGTCAACTATTGCCTCAACTGCCACTCGGCGGCGTTCATGCGCTTCAACCGGCTGCAGGACATCGGCATCACCGAGCAACAGATCAAGGACAACCTGCTGTTCACGACCGAGAAGGTCGGCGAGACGATGAAGGCGAACATCGATCCGCGCCAGGCCAAGGAATGGTTCGGTGCCAATCCGCCCGACCTGACGCTGGTGGCCCGCTCGCGCGCCGGCCACGGTGGTACGGGCGCCGACTACCTCTACACCTACCTGCGCACCTTCTATCGCGACGACACCAAGGCCACCGGCTGGAACAACCTCGCATTCCCGAGCGTCGCGATGCCGCACGTGATGTGGGAGCTGCAAGGCGACCGCCGCCCCGTCTACGAGAAGATGAGCGCGCACGGCCACGAGACGGAAGTGTTCAAGGGCTGGGAGCAAGTGACGCCCGGCAAGATGACGCCGCTGCAATTTGACCAGGCCATCGGCGACCTGGTGAACTACCTGCAATGGATGGCCGAACCCGCCCAGGACACGCGCGTGCGCGTTGGCGTCTGGGTGCTGTTGTTCCTGCTGATGGCCGTGCTCTTTACCTGGCGCCTCAATGCGTCGTACTGGAAAGACGTCAAGTAGTCCAACGCCGATCGGGCGCGTTGCGCCCGGTCCCGCAGAGTGGGTTGCCAACGCGACCCACTCTTTTTGATTTTTAGGAGGCCTTTCGCCATGATGGTTTTGTATTCAGGTACGACCTGCCCTTTTTCCCATCGTTGCCGCTTCGTGTTGTTCGAAAAAGGCATGGACTTCGAAATCCGTGACGTCGATCTCTACAACAAGCCCGAAGACATCAGCGTGATGAACCCGTATGGCCAGGTGCCGATCCTGGTCGAGCGCGACCTGATCCTTTACGAGTCGAACATCATCAATGAGTACATCGATGAGCGTTTCCCGCATCCGCAACTGATGCCCGGCGACCCGGTCGACCGCGCCCGTGTGCGCCTGTTCCTGCTCAACTTCGAGAAGGAACTGTTCGTGCACGTCTCGACGCTCGAGAACCGCACGGCCAAGGGCAACGAGAAGGCGCTGGAAAAGGCCCGTTCGCACATCCGCGACCGCCTGACCCAACTGGCACCGGTGTTCTTGAAGAACAAGTACATGCTGGGCGACAACTTCTCGATGCTCGACGTCGCGATCGCACCCTTGCTGTGGCGCCTGGACTACTACGGCATCGACCTCAGCAAGAACGCCGCGCCGCTGCTCAAGTACGCCGAGCGAATTTTTTCGCGTCCGGCCTATATTGAAGCGTTGACGCCGTCCGAAAAGGTCATGCGCAAGTAGAGTTTGCAAATTTAGGCAAACTACGCTTTAAATGATCAACGCCCTCGAATCGACTTCCACCCGACCCTATCTGATCCGGGCCCTCTATGAGTGGTGCACCGACAATGGGTACACGCCCTATGTCGCGGTGCAGGTCGACGATTCGGTGCAGGTGCCGCGCGAGTACGTGAAGAACGGTGAGATCGTCCTGAACATCAGCTTCGACGCAACCAGTTCGCTCAAGCTCGGGAACGATTTCATCGAGTTCAAGGCGCGCTTTGCCGGCACGGCACGTGAAATCAGCGTGCCGGTGGGCCGGGTGATCGCGATCTACGCACGCGAGAACGGGCAGGGCATGGCGTTTCCGGCGCCGGCGCCGGCCGAACCGGCCCCCGCAATGCCTGGCATGCCAGCGTTGCCCGTCCCGAGTCCTGCGTCGCGCACGCCGTTGCGCGACACCGCGCGCGGCGGCGAGGGCGATGCGAGCAAGGTGGTGCACCTCGTGCCCGATGATGGTGTCGGCACGGTGACCGGGCCCGTGGACCTGGACGAACCACCTCGTCCTCCTGCAGGCGGCGGCGCACGCCCGTCCCTCAAGCGCATCAAGTAAGACAACCCGGCCGTGCGCCAGCGCACGGACCGTTAAAATTCGCAGTCATGCCGCTTTAGCTCAGTTGGTAGAGCACCCGCCTTGTAAGCGGAAGGTCGTCAGTTCGATTCCGACAAGCGGCACCAGATCCAGGCCCGGTACGTCAAAAGCGTCCGGGCCTTTTCGTTGGCCACCTTCACCGCTTCGTCCGCACCTTGATGCGTATCGTGGCGTCATCCCATCCCCTGCTTCTCAGCCGACTCTGCAGCATCGGCACCAGTTGTCGCAGCTTGGCGGCTGCAGCGCTGCCTTGCACCAGCACGCACCACACCCCGTCCTCCACCGGCCCGGCCTGGATGGCCGAGCGCATCTCGAGCGGGATCAGGTCGAGCACCGCGCGCAGGCGCTCGTTCGTGTCGCGCACACGGGCGGCCAGGCTCGCGAGGGTCGGCGAGGCTTCGGTGGCTTGCTGCAGGGTGACGGCGTTGAATCGGGTGCTCATGGCGTGTGGCGATGGGGATGCGGCAAGCGGGCTAAAATCCGCGGTTGGCCGGCGTTCGCGCTGGCCGGGCGAGCTTGAATTCTTGCAATTGCGCAAAGCGCGCCCACTTGCATCCACCATATCTTAGGGATTTCGGCCGCAGTGCCCGGCACTGTCGGGCACCCGTCCATCCTCCACTCATGGCCACCAACTTCCTGACCCAACTTTTCGGCAGTCGCAACGACCGTCTACTCAAGCAGTATCGCAAGACGGTCGACCGCATCAACGCCCTGGAGCCTGCATTCGAAAAGCTCAGCGAAGACGCGCTGAAGGCCAAGACGCAAGAATTCAAGGATCGAGTCGCCAAGGGCGAAACGCTCGACAATTTGCTGCCCGAGGCCTTTGCCACGGTGCGCGAAGCCTCCAAGCGCATCATGAAGATGCGCCATTTCGATGTGCAGTTGCTGGGCGGCATGGCCCTGCACAACGGCAAGATCTCCGAGATGCGCACGGGCGAGGGCAAGACGCTGACCGCCACGCTGCCGGTGTACCTGAATGCGTTGTCCGGCAAGGGCGTGCACGTCGTCACGGTGAACGACTACCTCGCCAGCCGCGATGCGCAATGGATGGGCCGGCTCTACGGCTACCTGGGCCTGACCACCGGCATCAACCTGCCGAACATGCCGCGCGAAGCCAAGCAGGAGGCCTACCGCTGCGACATCACCTACGGCACCAACAACGAATACGGCTTCGACTACCTGCGCGACAACATGGTCTACGAGGTGTCGGACCGCGTCGCACGCGGCCTGAACTACGCCATCGTGGACGAGGTCGATTCGATCCTGATCGACGAGGCCCGCACGCCGCTGATCATCAGCGGCCAGGCCGAGGACCACACCGACCTGTACCTCGCCATCAACAAGGTCGTGCCGCTCTTGAAGAAGCAGGAAGGCGAGGCCGATCCGCGTACCGGCGAGGGCATCATCACGCCGGGGGACTTCACCGTCGACGAGAAGACGCACCAGGTGTTCCTGACCGAGGATGGCCATGAGAAGGCCGAGCAGATCCTGTCGGAGTTCAAGCTGCTGCCAGAAGGCGCGTCGCTGTACGACCCGGCCAACATCACGCTGATGCATCACCTGAATGCGGCGCTGCGTGCGCGGCATCTCTACCACCGCGACCAGCACTATGTGGTGCAGGCAGGCGAGGTGATCATCGTCGACGAGTTCACCGGCCGCTTGATGACAGGGCGCCGCTGGAGCGATGGCCTGCACCAGGCTGTCGAGGCCAAGGAAGGCGTCGAGATCCAGGCGGAGAACCAGACGCTCGCCTCGATCACCTTCCAGAACTACTTCCGCCTCTACACCAAGCTGGCCGGCATGACCGGCACGGCCGACACCGAGGCCTACGAGTTCCAGGAGATCTACGGCCTGGAGACCGTGCTCATCCCGCCGAACCGCGTCAGCAAGCGCGACGACCAGCTCGACCGCGTCTACAAGACCACGCGCGAGAAGTACCAGGCCGCCATCGAGGACATCCGCGAGTGCTACGAGCGCGGCCAGCCGGTGCTGGTGGGCACCTCGTCGATCGAGAACTCGGAAATCATCGACGGGCTGCTGGAAAAGGAGGGGCTGCCGCACCAGGTGCTCAATGCCAAGCAGCATGCCCGAGAGGCCGACATCATTGCGCAGGCCGGTCGTCCTAAGATGATCACCATCGCGACCAACATGGCGGGTCGCGGCACCGACATCGTGCTCGGTGGCAACGTCGACAAGATGATCGAGTCGCTCGAAGCCAATCCCGATATCGACGAGGCCACGCGCGAAGCCGAAGCTGAGAAGCTGCGCAGCGAATGGAGCAAGGAACACGAGTTCGTGACCTCGCAAGGCGGCTTGCGCATCATCGCGACCGAGCGCCACGAATCGCGCCGCATCGACAACCAGTTGCGCGGCCGTGCCGGCCGGCAGGGCGACAACGGCTCCTCGCGCTTCTACCTGAGCCTGGACGATCCGCTGATGCGCATCTTCGCGGGCGATCGCGTCAAGGCCATCATGGACCGGCTCAAGATGCCGGACGGCGAGGCGATCGAGGCCGGAATCGTCACCCGCAGCATCGAGAGCGCGCAGCGCAAGGTCGAAGCGCGCAACTTCGACGTGCGCAAGCAGTTGCTCGAATACGACGACGTGAGCAACGACCAGCGCAAGGTGATCTACCAGCAGCGCAACGACATCCTGGATGCCAGCGACCTCACGGCGCAGATCGCTGCCTTGCGCGAAGGCTGCTTCACCGACCTCGCGCGCCAGTTCGTGCCGGTGGAGTCCGTTGAAGAGCAATGGGACCTGCGCGGGCTCGAAAAGGTACTGTCCACCGAGTGGGGCCTGGATCTGCCGCTGGTGAAGGATGTCGAGGCCGCTTCCGCCATCTCGGATGAGGAAGTCGTCGAGAAGGTGGTGGCCGCCGCCAACGCCGCGTTCGCCGCCAAGGTCGAACTGATCGGCGCGCACAACTTCACCCAGTTCGAGCGCATGGTGCTGCTGCAGAGCATCGACACGCATTGGCGCGAACACCTGGCGGCGCTCGACTACCTGCGCCAAGGCATCCACCTGCGCGGCTATGCGCAGAAGCAGCCCAAGCAGGAGTACAAGCGCGAGGCCTTTGAGCTGTTCGGCCAGTTGCTCGATTCGGTCAAGAACGAGGTCACGCGCCAGTTGATGACGGTGCGCGTGCAGTCGAGCGAGCAACTCGACGAGGCCGCCGAGGCCATGGAAAGCCGCGCCGAGGCGATCTCGAACATCACCTACACGGCGCCCACCGAAACCGGCGAGGCCGAGGTGCGTGTCGATGAGGAAAGCATTCGCCGTGCGGCGGTGGGCGGCGGGCTCAGCGCGGGTGCCGCGGCCTTTGCACGCGTCGGTCGCAATGACCCGTGCCCTTGCGGCAGCGGCAAGAAGTACAAGCAGTGCCACGGCAAGCTCACCTGAGAAGGTGTGAATATTCCTGCTGCGAACGCCGATCTCGGGCCTGTGGTGCTCACCGTACTGGAGTACGGCTCCGCTCCGCGAATCGGCCTCCCGGCTGGCGCGCTCGCTACGGAATTTTCACGCCTTCTTGTCCCGGCACCGGGCTGAGTAAGGCTTTCGTAGGCTCGGCCGACCCCATTCAAGGGGCAACACCAGCGGTTTGGCGGAGCCCGTACCGCGGTGTTGCTGGAACTTAACAAGCGCGTTTCTGGAGAATCCTTTCATGCCCGTGAACCTGACCGCCCCTGATCCTGCCGCCTTGTTCGCGGTGCCCGGCATCCGCATCGGCGTTGCCGAAGCGGGCGTGCGCAAAGCCAATCGCAAGGACCTGACCGTCGTGCTGATCGACGAGGGCGCGGCTGTCAGCGGCGTCTTTACGCAGAACCGCTTCTGCGCGGCGCCTGTGCAGGTGTGCCGCGAGCATCTGGCACAGAACTTCGGCATTCGCGCGATGCTGATCAACACTGGCAATGCCAATGCCGGGACGGGAGAGGACGGACTGGCCCGCACGCGCGCGACCTGCATTGCGCTCGCGCGCCACCTGGACATCGCCCCCGAGGAGATCCTGCCGTTCTCGACCGGCGTGATCATGGAGCCGCTGCCCATCGATCGCATCGAGGCAGGCCTGCCGGCCGCACTCGACGATGCATCGCCCGACCATTGGGCACGCGCCGCCGAGGGCATCATGACCACCGACACGGTGCCCAAGGCCTTCAGCCAGCGCGTGCAGATCGGCGGCGCGACGGTCACGATCACCGGCATCAGCAAGGGCGCCGGCATGATCCGGCCGAACATGGCGACCATGCTGGGCTTCATGGCGACGGACGCGAAGATCGATCCCGCCCTGATCCAGCCTCTGGCGAAGTTGCTGGCCGATTCGTCCTTCAACCGCGTCACCATCGATGGCGACACGTCGACCAACGATTCGTTCGTGGTCATCGCGACGCAGAAGGCTGCGCATGCCACCATCACCTCGCTGGAGTCGGCGGAGGGCCGCGCACTGGTCGAGGCCATGCGCAACGTCGCGCGCCTGCTGGCACAGGCCATCGTGCGCGATGGCGAGGGCGCGACCAAGTTCATCACGATTCGCGTCGAAGGCGGGCGCGACTCGGCGGAGTGCCGGCAAGTGGCCTACGCGGTCGCGCATTCGCCATTGGTCAAGACCGCCTTCTTCGCCAGCGACCCGAACCTCGGCCGCATTCTGGCAGCGGTCGGCTACGCGGGCATCAATGACCTCGACCAGACTGGCATTGACCTGCACCTCGACGACATACACGTCGCCGTCAAGGGCGGCCGCAATCCGTCGTACCGCGAGGAAGACGGCCAGCGCGTGATGAAGCAAAGCGAGATCACCGTGCGCATCGGCCTCGGCCGCGGCGACGCCACCGACACGGTCTGGACCTGCGACCTGAGCCACGACTACGTTTCCATCAACGCCGACTACCGCTCCTGAGGGCGCGACCTCGACATGAATGAAGCCTTCCAGCGCCTGATCGAGCGCGCCGAACAGCTGATCACCCGCATCGAATCAGTGCTGCCGCAGCCTTTGTCGGCGCCCACGGACTGGGACGCCTCCATCGCCTGGCGCTACCGCCGTCGCAGCACCGGTCATGGCGTGCTGGAACCGGTGCACCACGTCGCCGCGATGGCGCTCGACAACCTCAAGGAAATTGACATCCAGAAGGAAAAGATCGAGCGCAACACCCGCCAGTTTGTCGAGGGCAAGCCGGCCAACAACGTGCTGCTGACCGGCGCGCGGGGCACCGGCAAGTCCTCGCTGATCCGCGCCTGCCTGCAGGCCTATGCGCCGCAGGGCCTGCGGCTGATCGAGGTCGACAAGGCCGAGCTCACCGACCTGCCCGACATCGTCGAAGTCGTCGCGAACCGGCCAGAGAAATTCATCGTCTTCAGCGATGACCTGAGCTTCGACGAAGGCGAGCCTGGCTACAAGGCGCTTAAGTCGATCCTTGATGGCTCGATTGCCGCGTCGACGGCCAACGTGCTGATCTACGCGACCAGCAACCGGCGCCACCTGCTGCCGGAGTACATGAAGGACAACCTCAGCTATACCCACACCGAGGATGGCGAGGTGCACCCGGGCGAGGTGATCGAGGAGAAGATTTCCTTGTCCGAGCGCTTCGGCCTGTGGGTCAGCTTCTATCCATTCAGCCAGAACGAGTACCTGGCGATCGTTGCGCAGTGGCTGTCGTCCTTCGGCGTGGCGCCGGCGGCCATCGAGGCGGCGCGGGCCGATGCGCTGGTCTGGGCGCTGGAGCGCGGCTCGCGCAGCGGGCGCGTGGCGTACCAGTTCGCGCGCGACTACGCCGGGCGCGCCGCGTCATGACGGAGGCGCGCAAGCACACCGAGGTCGCCGTCGGCGTCCTGATCCGCGGCGATGGCGCATTGCTCCTGTCCACGCGCCCCGAAGGAAAGGCCTATGCCGGCTACTGGGAGTTCCCGGGCGGCAAGATCGAGGCCGGCGAGACGGTGGAGCAGGCTTTGCGACGCGAGCTGCACGAGGAACTGGGTATCACGATTGCGGAAGCCCATGCTTGGAAGGTCACCGAACACGACTATCCCCATGCCTTGGTGCGCCTGCACTGGTGCAAGGTACACGCCTGGAGCGGCGAATTCGAGATGCGCGAAGGCCAGCGCATGTGCTGGCAGCAGTTGCCGCTCGAGGTGACGCCGGTCCTGCCGGGCGCCATGCCAGTGTTGGCCTGGCTCGCGGAAGAGCGCGGGCTGCCGACGCCGTCGATCTGAGCGCCTACTGGAGCTTGGGGTCGCCGAACGGCTCGTCGTCCGGTGGCGCATCCGCCGCCACGCGGAAGGATTCGCTCGCCCAGGCACCCAGGTCCAGCCCCTTGCAGCGCGCGCTGCAGAACGGGCGATAAGGGTTGCGCGGCGAGTAGTAGGTGTCCTCGCCACAGCCAGGGCAGCGAACGATGCGTTCGCTGAAATTCGCCGGGTCCGTCATCCTGAAAAAAGCAGTTGGAAGGATCAAGCGCAGAGTGTCAACTCAAAGGGCGCGTTCTCGCTGCTCTGGTGCAGCCGGTCGTCCTCGCCGAGTTTCATGAGGCGCACAGACACCATCAGGCGATTGCCGCTGATCTCGGGCACGAGGCCGAGGGTCCGGTCGATGCGCATGCGCAGCAACTGGAAGGTCCGGCCTTGCGGCAAGGTCTGCTGGAACTGCCCGTTGGCCGCAATCACCTTGTAGGGCACGTCGGCATCGCGCAGCAGCTTCAGCAGCAGATAGATCGATTCGGCCAGCGGCGACAGCGTGGAGGACCAGCGTTCCAGGTCGGTGCGTCGCGCCGAGGCCTTGTGATGCTGCCAGGCGTAGTAGGCCGGCAGGTCGAACTCGCAGGTGCCGCCCGGAATGCCGGCGCGGCTGCGAATGCTCATCAACCATTCGTTTTCGGTCAGTGACTGGCCGGCCTTGCCGGGCACCGTGTTGAGCGTGTTGAAGTGGCGCTCGAGCTGGGCGATGACCTGGTCGAGCACGGTCTCGGAAATCGCCGGATTGCCGCGATAGCTGTTGAAGACGTGCTTGTGCTTCTCGAGGTCGCGCATCACGTCGGCCTTGAGGTCGGCGCGCGCCGCCACGTCCATGATCTCGAAGATCGTGACGAGCGCGTAGTGGTGCATCAGCGCCGAATCGGCCGGTACCAGTTCGCCGAGCCGGCGAAAAAGGTGTTCGAGGCGCAGGTAGGTCCGAATGCGCTCGTTGAAGGGGTACTCGTAGAGGATCACGCGTGTCGGGTGGCGGCTAGTGCGGGGATCATAGCTTCAACAGCCCGTCAGGGTGGCGTACCCGGTGGCGCGGGCAGAATCTTGCGCACTTCCTGCAGCATCACCTGGCCCAGCAAGACCTGGCCGTGCGGCGAAATATGCGTGTCGTTCGGAAAGTAGAGGTCGCGCATCGTGAGGCGACGCTCGCGCAGCAGGCTGAACAGGTCCGGCCCCACGCCGAGCTTGTTGAAGCCTTCGACGAATTCCCTGGAGTAGTCGGGCTTCAGGTAGGTCGTTGTCTTGTTGGGAATCACCATCCACAGCAGGGGCGTCTTCCGCAAGGACGAGAAGGCCTTGAGCCGCTCCAGCGTCGTCGTTGTCAACGGGCCGTTGTCGACATCGTCGGCGTAGAAGAGGGCGCGGTCGCACAGGCGGTGGCTGAAGCGTTCGCAGCCATCGGGCACGAGGCGGACCATGGTTTGCCGGGTGATGAGCACGTCGGACGTGGCCTCCTTGGCCCGCCGGGTGTTTCGATAGCTGATCAGGCCGCTGGTTAGCTTGGCTGACCAGTTGAGCTCGAAGCCGGGCACCTTTCTGAACGGCTGGACGAATGGTTCCGGCTTGGAGGTGAACTCCTTTGTCATCTGGCCATTTGCGCAATCCTGCGCCTTCTGCATGCGCTCGTCCAGCAGGCGCTCGACGCTCTGGAAGATGATGAGCTTGCCGTGAAAGCCGGACTTGGCGATCCATTGGTCGACGTCGCCACAGAGCGCCTCGCCGTAGGTGGCCCAGAACGTGCTCGTGACGCGGTAGCCGGCGTGCACCAGTGCGGCTTGCCATTGCTGGGTCATCGAGAAACTGTCGCCCACGACCAGGATGTCGGCCTCGTTCGGGGGCGATTCGATCAGGTCCTTCTCGATAAGGGGTGGAGGCTCGAGCCTCCATCCGAATTCATGATCGGACAAGCGGCCGATGCGCGACAGGTCGCCGTAGGGGACGGGCGTCAGCAGCGTGAGGGCCACCAGCGCCGTGATGAGGGCGAAGCCTGCGAGGAATACGCGCAGCCAGAGCTTGGCGGGGCTCATGTTGGAAGAGAGGGTTGTCACGTTATTGCGGCGTGGCAGCAGGAGCGCCAAGCGCCTCGCGCACGGCTTGCAGCATCATCTTTCCGAGAATGTCTTGCCCGTAGGTCGACATGTGCGTGTCGTTCGGAAAATAGAGATCCTTGACCTTGTAGCGATTCTCGAAAGCCATCGTGAAGAAATCCGGCCCGAGTTTCGCTGGCAGGAAGACATCGCGGAATGCCTTGCCATGGTTGGGGTCCAGGTAGGTGGTGGTCTTGTCGGGAATCACCATCCAGACATAGGGGATCAGCGTGTTTCTCGCATTGAACGCCTTCATGCGCTCGAAGTCGTTCGCGTCGAGTTCACCGACCTTGAAGTCATGCGAGAAGAAGAGCACCTTCGGGCACAGCGGGTTGCTGAACAGCGCGCAGCCGTCCGGGACCACGCGGACCTGCGTTTCGTCGAAGTCGATGTCGCCGGGGGATGCCCGCGCACGTCGCGTGCGGTCCCAGGTGATGAGTCCAGTCGCCAGCGTGGCGCCCGAGTTGAGTGCGAAGCCCGGTTTTTGTGCCAGCGCCACCACGGGCGGGTCGAGCCGCGGCACGAACGGCGCGGTCATGTGCGCGCACTGGGTGCTGAGTCTCATCCGTTCCTTCAGCAGGCGTTCCACGGATTCGAATATCACCAGCTTGCCGCGGAAACCGGCGTCGATCAGCCACTGCTGCACGTCGGCGCACATCGTTTCGCGGTATGAGCCCCAATAGATCGTCGTCATCTTGTAGCCGGCGCGAATGAGTTCGGCCTGCCAGACATAAGTCATCGAAAAACTGTCGCCGATCACCACGATGTCTGCCTCGGCGAGCGGCACTGCCGCCATGAACTGCTTCTCTGGCAGCTTGGGCGGCGGCTTCGTCCAGCCGAACTCGTCGTCGGACACCCGCGCGAGGCGCGACAGGTCGCCGTAGGGCACCGTGGTGAAGAGCGTGAGGATGAGCATCGCCACGATCACGGAGAAGCCGGCGAAGAACACGCGCAGCCAGAGCTTTGCCGGACTCATTTCCGTGGCCCGAATGCAGTACGCGCCGTCGGCGCGATCCAGGTGGCGGTCATCTTCCTAGAACTGGAAATAGAGGAACGGGCTGTACGAGCCGAGTTGCGATACGCAGAAGCCCAGCACCGTCACGGTCAGCAGCGCTATCGTGAAGGTTGCGATCAAGCCTGCCCGCGGACGCGTCGCCAGGAAGATCGGCTGCGGCACCCAGCGCTCCAGCGTGATGGTCGGGGGTAGCGCAAGGCAGATCACCAGCGCCACCAGCAGCGTCTGGAAGAATTCCGGCTTGCGGTAGGGAATGGCGAATTCGTTGAAGGCACCGTGCGGCGCGCCATGCATGCCGAGCATGCCCTTGTAGATCTCGATGGCCGCCGTCATGCTTTCCGCGCGGAACACCACCCAGGCGACCATCACGCAGATGAAGGTGAGCAGCCAGCCCAGCACCTTGGCAATGCGGCCCGGCGGGGCATTGCGTCGTACCTTGGCATTCCACAGGTGGTTGACCATCAGGAAGGCGCCGTGCAGGGCGCCCCAGATCACGAAGGTCCAGGCCGCCCCGTGCCACAAGCCGCCCAGCAGCATCGTCAGGAACAGGTTGATGTAGCGTCGTGCCGGTCCCTTGCGGTTGCCGCCCAGCGGCACATAGAGGTAGTCGCGCAGGAAGGTCGACAAGGAGATGTGCCAGCGCCGCCAGAATTCGATGATGTTGGTCGACTTGTAGGGCGAGTTGAAATTGAGCGGGAGCCGCACGCCGAGGCACAGCGACAGGCCCACCGCCATGTCGGAGTAGCCCGAGAAGTCGAAGTAGATCTGCATCGTGTATGCGAGCACGCCGAACCACGCCGTGTAGAGCGTGGGCATGACGCCGCCGTGCACCCCGTTGAACACCATGTCCGCGTACTGGCCCATCTTGTCGCCGATGAGCAGTTTCTTGGCCAGGCCGAAGGTGAAGATCGCCAGGCCCAGCGCTACCTTGTCCAGGTCGACGCGGTAGGTCGAGCGATTGGCAAACTGCGGCATCATCTGCGCGTGATGCAGCACCGGCCCTGCGATCAGGTGCGGAAAGTAGGTCACGAACAGCGCGTAGTGCACGAAGCTTCGCTCCTGCACCTTGCCCTGCCAGCAGTCGACCAGGAAGGCGATCTGCGTGAACGTGTAGAACGAAATGCCGATCGGCAATGCGATGTGCAGCATCTCGATTGGCGTGAAGCCGCCCGCGACCAATGCGCTGTCGACGTTCGCAATGAAGAAGTTCGCGTACTTGAAGATGGCCAGGACCACCAGGTTGATCGTCAGCGCCAGCACCAGCATGCGCTTGCGCTGCTTGTCGGATCTGCCCGGCTGGGGCGTGAGCCGCAGGCCCGCCCAGTAGTTGAAGCAGATCGACAGCAGCAGCAGGGGCATCGCCTTCACGCTCCACCAGCCGTAGAAGAACAACGACGCCAGGGCCAGAAAGCCGGCAGCGGCCCGGATGTTGTATTTGCCGATCAGGAAGAACCCGATCAGCACGATCGGGAAATAGGCAAAGATGAACGCGTAGGAGTTGAAAAGCATCGATCGTGTGGCGTTGCCCGGTGAGCCCGGAGGCACATCGCGTTGTTGCAGCAGCTGACCGGAGCGACGCCGGCGAGAGCGCAATTATGGCGCGTAGGCGCCCACCCACTGCTGCCAAAGCGCGTCAACTTCAGCGTCGAGTTGCGCGAGGCTCAGGCCTTCGTTGAAGATCACTGCATCGGCCGCAGCGCGCCGGGCTTCGCGGCTGGCCTGCTGCACGATCACCGCTTGCACCGCTTCGGCCGACCATCCGGAACGCACCATCACCCGACCTGATTGCGTGGCTTCGGTGGCATCGACCACCAGCACGCGGTCCACACGCGCCCGCCAGCGGCCCGATTCCACCAGCAGCGGCACATCGAACACGACGACATCGTGTCCTTCCGCCTGCGCAGCCTGATGGTCGCAGGCCAAGCCGATCAGCGGGTGCAGGATGCCCTCCAGCCGGCGCTTGGCCGACGCATCCTGGAACACGATCTGGCGCATTCGATCCCGGTTCAGTGCGCCATCGGCTTGGACCACATCCGGGCCGAACTGCGCCGCGATGGGTGCCATCGCACGGCCGCCCGGCAAGGTGAGCGAACGGGCGATCGCATCCGTGTCGATGAGCGCGGCGCCGCGCTGCACCAGCATGCCGGCGACGGTACTCTTGCCGCTACCGATTCCGCCCGTCAGGCCGATGCGTCGCATGTCGCCGTCCCTCAGAGTGGAGGAATGGGAAACGCGAACGGCGCCAGCATGCGCACCGCGTGCGGCCCGAGGACGAAGCACACGATGCCCGTGCCGGCCAGGCAGGGCCCGAAGGAAATGGGAATATCCCTGTGCGCCACCTTGCCAGCGAGCCGGAGCACGACCCAGAGGACGATGCCCACCATCGAGGACACGAGCACGATCGCCAGCAGGTAGTCGGCGCCGAGCCACGCACCGAGCGCCGCCAGCAACTTGAAGTCGCCGTGCCCCATGCCATCCTTGCCGCGCAACCAGTGGAAAAGGCAGGCAATGGACCAAAAGAACAGGTAGCCCGCAAAGGCGGCCCAGACGGCCGAGTGGAGCGTGACCCCGGTCCAGCCCAGTGCCGCACCGATCAGCCCGAGCCACAGCAAGGCGTAGGTGGGTTCGTCAGGCAGATATTGCGTGTCGAGGTCGATCAGGAACTGGCAGACCAGCAGCGCGATGAACGCGGCCCACAGGCCGCCCACGAGGCTGATGCCGAAGCGCCACCCCACCAGCGCGAACAGGGCTGCGACGGCCAATTCGACCAGTGGATAGCGCAAGCCGATGCCTGCGTTGCAGGCCGAGCACTTGCCGCGCAATGCGAGGTAGCTGAACACCGGAATGTTCTCGTACCAGCGGATCGCGTGGCCGCATGCGCGGCAACTGGAGCGCGGCTTCAAGAGGTTCAGCGGCGCCAGGGCCTCGACCTGTGCCAGCGCCGGCGTGGCAGCGGCTTCCAGCGCAGGCGGCGTGGTCGACTTGGCGCCGAACACCAGCGTCCACAAGCTCGGCTGGCCGGTCGATGGCGTGAGGGCGGCCAGCGAATCCGTCAGCCAGTCGCGATACATCATCGCCGGCTTGCGGTAGACCACCACGTTGAGAAAGCTGCCGATCAACAGCCCGAGCAGGCCGGCCGCCACCGCGGCCTCCGCCCCCGCTGACATCCACATCAGACGACCTGGCCGAGCTTGAAGATGGGCAGGTACATCGACACCACGATGCCGCCGATGATGACGCCGAGGATCACGATGATGATCGGCTCCATCAGGCTCGAAAGCCCGGCCACCATGTCGTCCACTTCCGATTCATAGAAGTCCGCGGCCTTGCCGAGCATGTGGTCGATCGAGCCCGACTCCTCGCCGATGGCGGTCATCTGCAGCACCATCGACGGGAAGATGTTGGCATTGGTCATCGCCGCGGTCAGGCTGGTGCCTGTCGACACTTCCTGCTGGATCTTGACCGTGGCATCGGCATACACCGAGTTGCCCGACGCCCCGCCCACCGAGTCGAGCGCCTCGACCAGCGGTACGCCGGCCGCGAACATGGTCGCCAGCGTACGCGTCCAGCGCGCGATGCACGACTTGTCGATCAGCGTGCCGAAGATCGGCATCTTCAACAACAGGCGGTCCATGAACTTCTGCACCCGCTCATTGCGCTTCCAGGCCTGCATGAAGAAGTAGAGGCCGCCACCGATCACGCCGAGCATCAGCCACCAGTAGCTCACGAAGAATTCGCTGATCGCCATCACGATCAGGGTCGGCGCGGGCAGGTCGGCGCCGAAGGAACTGAACACCTGCTTGAAGGCCGGGATCACGAAGATCATGATGACCGCGACCACCACGAAGGCCACCACGATCACCGAGGTCGGGTACATCAGCGCCGACTTGATCTTGGACTTGATCGCCTCGGTCTTTTCCATGTAGGTGGCCAGGCGGTCCAGCAGTTCTTCCAGGATACCGGCCGTCTCACCCGCTTCGACGAGGTTGCAGTACAGGTTGTCGAAGTACTTCGGAAACTTGCGGAAGGCCGCGGACAGGGAGGTGCCCGTCTCGACATCGCCGCGGACGTCGTTGAGCAGCTTGCCCACGCTCGGATTCGCATTGCCCCGGCCGACGATGTCAAAGGCCTGCAGCAGTGGCACGCCGGCCTTCATCATGGTCGCGAGCTGGCGCGTGAAGATCGCGATGTCCTTCGGCTTGATGCTCTTGCCGGCGCGCAACTTGCGCCTCTTGATCTTGGTGGCCAGCACGCCCTGGCGCCGCAGCGAGGCCTGCACCTGGTTCTCGCCCGATGCGCGCATCTCCCCGCGCACCTGCTTGCCATTGCGGTCCCGGCCCTCCCATTCGAAGATCGTTTCCTTGATGTTCCTGACGGATGTTGCAGTTGCCATTCGATCCTCGTGCGCCGCGTTACTCGTTGGTGACCGCCACCACTTCTTCAAGCGATGTCAGCCCCTGGATCACCTTCTTGAGCCCCGACTGGCGCAATGAGCGCACACCCTCGGATTCGGCCTGCCTGGCAATGTCCAGGGCACTGCCGTCGCGCAGGATGATTTCCTGGATCGGTTCGCTGATCGGCATCACCTGATAGATGCCGACGCGGCCCTTGTAGCCGCCGTTGCAGGCGGAACAGCCGACGGGTCGGTACGGCTTCCAGGTGCCGTCGATCTCCCGATCCTTGAAGCCGGCATCGATCAGCGCCTTGCGTGGCACGTCATGCGGCTCACGGCACACCGTGCACAGGCGGCGGGCCAGACGTTGCGCGGTGATCAGGATCACGCTGGACGCGATGTTGAAGGGCGCGATGCCCATGTTGCGCATCCGCGTCAAGGTGGTCGGCGCGTCGTTGGTGTGGAGCGTGGACAGCACCAGATGGCCCGTTTGCGCAGCCTTGATCGAGATATCGGCTGTTTCCAGGTCGCGGATTTCGCCAACCATGATGATGTCCGGATCCTGACGCAGGAACGCGCGCAGTGCCGTGGCGAAGGTCAGCCCGGCCTTCTCGTTCACATTGACCTGGTTGACGCCCTGCAGGTGAATTTCCGACGGGTCTTCCGCGGTCGCGATGTTCACGCCCGGCTTGTTCAGCAGGTTCAGGCAGGTGTAGAGCGAAACCGTCTTGCCGGAGCCGGTCGGGCCGGTCACCAGCACCATGCCATACGGTCGGGCGATCGCCGCCAGCAGGCGTTCCTTTTCGTCGGCGTCGTAACCCAGCGCATCGACGCCGAGGCGGGCGCTGCTCGGGTCAAGGATACGGATCACGATCTTCTCGCCGAACAGCGTGGGCAAGGTGCTCACCCGGAAGTCGATCACGCGGTCGGGGCCGATCTTCAGCTTCATCCGGCCATCTTGCGGAACGCGTTTCTCGGAGATGTCCAATCGAGAAATCACCTTGATGCGCGAGGCCAGCTTGTCCTTGATGACGATGGGCGGGGTTGCGATCTCGCGCAGTTCGCCATCGATCCGGAAGCGCACGCGGTACTGGGTCTCGTAGGGCTCGAAGTGGATGTCCGAGGCCCGCATGCTGAAGGCGTCGAGCAGCATCTTGTGCAGGAAGCGCACGACAGGCGCGTCTTCGACTTCGGCGACGGCTTGCTCGGTGTCGGCGGCCTCGGTGGCCGCATCGTCGAACTCGAATTCGGCGCCGACGATGTTGTCGATGGTCTCCGCGGCGCTGACCGCGGCGGCCTCGACCATGCGCGAGAGCTTGTCGTACTCGGCGATGACCCAGTCGACGCCCATCTGCGAGGCGAACTTGATCTTTTCCGCCGCCTGCTGGTCCGACGGGTCGGCCGTGGCGACGATGAGACGATTGCTCCGCTTGCTCAGAACCACGATGCGGTAGGCCTGGCAGAGCTTGGGGTCGAGAAGATCCTTCGGGAGTCGTTGCTGGTCGATCGCGTCGAGGTCCAGCAGAGGTGCGCCGAATGCGTTGGAGAGCGTGTGGGCCAAGTCCGCCGCCGAAACCGCGCCGGTACCCGTCAGTTCGGCGATGAAGCTCGTCCGGCTCGATTGCGACTTCTGATAGATCTCTTCAGCCGTCCGCGCCGCCAGCTTGCCAGCCGAAATCAACGCACGCGCGAGTCCTGGCAGCGCGATGGGCGAGTGTTCTTTGGCAAGGGGATCGGCTGCGGCCATTCAACGGATGTAAAAAACGTGAAAAATTGATTCACGATCATCGCTGATCGACCCTATGCTGTAAATCGCAGCCGTGCAACAGTGGCAACAGTCCGAGAAGCATTTGGCAATTCACAGCCACATGTGGCTGGTCGGGGTGAGAGGATTCGAACCTCCGGCCTCTACGTCCCGAACGTAGCGCTCTACCAGGCTAAGCTACACCCCGATTGTTGCGAAAAACAGAGAAACGACCCGCGTAAGACTTTTTTGGTAACTTAGGTGCGACGCTCAAGCAACTGAGCCGCCAATTGTAGCAAACCTTGCGAGTACGGATTCGAAGGCAGGTCGCGCAAGGCGTCGATCGCCCGTTGCGCCTCGGCCGCCGCCGCGGCGCGAGTGGCGTCCAGGGCGCCAGTGGCGCGCACGATCGCCACGATGGCGGGCAGCTTTTCCGTGTCGCCAGCCTCGATCGCATTCCGGATGAGGGTGCTGCCTTCCGGTGTCGCGCGCTGCATGGCCAGGATGAGCGGCAGCGTGGCCTTGCCTTCGCGCAAGTCATCGCCCAGGTTCTTGCCGGTTTCGCTGGCGTCACCGGCATAGTCGAGCACATCGTCGATCACCTGGAATGCGGTGCCCAACGCCTGCCCGAAGGTGGAGCATGCCTCCTCGACAGCAGGCGTGCTGCCGGCGAGAACTGCGGCCAGGCGGGTGCTGGCTTCGAACAGCTTGGCTGTCTTCGAGCGGATCACGCGCAGGTAAGCTGCCTCGTCGAGCGTGGCGTCGTGCATGTTCATCAATTGCAGCACTTCGCCTTCGGCGATCACGTTGGTCGCTTCGGCCAGGATCTGCATCACCCGCATGTTGTCGGCGTCCAGCATCATCTGGAACGCACGCGAATAGAGGAAGTCGCCAACCAGCACGCTCGCTGGATTGCCGAACGATTCGTTGGCCGTGGCGCGGCCGCGGCGCAGCGTCGACTCGTCCACCACGTCGTCATGCAATAGCGTCGCGGTATGGATGAACTCGACCACGGCGGCGAGGTTGAAACGCTGCGACCCACGGTAGCCGAGTGCGCCGCTCATCAATAAAAGCAGCGCTGGGCGCAGCCGCTTGCCGCCCGCCGAGATGATGTAGCGCGAAACCTCGCTGACCAGCGGCACGCCGGTGTCGAGTCGCGTGGCAATCACACGGTCGACCTCGGCCATGTCTTCGGCGATCAGGGCAAGTACGGCGTTGGTGGAAGAAGCAGCAGAGGTGACTGACAAAGCGAGAGCGCCAGGCGCCGGGAGGAGGGTGATTTCTGAGGGCGGCCTGTGCGGCCGGGTTGGCCGGGATTATAGGGAGCGCCTCACCCGTCTCCGCTGCCTCGCAAAAGCTGGTTAGCGTTGGCTGACAATTCCGGGCTATAATCTTGGGCTCTGCGGAAATTCGTCCGCGGAGCCATCCACCCTTCACGGGGTTAAAAAGGTCATTACATGTACGCGGTCATAAAAACCGGTGGCAAGCAGTATCGCGTTGCTTCCGGCGAAAAAATTAAAGTAGAACAGATTGCTGCGGACGTAGGCCAGGAAATCGTGATCGATCAGGTTCTCGCAGTCGGCAACGGCTCGGACATCAAGATCGGCGCGCCCCTGGTGTCCGGCGCAACGGTGACAGCCACGGTGCTGTCGCACGGCAAGCACGACAAGGTGCACATCTTCAAGATGCGCCGTCGCAAGCACTATCAGAAACGTCAAGGCCATCGCCAGCAGTTCACCGAGCTGCAAATCGGCGCGATCGCCGGTTAAGGAGCTGAAATGGCACAGAAAAAAGGCGGCGGCTCAACGCGAAACGGGCGCGACTCCAAGCCCAAGATGCTCGGCGTGAAGACGTTCGGCGGCGAACTGATCAGCGCAGGCTCGATCATCGTTCGCCAACGTGGCACGCAGTTCCACCCCGGCGTCAACGTCGGCGTGGGCAAGGACCACACCTTGTTCGCCCTGGTCGACGGCCACGTGTCGTTCGGTCACAAGGGTGCCCTGAACAAGCACACGGTCAACGTGACCCCTGCGGCTTAAGCCCAGGTCACTTCGACCCGCTTCGAAGCCCCGCTCGTCGGGGCTTTTTCGTTTTCCGCCCGGACCGGGCGCCTCTCTATAGACTGCACATCCCATGAAGTTCGTTGACGAAGCCTTCATCGACATCGCCGCCGGCGATGGCGGCAACGGCTGCGTGTCGTTCCGCCATGAGAAGTACAAGGAGTTCGGCGGCCCGAACGGCGGCGACGGCGGTCGTGGCGGCCACGTCTTCGCGGTGGCCGATCCCAATCTCAACACGCTGGTCGACTTCCGCTATTCGCGCCGGCACGATGCCAAGCGCGGCCAGCACGGCATGGGCTCCGACATGTTCGGCGCGGCGGGCGACGACATCACGCTGAAGATGCCGGTTGGCACGATCATCACCGACGCGGAGACCGGCGAGGTGCTTTACGAACTGCTGGTGCCGGGTGAACCCATTACCATCGCCAAGGGCGGCGACGGCGGCTTCGGCAACATGCGCTTCAAGAGTGCGATCAACCGCGCGCCACGGCAAAAGACACCCGGCTGGCCTGGCGAGAAGAAGAGCCTGAAGCTCGAGCTCAAGGTGCTGGCGGATGTCGGTTTGCTCGGCATGCCGAATGCTGGGAAGTCGACACTGATCAGCGCCATCTCGAATGCGCGGCCGCGTATCGCCGACTACCCTTTCACGACGTTGCACCCCAACTTGGGCGTGGTCCGCGTCGGCCCGGAGCAAAGCTTCGTGGTCGCGGACTTGCCCGGCCTGATCGAAGGCGCCTCCGAAGGCGCGGGTCTCGGCCACTTGTTCCTTCGGCACCTGCAGCGCACCCGGCTGCTGCTGCACGTGATCGACATGGCGCCGTTCGACGACAGCATCGACCCCGTGGCCCAGGCCAAGGCGATCGTCGGCGAGCTGAAGAAATATGATGCGGCGTTGCATCAGAAGCCGCGCTGGCTCGTGCTCAACAAGCTCGACATGGTTCCGTTGGATGAGCGTGCCGCGCTCGTGAAGGACTTCGTCAAGCGGCTGCGTTTCAAGGGGCCGGTATTCGAGATTTCGGCGCTGACGCGTGAGGGTTGCGAGCCTCTGATCAAGGCGATCTACAAGCATGTGAAAGCTGAGCAGGTGGCCGAACAGGCGCCGGTGGAAGTCGATCCGCGCTTTGCATCCGAGCCCTCGGGGCCGGGCCCCGATCGGCCCGCCCCCTGAGGGAATGAAGTCGAGATGGCGAGCCCACATCGAGTCAAAAACCGCTGCCAAACCGCGTCCGCCCGAGCCTTCCTTGCTATCGAACGATAGCGTTTTTCACCCGATTCACGCTCGCTCCCGACTGACATGACCCAACGCCCCCGTTCCACCGCCCTCCATGATGCGCGCCGCATCGTGGTCAAGGTCGGCTCCAGCCTGGTCACCAACGAAGGCCGTGGCCTCGACGAAGCAGCGATCGGCGAGTGGTGTCGCCAACTCGCGGCGCTGGTGCGCGATGGGCGCGAAGTCGTCATGGTGTCCAGCGGTGCGATCGCGGAGGGTATGAAGCGCCTCGGCTGGCGCACACGGCCGCATGAGGTGCATGAACTGCAGGCGGCAGCCGCCGTCGGTCAGATGGGCCTTGCCCAGATGTACGAGACCAAGCTGCGCGAAAACAACCTGGGCAGCGCGCAGGTCTTGTTGACCCACGCCGACCTGGCGGACCGCGAGCGCTACCTCAATGCGCGCTCGACCCTGGTGACGCTGCTCGCGCACGGCGTGGTACCCGTCATCAACGAGAACGACACGGTGGTCAACGACGAGATCAAGTTCGGCGACAACGACACGCTGGGCGCGCTGGTTGCCAACCTGGTCGAGGCGGATGCGCTTGTCATCCTGACCGACCAGAAGGGGCTGTACACGGCGGACCCTCGCAAGGATCCCTCGGCCACCTTCGTGCACGAGGCCGTGGCCGGGGATCCGGCGCTGGAGGCAATGGCGGGCGGTGCAGGTTCCAGCCTGGGGCGCGGCGGCATGATCACGAAGATCCTGGCGGCCAAGCGCGCTGCGGGTTCTGGCGCCTCGACAGTGATCGCCTGGGGCCGCGAGCAAGACGCCTTGCTGCGTCTGGCGGCTGGCGAAGCCATCGGCACGCTGCTGGTGGCGCAGACGGCCAAGCACCAGGCGCGCAAGCGCTGGATGGCCGATCACCTGCAGATGCGCGGGGCCGTGACGGTGGACAACGGTGCGGCGGCCAAGGTCCGGGCCGAGGGCAAGAGCCTGTTGCCGATCGGCATGACGGCGGTCGAGGGTGATTTCTCGCGCGGGGACGTGATCGCGGTGCGCGACCCGGCGGGCGCGGAACTGGCGCGTGGGCTGGCCAACTATTCAAGTGCCGAGGCGCGGCTGCTGTGTCGCAAGCCGTCCGGCCAGATCGAGCAAATGCTCGGTTACGTGGCCGAGCCGGAGATGGTGCACCGGGACAACATGGTGCTGATGCCGGCGCCGGCGTCGAACTGAGCCCCTGGGGCTGGGCCCGGTCCGGCCCCGCGCGGGGCATCAAATCGAGATGTCAAAGCTCCATCGAAGCTCCATCGACTTCGAGGGCAGGCAGCGTCTTCTACTGGACCTCGCGCACGGGCCTGCGAAGAAGCTCCACGGTCTCTCTCACCGACACCTGTGGCGCGTGGCCGCGGCACAGGCCCTGGTAGGTCAGCCGCGCCACATAGCCGGACCTGATGTGCCGATAGGGTTTCCACTCGGGGTTCTTGGCGCCATCCCACTTGCCGTCATTGAAGCGCGCGTAGGTCTTGACCTCGTCGGTGGAACAGCGAACACCCTCGTAATACGCACTGGATGCGCCGCCTTCGCGGCTGGCGAGCACCACGTACCGGACCACGCCATCGCTGGTGATCGCGATGGTCGCCGGATCGATGCTGAACTTGAGGAGCGTGCGGTCGGGCATCTCGATGGGGATCGCTCGGCTCTCGGCGAACGCGGGGGGCGGCGGCGCGTCGGTTTCCTTCCATTCGCCGTCGCTGGCCGTCACCGTCGGTGGCGGGGGCGATCCGGCCTGGGCCCAGTCCGGGTTGTCCCGGCTGCGTCCGCTGGAAGACGCGCATGCGGCAAGGAAACAGCAGGCCGCGAGGGCTAGCGCAAGCTCAGCGCTGCGTCGGCACGAAAGGCGCGTTGTGGGGAGAGGAAGACTCATCGCTCGCGGAAGATAGATTGGGGTTCGGATCGAATGTGCCGCCCGGCGGCAGATCCATGCCGACGGGTGCGCCGGCATCGAACGGATGTCGATCGAATTCCCGCCCTCGCACGTTGCTGCGCAAGAAGCGGTTGCGGAAATCCTGGCGCGGCAGGTAGCGCGCCAGCTCTGTCAGGGCCATTTCATACACGCCGCGCTTGAACTCGACAACGACATCGAGCGGCACCCAGTAGTCGTGCCAGCGCCAGGCATCGAACTCCGGATGATCCGTCGCCCGAAGGTTGAGATCCCAGTCGTGCCCTGTCAATTGCAGCAAGTACCAGATCTGTTTCTGGCCTTTGTAGTGACCGCGTGCGTCACGGCGGATGAACCGATCCGGCACCTCGTAGCGCAACCAGTCGCGGGTACGGGCCACGATGCGCACATGCTCCGGATGAAGGCCCACTTCCTCATGCAGCTCGCGGAACATGGCTTGCTCGGGGCTTTCGCCCCGATCAATGCCGCCTTGCGGGAACTGCCAGGAGTGGGTGCGTATGCGCTTGCCCCAAAAAACCTGGTTTCTCTGGTTGAGCAGGATGATGCCGACGTTGGGCCTGAAGCCGTCCCGGTCGAGCATAATCAAACCCCAAATTTCTATGAACTGAGTCGATTATGCACGCCGTGTTACGCACGGCAAGCGGACCGGTTCGAAGGCCCCGGGGCCTGCACACCTCCTCACTGACCCAGCCGCGCAAGATGAAAGCATCCCGTTTTTTTGTCTCCACCCTCAAGGAAGCACCGACCGACGCCGAGGTGGCGAGCCATCGCCTCATGATGCGCGCCGGCATGATCAAGAAGCTCGGCGCGGGGATCTACACCTACATGCCGATGGGCTTGCGCGTGATCCGCAAGGTCGAGGCGATCGTGCGCGAGGAGATGGACCGTGCAGGGGCCGTCGAGCTGACCATGCCGGTGGTGCAACCGGCCGAGCTCTGGCAGGAGAGCGGCCGCTTCGACAAGATGGGCCCCGAACTCCTGCGCATCAAGGACCGCCATGAGCGCGACTATGTGGTGCAGCCGACCAGCGAAGAGGTCGTGACCGACATCGCGCGCCAGGAGATCCGCAGCTACAAGCAGTTGCCGCGCAACTTCTACCAGATCCAGACCAAGTTCCGTGACGAGCGCCGTCCTCGCTTCGGGCTGATGCGCGGCCGCGAGTTCACGATGAAGGACGCCTACAGCTTCGACCGTGACCTGACGGCCGCCAAGGCGAGCTACCAGAACATGGCGCAAGCCTATCGCCGGATCTTCGATCGCTTCGGGCTGACCTACCGTGCGGTCGCGGCTGACAGCGGCGCCATCGGCGGGGACATGAGCGAAGAGTTCCAGGTGATCGCTGCCACCGGCGAGGACGCGATCGTCTACTGTCCGGACAGCGACTACGCGGCCAACATGGAGAAGGCCGAGGCGATGGCGCCGGCCGGACCGCGCCCTGCGGCTTCCAACGCATTGGCGAAAACGCCGACACCGGGCAAGGCTACGTGTGAGGACGTGGCAGTGCTGCTCGGCGTGCCCCTGGCCACGACCGTCAAGTCGCTGGTGCTTGCGACCGACAAGCTCGATGCCAAGGGCAATATCGTGGGTGCGCAGGTCTGGCTGCTGTTGCTGCGCGGCGACCACGACATGAACGAGATCAAGGTCAGCAAGGTCCCTGGCCTGGACGCGGGCTTCCGCTTTGCGTCCATCGGCGAAATCGAGGAGCATTTCGGCTGCAAGCCCGGCTACCTCGGACCGCTGAACATGAAGAAGCCCGTCAGGCTGATCGCAGACCGTGAAGTGGCCGTGATGGCCGACTGGATCACGGGTGCCAATGAGGTTGACTTCCACATGACCGGCGTGAACTGGGGCCGCGACCTGCCCGAGCCGGACGTGATCGCTGATCTGCGCAACGTGGTCGCTGGTGACCCGTCGCCGGACGGCAAGGGCCAACTGGCCATTGAGCGCGGCATCGAGGTGGGCCATGTATTCGTGCTGGGCACCAAGTACAGCCGGGACATGAACGCGACCTTCCTCGACGAAGGCGGCAAGCCGCAGTTCCTGGAGATGGGCTGCTACGGGATCGGCATCACACGGCTGCCAGCAGCGGCGATCGAACAGAACCATGACGAGCGCGGGATCATCTGGCCCGATGCGATCGCGCCTTTCACCGTGGTTGTCTGCCCGATCGGCATGGACCGCAGCGCAGACGTCAAGGTCGCCGCGGAAGCGCTCTACGAAGACCTTCGCGGGGCTGGCGTGGACGTGCTGCTGGACGACCGCGGCGAGCGGCCGGGTGCGATGTTCGCCGACTGGGAACTGATTGGCGTGCCGCATCGGATCGTGGTGTCCGACCGCGGGATCAAGGAAGGCCAGTACGAGTACCAGCATCGCCGCGACACGGCGGCGACCAAGGTGCCGGCGGCGGAGGCCGCGGCCCATATCCGGGCCCGACTCGCGGCATGAGTGCAGCGCCGGGCCGCCCCAAGCAAGCTCGTTCCCCCTTGGGGGGCAGCGAGGACACGAAGTGCCGAGCGTGGGCGTGCAAGGATGTCGCCCGGCCGCTCGGAAGGGGCTCGCATCGCAGCGCGCAGCGCGTAGGTGATCTAGTGCACTTGTCGCCGGAGGTCCATCGGTGATGGTTTCGCGGCGTTCATGTCTGGGCGCCGCGGCAGCCGGTGCGCTGTCGATGACGCTGCCCCGTGCGGCGCTGGCCGGGGCGCAGCTCGAGGAGCCGATGATCGACGCGGTGCGCAATGCCTTGTCGGCGTCCATACACAGCGCCGCGCCGCCGATTCCGGAATTCAACGACACCGCATCGCGGCTGGCTTATCTGCGATGGCTGGGCGAGATGAGCGAGCGGCTGAAGAAGAAAGTGCCGGAGCCGCAGCCGCGCATCGAATTCCTGCAAACGGTCTGGTACGAAACCCGCCGTTCGGCATTGGACGTGAGCCTGGTGCTGGGGCTGATCCAGGTGGAAAGCAACTTCCGCAAGTTCGCCGTGTCCAGTGCGGGCGCGCGCGGGCTGATGCAGGTGATGCCGTTCTGGACCCGCGTGATCGGCGACGGCGACGCGGGACAGTTGTTTCGCATGCAGACCAACCTGCGCTTCGGCTGCGTCATCCTGCGCCATTACCTGGGCCTGGAGAACGGCGACCTATTCCTGGCGCTGGGCCGCTACAACGGCAGCCGGGGCAAGGCGCCGTATCCGAACGCCGTGTTTGCCAACCAGCGGAACTGGAAGTTTGTCGATCGCCCGTCAGTTGATTGAGGCGGTGCCGCGCGTCACCATCACCTGGTCGATGCGGTAGCTGTCCACGTCCATCACTTCGAAGGTGTAGCCGCCCGCCACGACGCGGTCGGTGCGGCGTGGAACGCGGCGCAGCATCACCATCAGGAAGCCGGCCATCGTCTCGTATTCATCGGGATGGGGGAGTGCCTCGATGTCGAGTGCGCGCAGCACGTCCTGGATCGGCGTGACGCCATCGATGAGCCAGGAGTTGTCGTCGCGGCGGATGATCTGTGGCTCTTCGTCCAGTCCGCTGACCAGGTCGCCCATCACGGTGCTCATCACGTCGTTGAGGGTGATGACGCCGACCACCAGGCTGTATTCGTTGACGATGACCGCGAAGTCCTCGTGCGCCTGCTGGAACTGCTCCAGCACCTCGGTGAGCGAGAGGCGGTCGGGCACCACCAGCGCCTTGTGCAGCGGCACGCCCTGGTCGAGCGCGAGAGGCTGGCCGCTCAGCACGCGCTGGAACATGTCCTTGGCATCGACGTAGCCGAGCACATGGTCGATGTCGCCATCGCAGACCGGGTAGGCCGAGAAGGGCTCGGCCACGATGCGAGCGCGCAGCACGGACTCCGGGTCGTCCTTCTGGAACCAGGCGATGCGGTCGCGCGAGGTCATGACGCTGCTGACGAGGCGCGTGTCGAGTTCGAACACGTTGGCGATCACCTGCTGCTCGCGCACGGCCAGCACGCCGGCGCGGGCGCCGGCCTCGGTCATGGCGAGGATGTCGGCGGAAGTGATCTTCTCGTCGCGCTGCAGCGGCATACCGAGAAGCTTGAACAGGCCGTCGGTGCTGCGCGTGAAGAGCCACACCAGCGGCTTGAAGGTGGTGATGAGCACGTTCATCGGTCCCACCATGCGCACGGCCAGGCGCTCGGGGTCGGCCATTCCCAGGCGCTTGGGGAACAGGTCGGCGAACACCAGGAACAGCGAGATCACCACGACGAAGGAACATGCGAAGGCCCAGCGCGCAGCCGCTTCGGGGCTGGTCCATTGCTCGAAGAATTGCACGAACGTGGGAGAGAAGGCACCTTCGCCCACGACGCCGCCGAGGATCGCGACGGCGTTGAGGCCGATCTGCACGACGGTGAAGTAATGGCCGGGCTGTTCCTGCACGCGCAGCACGCGGTCGGCGCGCGCATCGCCTTCGTCGGCCATCTGGCGCAGGCGCAATCGGCGTGACGCGGCGAGGGAAATCTCGGCGAGTGAGAAGAAAGCACTCGCCGCGATGAGGAGGGCGATGAGGATGAGGCTTTGGGTCAGGGACATGGCACGATCTCGGCAGACCGTCGATGGTGCCATGACCTGGGGGGCGCTCTGAACAAGTCCTCCTCCGAGCGTGCATCCCCGGTTCGGGGGGATCTGCGGCGTCGCAACGCCTCGCCATGGCTTCGGCCAAGGCGGGCCAGGGCTGCGGGTGGGACTGTGCGTCCTATACCGAGCCGAGGCGTGGGCGCCCGCGGGACTTGCCCATAACCTCCCCGGCTATTGGACGAATCCCATGCGGCTCTTGTTCGCGGATGCGCGCGGCAGGTCGTCGACCCGCACTTCATCGCGGTGCGCCAGACGTGCGTTGCCGAAGCCGGTCATCAGCGCTCGGCGCATTTCGCGGGGCGCCAGGGTGGCGAGGTGGTCGATGACGTCGTCGGCGGGCTCGGGGTTGAGCAGTCGGCCCCAATCGTGTTCGCCACGGATCGATGCGTAGAGGCTGCGCGCGATCTGGCGGGAGGCCTCGGGCGTGGGGACATCGATCTCGAACACGTTCATGCGGTTGAGGATCGGCTCGGGGATGTTGCGCTCGTCGTTGGCGGTGGTGATCCAGATGACCTGGCTGGCGTCGATGGGGATCTCGGCGAACTCGTCGATGAAGCTGTGGGCGGTGTCGTGCTCGAGCAGGTTGTAGAGGGCGCCGAGCGGGTCGTATTGCGCGTCGGCACCGGCCTTGTCGATCTCGTCGACGACCATGACCGGGTTGGCATATTGACCGTCAACCAGCGTCTCGAACACCTTGCCGGGCTTGGCGCCCTTCCATTGCGAGGACGAGCCCGACAGCAGCCAGCCCGCGGTCATCGAATTCATCGGCACCAGGGACATGCCGGTGCCGAGCAATTCGGCCAGCTTCTTCGCGAAGTGGGTCTTGCCGATGCCCGGCGGGCCGAGCAGGAGCATGGGGGTGACTTCGAGCCCGTCACGGCTGTCCTGCGCGAGGGCCACATGTCGGCGTACGTCGTCGAGGACTTCGGTGAAGTTGGGCAATTGCGCGTAAAGGGCTGCCATCTCGGGCACGCCGCTGGGCTTGACCTGGAAGCGCTCCGGCCCGCGTTCGAGCATGCGCTCGTAGGTGGTGCGGAGGTTTTCGTGGTCCCGATCGGGCAGCTTGGCGAGCTTGCGCTCGACGTCGTGCGTCTGGAACACGCTGCGCAGGTTGGCCACCGGCAGCTGGAATGCGGGGGAAGCGGGGACGAGACTGCGGGAATCCATGAGACACCTCCGGTTTCGAACACTTCGATACAGCAGCATAAGCCGTGCCTGAAGTCGGTGTCTGTCTAAAGTTTCTCGTTTTTGGTTATTTGCGACAGACCCTCCACAGTCGGATGGAGGCCGCGCGTTTCTCCTACACGCCGCCGTGCGGGTGCGTGGGGTCGACCCAGAGCACGGTGTCGGGTTTCTCGACGGGCTCGATGTCGAGGTTGATGGCCACGGCCTGGCCGTCGCTGCGGCACAGCACGCAGTGCAGGGCCTCGGTTTCGCTGGCGTTGATTTCCTGGTGCGGCACGTAAGGCGGTACGTAGATGAAATCGCCAGGGCCGGCTTCGGCGGTGAATTCGAGGCGCTCGCCCCATCGCATGCGGGCCTTGCCGCTCACCACGTAGATCACCGATTCGAGGTGGCCGTGGTGATGGGCGCCGGTCTTGGCGTTCGCATGGATTGTGACGGTGCCGGCCCAGAGCTTCTGCGCGCCGACGCGGGCGAAGTTGATGGCGGCCTTGCGGTCCATGCCCGGCGTCTGGGCGGTGTTGCCGTCGAGCTGGTTGCTAGGGATGACGCGAACGCCGTCGTGCTTCCAGGCGGGTTCCACGCTGTTGTCGTGCGAATGATCGGCGTGGTCGTGGCTCATGCCCGGCCGCCTTGATCAAGCCGTGGCGTTGATGACCTGCTGCAGTTCGCCCGATTCGTACATTTCCATCATGATGTCCGAGCCGCCGATGAACTCGCCCTTGACGTAGAGCTGCGGAATGGTCGGCCATTGGCTGTATTCCTTGATGCCCTGGCGGATGCCGTCGTCTTCCAGCACGTTGACGGTCTTGAGCGACTTGGTGTCGACGCCGACGGCCTTGAGGATCTGGATGGCGCGGCCGGAGAAGCCGCACATGGGGAAGCTGGCATTGCCCTTCATGAAGAGCAGGATGTCGTTGGTCTTGACGAGGTCGTCGATGCGTTGCTGGGCGTCGCTCATGGGCAGGCTCCTTGGATAGGTGGGTTGGGGCGGATTATTTCACCGTGCGCCAGATCGCGCCGGAGCAGCGTGCGATGCCGGCAAGGTCGTCGCGGCTTTGTGCGTTGGCGAAGCCGCGTTCGGTGAGCAGGGCGCGGACGGCGGGGGCCTGGTCGAAGCCGTGTTCGAGCAGGAGCCAGCCGCCGTCGGCGAGGTGGGCGGGGGCCTGCCGGACGATCTGGCGGATGTCGTCGAGGCCGTCGGGGCCGGAGGCGAGTGCGCTCAGGGGTTCGTGCTTCAGGGCGGCGAGGTGGGCGTCGTCGGCGGCGATGTAGGGCGGGTTGGAGACGATGAGGTCGTAGTTCGTGTCCGCGCCGGCCAGCCAGTCGGCTTGGGTGAATCGTACCGGCAGGCCGAGGCGCGTGGCGTTGGCGCGTGCAACTTCCAATGCGTCGGCGCTGGCATCGACCGCATCGACCTTCGCATCGGGGCACGCGTGCTGCAGCGCCAGGGCGATGGCGCCGCTGCCGGTGCCGAGATCGAGCACGCGTGGTGCGGTCGCGGCCGGCATCAGCGACAAGGCCCAATCGACCAGGGTCTCCGTGTCCGGTCGGGGGACCAGCACACGCGCATCGACCTGCAGCGCGAGGCCGTGGAACTCCTTCGCGCCGAGCAGGTATGCGGCTGGCTCGCCGGCGGCGCGACGGGCGCAGAGGGCCTCGAACGATGGCCATGCAGCGGGCGGCAGCGGGTCGGTGTCATGCGAGAGCAGCCATGCGCGCTCATGCACCGGGCGGCCCAGGGCATGCAGCAGCAGCAACTGCGCGTCCAGCCGGTCGACGCCGAGCGTTGCCGCGGCACGCAGCGCGTTGAGGATCGTCATCGGCATCAGGCCGGCAGGGCGGAGGATTCCAGCTCCGCCAGTTGCTCGGCTTCGCGCGCGGCTTGCAAGGCGGCGAGCACTTCGCCAAGGTCGCCTTCCATGATCATCAGCAGCTTGTAGAGCGTGAGGTTGATGCGATGGTCGGTGAGCCGGCCTTGCGGGAAGTTGTAGGTGCGGATGCGGTCGGAGCGGTCGCCGGTGCCGATCAGGCCCTTGCGCTCGGCGGCATCCTTGGCGGCGCGTTCGCTGCGGTCCTTTTCCTGGATGCGGGCGGACAGCACCTGCAGCGCCTTGGCCTTGTTGCGGTGCTGCGAGCGGTCGTCCTGGCACTCGGCCACGATGCCCGTCGGGATGTGCGTGATGCGCACGGCCGAGTCGGTCTTGTTGATGTGCTGGCCGCCGGCGCCGCTGGCGCGGTAGGTGTCGATGCGCAGGTCGGCGGGATTGATCTGTACCGCCACGGCTTCGTCGGGCTCGGCCAGCACGGCGACGGTGCAGGCGCTCGTGTGGATGCGCCCTTGCGTCTCGGTGGCCGGCACGCGCTGCACGCGGTGGCCGCCCGATTCGAAACGCAGCTTGCCGAACACGTCGTCGCCGATCACGCGGATCACGACTTCCTTGAAGCCGCCGAGTTCGCTGGGCGAGTCGCTGACGATCTCGCATCGCCAGCCGGCGCGCTCGCAGTAGCGCGTGTACATGCGCAGCAGGTCGCCGGCGAACAGGGCCGATTCGTCGCCGCCGGTGCCGGCGCGGATTTCGACGAAGGCATTGCGGGAGTCGTCCGGGTCCTTGGGCAGCAGCAGGCGTTGCAACTCGTCTTCGAGCTTCTGCAATTCATCCTCGGCGGAGGTGATTTCTTCCTGCGCCATCTCGGCCATGTCGGGGTCGTCCAGCATCTCGCGCGCGCCGGCCAGTTCGGCCTCGCGCTGCTTGAAGCGCAGGTAGCGCCCGGCGATCTGCGTGACCTGGGCATGCTCCTTCGACAGCACGCGGTACTGGGCCATGTCGGCCATGATGTCTTCGCGCGAGAGCAGGAAGTCGAGTTCTTCGAGGCGCTGGGCGTAGCGGTCGAGTTGCTGGCGGAGGAAGGTTTTCATCGGGTCGGAGAATTCGGTAGCGGGAGCGGGAACGGGAACCGAACGCAGAGGGGGAAGGGTTTCGCAGAAGTCGCAAAAGGATGCAGAGAAATATCTTGGGGGTCCATTTGCGGACTTCTGCGTTCGGCTGTCCGCAATCAGGACGGCGGACGCGTGCGAGCGAAGCGTCGCTAACGCTCTTTGCGCAGGAACAGGCGCGACAGGGTTTGCGCCGTCTGATCGCGTGCGGCGTTGTCGCCTGCGTGCAGTTCGGCCATAGCGCCATGCAGCATCTTTTGCGTCAGCCCGCGCGACAAGGCCTCCAGCACCGTATCGATGTCCTCGCCCTTGGCCAGCAACTTGCGGGCGCGCGCAAGTTCGAGCGTGCGCCATTCGTCGGCCTGGGCATTGAGTTGCTGGATCAGCGGCACCGTGCCGCGCTGGGCCAGCCAGTGCATGAAGCTCTGCACGCCCGCGTCGATGATGACTTCGGCCTGGGCCACGGCCGCCTGCCGGCTGGCCTGGCCTTGTTGAACGACCTGCGCGAGGTCGTCCACGGTGTAGAGATAGATGTCCTCGAGCTTCTGGACTTCAGGCTCGATGTCGCGCGGAACCGCCAGGTCGACCATGAACATCGGGCGGTGCTTGCGCTGCTTGAGCGCGCGCTCCACGGCACCGAGGCCGATCAAGGGCAGCGTGCTCGACGTGCAACTGACGACGATGTCGAACTCGGCCAGGCGGCTCGGCAGTTCGGCCAGGCGCATCGCTTCGCCGCCGAAGCGGGTCGCCAGCTTCTCGCCGCGCTCCAGCGTGCGGTTGGCAACGACGATGGATTTGGGGCGGCGCGCGGCGAAGTGCGTCGCGGCCAAGTCGATCATCTCGCCAGCGCCGACGAACAGCACGCGGGTCTTGGCCAGGTCTTCGAACAACTGGGAGGCAAGCCGCACCGACGCGGCTGCCATGCTGATGGAATGCGCGCCGATCTCGGTTGCCGTACGGACTTCCTTGGCGACGGCGAAGGAACGCTGGAACAACTGGTTGAGCGTGGTGCCGAGGGCGCCGGCGGTTTCGGCGGCGCGCACGGCGTCCTTCATCTGCCCGAGGATCTGAGCCTCGCCGATGACCATCGAATCGAGGCCGCTGGCCACGCGGAACGCGTGGCGCGCGGCTGCGTCGTCATGCAGCGTGTAGGCATGCGAGCGCAGCAGGGCGGGCGCCACGCCGCCGCTTTCGGCCAGCCAGCCGACGGTGTGATCCAGCGCCATGTGCTCGGACGCGCAATAGATCTCGGTGCGGTTGCAGGTGGAGATGATGGCCGCTTCGACCTGCGGGTGCCGGTGGCTGCCGAAGGAGCTGCGCAGGCTGTGCAAGGTGGGGGCGATCTGGTCGAGCGCGAACGCAAAACGACCGCGCAGGTCGAGTGGCGCGGTCGTGTGGTTCAACCCAAGGGCCCAGACAGACATCCGCCGATTATAAAATTTACGGCGACCGCTTGGGCGGCGCCGTCGCCAATTCCTTCATCCACAGCCCGAATGTCCGCGCTCGACCTGCTGAATCATCTGCTGAACTTTGTCGCGCCGGCCTTGTTCGTGGCAGGCGTGCTGGCGCTGCTGTCGCGTTTCCTGGTGCCGAAATCAGCCGAGGCGCCCGCGCTCTGGATGCAGTTCTTGCTCAATCTGCTCGCCGGGATCGGCGTGCTCGGCGGCGGACTCGCGTACTTCGGGCGCGACGGGATGATGGTGACCTATGCGGCGCTGGTGGTCGTTTGCGGCACCGGCCAATGGCTCCTGGCGCAGGGCTGGCGGCGCTGAGAAGTTTCTGCCACGGTCGCCGGTCGCCGGCCTGCGGTGTTGGCTCCGGCATGACAAGCGCTCCGCGCAATTGTCAGCCTCTGCATTTACTTCCTGTGACCCTGCCGGAGTACGGTTCCGCTCTGCGAACCGCACTCCTGGATGGCGCCCTCGCGACGAAATCTTCCCGCCTTCTGGAGCTTCATGACGGCAAGGGCGCCAGCGGGTTCTCCGAAGGCGTGGCCACCGATGGCCGGGCTTCGGTGGCGACCACCATCGTCGGCACCGAAAGCGGCAGGTTCTCCTCGCGCAAGGCATCCAGGATCTCGAAGAGCAGGTCGCTGCGCACGCCGCCCGCGACCCGGGGGCTCGAGACGAATGCAATCGCCTGGAAGATCAGCGCGCCGCCTTCCACGCCTTCCAGCGTGAGCGATGGCGCGGGCGTCGGCAACACCTCCGTGTGCTTGTTGCAGGCGGCCAGCATCAGGGCGCGCACTTTCTTGGCGTCGGTCGACAGCGGCATCGGCAAGCGGATCAGCACGCGGCCCTCGGCATTGGAGAGGGTCATGTTGCGCACGGACTTGGTGATGAATTCCGAGTTGGGGACGATCAGTGTCGATCGGTCCCCCAGCTGGATCTCCGTGGCGCGCACGTTGATGCGCCGCACGTCGCCTTCGGTCGTGCCCAGCACGACCCAGTCTCCCACCTTCACCGGCCGCTCGGCCAGCAGGATCAGTCCCGAGATGAAGTTCTGAACGATCGCCTGCAGGCCGAAACCGATGCCCACCGACAACGCACTGGCGACCCAGGCGATCTTGTTGACGCCGATGCCCAGCGCCGACAGCGAAATCGCCACCACCAGGATGCCACCCACGTAGCCCAGCAAGCGGGTGATCGAGCTCTGCATGCCGGGCGCGAGCGCGGTGCTTGGCAGGTAGCGCAGCGCCAGCCATTGCTTCAGCACCCGCAGCGCGACGAAGCCGGCGAACGCGACGCCGAGCGCGCTGAAGATGGCGCCGGGCTCCAGAACGAATTCGCCGATCTTGAAGCCCGTGCCGAACTGCCCGCCGCGCCGGAACACCTCGTCCGGGCCGCTGCCCAGGGGCGCCGCCAGCGCGACGATCATGTAGAAGAACAGGATGATGCGACTGAGGCCTGAGAGCACCACCGCCGCCTGGTCCAGCGTCTGGGGCTGCAAGCCCAGCGTCCGCTGCAAACGTTGGCCAAAGTTGCTGGTGGAGGAGACGACCGCCGAGAACAGGTCGTCCGCAAACTTGAACAGCACGTAGAACGCCGCGGCGACGATGCCACCCCAGGCCAGTTGCATCGCCAGGAAGCTCGCCATCGCGACATAGCCAACGGCAACGAGCACCCAGATCGCGACCACGACGACCATCACCACGCCCAGCAGCAGCCCGACCCAGATCGGGCGGCTCGCGGAGGCCTCCGCGGCTTCGGGGGGGGCGCCGTCCGGTCCCTGTGCCACGGGCGTTGGCGCAGGCGCTGGCGAAGGCGAAGGCGCGGGCGCCTGGGCATGCGCATGGCCGGGAGCGAGCCGGAACACGATGATCGTGACCAGCGCCGTGAGCACGAGCGCCGTCACGACGTGGGTCGCCAGCACGGCGGCAAAGCTTGCGTCGACGACCGCATTGACCTGGGAGGGCGTCCAGACCACCACGCCGACCAGCGCGATCAGCCAGGGGTAGGAGGCGAGACTCCGGGCCACTGCGTTGCTCATGGGCGGCAGCCGCCAGGACGGCCGCCGGATCGACAGCAGGGCGCGGCCCAGCCCGATCACGAACGCGACGAAGATCGCCGCGGCGACAATGGACTGCGCGACCTTGCGCACCTGGGGCCCGAGGGCGCCGCGCGAATCGAGCACCGAGTGCAGCCACTGCGCCGCAAGCCCCACCAGCAACACGTTGGTGCCGACGATCGCGATCACGAGCAATGAGCGGCGCAGGCGGCCCGCCGGCAGGAACCGGGCGGCCATGCGTACCAGTCCCCATTCCGCAAGCCAGTTGCAGAGCAGGGCCATCAGCACCGCGGCGAGGCAACTCAGCAGGACGGCGGGGCGGTTGTCGGCCCGCATCGCGACCGACGCGCCTTCGCCCCATTCCTGGGCCAACTCGCGCAGGCGCCAGATGTCGTCGGGCCATGCATCGCCGAGGTTCAACCAGAACTGGCCTCCGAAGGGCGAGGGGGCGCGTGCCGTGAGTTGCGCTTGGAACAATTTGCGCCGCTGGGCGACGAGGTCGTTGCCGCGCTGTTCCGCGTCGATGGCCAGCAACCGCGCCAGGCGCACATCGGCGTCGAGGGCGTTGCGCTCCTTGGTCAGCGACGCGCGCTGGCGCGTGATGTCCGGGTCTTCGGTGGTGCCGGGCGCAGTCGGCGCCGCGCCGAGTTCGCCGAGCCGGGCGTTCATGTCGGCCAGCGGTGCCGTGTGGAGCTTGAGGTATTCGTCGACCTGTGCGGCGATCACGTTCGTCTGCGACAGCAGCTGGCGAAGGTCGTCGTTGTTGTCGGCGGTGACCGGGATCTTCGAGAAGTTGGCGCGCAGCTCGGCGATGGTGACTTCCGGTGCCTTGGCGTCGGCAGCGCTGCTTGCCGAGGCTGGCGCGTCGGCGTTGGCACCCTGCGCCAGGGTCGGCAGCAGGATGAATATCGCCAGAAGCGCGGCGCAGCAGCGTGAAAACAACAGGCTCATGGTTCCATCATAGGAGCCCGATGCACGCGTCCTCCCGTGGGACTACCCGATCGGGCTGAAGAGGTCGACCCGGTCGGTGATGATGCCGTTGGTGCCGAGTGCGAGCAGTCGCTCGGCCGCCCACTCGTCGTTCACGGTGTAGCTCAGGGTGCGCATGCCGGCGGCGTGCACGCGCGCCACGGTGTCGGCGTCCCACAGCGCGTGGTTGCAGACGATGGCCACGCAGCCGAGTTGCCGTGCCGCTTCGAACCAGCCGGAGGGCAGCGTGTCGAGCAGCAAGCCGCGTGGCAGGTCCGGCGCGGCGTCGCGGGCCGCGGCCAGTGCGTCGGGCTCGAAGGACGTCAGCAGCGGCGGCGTGTCTGCCTGGGCCCAGAGTTCCGTCGCGCGCTGTGCCACCACTCGGCCGGTGTGCGCGGCAGTGCCGGGCGTGGGCTTGATCTCGATGTTGAGCAGGTGGCCGTTGTGCAGGCAGTAGCGCGCGATGTTGTCGAAGGTCGGGAGCGGCTCGCCGGCGAAAGTGCGCGAATGCCAGCTACCCGCGTCCAGCATCGACAGCTCGGACCACGACCTGTCGCCGCCGGTGCCGTGGCCGCTGGTGGTGCGCTGCAAGGTCGCGTCGTGCATGAGGAAGGGCACGCCGTCGGCGCTGAGCTTCACGTCGCATTCGAACATGCGATAGCCGTGGGCGGCGCCGACGCGGAACGCGGCCAGCGTGTTCTCGGGCGCCAGCTTGCCGGCGCCGCGGTGGGCGATCCAGCGGGGGTAGGGCCACGGATTCATGGGGTCAGGACGCACGCTTGCCCGACCCGGCGTCGAACCAATGCAGCTTGTCCTTGCGCGCCGCGATCTTCACGGTGTCGCCGGCGACGGGCGGATGGTCGGCCTCGTCGGTGCGCATGATGATCTGCTCCTCGCCGATGCGGCCGTAGACCAGGCGCTCGGCGCCGAGCAATTCCACCGATTCCACCTGCACCGTCCAGCCGCTTTCGTCGAGCGACAGGTGCTCCGGGCGGATGCCCAGGATCTGGCCCGGCCGCACGCCGGGCGCGTGTTGCAGCAGGTTCATCGGCGGCGAGCCGATGAAGCTCGCGACGAAGGTGGTGGCCGGGCGGTTGTAGACCTCCTCGGGCGTCGCGAACTGGTCCATCACGCCGCCGTTCATCACGATGATGCGCTGCGCCAGCGTCATTGCCTCGACCTGGTCGTGCGTGACGAACAGCGAGGTGATGCCCAGGTCATGATGCAGCTTCTGGATCTCGATGCGGGTCTGCGCGCGCAGCTTGGCATCCAGGTTGGACAGCGGCTCGTCGAAGAGGAAGACCTGCGGCTGCCGCACGATGGCGCGGCCCATGGCCACGCGCTGGCGCTGGCCGCCCGACAGCTCGCGCGGCTTGCGCTTGAGCAGGTGGCCGAGTTCGAGGATCTTCGCGGCCTTGTCGACGCGCGTCTTGATCTCCGACACCGGCACCTTGGCGATCTTCAAGCCGTAGGCCATGTTGTCGAACACGCTCATGTGCGGATAGAGCGCGTAGTTCTGGAACACCATCGCGATGTCGCGTTCCGAGGGTTCGAGGTCGTTCACCACGCGGTCGCCGATGCGGATCTCGCCGCTGGAGATGTCCTCCAGCCCCGCCACCATGCGCAGCAGCGTGGACTTGCCGCAGCCCGAGGGCCCGACGATGACGATGAACTCGTGGTCGGCGATCTCGGCGCTGACGCCGTGGATGACCTGGTTGGCTTTCGGCCCGTGGCCGTAGCGCTTGATGACGTTGCGAAGGGAGAGGGCTGCCATTGATATCTCTTATTTCTCGGTGTCCACGAGGCCCTTGACGAACCACTTTTGCATCAGCACGACGACCAGCGCCGGCGGGAGCATCGCGAGGATGGCGGTGGCCATGACCACGTTCCATTCGTTCTGCGAATCGCCACCCGCGATGAGACGCTTGATGCCGACCACGATCGGGTACATGTCCTCGCCGGTGGTCGCGAGCAGCGGCCAGAGGTACTGGTTCCAGCCGTAGATGAACTGGATCACGAACAGCGCCGCGATCGAGGTCTTCGACAGCGGCAGCAGCACGTCGAAGAAGAAGCGCATCGGGCTCGCGCCGTCCATGCGCGAGGCTTCGGTCAACTCGTCCGGCACGGTCATGAAGAACTGGCGGAACAGGAAGGTGGCCGTGGCCGAGGCGATCAGCGGGATCGTGAGACCCGCGTAGGTGTTGAGCATGTGCAGGTCCGACAGCACCTTGTACGTCGGCAGGATGCGCACCTCCACCGGCAGCATCAGCGTCACGAAGATCATCCAGAAGCAGGTCTTGCGAAACGGGAACTTGAAGTACACGATGGCAAAAGCCGACAGCAGCGAGATCGAGATCTTGCCGATCGAGATGACCAGCGCCGTCACCAGGCTCACCCACAGCATGTGGGCCACCGGCGCATTGGAGCCAGCGCTCGTCGCACGCCC
The DNA here is from genome assembly GCF_037889975.1 of Variovorax rhizosphaerae. Taxonomy (NCBI): domain Bacteria; kingdom Pseudomonadati; phylum Pseudomonadota; class Betaproteobacteria; order Burkholderiales; family Comamonadaceae; genus Variovorax; species Variovorax rhizosphaerae. The sequence continues at coordinate 173,378 of NZ_JBBKZT010000003.1, read as the reverse complement.
GAACAGCGCCGACTTGTAGCTGTCCAGCATGTTGCTGCCGGGCAGCAGCGGCATCGGCGCCTGCACGATGTCCTGCGCCGTGTGCGTCGAGGCCACGAAGGCCAGGTAGATCGGGAAGGCGACGATGAAGACGCCGAGCACCATCACGACGTGGGCCAGGATGCCCTTGGAGCCGCGTTTTTCAACCATGAAGGGTCTCCGGTCGATGCTTCATTTCAGTACTGCACTTTCTTTTCGACGTAACGGAACTGGACGATCGTGAGCACGATGACGATCACCATCAGCACCACCGACTGCGCCGCCGAGCCGCCCAGGTCCATCGCCTGGAAGCCGTCGTGGTAGACCTTGTAGACAAGGATGGAGGTGTCCTGCCCGGGCCCGCCGTTGGTCGCCGCGTGCACGATGGCGAAGGTATCGAAGAAGGCATACACCACGTTCATCACCAGCAGAAAGAAGGTGGTGGGCGAAAGCAGCGGGAACTGCACCGTCCAGAAGCGGCGCCACGGGCGCGCGCCGTCGATGGCAGCAGCCTCGATCAGCGACTTGGGGATCGACTGCAGGCCGGCCAGGAAGAACAGGAAGTTGTAGGAGATCTGTTTCCAGATGGCCGCCATGACGATCAGCGTCATCGCGTGGTTCGAGTTCAGCAGGTGGTTCCATTCGAAGCCGAGCTTGCCGAGCGCATAGGCCACCACGCCCAGCGACGGCGAGAACATGAACACCCACAACACGGCCGCCACGGCGGGCGCCACCGCGTAAGGAAGGATCAGCATGGTCTTGTAGAACATGCTGCCGTGCAGGATGCGGTCGGCGAACACCGCGAGAAACAGCGAAAAGCTGATTCCGATGCCGGCCACCAACGCGGAGAAGATCGCCGTGGTCTTGAACGATGCAATGTAGGCCGGGTCCTCGAACAACTGCTTGAAGTTGTCCAGGCCGACGAAGTCGACCGACGTGCCGAACGCGTCCTGTTGCTGCAGCGACTGCAGGATCGCCTGCCCGGCGGGCCAGAAGAAGAACACCACGATGACCGCCATCTGCGGCACGAGCAATGCCCAGGGCAGCCAGCTGGAAGGGAATGTGACGCGTTTTTCCATGGGGCCTCGGAAGAAAAAAAGCCCGCCGGCTGTTGTCGGCGGGCGGGGCGAGTCTACCGGCGTGTCGGAAGGCTCAACCCTTGTTGGCTTTCTGGAATCGTTCCAGCTGTTCGTTGCCGCGCTTCACGATTTCATCCAGCGCTTCCTTGGGTGACTTCTTGCCGTTCCAGACCTGTTCCAGTTCCTCGTCCTCGATCGCGCGGATCTGCACGTAGTTGCCCAGGCGGATGCCCCGGCTCTTGTCGGTGACCTTGCGGATCATCTGCGTCACGGCAACGTCGGTGCCCGGGTTCTCCTTGTAGAAGCCGGACTTCTCGGTGAGTTGGTAGGCGGCCGTGGTGACCGGCAGGTAGCCGGTGCGCTTGTGGCTGGCGGACTGCACTTCAGGCGTCGAGATGAAGCTGAAGAACTTGGCCACGCCCTTGTACTCGGCCGGCTTCTTGCCCGACATCACCCAGAGGCTGGCGCCGCCGATCACGGTGTTCTGCGGTGCGCCGGGCACGTCCTGGTAGTAGGGCAGGGGCGCGAGGCCGTAGGCGAACTTCGCGTTCTTGGCGACGTTGCCGTAGAAGCCGGAGGACGTGTTGATCATGGCGCACTCGCCCGACACGAAGGACGCTTCAGGCACGTTGCCGCGGCCCTTGTAGACGAACAGGCCCTGCTTGGCCATGTTGGCCAGGTTCTCGATGTGGCGAAGATGCAGCGGCGAGTTGACCTTCAGCCGGGCGTCGAGGCCTGCCAAACCGTTGCTCTTGGTGGCGTACTCCACGTTGTGCCAGGCCGAGAAGCTCTCCAGCTGCGTCCAGCCCTGCCAGGCGGTCGTGAACGGGCACTTGTGGCCGGCAGCCTTGAGCTTGGCGGCGGCGTTGACCACCTCGGGCCAGGTCGTCGGCGCCTTGTCGGTCGGCAGGCCGGCGGCCTTGAAGGCGTCCTTGTTGAAATAGAAGATGGTGGTCGAGCTGTTGAACGGGAAGCTCAGCATCTGCCCATTGGGCGCGGTGTAGTACCCGGCCACGGCGGAGATATAGGCGTTGGGGTCGAACTTCTCGCCCGCGTCCTTCATGACCTGGCCGACCGGCACGATCGCGCCCTTGCTGGCCATCATCGTCGCGGTGCCCACTTCGAACACCTGCAGGATGTGTGGTGCACTGCCGGCGCGGAAGGCGGCGATGGACGCGGTCATGGACTCGTCGTAGGTGCCCTTGAAGGTCGGGATGATCTTGTATTCCTTCTGGCTCTCGTTGAACTGCTTGGCCAGGTCGTTCACCCACTCGTTGTTGACGGCGGTCATCGAGTGCCACCACTGGATCTCGGTCTGGGCCTGGGCCGTGCCGGCCACGGTGGCGGCCAGCAACGAGGCGACGGCGAGCGTCTTGAATCGCATGAAAAACTCCTGAGCGGGATGGGGAAAGGCGCGGATGTTAGGGCAACTGCATGACAGTGCCGAGGCGCGTTTGTCGCATGGGCAACGCGGCCGTTCCAAGCGGGGAAACCCTTCGGGACAGTCTTGCGCATGGCCGCACAAGGTGAATGTTGCAGCGCACCATGCTAGCCTTTGGTGCATGAACAAGACCTCCCTGGACAAAAGCAAGATCAAGTTCCTGTTGCTCGAAGGCGTGCATCCGTCGGCGCTCGATGTGATTCGCGGCGCGGGGTATTCGCAGATCGAGACGCTGCCCAAGGCATTGCAGGGCGAGGAGCTCAAGGCCAAGCTCGCAGACGTGCATTTCCTGGGCATCCGCTCGCAGAGCCAACTGACGGCCGACGTGCTGGCGAGTGCGTCGAAGCTGGTGGCGGTCGGGTGCTTCTGCATCGGCACCAATCAGGTGGATCTGAACGCGGCGCGGGAACGGGGTGTGGCGGTGTTCAACGCGCCGTATTCGAATACTCGCTCGGTGGCCGAACTGGTGCTGGCCGAGGCGATCCTGCTGATGCGCGGCATCCCCGAGAAGAACGCGATCTCGCATCGCGGCGGCTGGCTCAAGTCGGCTGCCAATTCGAACGAGATTCGCGGCAAGACGCTGGGCATCGTGGGCTATGGCTCGATCGGCACGCAGTTGTCGGTGCTGGCCGAGGCGCTGGGCATGCAGGTGGCGTTCTACGACGTGGTGAGCAAGCTGCCGCTGGGCAACGCGCGCCAGGTCGCCGATCTGCATGAGCTGCTGGGCCAGAGCGACGTGGTGACGTTGCATGTGCCGGAGCTGCCGTCGACGAAGTGGATGATCGGCGCGGCGGAGATCGCCGCGATGAAGCCGGCCAGCGTGCTGATCAACGCGGCGCGCGGCTCGGTGGTGGTGATCGAGGCGCTGGCCGAGGCGATCAAGGCGAAGAAGCTGCGCGGCGCGGCGATCGACGTGTTCCCGGTCGAGCCGGGCAGCAACAACGAGGAGTTCCAGTCGCCGTTGCGCGGGCTGGACAACGTGATCCTGACGCCGCACGTCGGCGGCTCGACGGCGGAGGCGCAGGCCAACATCGGGCTGGAAGTGGCCGAGAAGCTGGTGAAGTACAGCGACAACGGGACCTCGACGTCTTCCGTCAACTTCCCCGAAGTCGCGCTGCCGGCGCATCCGGGCAAGCATCGGCTGCTGCACATCCATGCGAACGTGCCGGGCGTGCTGTCGGCGATCAACCAGGTGTTTGCGGACAACCAGATCAACATTTCCTCGCAGTATCTGCAGACGAACGAGAAGGTGGGGTATGTGGTGATCGACATCGATGCGGAGTCGTCGGATCTGGCGTTGGAGAAGCTCGCGCAGGTTCCGGGGACGATTCGGAGTCGCGTGCTGTTCTAAGCGTTTTGGGGTCTGAGGTGCGCCGGCGGTCGGCATGCGGTACGGGCCGGCCGACCCTACTGCGCAGGTCGCTTCGCGACTCCCCTGCAGTGCTCGCGTTCGGCGGGGTCCACATGAACTCGCTTCGCTCAAACAGCATGTGGCCCTGATCCGCCAAACGCTGCGCGCTTCGGCTGCGCAGAAGGGATCGACCAACCCGCACCGCATACCGCCCGCCGCCGTGGACACGCGAGTGGTCGTCGTGCCAACGCCATTCGTCGCCGGAGACGGCTGTGGGTCGTCCTCCAAACATCACCGCGGCAGTCAGGCTGTCGGTCTTCTTCAACCGTCCACCGCAGCAGACGACCTGTTGGACTCCTCCAAACATCCGCTGCAGCAAGCAGGCTCTTGGTCTTCCTCCCTCTCCCTCTGGGAGAGGGCCGGGGTGAGGGCAGCCACCCTCCCACAGGGGGCGAGGGCGACCACCCACCCCCAAGCCCGGTACGCGGTGCGGGTCGGGCGATCCCTTCTGCGCCGCCGAGCAGCGCAGCGTTTCGCGGATCAGGGCTGGCGATTGTCTGAGCGAAGCGAGTTCGAGCCAGACCCCGCGAGACGCGAGCAGCGCAGGGCAGCCCCGCAGGGGCCGGCGCAGTAGGGTCGGTCGGCCCGTACCGCGTACCGGGCGCTCTCCGCAGCGGAGAAAAGCACCTTAAACCACCCCAGCCGCAAAGCCCAAGCCCCCTGACCTAAAATCATCGGCCCCCTGGTTGGTGGGCGCGCTGCGCCCGACCGAGGCACCTCCCCGATGAATGCTCCGACCGCGTTGACCGCGTTGTTGTCGCAGGCCGAAGAGCCCGTGCGACTCCGCGAGATCCCGTACAACTACACCAGTTTTTCCGACCGCGAAATCGTGATCCGCCTGCTCGGCGCGCGCGGCTGGGAATTGCTGCAAGTCCTCCGCAGCGAGCGCCGCACCGGTCGCTCGGCCCGCATGCTCTATGAAGTGCTGGGCGACATCTGGGTCGTGCAGCGCAATCCTTACCTCGTCGACGACCTGCTCGACAATCCGCGCCGGCGCGGTCAGCTGGTCGACGCGCTGAACCATCGGCTCACCGAAGTCGGCAAGCGCCGCACGCCCGATGTCGATGCGCAGCGCGATGCGTTGGTCGGCGAACTGGCCGGCCTTGTCTCGCAGGCCATTGCCACTTTCGACCTCATGTTCCGCGACGTCGCCGCGCTGCGCCGCAAGGCCACGCGCGCCTTCCGCCGGCTCACAGCCAAGGACAACATCAAGTTCGACGGGCTGTCGCGCGTGTCCCACGTCACCGATGCCACCGACTGGCGCGTGGAATACCCCTTCGTCGTGCTGTGCCCCGACACCGAGGCCGAGATGGCCTTGCTGGTCAAGGGCTGCATCGAGCTGGGCCTGACCATCATCCCGCGCGGCGGCGGCACCGGCTACACCGGCGGCGCGATCCCGCTGACCTGGAACAGCGCGGTCATCAACACCGAAAAGCTCGAGGCCATGACCGAGGTCGAGATGGTCTCGCTGCCGGGTCTCGATCAGCCCGTGCCGACGATCTGGTCCGAGGCCGGCGTCGTCACCCAGCGCGTCGCCGATGCAGCCGAGCGTGCAGGCTTCGTCTTCGCGGTCGACCCGACCTCGGCGGAAGCCTCTTGCGTCGGCGGCAATGTCGCCATGAACGCCGGCGGCAAGAAGGCCGTGCTGTGGGGCACTGCGCTCGACAACCTTGCCTCCTGGCGCATGGTCACGCCGCAGGCCGAATGGCTCGAAGTCACGCGCATTGGCCACAACCTCGGCAAGATCCACGACGCCGAAAGCGCTGTCTTCGAACTGCAGTACTTCGCCGCCGACGGCAAGACGAAGCTGCGCACCGAGCGCCTGGAAATCGCCGGCAAGACCTTCCGCAAGGAAGGCCTCGGCAAGGACGTGACGGACAAGTTCCTCTCTGGCCTGCCGGGCATCCAGAAGGAGGGCTGCGACGGCCTCATCACGAGCTGCCGCTGGGTCGTGCACCGCATGCCGGCGCACACGCGCACCGTGTGCCTGGAGTTCTTCGGCAATGCCAAGGACGCGGTGCCGAGCATCGTCGAGATCAAGGACTTCATGTTCGCCGAGCAGAAGCGCTCGGGCGTGCTGCTGGCCGGCCTGGAGCATTTGGACGACCGCTACCTGAAGGCGGTCGGTTACGCCACCAAGTCGAAGAAGCACGGTGGCGGCCTGCCGAAGATGGTGCTGTTCGGCGACATCGCTGGCGACAACGCCGACGACGTGGCGCGCGTCACCTCGGAAGTGGTGCGCATCGCCAATTCGCGCAGCGGCGAAGGCTTCATCGCGATCAGCCCGGAGGCGCGCAAGAAGTTCTGGCTCGACCGCAAGCGCACCGCCGCCATCAGCCGCCACACCAACGCCTTCAAGATCAACGAAGACGTGGTGATCCCGCTGCCGCGCATGGCCGAGTACACCGACGGCATCGAGCGCATCAACATCGAGCTGAGCCTGCAGAACAAGCTGGCCTTTGCGGAGGCGCTGGAAGCCTTCTTCGAGCGAGGCAACCTGCCACTCGGCAAGACCGACGATGCCAACGACATTCCCTCGGCCGAACTGTTGGAGGACCGCGTGGCGCAGGCGACCGCGCTGGTGCAGGAGGTGCGTTCGTTGTGGGCGGAGTGGCTGCGCGATGTCGACACGCTGTTCCCGCAACTGCAGGACCACACGCTGCGCGCCAGCTGGAAGACGCAGATCCGCACGCCGCTGCAGCAGATCTTCGCGGGCGCCGAATTCGCGCCGATCCTGGACGAGGTCAACGCCATTCACCAGCGCGTGCTGAAGGGCCGCGTCTGGGTCGCGCTGCACATGCATGCGGGCGACGGCAACGTGCACACCAACATCCCGGTCAACAGCGACAACTACGAGATGCTGCAAACCGCCCATGCGGCGGTCGTGCGGATCATGGCGCTGGCGAGGTCGTTGGACGGGGTGATTTCGGGCGAGCACGGCATTGGGATCACGAAGCTGGAGTTCCTGAGCGATGAGGAACTGCAGCCGTTCATGGACTACAAGAAGAAGGTCGATCCTGAGGGCCGGTTCAACAAGGGAAAGCTCCAGCGCAGCCCCTCACCCCAACCCTCTCCCGCAGGCGGGAGAGGGAGTGACTTGTCCCCCACCATCAGCGGGAGAGGCAGTGACTCACTCCCTCTCCCGCTCGCGGGAGAGGGCAGGGGTGAGGGCGCCTTGCTACACGCCGACCTCACCAACGCCTATACCCCCAGCTTCGGCCTCATGGGCCATGAGTCGCTGATCATGCAGCAGAGCGACATCGGCGCCATCGCCGACAGCGTCAAGGACTGCCTGCGCTGCGGCAAGTGCAAACCGGTGTGTGCGACGCATGTGCCACGCGCCAACCTGCTCTATTCACCGCGCAACAAGATCCTCGCGACCTCGCTGCTGGTCGAGGCCTTCCTCTACGAAGAGCAGACGCGCCGCGGCATCAGCATCAAGCACTGGGAAGAGTTCGAGGACGTGGCCGACCACTGCACCGTGTGCCACAAGTGCCTCACGCCGTGTCCGGTCAAGATCGACTTCGGCGACGTGTCGATGAACATGCGCAACCTGCTGCGCAAGATGGGCCAGAAGTCCTTCCGCCCCGGCAATGCGGCGGCGATGCTGTTCCTCAACGCGACCAACCCGCAGACCATCAAGGCCATGCGAACCGGCATGGTCGACATCGGCTTCAAGGCGCAGCGCCTGGCCAATGACCTGCTGCGCGGTCTCGCGAAGAAACAGACCGCCGCGCCGCCCGCCACGCTGGGCCCCGCGCCGATCAAGGAACAGGTCATCCACTTCATCAACAAGAAGATGCCGGGTGGTCTGCCGAAGAAGACGGCGCGCGCGCTGCTGGACATCGAGGATGCCGACTACGTGCCGATCATCCGCAACCCGAAGGCGACCACGGCCGAGACCGAGGCCGTCTTCTACTTCCCCGGTTGCGGCTCCGAGCGCCTGTTCTCGCAGGTCGGCCTGGCGACGCAAGCCATGCTCTGGCATGCCGGCGTGCAAACCGTGCTGCCCCCGGGCTACCTCTGCTGCGGCTACCCACAGCGCGGCAGCGGCCAATTCGACAAGGCCGAGAAGATGATCACCGACAACCGCGTGCTCTTCCACCGCGTCGCCAACACGCTGAACTACCTGGACATCAAGACGGTGGTGGTGAGCTGTGGCACCTGCTACGACCAGTTGCAGGGCTACCAGTTCGACAAGATCTTCCCGGGCTGCCGGATCATCGACATCCACGAGTACCTGCTCGAAAAGGGCATCATGCTGGACGCGTCCCAAGGCGCGGGCTACCTGTACCACGACCCCTGCCACAGCCCGATGAAGCTGCAGGACCCGATGAAGACGGTGAAGGCGCTGGTCGGCGACAACGTGCTCAAGAACGACCGCTGCTGCGGCGAATCCGGCACGCTGGGCGTCACGCGGCCCGACATCTCGACCCAGATCCGCTTCCGCAAGGAAGAAGAACTGAAGAAGGGCGAAGCCGCCTTGCGCGACACCGGCAAGGTCGGCGCGAAGGACAACGTGAAGATCCTCACCAGCTGCCCGAGCTGCCTGCAAGGCCTGAGCCGCTACGGCAACGACCTGAACAACGGCCTGCTCGAAGCCGACTACATCGTGGTCGAGATGGCCAACAAGATCCTGGGCGACAACTGGCTGCCGGAGTACGTCGCCGCCGCCAACCACGGCGGCATCGAGCGGGTGCTGGTGTAACGCAGGCAACAGGCCGCGCGCCGCTCCGGCGGGACGCGGCTCAGCGCTGAGCCTGTTGCTGTGACCGTGTCCCGCAGAGCTTTAGGAATTCCGCACTGAACCGGACCTGCGCGGTGATACGGTTTCCGGCCGGCGCGCCTGGCGTGCAGATCGCGTCGAGTTCACGTTGCGCTTCGCGATGTCCGCCGCTGGCTGCGTGCGCCAGCAGACGAACGGCCTCGAAAGGTACTCCGCCGGACGTTGGCACGGCGGTGGCCGCGGTGGCGCCGGCGGGTGCGGGCGTCGATGGCTTCTCGTTCAGGGTCCGGCCGGTGCCCGAGCTGCTCGGCGCGCGTTCAAGGGCTGTGAAATCGCCCGTGCGACCGGCCCGTTCGACCATCCGCTGGTAGTCGCTCATCATCGCCGCCGTGTCTCGCGGGGTCAGGTCCCTGGCGGGCTTGTTCAAGTAGGCCGCGACCTCGGGCGGCAATGCCGCATTCACGGCGCTGTATTCCCCGGCGGTTCGGGCGCCGGTACGCGCCACATCGTCGGCCAGACCCGCCGTGGTGCCCGCGCCGCGCGCCGCAACCTGGGCCGCGCCCTCGGCCCCGACAACGCCGACGGCCGCACCCTTGCCGACGGTGCCCGCGGCCTTGCCGGCACTGCCAAGCTTGGCCAGTGCGCCCCAGAAGGCATGGGCCGGGGCGGGCAAGGCGAGGGCGCCCGCGAGTGCAAGCGCAGCCAGCGGGGCGCGTTGGCGGAAGCGGTGAAGAAGATTCATTGTTCAATGTTAAGAAGGCTTGTTGTGTTCGCGCATGGGCCTGTTCCATGCCGGAATTGACAACCGCGGCATACTGCGCAGGCCCTTCACTTTCGACAAACGACCCATCCATGGCAGGCCTGCAATCCGGCGCACCGACGCCGCAATCGATCACCGTGCATGGCGCGTCGCGCGTGCTGGAAATCGGCTTCTCCGACGGCGCGACCTTCCGCATCCCCTTCGAACTGATGCGCATCAACTCGCCATCCGCCGAGGTGAAAGGTCACGGTCCCGGGCAGGAAGTGCTGCAGACCGGCAAGCGCGACGTGACCCTGGTGGAACTGGAGCCGGTCGGCAACTACGCAGTCAAGCCGGTCTTCAGCGATGGTCACGACACCGGCATCTACTCGTGGGACCTGCTCTATGAACTGGGCTCGAAACAGTCGCAGTTGTGGGCCGACTACGAAGCGCGCTTGAAGGCGGCCGGCGTCGACCGCGACGCCCCGATGGTCGAAAAGGGCGGCCACGGATGCGCTTCACATTGAGACTTCAGGGTCATCGCCAGAGCTAATTCCCGCCGGCTGGGCGGGTCGTTGGCTTGATATGGGCACTTACGCCCTAACATCGGGCGCATGAGTACAACCCATTTCGGCTTTGAATCGGTCGAAGAGAAAGACAAGGCTACGCGCGTTCGCGGCGTGTTCGACTCGGTCGCATCCCGCTATGACGTCATGAACGACCTCATGTCGGCGGGCCTGCATCGCGCCTGGAAGGCCTACACGGTCATGGTCGCCAACGTGGGCGAAGGCTCCAAGGTCCTGGACATCGCTGGCGGCACGGGTGACCTTGCGCTGGCGTTTGCCAAGAAGGTGGGCGCCAGCGGCCAGGTGGTGCACACCGACATCAACGAAGCCATGCTGCGCACCGGCCGTGACCGCCTGCTCGATGCCGGCGTGGCACTGCCGACGATGGTCTGCGATGCCGAGAAGCTCCCCTTCCCCGACAACCACTTCGACGTGGTCACGGTCGCCTTCGGCCTGCGCAACATGACCCACAAGGACGTGGCGCTCAAGGAAATGAACCGCGTGCTCAAGCCCCGCGGCAAGCTGCTGGTGCTGGAATTCTCGAAGGTTGCCAAGCCGCTGGCCAAGGCCTACGACTGGTATTCGTTCAATGTGCTGCCGCGGCTCGGCAAGCTGGTGGCGGGCGACGACGCAAGCTACCGCTACCTGGCCGAATCGATCCGCATGCATCCGGGGCAGGAGCAGTTGAAGTCCCTCATGAAAGAGGGCGGTTTCGGTCATGTGGACTATCACAACATGACGGGCGGCGTGGCCGCCCTGCATGTTGGAATCAAGTGTTGAAGCATCAGCCGTTGATCGGCATTTACAGAGGAGACGTCATGAAAAGATTTGGAGCGGTCTTGCTGGTTTGCGCGATGGCGCTGGTCAGCGTGCAGGCCGAAGCAGCCCGCATGGGTGGTGGCAAGTCGGTGGGTCGCCAGTCCAACAATGTCACGCAACGCGAGGCTGCGGCACCGGCTGCGCCAGCGCAGAACGTGACCAACAACGCCTCCGCGGCGAAGCCGGCAACGCCTGCAGCGACGCCACCCGCCGCGGCGCCCAAGCGTCCCTGGATGGGCATGTTGGGTGGCTTGGCTGCCGGCCTTGGCCTTGCATGGCTGGCAAGTTCATTGGGTCTGGGCGCCGCCTTCGGCAACATCCTGCTGATTGGCCTGCTGATTCTGGCGGCAGTCGTCGTGTGGCGCATCTTCGCGGCACGTTCGCGATCCGGGGCTGCGCGTTCAGGTGGCTTGGCCTTCGAAGGGGCAGGCGGTCCCGGCAATGTCGGCGCGCCGGTGCAGTACAAGCCTGCGAATGTCGGCAACGATGCCTCGGCACGTCCGTGGGAACAGCCGCAGGGCGCGACGTTCGACGCCACGCCGACGCATGGCTCCTCGATGGCCGGCGCGGCGGGTGCGGCGGGCGGCAGCATGATCGGGTCGGCGCTCGCTGGCTCGCAGAACTGGGGCATCCCGGACGGCTTCGACACCGAAGGATTCCTTGTCGCGGCCAAGCGCAATTTCGTGACGCTGCAGGACGCCTGGGATCGGAATGACCTCGGCATGCTGCGCTCGATGATGACGGACACCATGCTCGGCGAAATTCGCATGCAACTGGCCGAGCGCGAAACCCACACGGGCGGCCAGCCGAACAAGACCGAAGTCGTCATGCTCGACGCCAAGCTCCTCGGCATCGAAGAAATGCCGGACGTGTACCTCGCCAGCGTCGAGTTCTCGGGGATGATCCGCGAGGACGCTTCCGCCGGTCCGAGCCCGTTCCGCGAAGTGTGGAACATGAGCAAGCCCACGAGCGGCCAGGGCGGCTGGCTGGTGGCTGGCGTGCAAGCGCTGCAATAAGCGCCCACCTGCCGGCTTCGGCGCCGGCAGAACCAATCAATCGCCGGCTTGAACGCCGGCATCCGACCAATCGCCGGCTAACACGCCGGCTCAACCGATAATGGGGACATGGCCACACCATCGTCCCCATTTGCCTTTCTCGGCGACCTGTTCAACCGCGTTGGCGAGCGTCTGCAGCCGCCGCCGTGGGTGGTTCACGAAATCCAGCACCGGGCAGTGCTCTTCCTCAACCACGTGCTGCAGCAGGAGCCGGAAGCCCAGCAGCGGCTGATCCGCCAGCAGGGCAACGTGGTGCGCTTCCAGTGGCGCTTCATCACCATGCAACTGGTCGCCACGCCGGCCGGCCTGCTCGACCTGGCCCCCGAAGGCGCGACGGCCGACCTCACGCTGACCGTCATGCAGGATTCCCCGCTCGACATCGTGCGCAGCGGCTTGCGCGGCGACAAGCCGGAGGTGCAGATCGTCGGCGACGTGCAGTTGGCGGCGGAGGTCAACTGGCTGGTCGACCACGTGCGCTGGGACGTCGAGGATGACCTGGCTCGCCTGATCGGCGACGTGCCAGCCCATGCCATCGGCAATGGCGCACGTCGCGTGGTGGGCGCATTGCGCCAGTTCGTCGGTGACCGCGCCGGTCGCGCCGCGTCATCGGCGGGCCGCGAATGAGGCGTTTTTATCGCGGCATCTACATCGTCTGGGTCGCGCTTCGCTACGGCCTGGATGAACTGGTACTGACCAGCTTCGACAAGCCCTGGCTCGTCCGCGTCGCGCGCCTGCTGGCGGTGGGCAGGAACCTTGAGGCGCCACGCGGGCAGCGCCTGCGCGAGGCACTGGAGGGCCTGGGCCCCATCTTCGTGAAGTTCGGCCAGGTGCTGTCCACCCGGCGCGACCTGCTGCCACCCGACATCGCCGACGAACTCGCGCGCCTGCAGGACCAGGTGCCGCCGTTCCCCTCCAGCGTGGCTATCGCGACCATCGAGCGCGCCTTCCGCCGACCGGTCGGCGAGGTGTTCGTGCAGTTCGAGGAAGAGCCGGTCGCCAGCGCCTCCATTGCCCAAGTGCACTTCGCCATTCTGCGCACGCGTGCGGGTGAGTTGCGCGACGTGGCGGTGAAGGTGCTGCGGCCCAACATGCGCGGTGTGATCGAGAAGGACCTGGCGCTGATGGCCATGATGGCCGGCTGGGTCGAGAAGCTGTCGCCGGACGGCAAGCGCCTGAAGCCACGCGAGGTCGTCGCGGAGTTCGACAAGTACCTGCACGACGAGCTCGACCTGGTGCGCGAAGCAGCCAATGCCGCCCAACTGCGCCGCAACATGGCCGAGCTGGACCTGGTGCTCATCCCCGAGATCTTCTGGGACTTCTGCCATCCGGACGTGATGGTGATGGAGCGCATGCGGGGCGTGCCGATCGCGCAGATCGAACGCCTGCGCGCCGGCGGCGTGGACGTGCCAAAGCTCGCGCGCGACGGCGTCACGATCTTCTTCACGCAGGTGTTCCGCGACGGCTTCTTCCATGCCGACATGCACCCCGGCAACATCCAGGTGAGCCTGGATGCAGCGACCTTCGGACGCTACATCTCGCTGGACTTCGGCATCATCGGCACGCTCACCGAGGTCGACAAGGAATACCTCGCGCAGAACTTCGCGGCCTTCTTCCGGCGCGACTACAAGCGCGTCGCCGAGTTGCATGTGGAAAGCGGCTGGGTGCCCGTGACGACACGCGTCGACGAACTGGAAGCCGCCATCCGCACGGTGTGCGAGCCCTACTTCGACCGTCCGCTGAAGGAAATCTCGCTGGGTATGGTGTTGCTGCGCCTGTTCCAGACTTCGCGCCGCTTCCAGGTGGAGATCCAGCCGCAACTGGTGCTGCTGCAGAAGACTCTTCTCAATATCGAGGGCCTCGGTCGCCAACTCGACCCAGAGCTGGACCTCTGGGCCACGGCCAAGCCCTTCCTCGAGAAGTGGATGGTCGACCAGATCGGGCCCAAGCGGCTCTTTGCGCAGTTGCGCGCCGAGGCGCCGCGCTACGCCAAGCTGCTGCCGCAACTGCCGCGCCTGCTGCATGATTTCCTGGAGAATCGCCCCGCCGACCACCGGCGGGAACTGCTCGAATTGCTGGCTGCTCAGAAACGCACCAACAAGCTGCTGCAGGCCATCATCTACGGTGGCATAGGTTTTGTATTGGGTCTGCTTGCTTTCCAGTTCATCCTGCGCATTCGCCTTTTCTAGTTTTTCGCAACCCTCATCGCTTTCAGGAGAGCCGCCGTGTTGCTGACCCTGGTCATCGTCTATCTGCTGATCACCATCGCGATCGGGCTGATCGCAGCCCGCCACGTCAAGAACACCACCGACTTCGCCATCGCCGGGCGGCACCTGCCGCTCTACATGATCGTGACCACCACCTTCGCGACCTGGTTCGGGTCGGAAACGGTGCTGGGCATCCCGGCCAAGTTCATCGGGGGCGGGCTCAACGGCGTGGTGGAAGACCCGTTCGGCGCGGGCACTTGCCTGATCCTGGTCGGCCTGTTCTTCGCCGGCAAGCTGTACCGCATGACATTGCTGACCATCAGCGACTACTACCGCGAGCGCTATGGCCGCGCGATCGAAGTGGCGTGCTCGCTGATCATCATGCTGAGCTACCTGGGCTGGGTGTCGGCGCAGGTTACTGCGCTGGGGCTGGTGTTCAACCTGTTGTCGGCTGGTGTCATCAGCATCCCGCTGGGTATGACCATCGGCGTGGTTTCGATCCTGGCCTATACGCTGTTCGGCGGCATGTGGTCGGTGGCGGTGACCGATTTCATCCAGATGATCATCCTCGTGGTGGGGCTCGCGGTGATTGCCGTGTTTGCGGGCAACATGGCTGGTGGCGCCGACAAGGTGATCGAGCTGGCCGTCAGCAAGGACCTGTTCAAGTTCTGGCCCGAGCCGAGCTTCCACGACATCGTCTTCTTCATGGCCGCGGCCATCACGATGATGCTGGGTTCGATCCCGCAGCAGGACGTGTTCCAGCGCGTGATGTCGGCCAACAGCGTCAAGTCGGCCACGCGCGGCCCGGTGATCGGCGGCGTGGCGTACATCCTGTTTGCTTTCGTGCCCATGTTCCTGGTGGCCAGCGCGCTGCTGATCATGCCGGAGCAGACCGCGACGCTGCTGAAGGAAGATCCGCAGAAGGTGCTGCCAACGCTGGTGCTCGAGAAGATGCCCTTCGTGATGCAGGTGCTGTTCTTCGGCGCGCTGCTGTCGGCCATCAAGTCGACCGCCTCGGCGACCCTGCTGGCCCCGAGCGTGACCTTCACCGAGAACATCTGGCGCCAGTTCCGGCCCGCCGGCACCGACCGCGAGAACCTGCTGACCATGCGGATCACGGTGCTGCTCTTCAGCGCCGCCGTGCTGGGCTACGCCATCCGCATGCAGGGCACGTCGATCTACGAAATGGTCTCCGGCGCCTACCAGGTGCCGCTGGTGGGCGCCTTCGTACCGCTGGTGGCGGGCCTGTACTGGAACCGGGCCAGCACGCAGGGCGCGGTGCTGGCCGTGGTGCTGGGCATCGGCGTCTGGCTGCTGTTCATGGTCATGCCCTGGGGCGAGGTGTTCCCGGGGCAACTGGCCGGCGTGCTGTCGTCGGCGTTCGGCATGGTGGCCGGCTCGCTGGCACCGCAGTGGGTGGTCAACCAGCGGACGCCGCACCGGCCGCTGGCCACCGCTTCGGCCTGATACGGCTTTGCCTTCAAGCGCATGACTGCGTTGAAGCGCCTTGCCGTGCTGTAGCACGGTCTGCGGCGCTCCGCCACGTCCTGCGCTCGAAGGCAAAGCCGTATCAGGGTGGCCTCGCAGGGGCGGGCTCTATAATCGAGGGCTTTGCGAGCGGCCAAGCTGGCGCTCGATTCGACCCCCAATTCCATGCCCATCTACGCCTACAAGTGCAGCGCCTGCGGCTTTGCCAAGGACGTGCTGCAGAAAATGTCTGACGCGCCCCTCTCGGTGTGCCCAAGCTGCAGCGCCAGCGCGTTCTCAAAGCAGCTCACCGCGGCCGGCTTCCAGCTCAAGGGCTCTGGCTGGTATGTGACCGATTTCCGCGACGGCGGCAAGAAGCCCGGTGATGGCAAGGCCGCGCCAGCGGCCAATGGCGATGCGGCCACGCCTGCGGGCGACACCGCAGCCGCCGCACCGGCGACGGCTGCACCGGCTGCAACCACCGCGCCCGCCGCTGTACCGGCACCCGCTGCGAGCCCGGCACCCGCTGCCGCCACCAAGAGCGACTGAGGCCCGTCGAATGCACGCCTTGCGCAAATGGCTGCTGTCCGGCTTGCTGGTCATCGTGCCGCTGTTCATCACGCTGGCGGTGCTCAAGTGGATCATCGATACGCTGGACCAGACGCTGGTCGTGCTGCCGGGCACCTGGAACACCTGGCTCAGCAATCACAACATTCGAGGCTTGGGCGTGCTGCTCACGCTGGCCATCCTGCTGGTGGTCGGCGCCGTTGCCAGCAATTTCATCGGCAAGCGCCTGCTGGGCTGGGGCGATGCCGTGGTGCGTCGCATTCCGGTGGTGCGCTCGATCTATTCGAGCGTCAAGCAGGTGTCGGACACCCTGTTCTCCGAGAACGGCAATGCCTTCCGCACGGCGGTTCTCGTGCAATGGCCGCGTGAAAACGTCTGGACCATTGCCTTCGTCACCGGTGCGCCGGGAGGCGAGGTCATGGGGCACCTGGGCGGCGAGGAATACCTCAGCGTCTACGTGCCCACCACGCCGAACCCGACCGGCGGTTACTTCGTGATGCTCAAGCGCAGCGACTGCATCGAACTCAGGATGAGCGTGGACGAAGCGCTCAAGTACATCGTCTCGATGGGCGTGGTCGCTCCCAGCGCTGCCGCCCTCCCGACGACCCGATAACAACATGCGCCACCAGGCGCAACGGAACATTCATATGGCCATGCGTACTCACTATTGCGGTCTCGTGACCGAAGCCCTCATGGGCGAAACCGTCACCTTGTGCGGCTGGGTCAACCGTCGCCGCGATCACGGCGGCGTGATCTTCATCGACGTGCGCGACCGCGAAGGCTATGTGCAGGTGGTGTGCGACCCCGATCGCGCCAGCACCTTCGCCGTTGCCGAGGGCCTGCGCAACGAGTTCTGCGTGCAGGTCAAGGGCCTCGTGCGCGCACGCCCCGAAGGCACAACGAACGAGAACCTCAAGAGCGGCAAGATCGAAGTGCTGTGCCATGAACTCAAGGTGCTGAACCCGTCGGTGACGCCTCCGTTCCTGCTCGACGACGACAGCCTCAGCGAGACCACGCGCCTCACGCACCGCGTGCTCGACCTGCGCCGCCCGGTGATGCAGAAGAACATGATGCTGCGCTACAAGGTCACGATGGAAACGCGCAAGTTCCTCGATGCCAACGGCTTCATCGACATCGAGACGCCGATGCTCGGCAAGTCCACGCCCGAAGGCGCGCGCGACTACCTGGTGCCCAGCCGCGTGCACGACGGCAGCTTCTTCGCGCTGCCGCAATCGCCGCAGTTGTTCAAGCAGTTGCTGATGGTGGCCGGCTACGACCGCTACTACCAGATCGTCAAGTGCTTCCGCGACGAAGACCTGCGCGCCGACCGCCAGCCTGAATTCACGCAGATCGACATCGAGACCTCCTTCCTCGCCGAGGAAGAAATCCGCGAGATGTTCGAAGGCATGATCCGCACCGTGTTCCGCAACGCGGCCGGCATCGACCTGCCCGTGTTCCAGACCATGTCATACGGTGATGCGATGTTCAAGTACGGCTCGGACAAGCCCGACCTGCGCGTCAAGCTCGAACTCACCGAACTCACCGAGATCATGAAGCGCGTCGAGTTCAAGGTGTTCTCGAACGCCGCCACGATGAAAGGCGGCCGTGTGGTTGCGCTGCGCGTGCCGGGCGGCGGTGCCGAAGGCGGCCTCTCGCGCGGCGAGATCGATGCGTACCAGGAGTTCGTGAAGATCTACGGCGCCAAGGGCCTGGCCTACATCAAGGTCAACGACGCGGCCGCCGGCCGCGAAGGCCTGCAAAGCCCGATCGTCAAGAACCTCGACGACGCCGCGCTCGCCGAGATCATCGCCCGCACCGGCGCCCGCAACGGCGACATCCTGTTCTTCGGTGCCGACAAGGAAAAGGTCGTCAACGACGCCATCGGCGCTCTGCGCGTGAAGATCGGCCACAGCGCCTTCGGCAAGAAGGCGGGCCTGTTCGACGACCGTTGGGCACCGCTGTGGGTGGTCGACTTCCCGATGTTCGAGTTCGACGAGGAAGGCCAGCGCTGGTCGGCCGTGCACCATCCGTTCACGGCGCCCAAGGACGGTCATGAGGACCTCATGGACACCGCACCCGAGAAGTGCATCGCCAAGGCCTACGACATGGTGCTCAACGGCATCGAGATGGGCGGCGGTTCGGTGCGTATCCACCGCGAGGAAGTGCAGAGCAAGGTGTTCCGCGCGCTGAAGATCAGCGCGGAAGACGCGCAACTCAAGTTCGGCTTCCTGCTGGACGCGCTGCAATACGGCGCGCCCCCGCATGGCGGCATCGCCATCGGCCTCGACCGCCTGGTCATGCTGATGACCGGCGCCGAGTCGATCCGCGACGTGATCGCCTTCCCCAAGACCCAGCGCGCGCAGGACCTGCTGACGCAGGCGCCGAGCCCGGTCGACGAGAAGCAGCTGCGCGAACTGCACATTCGCTTGCGGAACGTGCAGCAGCCGGCCTGATCGAGCGGAACAGGCAGAATCAAGGGCGCCTTTCATGGCGCCCTTTTTTGTATCGCCGAGCCGTTGTTCCCGGCGTATTGCCAAGGCCAGATGATGCGAATCCTCCACTACCCCCAGGATCGGGCAGCGATCGAAGACAGGTTGGATTTCTGCGACACCGAGCCAGTGAAGGTCGTCGCGCAGGACGGCACGGAGGTCGTCCTGCTGTCTTTCGCCCGGTACCAGCAATTGCTTGCAGTCGAGGCCGACGGGCTGCCTCCTGGGTAATGCTTCGATACAAGATCCCCGAGTCGGTGCTGGTCGTGATCCACACGCCGGCCCTCGACGTGCTGCTCATCCAGCGCGCCGACGCGGACAACTTCTGGCAGTCCGTCACCGGCAGCAAGGACATGGCGGACGAGCCGCTGGCGCTGACAGCCGCGCGCGAGGTGGCCGAGGAAACGGGCATCCAGTGCGGCGAGGGCAGTGCGCTCGCCTCGCAGCTCGTCGACTGGCGCCTGCAAAACATCTATGAGATCTACCCCCGCTGGCGCGCCCGCTATGCCCCGGGTGTGACGCACAACACCGAGCACCTCTTCGGCCTGTGTGTGCCTGACTGCGTCGAGCCGCGGCTCAGTCCGCACGAGCACACCGCCTGGCAATGGCTGCCGTACCGGCAAGCCGCCGACGCCTGCTTTTCGCCGTCGAATGCAGAAGCCATCCTGTTGCTGCCACAATTTGCGGCATGAGCATGAACCTGCGGGTTGCGACCTACAACATCCACAAGGGCGTGCAAGGCATCGGGCCCGCCCGGCGCCTGGAGATTCACAACCTTGGTCATGCCGTCGAGCAACTCGACGCCGACATCATCTGCCTGCAGGAAGTGCGCAAGATGAACCGCCAGGCGGCTGCGCGCTTCACCCGCTGGCCCGCGATGCCGCAGGCCGATTTCCTCGCACCCGAAGGCTACACCGCGGTCTACGAAACCAATGCGATCACGCGGCATGGCGAGCACGGCAATGCCTTGCTCACGCGCTGGCCGGTGCTGAGCCAGGGGCATCAGGACATTTCTGACCACCGCTTCGAGCAGCGCGGCCTGCTGCACGTGGTCATCGACGTGGAGGGCAAGCCGGTGCACGCCATCGTGGTGCACCTGGGCCTGATCAAGGGGAGCCGGGTGCGGCAGGTGGCGCAGCTCAATGAGTTCATCGCGCGCGAGGTGCCGCAGGGTGAACCGGTGATCGTCGCGGGCGACTTCAACGATTGGGGCGCGCGCATGCGCTCGGCCATGAACGCGATGGGCATGCGGGATTCGCACGACCTGCCCGGCCCCCGCATCCTGACGTATCCGTCGCGACTGCCGGTGACGCAGCTCGACTTCATCTATGGTCGCCACTTGTCGCCGGTGGCTTGTCACGTGCCGCGCGGGCCGATCTGGGCGCGCATGTCGGACCACCTGCCGCTGGTCACCGACTTTTCGCTAGCGCTATCGAATTGATGGCATTCGGCGCCACATGTGGCGCGGTTAGGATGGGCAGATGCTGAAGAAAATCGACGCTCTAGAGCGCCCCGCAGGCGGGGAAGACGAGGACGAAGGGACACCGGTCTCCGTCAAGATCCGCGAGCGGATCCTGGCGGCGCGCAAGCGCTTCCACGCCAACGACAACATCGCCGAGTTCATCGAGCCGGGGGAGCTCGAGACGCTGCTCGACGAGGTCGAGGTCAAGATGAAGGCCGTGCTCGAGAGCCTGGTCATCGACATCGAGAACGACCACAACACCGACAACACGGCGCGTCGCGTGGCCAAGATGTACCTCAACGAGGTGTTCAGGGGCCGCTACGTGCACCCGCCGTCGCTGACCGAATTCCCCAATGCCGAGCACCTGAACGAGCTGATGATCGTCGGCCCGATCACCGTGCGCAGTGCGTGCTCCCACCACTTCTGCCCGATCATCGGCAAGCTGTGGATCGGCGTGATGCCGAACGAGCACACGAACGTGATCGGCCTGTCCAAGTACGCGCGCCTGGCCGAATGGACGATGGGCCGGCCGCAGATCCAGGAAGAAGCCGTGGTGCAACTGGCCGACCTGATCCAGGAGAAGACCCAGCCCGACGGCCTGGCCCTTGTCATGGAGGCCGAGCATTTCTGCATGCAATGGCGGGGTGTGAAGGAGATGGACAGCAAGATGATCAACTCGGTCATGCGCGGCGTGTTCCTGAAGGACTCGTCGCTGCGGCGCGAATTCCTTTCGCTCCTTCCTCGGAAAGGCTAAGAACATGACCCCCACGCTCCGTCACTCCGTGTACTCGCTGCCCCCCGAGGGGGCGCAGGCCCCCCTTGGGGCGGCCCGGCGGCGGCTGACCCCCACGCTCCGTCACTCCGTGTACTCGCTGCCCCCCGAGGGGGCGCAAGCCTCCCTTGGGGCGGCCCGGCGGGAGGCCTGACATGCTCGTGCGCCTCCTCTACGCCAGCCGCGCCGCCGACAGCAGCGCGCCCGCGGTCGACGCGATCCTCGCGCAATCGCGCGTGCACAACACCTCCTGCGGCATCACCGGCATCCTTTGCTATGGTGCCGGCATCTTCCTGCAGGCGATCGAGGGCGGTCGGATGCAGGTCAGCGAACTCTATGGCCACATCCAGCGTGACCCGCGACACAAGGATGTGATGCTGCTGGGCTTCGAGGAAATCGGTGAGCGCCGATTCGGTGGCTGGACCATGGGCCAGGTCCAGCTCAGCAAGGTGCACCAGGCGACCTTGTTGCGCTACTTCGAGAAGCCAGAGCTGGATCCCTATGCCGTCTCCGGCAAGGCATCCATGGCGCTGATCGAAGAGTTGCTGGCCACTGCCGCCATCGTCGGCCGACCCTGAGGCTGGGGAGACTCTCATCAAGTCCTCCGCGGATCGCGCGTCCTCCGCACGGGCGGTCTGCGGCGTTGCGAATCCTCGCCATGGCTTCCGCCATGACCGTGGTTTGCGCCGTGCATCCCATCCCGCGCCGAGGCGCGCGCCCTTGCGGCGGACTTGATCAGAGTCTTCATTGCCACTCTCCGCCTTCGGCCTGATCCTGCTGGCCGGCGTGATCCACGCCAGCTGGAACATCGCGGCCAAGAAGGCCAACGGCGATGCGCGCTTTGCCCTGCAGAGCGGCGTGTTCCTGATGATGGTCTGGGCCCCGCTCGGCATCGCGGTGGGCTGGGATGTGGTTCCAACGTGGGGTTGGACCGAATGGGGCTTCGTCACTGCCAGCGGCGCCCTGCACGTCGTCTATTACGTCACCTTGCTGCGCGGCTACCGCAAGAGCGACCTTACCGTGGTGTACCCCTTGGCACGCGGCTCGGGTCCCTTGCTTTCGTCGCTGTTCGCGATCCTGTTCCTCGGTGAAAGCATCAGCCTCACCGGGCTGGCGGGGATTGTCGGCGTGGTCGGTGGCGTGTTCCTGGTCGCGGGTGGCCCCCAACTCTGGCGCGCAACGCAGGACCCGGCGCGTCGCGAACGCGTGCACAAGGGGCTGCGCTACGGCGTGCTGACGGGCGCCTTCATCGCCGCGTACACCGTGACCGACAGCTATGCGGTCAAGGTGCTTGCCATGTCACCGATCCTGGTCGACTACATGGGCGGCTTCGTGCGCGTGGTGTTGCTGTTGCCGGCGGCGCTGCGCGATCGGGCGGAGGCGGCTCGGCTGTGGCGGCTGCAGTGGAAGTACGCGCTGCTGGTGGCGGTGATCAGCCCGGTGTCGTATGTGCTGGTGCTGTACGCGGTGCAGCAGGCGCCGATCTCCCATGTTGCCCCGGCACGCGAGGTGTCGATGCTGTTCGCTGCGCTTATTGGCGGGCATCTGCTGCGCGAGGGCGATCGGCTACTGCGGTTGATCGGCGCGGCGTTCATTGCCGCGGGCGTGATCGCGCTGGCGCTCGGTTGAACGGCGATGGTCCTGCTCCTGGGCTGCGACTTCTCGAGCGCGCCGACGCAGCGCAAACCCATCGTCATCGCGCAAGGCACGCTGGACGGCAAGGTGATGAGGTTGGCGCAACTTCATACCTTCGCCACGCTCGATGCATGGGGCGATTGGCTCGCACGAACAAGGGTGTGGGTGGGAGGCTTCGACTTCCCGTTCGGCCTGCCGCGCGAGCTCATCGTGCAATTGGGCTGGCCGGTGCATTGGCCCCTGTCGATGACGCACTACGCGGGCTTGAGTCGCGCTGCGATCCGAGCCGAGTTCGCCGCCTTCTGTGCAGCCCGGCCAGTCGGCGGGAAGTTCGCGCATCGGGCAACGGATGGCCCAGCGGGTTCCAGCCCGTCGATGAAATGGGTCAATCCGCCGGTGGCATTCATGCTCCACGCGGGCGTCCCGCGCTTGCTGGCGGCGGGGGCGTTCTTTCCGGCGCATGATGAACCTTGGGCCGGCAGGAGAGCCGAGCGGATCGCGCTCGAGGCCTATCCCGGCTTGCTGGCGCGCGAACTGATCGGGCGGCGTAGCTACAAGGCCGACGACCGGGCGAGGCAGACGCCCGAGCGCCGGGCCGCGCGCGCCGACTTGCTCGATACGCTCTGCGCCGCGGGCAGCGAACGCCTGGGCATTCGCCTGGCGCTGGATGCGCCCCAGCGGGTCGATCTGCTCGCTGACGCGCAGGGCGACCGGCTCGACGCCGTGCTCTGCCTGGCGCAGGCGGCATGGGCCGCCTCGCGGCCGGGCTGGGGCCTGCCTCCCAAGGTCGACTCGCTCGAAGGCTGGATCATCAGCGCCTGAACCGTCCTACAGGAGATCGGGCGAAGTGCTCCTCCTGCGCGAACTCCAGGGGTCTAGATTGAATTCGTGGTCCAAGCCGGGCCATGGATCAAGTTGAAACCATCGGAAGGAAACGCCATGAACAAGGACCAAGTTGCAGGACGCGTCGAGGACGCCAAGGGCAAGATCAAGGAAGCAGCCGGCAAGGTGACTGGCAGCGAAAAACTGAAGTCGGAAGGTCTTGCGGACCAGGCCGCCGGCAAGGTGCAGAGCAGCTACGGTGACGCCAAGGAAAAGGTCAAGGACGCCATCAAGACGGGCGCCGACAAGCTCTGAGGCACCGGCCGAGAGCGTCGCAGCGCGCATGCGGCTGCGACGCCGTCGGCATTGACAGTCGAATCCCTGGAGGTATCACCATGAACATTTCGAACCAGCAAAAGGTGCGAACCCGCACCGTGTTGGCCATGCTCGTCGCCGGTTGCGCGCTCGCCTTGGGCGGCTGCGACAACAAGGCGCCCAAGACAACCGTCGGCGAGAAGGTCGACTCGGCCGTCGCCAGCACGAAGGACGCCGCCGCCGACGCCAAGGCCAAGACCGAGTCCGCTGCGGCTTCGGCAGGCGCCAGCATGAAGGAAGGCGCAGCGGACGCTACCCAAGCCGCGAAGAACGCGGGCTCTACAGTAGCAGCCAAGGTCGATGACGCGGCCATCACGGCATCGGTTTCCGCAGGCCTGGCCAAGGATCCCGACCTGAGCGCCATCAAGATCAATGTCGACACCAAGGGCGGCATGGTCACGCTCAACGGCCCCGCACCCAGCGCTGCCGCCAAGGCCCGTGCCGAAGCGATTGCCAAGGGCGTGGAAGGCGTGAGTTCGGTCGACAACAAGCTCGAAGTGAAGATGTGAGGCTTGTTGCCATGCGCAATGAAAAAAGCCCGGTTGATGCCGGGCTTTTTCATTGGGAGTGGCAGTCAGTGCCCGAGCCAGTCCTTCAACTCATCGGCGTGCTCTTCTTCCTGCGCAAGGATTCCCTCGAGCATGCGCCTCGTCGTCGGATCCTTGTCGCCGATCAACACAATCATCTGGCGATAGGCTTCGATCGCGATGCGCTCCGCAATCAGGTTCGCGCGAACCATCGCCTGCAGGTCCTTCGAGTCGTCGTACTGCGCGTGGCTGCGACCCTGCAAGGAGGCCGGGTTGAAGTCCGGCTCCCCGCCCAACTGCACGATCCGCTCGGCGATCTTGTCGGCATGCGCCGATTCTTCGTTGGCGTGCACCAGGAATTCTTCGGCAATCGCCGGAGACTGCACGCCATCGGCGGTGAAGTAGTGGCGCTTGTAGCGCAGAACGCAGACGAGTTCGGTTGCCAGCGCGTCGTTCAGGAGCTTGACGATATCGTCGCGCCAGGGTCCGTAGCTCGGCGTCAGGACACCGTCGTCGAGGCTGTGCGATGCGGCCTTCAGCGCCGTCTCGTCGAGCAACAGGCGTTCGGTGGGGGCTTCCAGGGTAGCTGCAGTCATTGATCGTCCTTTCGTGGGAGTGACGAGTTTTTCTGCATCAGCGTCGTGACCATGTCAGCAATATCAGACGACTTCAGTAGGGCAGTGACCACGGCTGTGACCGACAGCAGCCGCCAGGGCTTGACGAGCACGATCAGCGCGCCGCTCGTCGCTGCAATTGCCACCAGCTTGACCGGTTGCTCCTTCGCATAGCGGTCGAGGAAGGGCCTCGCCAGCTGGGTCGCGGCGTTGGCCGGATGGCGCCGCCACCAGCGCTCCACGACCTTGCGTCCGACCTTGGCCCAGGCGAAATGCTCGAGGAACCCGGTGCCACCCTCAGGCGCGGCGGCATTGAGTGCGCGTGCCCGCGAAGTCGAAGGAAGTTCCGGCGCCGCCCCGCCATTCATCTCCCGGACCAGCGCGCGCCGCGAAACGGCGAGCCGCTGCTGCGCCGTGAGCGCGTTGCGATCAATGGTCACGGCGTTCTCCAGCCAGGTGGAGGGCGCGTACGTCGGCATCGAGTTGCGCACGCACCTCCTCGAAGGCTTGCGAGGATGGCGAGCCGCGCCCCGCATACAGTGCGGCGATCACCGCAACGGCAACGGCGACGGCCGGCACCACCGCCAGCACCCAATGGAAGCTGCCATGCAGCACGCCCAGCATCACGGCAGTGCCGATCAGACCGAGTGCCAGCATGGCGCTGACGGCGGCCAGCACACCGGCCACAAGCCGCCCGACCATTGCGCGGCCTGCAACGGCGCCTTCCTCTCGCACCAGCGCAGCGTAGTTCGCCAGATGGTTTGCAACGAGTTCGGGGTGCCCGAGCACCGTGGAGAAAATCGGATGGAGCATGGTGCTGCGGGATGGGTCGAAGTTTCCGGACGGTGGCGTGTCACCTCAATGAGAAGGAATCAATCGTCGCGACGGCGGCTTGCCAGCACGATCAGGGCCGTGATGGCGGCGCCGGCGGCGGCAGCCAGCAGCACCGAGCGCACCGGCTGGTCCGCGATGTAGCGGCCGGTCACATCGGCAGCCTGGTCCAGTTGCCGCTGTGCGCGAGCGCTTGTCTTGGAGGCCGACTCGAGTCCGCGCTGCACAGCCTGCTGCACGCGGTTGGCGAGTTGCTCGACCGCAGGCTCCACCGAACCGCGCAGGTCACGCACCTTCTCGCCAGCCGCGTTGACGGCATTCTGGGCATAGGCGCGGGTCGTTTCCACCGCATCGTTCGCGGTCTGGCGGGCGTCTTCAGCGAGTTGTGAGGGGGTCTTGGCAGTTGCATTCATGGCAGTTTCCTATTCCTGGAGAGTGATAGTTTTCGAGAAGCAAGATTTTGAATCGTAGCGGTGCTAACCCCTGCGTATCAAGCCAGCGATCATGCTCGCAAGCGCCAGCACCAGGAAGACAACGAAAAGTATCTTCGCGATGCCGACCGCGCTGGCGGCAATCCCGCCGAAGCCGAACAAGGCGGCGACCAAGGCGATCACCAGAAATACAACGGCATAGTGCAACATGCTGAACTCCTGACCGAGGCTGTGACCTCGAAGTTGCGATGAGGACGTTCAAGGAAGCCTTGAACGGGCGAGCGATGAGCGTAGGTTGCAGCCGTGGCCACACCTGTCAGCAGCGGCGGGCGGGAAGCGTAGGAGAGCTGCCACCGCCGCGCAGCCACTCTCAGCGCCGCGGCGAGGGCAGCATCGCGCTGAGGCGCGTGCCTTCGCCGACCTTCGATGCCACCATGAGTTTCCCGTTGGCCGCCTGCACCCGATGCCGCATGCCGGCGAGGCCATGCGTCGAAGGGCGGACACTGTTCACGTCGAAGCCCTGGCCGTTGTCGCTGACCTCCACGATCACGTGGTTGTCGTAGTTCTTGAGGACGATGGTCGCTTCGCTGGCCTGCGCGTACTTGCTGATGTTGGTCAGGCACTCCTGCACCATTCGGTAGATCGTGAGCTGCCGCGATTCGTCCAGCGTCACCGGCTCCAGCGCCATCTCGACCGCAATGCCGGACCGCTCGGCAAACTCGCGCCCCAGGATCTCCAGCGACGCCACCAGCCCGAGGTTGGAAAGCGAGGAAGGGCGCAAGTCCTCGATGATGCGCCGCTTCAGCGCAATGCCGCTGTTGAGCAGTTCTGTCAGATGCTGCAGGCGCTGTGAAGCGTCCGGCGAGTCGGCCAGGCGCGACTTGAGGCGGGCGACGTCCAGCTTGGCGGCGGTCAGCAGCGAGCCGAGCTCGTCGTGCAGCTCGCGTGCCAGGAAGCCGCGTTCGGTCTCCCGCACGTTCTGGAGATGGGTGGCGAGCTCGGCCAGCGTCGCGGTGCGCTCGCTGACCTCCGCCTCGAGCGCATTGCGCTCGTGCTGCAGCGCCTCCTGCTGCCTTTCGCCGGCCAGGCGCAGCGCATGGGTTTGCCGCAGGTACAGCCAGAAAGCGAAAAGCCCCGCCAATGCCACGAGCGCGATACCCAGCCGTGCCAACCCCAGCGATTTGGAGATCTGCGTCTGGCTCACCATCAGTGAGCGGTTGCTGATGGCGATGAGCTCGTTGGCCTCGGTGCGGATTGCGTTCATTTCCTCGCGCCCAACGTCGGTGGTCAGAACGAACTTCCAGGCATCCTCGCTACCGCGTTCGCGCAGGCGGATGCTGACGTCCATCTCGGCCAGCTTGCGCGCGACATGGTCGGCAAGTCGTTCGGCGCGCGCGCGCTCGTCGGGACGCGCGGCATAGAGCTCGCGCAGGTTGGCCAGGTTGCCGCCGACTTCGGTGACGGCCTTGTCATAGGGCTCGCGGTAGCGGACCTCGCCGGTCAGCAAATAGCCACGCTGGCCAGTTTCGGCGTCGACAACGTCCTGCAACAATTCGTTCAGCGCCAGTCGTGCACGCTGCGCCTCGCTGATGTCTTCCAGGGCCCGGCTCGACTCGCGATATCCGGCCTCGTTGATGCCGATCAGCACCAGCGCAGCCAAGGCCGCCAGCGCCAGGCCGAGCGCGATCTTCGGAAGCGCTATCCAACGCATGGGGTCTCCGCGAATCGGGATGGCTTCAAATTCGGGAATAATCGACGCCGACCGGGGAGCGGCGAATGGCGGCGGGCAAGACCGCCAGAGAACCTCGAAAGTAAATGATGATCAAGATTGGCATCGTGGACGACCACGCCATCGTGCGTTCCGGGCTGCGGCAGTTCTTTTCCGAACACGTTGATTTGCGTGTGGCGGGTGAGGCGGCCAGCGGCCGCGAGGCGATTGAACTTGTGCGCACCACCGAGCTCGACGTCCTGGTGATGGACCTTTCCATGCCCGGCCAGAGCGGCATCGACGCGCTCGCCATGATCCGCGCCAAGGCGCCCGACGTCGGCATCCTGATCCTCAGCGGCTATCCGGAAGAGCACTACGCGATGAACCTGATCCGCCAGGGCGCGAGCGGCTACCTCAACAAGGAATGCGACCCGATCGAGATCGTCAACGCCATCCGCACCATCGCGCTGGGCCGCCGCTACATCACCCCGGCCGTGGCCGAACTGCTCGCCCGCCAGCTCGACCGCAAGGACGACGCCGCACCGCATGAACAACTGTCCGAACGCGAGTTCCAGGTGTTCCTGAAGCTGGCCAAGGGGGAGACGGCCGGCGACATCGCCAAGACCCTGTCGCTCTCGGTCAAGACGGTCAGCACCTACCGCACGCGGCTGATGGAGAAGATGAACCTGTCGTCCAACAGCGACCTCACGTACTACGCGCTGAAGAACAAGCTGATCGATTGAGTTCAGATCAACCACCTGGGGGGTTGATCCGCGCGCTTTGCGCAATGCAGTAGTCGACCAGGGCATCGATTTCATTGGATTTGTCGAAAACGGCGTCCACGCCAAGATCGGCGCAGCGCCTGCGTACTTCAGCGGTGGCGTAGTTGCTCAACACCACCACCTGCTGCCAGGCCTGGCGCACCAGGATTTCCTGCAACACGCCAAGGCCGCTGCCCTGCTTCAGGAAAAGGTCGACGATGGCCAGGTGCCATTGGTCGCGGTTCTCGCGCAACCACGAGCGCGCCTCGTTCTCGGTTGCGGCATGTCCGACGGCTGTGACCGCGGCCAGTTCCTCGAGCGTGCCCGCCAGGTTTTCACGGATCGTCTCGTTGTCTTCGACGATGAAAGTCTTCAATTTTTGGGCCATGGCGGCGTTGCGGGTCCCGCTGGTGGACATTCACATCATGCAAGTTGGCGGCGAATCGGGCTGTAGGACCATTCCGACCATCGCGCAACCGTAGGCATCGCCCCACACTGTCTGCGGCTACGGGCCGACCCATTCGGGCCCATGTGACGGCCTAAGCTGCAGCATGGTCGCCACTTCCCAGCCCTCACTGTCAACGCCCAAGTCGATCTGGCCTCGGTTGGCTGTTGCGATCGGGGTGCTGCTGGCGGTTCTCGTGCTGGTGCTGCTGTTCTTTCCGTGGGACCTCCTGCGGATGCCCCTGAATCGCTACGTCAGCGAGAAGACCGGGCGCCAGTTCGAGATCACCCGGCACCTGGACGTTCGTCCGGGCTGGCGTGGCGCCACCATCGTGTTCGACGGCGTCGACTTCGCCAATCCGCCGTGGGCGCGAGAGCCTTACCTGGTGCGGGCCAAGCGGGCGGAGTTCGAGATCCGGCTCTGGCCCTTGCTCTCGGGCCAGGTCGTCATTCCCAGGCTGGCCATGGTCTCTCCCACCATGGGCTTGCAGATGGAAGAAGACGGCCGGCGTACCTGGGCGCTCGGCAAGGACACGGGAGACACCTCCACCGTCCCGACCATCGGCTTGCTGCAGGTCGATGGTGGCGGCGTCAATTTCCTGGCCGAGCACCTGGGCGTCGACATCCATGCGGACTTCAGCTACGACACGACCCGCGGCGACCTGCCGCTCGACTTCCGGGTCAAGGGCAAGTACCAGCGCCAGCCGCTGACTGCAGAGGGTCGCACCGGCAACGTGCTGCAGCTCACGTCGGCAGGCCAGCCGCCATTCCCGCTCGAAATCAAGGCCGCCGCCGGCAAGACCCAGCTGTCGGCGCAGGGCACGGTCGCCGCGCTGGCCGACTTGGACGGCATCGACGCCCAGTTCCAGGTCAAGGGCCAGACCCTCGGGGATCTCTATCCATTGCTGGGCATTGCGCTGCCGCAAACCTCGCCGTACTCGCTGGACGGCAAGCTCGGCAAGCGCGGC
This sequence comes from Variovorax rhizosphaerae, assembly GCF_037889975.1. Classification (NCBI taxonomy): domain Bacteria; kingdom Pseudomonadati; phylum Pseudomonadota; class Betaproteobacteria; order Burkholderiales; family Comamonadaceae; genus Variovorax; species Variovorax rhizosphaerae. The sequence continues at coordinate 143,447 of NZ_JBBKZT010000003.1, read as the reverse complement.
AAGCTGTGGGAAGTGAAGGACATGCAGGGCCGACTCGGCCTGTCGGATATCGCCGGCGACATGCGTTTCGACCAGGCACCCAAGACACCGCGGCTCGAAGGAACGCTGCGTTCCAAGGTCATGGACATGGACGACCTCGGCCCGCTCATCGGCCTGCCACCGACCGAGCGCTCCGCCAAGGCCATCGAAGGGGTCGAGGCGCCGCCCACCATCGCCCAGGTCAAACGCGCGCGCGGCGAGCCCGCACGCAAGGTGCTGCCGACCGCCACGCTCGACTTCGAACGCCTGCGCGCCATGAATGCCGAGGTGCAATACACCGCCGACAAGATCCGCAACGTGCGCGATGTGCCGCTGGACCGAGGCAGCGTCCGCGTGAAACTGCTGGACAGCGTGCTGACGCTGGACCCGCTCGATCTCGGCGTGGCCAATGGCAAGGTGGCCGGCGCCATCCGCATCGACGCGCGGCAGGACCCGGCGGACATCCGCGCTTCGCTCGACATACGCAATATGCAGATCAACCGGCTGATTCCGAAGGTGGACACGCTCAAGACCAGCTTCGGCAAGCTCGACGGGCGCATCAACCTGTCGGGCCGCGGCAAGTCGGTCGCAAGTTGGCTCGGCGGGGCGTCGGGTGACGTGGCGGCCGTCACCGGGCATGGCGAGTTCAGCAACCTGCTGCTCGAGTTCGCGGGGCTTGATGGCGGGGAGGTGATCAAGTTCATCCTGCGCGGCGACAAGACCGTCACGTTGCGCTGCGCCGCCGTGGCCTTCGATGTCAACAGGGGCGTCGCGCAGGGCCGCGGCCTGGTGTTCGACACTACAGACACGGTGTTCAACGCCACGGGGCAAGCCAACTTCGCCAACGAGACGATGCGCTTCGTCATCGATCAGAAGCCGAAGGACATGAGCATTCTGTCCGTGCGCACGCCGTTGATCGTGGGGGGCACATTCGGCTCGCCGACATTCGGCGTCGAGCCGGGGCCGCTGGCTGCGCGCGGGTTGACGGCTTTGGCGCTCGGCGCGATTTCTCCGCTGCTGTCGCTGGCCGCCACCTTCGAATCCGGTCCGGGCGTGGATGCGGATTGCAAGGCGGTGCTGGCCGAGGCCAGCAAGCCGACCACCGCCGAAGCCGCCAAGGGCGCTGCCAAGGCGACTGGCGCCCGCCAGCCGCAAAACTGAAGGCGCGAATCTTTCTACTGCGGACGCCGATCTCGGGCCTGCGGTGTTGGTTCCGGCGTAACAAGCGCGTTCGCGCAGTTGTCAGCCGTTGCCGCAACTTCGTTGGCGCCGCACAAGAGTGCGGCTGCACGAACCGGCCTTCCGGCAGGCGCCCCTCGCTACGAAATCTTCCCGCCTTCAGGGCCTTTGGGCACAGACGCTGCACGCGGGATCGCGCGCGGTCCGGAGGGTGTCGAACTGGGTGGTGCGACCGTCGAACATCAACAGCCGGCCGGCGAGCGAACCGCCAATACCGGCCAGCAGCTTGAGGGCTTCATGCGCCTGCAAGGTGCCGATGGTGCCGACCACGGGAGCGAACACCCCGAGCACGGCGCAGCGCGTTTCCTCGAACTCGGCGTCCGGCGGGAACAGGCAGGCGTAGCAGGGCGAGGCCGGATCGCGCACGTCATACACGCTGAGCTGGCCGTCGAACCGGATGGCGGCACCCGCGACCAGCGGCTTGCGATGCGCCACGCAGGCGCGGTTGACGGCCTGGCGCGTCGCGAAATTGTCGCTGCAGTCGAGCACCACGTCGGCGCTGGCCACCAGCCGTGACAGGGCATCGGCGTCGGCCCGCTGGGCCAGGGCTTCTACCACGATCGTGGGATTGATCGCCAGCATCGCCTCGGCCGCCGAAGCCACCTTGTCCTGGCCTTCGCGCGCTGTCGTGTGCGCGATCTGGCGCTGCAGGTTGGTCAGGTCGACCGTGTCGTCGTCGACCAGCGTGATCTTGCCGACGCCTGCGGCCGCCAAGTACAGCGCCGCCGGCGATCCCAGCCCGCCCGCGCCGATCACCAGCGCATGCGCCGCCGACACTCGCGCCTGGCCGTCGATTCCGAATTCTTCCAGCAGGATGTGGCGCGAATAGCGCAGCAGGTCGTGGTCTTCCATGCGCCTGGTCGGTAGAAGCAGTCAAGAAGCAGGCACCCAAGAAACATCGGCTGGGCTCTGCACCCCCAGGGCCGAATACGGCGCGCCCCCCGAGAGGGATCAAGTCGAGATGTCAAAGCCACATCGACATGGGAGGCCGATGGCTGGGAGATCAGTTCTCCTTCTTCTCTTCCTTGTTCTCGACGATGGTCTGCGTCTTGCTGACCACCACGGCCTGGCCCCTGAGCTGGTTCAGGGCCTGCATCAACGGGAAGTCCTTGTCGGAGCCGAACTCAGGCACCTTGCGGTCCTGCGGGGGCTTCTTGGCTTCTTCCTCGAGGCGCTTGCGGGCTTCATCGCGGGCCTTCTCGCGTTCGGGGCTCTTGTCTTCCGGGCCCTGGCCGCTGTTCAGGTGCTTGTCGAGGTCGGCCTCGCGCATGCGCAGCGCGGCAAACGGGCTGCCTTCGGCGCTTTCGTCGACCAGCACGTTCGGCACGATGCCCTTGGCCTGGATCGAGGTGCCGCTCGGCGTGTAGTAGCGCGCGGTGGTGATCTTCAGGCCGGTGTCCGGGCCGAGTGGGCGCACCGTCTGCACCGAGCCCTTGCCGAAGGTCTGGCTGCCCATGACCGTGGCGCGCTTGTGGTCCTGCAGCGCGCCGGCCACGATCTCGCTGGCCGAGGCCGAGCCTTCGTTCACCAGCACCACCAGCGGCACCGTCTTCACGGCGGCAGGCAGGCTGCGCAGCGGGTCGCTGCCGGCACGGCGCTGATAGAACTCGGGCGCCGCCTTGTAGATGGACTTGCTTTCGGCCAACTGCCCGTCGGTGGAAACCACCGTCACGTTCTGCGGCAGGAAGGCGGCAGACACGGCCACCGCCGCGTCCAGCAATCCGCCCGGATCGTTGCGCAGGTCCAGCACGATGCCCTTGAGGTTCGGGTCCTGCTTGTAGATCTCGTCGACCTTCTTCACGAAGTCATCGACCGTGCGTTCCTGGAACTGCGACAGGCGGATCCATGCATAGCCCGGCTCGACGATCTTGCCGCGCACCGACTGCGTGCGGATTTCCTCGCGCGTGATCGTGACCGGGAAGGTGCGGTTCTCATCCTTGCGGTAGATGGTGAGCAGCACCTTGGTGTTGGCCTCGCCGCGCATGCGCTTGACAGCCTCGTTGAGGCTCAGGCCGCGCACTGCCGTGTCGTCGATCTTGGTGATCAGGTCGTTGGGCTTGAGGCCGGCGCGGAATGCGGGCGAGCCCTCGATCGGCGACACCACCTTGATGAGCCCGTCTTCCTGCGAGATCTCGATGCCGACACCGACGAAGCGGCCGCTGGTGCCTTCCTTGAATTCCTTGAAGGACTTCTTGTCGAAATACTGCGAGTGCGGATCGAGCCCGGACACCATGCCGGAAATGGCATCGGAGATGAGCTTCTTCTCGTCGACCGGCTCGACATAGTCGGACTTGACCATGCCGAAGACAGCCGCGAGTTGCTGGAGTTCTTCCAGCGGCAACGGGGCCAGCGAACCGCGCGCGACGGTCTGCAATGAAACGGTGGTGAGAACGCCGGCGACGACGCCTGCTGCAACCCAACCGGTGGTCTTGAGTTTTTGGCCCATGTGGAGCTTCCTGAGAATGGCGGCGTTGAGTGCCGATCCAATATACACACCTTCGAACAAGATTGCCGGGGGTGGTTCCGCGCAACTGTCAACGGATGTGGCTTTATGCCTTAACCCTTTCCTTGGGCCGCCACCGCCGCTGCGGCCTTGGCGGCTGCCTCCGCGTCGCCGAGGTAGTAGCTGCGCAGGGGTTTCAGTTCGTCGTCGAGCTCATAGACCAGCGGAATGCCGTTGGGAATGTTGAGGCCGACGATGTCGCTGTCGGAGACGCCGTCGAGGTACTTCACCAGCGCCCGGATCGAGTTGCCGTGCGCCGCCACCACGATGCGGCGGCCGCTGCGGATGGCCGGGGCCATCGACTCGTTCCAGAAAGGTAAAACTCTTGCTACCGTATCTTTGAGGCATTCGGTCAGCGGCACCTGGTCAGGCGAGAGCTTGGCGTAACGAACGTCGCCGCGCTCGCTGCGCGGATCGTCGGCGGCGAGCACCGGCGGCGGCGTGTCGTAGCTGCGGCGCCAGACCAGCACCTGTGCGTCGCCGTACTTCTTGGCGGTTTCGGCCTTGTTGAGCCCTTGCAGGCCGCCGTAGTGGCGCTCGTTCAGGCGCCAGGAATGCACGACCGGCAGCCAGGTGCGATCGAGTTCGTCGAGTGTGTGCCAGAGGGTGCGGGTGGCGCGCTTGAGAACGCTGGTGTAGGCCACGTCGAACTCATAACCCTCTGCCTTGAGCAGCCGGCCGGCCTGCTTGGCCTGCTCGACGCCGGTTTCGGTCAGGTCGACGTCGGTCCAGCCGGTGAAACGATTTTCGAGATTCCAGGTCGATTCACCATGGCGAATCAGTACCAGCTTGTGCATGTGGGAGGGCCTTTGGCGTAGGGATGCGGGGTGGGCGTAACCCGACATTCTAAAATCCCAGGCTTTGCCAAATCCAATCTCCCAAGGAACATCGTGAAATTCATCGTCGACAACTGGATGCTGCTGCTGATCATGCTCAGCTCGGGCGGCATGCTGGCCTGGCCCATGCTGCGTGGCGCCAACACCGGCACGCTGACGGCGCAAGGGGCGGTGCAACTGATCAATCGCTCACGTGCGCAGGTGGTGGACGTGCGCGAGCCGGAAGAGTTCGCGGCCGGCCATGTCACCGGCTCGAAGAACGTGCCGCTCAACCTGCTTGAGGAAAAGCTCCCGGGTGCCGTCAAGAACAAGGCCGTGCCGCTGATCCTGGTGTGCGCTACCGGTGCCCGCGCCAACAAGGCCGTGGCCGCGGCCAAGAAGCTGGGCTACGAGCAGGCCCAAGCCATCGCCGGCGGGCTCAAGGGCTGGAAAGACGCTAACCTGCCCATCGAAAGGGCCTGAATCCGCACATGCAAACCGTCAAGATGTACACCACCGCCGTTTGCCCCTATTGCATTCGCGCGAAGCAGATCCTGAAGTCCAAGGGCGTCGCCCAGATCGAGGAAATCCGGATCGACATGGACCCCGCCGCACGCGCAACCATGATGGAAGTCACGCAACGCCGCACCGTGCCGCAGATCTTCATCGGCGACACGCATGTGGGCGGCTGCGACGACCTCATCGCGCTGGACGGCAGAGGCGGACTAATACCTCTTTTGCAGTCTTCCTGACCGTTCGGCGGGCCTGATCGCCGCAACCGGCAGGCCATAATCCTTCGCTCTTACAAGCAAGCCCGCAGGGGGATTTCCGCGGCGGGCACCCATTTGAAAATCGAAAGCTCAGCATGGCCGACAACACACAAGATCCCGTATTCCAGATCCAACGCGTCTACCTCAAGGACCTGTCCCTGGAACAACCCAATTCGCCAGCCATCCTGCTCGAAGCCGAACAACCGACCGTGGACATCCAGCTGGGCGTCGACGCCCAGCCCGTGGCCGACGGCATCTATGAAGTGACCGTGTCCGCCACCGTGCAGACCAAGGTCAAGGACAAGACCGTGTTCCTCGTCGAAGCCAAGCAAGCCGGCATCTTCGAACTGCGCAACCTGCCGCAAGACCAGATGGGCCCGATCCTCGGCATCGCCTGCCCGCAAATCGTCTACCCGTACCTGCGCGGCAACGTGGCCGACGTGATCCAGCGCGGCGGCTTCCCGCCCGTGCACCTGGCGGAGATCAACTTCCAGGCGATGTACGAGCAGCAGCAGGCCGCCGCCCAAGGTGCGCCTGCCGTTACGCAGTAACCCGGTAACGCAGTCACGCGAAGCCGGCCCCGTCGCCCCATGAAGATTTGCGTCCTCGGCGCAGGGGCCTGGGGCACCGCGCTTGCGGTGAATGCGGGTGCGCGCCACGACGTCACGCTGTGGGCGCGCGATGCGGCGCAAGCCACTCCAATGAATGCTGCGCGTGTGAACGCGCGCTACCTGCCCGGCGCAATCTTCCCGGAGAGGCTGTCGGTGCAAGCCGGCGACGCCGCACAGGCGTACGCAGGCGCCAACCTCGTCATCATCGCCACTCCCATGGCCGCCTTGCGCGGCCAATTGCACTTGTTGCGCGGTTTCAAAGCGCCGGTGGCCTGGCTGTCCAAGGGCGTGGAGCCGGTCGTCGACGAGTCCCAGCCCTTTGGACTGCTTGCCCACGAAATCCGGGCGGAAGTCGCGCCTGATCTCATGGCAGGTGTTCTCAGTGGTCCGAGCTTTGCGCAAGAGGTGGCGCAAGGTCGACCCACCGCGCTGGTGGCTGCCAGCGCGCATGCGCAGGTGCGCGATCTCCTGGTCGAGGCCTTTCATGGGCCGGCGCTGCGGGTCTACGGCAACGACGACATCGTGGGCGTGGAGGTCGGCGGGGCCGTCAAGAACGTGCTGGCGATTGCCACGGGCTTGTGTGACGGGCTGGCGCTGGGGCTCAATGCCCGCGCCGCGCTCATCACGCGTGGGCTGGCGGAGATGACGCGCTTCGGGCTTGCGCTGGGGGCGCGCGCGGACACCTTCATGGGCCTGTCGGGCCTGGGGGACCTGGTGCTCACCGCCACCGGCGACCTGTCGCGCAACCGGAAGGTCGGACTGTTGCTGGCGCAGGGGCGCACGCTGGCCCAAGCCGTTGATTCGCTGGGCCATGTCGCCGAGGGCGTGTATTGCGCGCGCACCGTGGTGCAGCGGGCGCGCCTGCTCGGCATCGAGATGCCCATTGCCGAAGGCGTGGTCGCGCTGCTCGACGGCAAGTCCAGCCCAGCCCAGGCGCTTGCGAACCTGATGGGACGCGAACCTTCGGCTGACCCGGGTTGAAAATAATCTGCGGAAGTCAGGTTGTAGTCGGGTGATGGCGGATTGAAGCGGCCACCGGCTTCGGTTAGCGTGGTCGCCTTATTCCCTAAGGAGACCACAATGGCTCGTCGGCACACACTTTCGCTCGTACTTTCTCTGGCTGCCGTTGCGGCGCTCGCGGGTTGCGGCTCCGGGGGGCCGATGGCCTCGTCGGGCACAAAGCCCATGACGTTCTTCCTCACCAGCGTCAATCCCGGCCAGGGTGCCAACTTCGGCGGCCTGGCGGGCGCCGACAAGTATTGCCAGGATCTGGCTGCGAAGGCGGGGGCGGGTGGCCGCACCTGGCGCGCTTACCTGAGCACCACCGGCAGTGGCGGTGTGAATGCGCGCGATCGCATCGGCAAGGGCCCCTGGTACAACGCCAAGGGCGTGATGGTGGCGGCCAATCTCGACGAACTGCATGGCGCCAACATGCTGAACAAGCAATCGGTCCTGACTGAAACCGGGCAGACGATCATGGGTCGCGGCGACGCCACCAACATGCACGACATCCTGACCGGCTCGTCGCCCGATGGCCGTGCCATGCCGGGCGACAAGGACACCACCTGCGGCAACTGGACAAAGAGCGGCGACGGATCGGCCATCGTCGGCCACCACGACCGCACCGGACTGGATGAATCGGCGGCGGCCAAGTCGTGGAACTCGTCGCACGGCACGCAGGGTTGCGGCATGGATGCGCTCAAGAAGACGGGCGGCGCGGGGTTGATGTACTGCTTCGCGCAGTAAAGATCGAGGGCGCCCTGGTTCGATCCGGGGTGGGCAATGTCTGTTCGTGGGCACCCGCGGAACCGGCTTTGCCGGGCCGCTGGGTGCGCCCCCTTGAGGGGCTGAGGGCCGCGGCTCCAAGCCTGCCCGCGCAGGCTTGGACGGCCCGCAAGAGCAGCCGCCTCTGGCGGCCGCCCGGGCGCCGACGGCGCTTCGGGGGTGGGTCAAGGTCCCGAGTAGGCCAGCCGCACGTAGATCGGGGCAAAGGCCTCGGCCTGTGTGATCTCGATCAGCGTTTCCTTGCCCAGTTCGAGCATGGCGATGAAGGTCACGATCAGCACCGGCACGCCACGGTCGACGTCGAACAGGTTCTCGAATTCGATGAACTGGCGTCCTTGCAGTTTGCGCAGCACGATGCTCATGTGCTCGCGCACGCTGAGTTCCTCGCGCGAGATCTTGTGGTGCTGCACCAGCTTGGCGCGCTTGAGGATGTCGGTCCAGGCATCACGCAGATCAACCACGTTCACGTCGGGGAAGCGCGGCTTGAGCGACTGCTCGATGTAGACCTGACCCTTCCAGAAGTCGCGGCCCTGCTGCGGCAGGGCGCTGATGGCGGCGGCCTGCATCTTGGTCTGCTCGTATTCGAGCAGGCGACGCACCAGTTCGGCACGCGGGTCTTCAGCCTCTTCGCCCTCGGGTGTCTTGCGCGGCGGCAGCAGCATGCGTGACTTGATCTCGATCAGCATGGCCGCCATCAGCAGGTATTCGGCCGCAAGCTCCAGGTTGGTGCGGCGCACCTCCTCGACATAGGTCAGGTACTGGCGAGTGAGGCCAGCCATCGGGATGTCGAGGATGTTGAAGTTCTGCTTGCGGATCAGATAGAGCAGCAGGTCGAGCGGACCCTCGAAGGCCTCGAGGAAGACCTGCAACGCCTCGGGCGGAATGTAGAGGTCGTTCGGCAGGGCGAACAGCGGCTCGCCATAGAGGCGTGCGAGCGCGACCTGGTCGACCACCTCAGGCATGCTGGCGACCAGCGTGGCGCCCTCGTCGTCGGCGATCTCGCTGTTCATGGATGGCGTCTGGAAGCGACAGCGCGCCGCACGGGCATGGCGGCGCCACGGGCCGGATCGGCTTACTTGACCTGCGTCTGGTAGACGTAGGGTTGCTGGGGTACTTCGCCTTCGGCGTATTCGTCCTGCAGGCTGCGGTCGATGTGCTTGTCCCACAGGAGGGCGCGTCCGGCGCGCTGCTCTGCCTCGAGGTTGGGCTTTTGCCGCTTCAACTCATCGATGAAGTTGGTGACGTCGGAGCGGTAGTGGGGGCGATTGAAGATGGACATAGACTGGGCCTTTGGACGCGAATTTTACCGGGGACGGCATGGCACAGGTGACTCAACGCATTTTCTTCAAGGGCGGGCGGGCGCGCCTGATGGCCGTTGCGCTGGGCGCGTTGCTCGCGCTGGTGGCCTGCGACAACAAGAACATCAGTGAGTTGGAGGAGGGCGTCGCCACCGAATCCGATGTGCGCGCGAGGTTCGGTCAGCCGGAAAACATCTGGGACGGCCCGGCCGGTGGCCGCATCTTCGAATACAACCGCCAGCCCGCCGGCCAGAAGAACTACATGATCACCATCGGTACCGACGGCAAGATGAGCGCGCTGCGCCAGGTGCTGACGCCGGAGAACTTCGCCAAGGTGCAGGCGGGCATGTCGATGGAGAACCTGCGCAAGATGCTCGGCAAGCCGGCGAAGGTGACACCGTATCCGCTGAAGAACGAATACGAGTGGGAATGGCGATGGATGCAGCCACCGAACTCGCCGATGGTGTTCACGGCGGTGCTCAACAGCGACCAGCGTGTGGTGCGCAGCGGGTCTTCAAGCGATCGGGGTGTGGAGAAGCAGTAGGTCTCGACGGGGAATGCGGAATCGGGATCGGACAGCCGTACGCAGAGGACGCGAAGGTTCCGCGAAGGTCGCGAAAGGAATGCCAAAGAAATTTTGAAATGGTTCATCGGTCATTGCCCACCGGGGGTTGACATTGCCCATTGCCCATTGCCCATTGCCCATTGCCCATTGCCCATTGCCCATCGCTCGTTGCTCGTTGCTCGTTGGCGCTCGCGGCTCGCCGCCCCTGTGGCCACCAGCCCTTCTCTTTTGCTTTTGTCTTCTTTCGCGTCTTCGCGGAACCTTCGCACCCTCTGCGTCCGGAAGTGCGGATTCAACGGCCTTCATCCACTGGTGTGGCCCGCAGCGGCTCGACCCGCGCCGCTGCCAGTTCCGCGGCAAAGCCCGAGCGCTCGAACTCTTCGCGCGGTTGCGGTTGCAGCGATTCGATGCGCAGCAAGCCGTCGCGCGAGAGCACGGCCTTGTGCAGCTGGCGCAAGGCGTCGAGACCGGTGGCATCGATGGAGATGAGGTGTGTTGCGTCCAGCACCACGGTCATGCCGCGGGGCGTGCGCTCCACCGAACTGATGGTTTCATCGAGCCGAGCCGCGGCGCCGAAGAACAGCGCGCCGTAGAGCCTGTAGGTGATGACCGGGGGCTGCATCGAGACCAGTTCGACCGAGAACAGCGCGTTCATGCGCCGGATGAACAGCGCGCAGGCCAGCACCACGCCGGCCTGCACGGCCACCGTGAGGTCGAACACGACCGTGAGGAAGAAAGTGCCGAGCATCAGCAGGCGGTAGTGGCGGCTGAAATGGCGCAGGCGGTAGGGCGTGAACTCGCGCCATTCGCCCATGTTCCAGGCCACGAACAGCAGGATGCCGGCCAGCACTGACAGCGGCACATGCACGGCCAGTGGCGCGAGCAGCAGCACCACGGCCAGCAGCGTGAGGGCATGCACGATGCCTGCAATGGGTGAGCTGGCGCCGGAGCGCACGTTGGTCACGGTGCGCGCGATGGTGCCGGTGGCCGGCATGCCGCCGAAGAAAGGCGCGACGACGTTGGCGATGCCTTGCGCCATCAGTTCCTGGTTGGGATCGTGGCGCGGCTGGCTGCTGATCTGGTCGGCCACGCGCGCGCACAGCAGTGACTCGATGGCGCCCAGCAAGGCGATGGTCAGGGTCGGCGTGACGAGCTGCTTGACGGTCTCCCAGCTGAAGGCGGGCAACTCGAAAGCCGGTAGTCCTTGCGGAATGCCGCCGAAGCGCGTGCCGATGGTCTCGACCGGAAATTCGAATGCCCACGCGGCCAGAGTCAGCGTGACGAGCGCGACGATGGGGCCTGGCATGCGCGCGCCCAACTGGACGGCGCGCGCTTCGAGCACGCGGCCGAACACCCGGTGCACGCGCTGGCTCAGCTTCGATTCACCGCGCAACAGCAGAGGCCAGGCGAACAGGCCGACGAGGCACACGATGCCAAGCCCCAGGGCATGAGGGTTGACCGTGTGGGCATGCTCGGCCAAGGTCTTCAACTGCGAGAACATGTCCGCCGGCATCTTGTCGATGCGCAAGCCGAACCAGTCCCGCAGTTGCGAGATCAGGATCAACATGGCGATGCCGTTGGTGAAGCCGACCACGATCGACACCGGCACGTAGCGCACCAGCGTGCCGAGCTTGAACAGTCCGAGCAGGAACAGCAGCACGCCCGCGCAGGCGGTGGCGATCAGCAGGTTTGCGAGCCCGTAGCGCTCGAGGATGCCGTAGACGATGACGATGAACGCGCCGGCCGGCCCGCCGATCTGTACCGCCGAGCCACCGAGCAAGGAGATGAGGAAGCCCGCGATGATGGCGGTCCAGAGGCCGGCTTCGGGCTTGAGGCCGGAGGCGATGGCGAAGGCCATGGCGAGTGGCAAGGCCACGATGCCGACGGTTGCGCCGGCGCCGATGTCCTTGAGAAAGCGCTCCCGGTTGTAGTCCGCGAGCGCGTCGAACAGCCGCGGTCTGAAGCGGGCGATCGGTGGGCGGGAGGACATGCGCCTATTGTGTGCGCGAGCCTCGCTGTCGCCGAGGCAAAAGCACTTGGCATACGGCCGAGTGCGCTTTTTTCCAGCGTCCGGACTACTTGCTGTCCGGCAACACGGCATCGGCCGCGGCGCCGATGACCTTGCCACCGATCCTGGCGGTTCCGATGGCCGCATCGGCGGCGAGACCGACGGCGCCAGCACCCACGCTGACCGCAGTGCTGGCGACGGTGACGACGGCGCAGCCGCCCTGCAGGCAAATGAGTACCGCGGACAGGGCCGCGATGAGAAAGCGTTGGGCTTGACGCGTCATGGCCGGATTCTGAACTTCAACGCACGCGCATGCCAGGGGTCGCGCCGGGCCATGGTTCGAGCACGTGGATGCCGGGGTTGGCCTTCTCGTCGGCATGGCTGGCGGCCAGCACCATGCCTTCGCTGATACCGAACTTCATCTTCCGCGGCGCGAGGTTGGCGACCAGCACGGTGAGCTTGCCGACCAGTTGCTCGGGCTCGTAGGCCGAGGCGATGCCGCTGAAGACGTTGCGGGTCTGCGGCTCGCCGGCATCCAGCGTCAGGCGCAGCAGCTTGGTCGAGCCATCGACCTTTTCGCAGGCCAGGATCTTCGCTATGCGCAGGTCGATCTTGGCGAAGTCGAGGATGTCGATGCTGGGGGCAAGGGCTTCGCCGCCGGGCGCGTTCGGGTCGCTGGCGGGGGCGGCTGCTGCCTTCGCTGCCTTTTTGGCGGGCGCGGCTGCGGGTGCTGCTGCAGCAGGCTCGTCGGACTCGAACAGCTTGTCCAGCAAGGCGGGATCGACGCGCTGCATCAGGTGCTTGTAGTCGTTGATGGCGTGGCCGGCGCCGAGCGCGTTCATGGCATCAGGCCATTGCAGCGACTCGATCTTCAGGAAAGCCTCGACGCTCGCAGCCAGCGCGGGCAGCACCGGCTTGAGGTACAGCGCGAGCAGGCGGAAGGCCTCGATGCAGACCGTGCAGACGTCATGCAGCCGCGCTTCCATGTCCGGCTTCTTCGCCAGCTCCCAAGGCTTGTTGGCATCGACGTATTCGTTCACGCGATCGGCCAGCGCCATCGTGTCGCGCAGGGCGCGGGCGTAGTCGCGGCCGTCGTAGAGCGCGCGAATGTTGTCGGCTTCGGCGCGCAGCGTGGCCAGCAGCGCTTCGCCATCGGCCGTCACCGTGCCCAGCTTGCCGCCGAAGCGCTTGCCGATGAAGCCGGCGCTGCGGCTCGCGATGTTGATGAACTTGCCGACCAGGTCGCTGTTGACGCGCGCGACGAAGTCATCGGGGTTGAAGTCGATGTCCTCGTTGCGGCCGCTGAGCTTGGCGGCGATGTAGTAGCGCAGGTGCTCGGGGTTCAGGCCCACCGAGAGGTAGCGCAGCGGGTCGATGCCGGTGCCGCGGCTCTTGCTCATCTTCTCGCCGCTCACGGTGAGGTGGCCGTGCACGAAGATGTGGTCGGGCGCCTTGCGGCCGCTGAAATGCAGCATCGCCGGCCAGAATAGCGTGTGGAAGGTGATGATGTCCTTGCCGATGAAATGGACCTGCTCCAGGTCCGGGTCGGCCATGTATTCGGTGTAGCTGATGCCGTCGCCGTCCAACTCGACGCAGCGCGCGTCGAGCAGGTTCTTGAGCGAGGCGAGGTAGCCGACGGGCGCGTCGAGCCAGACGTAGAAGTACTTGCCGGGCGCATCGGGAATCTCGATGCCGAAGTAGGGCGCGTCGCGGCTGATGTCCCAGTCGCCGAGGCCGCCCTTGCCTTCGTCGTCCTTGTAGAGCCATTCGCGGATCTTGTTCTGCACCTCGGGCTGCACGTGGCCGGGCGCGGCGGTCCATTCCTTCAGGTAGGCCTCGCAGCGCGGGTCGGACAGCTTGAAGAAGAAGTGCTCGGAGCTGCGCAGTTCGGGCTTGGCGCCGGAGAGGGCCGAGTAGGGCTCGATGAGTTCGGTCGGTGCGTAGACGGCGCCGCAGACTTCGCAGTTGTCGCCGTACTGGTCCTTCGCGTGGCAGTTGGGGCACTCGCCCTTGATGAAGCGGTCCGCGAGGAACATCTTCTTCTCGGGGTCGTAGAACTGCTCGACGCTCTTGCTGGTGATGAGGCCGGACTTGTCGCGCAGGTCGCGGTAGATCTGCTGGGCGAGTTCGTGGTTCTCGGGCGCGTCGGTCGAGTGCCAGTTGTCGAAGGCGATGTGAAAGCCATCGAGGTACTGCTTGCGGCCAGCCGCGATGGTGGCGACGAACTGCTGCGGCGTGACGCCGGCCTTGTCGGCCGCGATGGTGATGGCCGCGCCATGGGCGTCGTCGGCGCAGACGAAGTTGACCTCGGCACCGTTCATCCGCTGGAACCGCACCCAGATGTCGGCCTGGATGTACTCCATCATGTGGCCGATGTGGAACTTGCCGTTGGCGTAGGGCAGGGCGGTGGTGACGAAGAGCTTGCGCGGGGCGGACATCGGGGAGCGCTTTCTGGGGAGTGGAGGAGCCGCGTGGCCGCGTGGACGGGCGGCGTCGGCGAAGGGGGCATTTTAAATGGCGAGTGCACGGGTAGTTCGAACACGGCGCGACGGCTCCGCATCGCTGGCGCGTAAAGTGCCCGCCTTACCTCTTACAGGAAACCGCCAGCATGACTTCTCCGGCCGCCGCTTCGCCCCCCATTTCACGAAGTCGATGGAGTACCTGGCGCAAGTTTAGGACCCTGACCGTCGTGGTGTTGTTGGCGGGTTCTGCGCTGCTCAATGTTCTTACCTTAGTCAGCGAGAGCGTCCATGCTGCTGCCTTTGGTGCCGTGAAAGCAGTTACCAGCCTGGTTGTTGGCGAGGCCAGGGCCACGCAGGTGCTTGGCGAAACCGCCATGGGGAAGTTCACCTTGGCAAATGTCAAGCGAGCGGACGCGGTGAAGACTGTCACCAGTCGGGTAGGGCGACGATTGCTCATGAATTCGGTCCGGAATGTCACGTCCGTCGCCGCAGAGGTCGTTCCCTTTGCAGGTGCGGCGATAGTCGTCGCGGTGACCGCTTGGGACGTCTACGACAACTGCCAGACTCTCAAGGACCTGAATGAGCTCAATGTCGTCTTCGGCCATGAGAGCCGAGAGGAAAAGACGATCGGCGGCATAAAGGTGCCCCAGTGCGGCGGCGGTCCGCCACCCGAAATGAACAAACAAGGAATAGAGTCAAAGCCATGACCATCACTCCCATTCCCGCAACCCTCATCCCCGGCGACGGGATCGGCCCCGAGATCGTTGACGCCACGCTGGCGGCGCTCGATGCACTGAAGGCCCCCTTCGTCTGGGACCGCCAGATCGCCGGCCTCGGCGGCGTGCAGACCTCGGGCGATCCGCTGCCCAAGGCCACGCTGGACAGCATCCGCCAAACGCGCCTTGCGCTGAAGGGGCCGCTGGAGACGCCATCGGGCGGCGGCTATCGCTCGTCGAACGTGCGGCTGCGCGAGGAGTTCGAGCTCTATGCCAACCTGCGGCCGGCGCTCACCATCGTCCCGGGCGGTCGCTTCGACAAGATCGACCTGGTCGTGGTGCGCGAGAACCTGGAAGGCCTCTACATCGGCCATGAACACTACGTGCCGATCGATGGCGACCCGCATGCCGTGGCCATGGCGACCGGCATCAACACGCGCCAGGGCAGCCGGCGCCTGCTCGAATACGCCTTTGAAACCGCTGTCGCGACCGGCCGCAACAAGGTCACGATCGTGCACAAGGCCAACATCATGAAGGCGCTGACCGGCATCTTCCTGGAGACCGGGCTCGACCTCTACGAGAAGAAGTACAAGGGCCAGTTCGAGCTCGACACGGTGATCATCGACGCCTGCGCGATGAAGCTGGTGCTGAACCCCTGGCAGTTCGACATGCTGGTGACGACCAACCTGTTCGGCGACATCCTGTCGGACCTGGTGGCAGGGCTGGTGGGTGGTCTTGGCATGGCGCCGGGCGCGAACATCGGCGCGAACGCAGCGATCTTCGAAGCGGTGCACGGCTCGGCGCCGGACATCGCGGGCAAGGGCATCGCGAATCCGACGGCGTTGTTGCTTGCGGCTGCGTTGATGCTCGACCATGTCAAGCTGCCCGACCTGGCGACGCGCCTGCGCAAGGCGATCGACGACACGCTCAACATCGACAAGGTGCGCACCGGCGACCTCGGCGGCAGCGCCGGCACGGCCGAGTTCACGAAGGCGCTGGTGAGCCGCATTACGGGGGGTTGAAGCCGCCATGTCGACCACCTTGCCCGTTCTTTCGCTGATCGAAACCCGCGTGCTCGGCGTGCTGGCCGAGAAGCAACGTACCGTGCCCGACAGCTATCCGCTGACCGTCAATGCGGTGGTCTCCGGCTGCAACCAGAAGACCAGTCGCAATCCGGTGCTGGAGGTGACCGACACCCAGGCGCAGGCGGCGCTCGACAGCCTCAAGGGCTACAGCCTGGTCTCGGAATCCAGCGGCGGTCGCGCCTTCCGCTATGCCCACAACGCGGACCGCGTGCTGCGGGTGCCGTCGCAGTCGATCGCGCTGCTGACGGTGCTGATGCTGCGCGGACCGCAGACGCCGGGTGAGTTGCGCATCGCCTGCGACCGGATGCACAACTTCGCCGACATCTCGTCGGTCGAGGCCTTCCTGGACGAACTGGCTGAACGACCGGCCGGAGCGCTGGTGGTCAAATTGGCGCGCCTGCCCGGGTCGCGAGAGAACCGCTGGGCGCATCTGCTGAGCGGTCCGCCGTCGGAAGAAGCGGCGGGCGCTGAGCCTGCGATTGCGGAGGCTTCGCTTGGCGAGGTGGCCGCGCTCAAGGCCAACGTCGCCCGGCTGGAATCGGAACTGGCCGACCTCAAGGCGTTGGTGGCACGCGTCTGCAATGAACTTGGAATCGAAGGAACATCGTCATCATCATGAGCAACAACACGAGCGGTATCGGCACTGAAGTCCTGGCCACGTGGCACCAACTGGTGCGTGAGCGCAATTCCAAGGGCCTGGAAGCCTTGCTGGCCAACGATGCGGTCTTTCATTCGCCGGTGGTGCACACGCCGCAGGTGGGCAAGGCGGTGACGCAGCAGTACCTGACGGCTGCCTTCCATGTGTTTTTCAACCCGAGCTTTCGCTACCTGCGCGAGACGGTGGCGTCCGACCATGCGGTGCTGGAATTCCAGGTCGAGATGGACGGCATCACCGTGAACGGCGTCGACATGATCACCTGGAACGACGTGGGTCAGATCGTCGAGTTCAAGGTCATGCTGCGCCCGCTCAAGGCCATCAACCTGATTCACCAGAAGATGGGGGCGATGCTGCAGGCGGGGCGCCAGCAGCAGTGAGTGATCGCGGCTACGGGCAACTGCCGACCACGTAGTAGCCCGGGCCAGTCTGCTTCAGCGTCGTCGTGAAGAAGATGTTCCACAGGCCCATGTATTGGTTGGAGCCGTTGGCATAGGCGAGCCACATGGCGACGTAAGCACGGCCGGCGCTGACGTGGGCGTAGTTCGACGAGGTGAAGCACACGGCGGTACTTCCGCCGGTCGTGCTGCCGGTGACTGGCGCCGACGGCGTGCCTTCCAGCCCGCTTCCGTCCAGGGCCGCAACGGTCCATGAATAGGACGTTCCTTGTGCAAGGCCGGTGTCGGTGAAAGTCGTCGTGGCGACGGGTGATGCGTTCGCCTTGCTGCCATTTCGATAGACGTTGTAGCTGCTGGCGCCAGCCACCGCGCTCCAGCTGATGGTCATGCTGCTCGACGTCGCCGCTGACAACGTGACGCCGGTCGGTGCGGGCAGCGTGCCCGGTCCCGCGCTGCCCGACGCGAGCTGGTCGACCATCGCCCTGATGGCGGCTTGCTGCGTGCCGGCGCGCTGGGCGAAGTTGCTGCCGTACCAGCCGATCCAGTCCCAGCACCCGTTCCCGTTGGGCAGTGATCCGCTGGCCGACGTGGCGCGTTGCGTGCTGTCGACGCGGGTCTGCGGGAACAGCACGACGATGCGGTTGGTGTCGGCCCAGCGGGTGTAGCCGGTGTTCTTGATGAACTTGTCGCCGATCGTGGCGTAGTTCTGCTGGCAGCCGTGCAAGGCCACATGCACCCGGCAGGCGGTGGCGCCAT
Organism: Variovorax rhizosphaerae; assembly: GCF_037889975.1. Lineage (NCBI taxonomy): Bacteria > Pseudomonadati > Pseudomonadota > Betaproteobacteria > Burkholderiales > Comamonadaceae > Variovorax > Variovorax rhizosphaerae. The sequence goes on along the minus strand of NZ_JBBKZT010000003.1, from coordinate 125,763 downwards.
CTGCGCAGGCCGAGGGCACGTAGACCCATCCGGTCGGCGCCATGCCGGGATTGCTGGTGAATGCGGTCTGGTCGAACTCGATGTAGTTCGCCGCGGCCGGCGTGTTGTTGCGCGCAGCGAGCGGGCCGTAGAGACGGGTCAGCACCGCCTTGGCCCCGTCGTAGCCGCAATTGCTGATGTAGGGCGATGAGGCCGAGTTGCAGCTGTTGTTGCCGGTGCCGTCAAAATCGGTCGGAAAGGTGTGCGCCGTGCTGGCGCGCTTGACGTACTCGAGGTTGCCCGCGGGCACGCCGTTGGCCGTGTACTGCGTCTGCACGGCGTTCATCGGGTTCGGGCCGACGGTGCTGTCGCTGTTGCCGACGAACATGTAGATCTTCTGCTGCGCCACATTGGCCTTGTCATCGATGGCCGTGCTGCTCCAGTTGTTGATGTCGGCCTGCATCGTGTTCAGCATCTGGGTGCTGATCGACGCGTTGTACATGCAGGCCGTGTAGTTGCTGTGACCCCCGCACATGTAGGGCCCACCAGCAAAGACGCCGACGCCGCGGAAGGTGGCCGAGTAGGCATAGCCAAGCTGGTTGGCCATGAAACCGCCGGCCGACAGCCCTGACACGGTCGTCTGGCTGGCGTCGATGTTCAATCGGGGCAGCGCGACTGCGGCGTGTACCGCAAGACCGGGGAGCAGCATCGCCGTGACGGCGGCGAGAACGACGATTCGCTTGCGCATCGAGTGGTCTCCTTGGGGCACGGTGCAGGGTGCACGGAACGCGGGGCTGGGGGCGTGCAGTGTAGCGAGAGGGTGAGGCTGTTCAAAGCGCGGCGCTTCGACGAACATGCGCGCTCCCCGTGTGCCGACTTCGCAGGAGCGAGCCCATGACCACCCATGCCATCCCCTTCGGTAACTGGAATCCCACGGACGCCTGGCGCCAATGGCTTCAGCTGGCGCCGAATTCGCTGGTCCAGCCGATATTGCCGGTGACGTTCAATATCAACAGCAACAACTCCACCGCGCCGCAGACCGAGGCCAATGTGGTCGCAGTGCACAGCTATGGTCGCCAGATCGGGCGCATCTCGGATGCGCTGCGCGCCGTGATCCTCACGGAGCATCCCGAGCCGCCTGCGACCGGGCCGTTCGCCGAATTCCTGGCGATGTGGGATGAGATCGAGCAGGTGAAGGCGGACAGCGCGACCGCGAGGCTCGAGCAGATCGCGTCGGACCTCGCGTTGCTGAAAAAGAAGGACAGAGCGGAGTACGGCCGGCTGCGCCAGGCTTTGGGTCAAGCGCTGAAGCGGACGGAGTAAGCGGCCTGCGCTTCAGTCCAGTACCGCGCCGCAGCTCAGGTTGGCCACGGTGCCGGTCATCGCGGCGGCATGGTCCGAGGCCAGGAACACCGCCGTCTGCGCGATCTGCTGCAAAGTGGGAAGCCTCTTCAGCGGCGTACCTTCCGCCGCGCCGGCGAGCATTTGCGCGACCGTGACGCCGCCGGCCTCGGCCATCGGCCGGAACACCTCCTGTGAATGCGAGCCCTGCGCCGATGCCTCTGGCGTGGCATGCGGTCGCAGGCACAGCACGCGGATGCCTTCCGGCCCGAGTTCGGCGGCGAGCACGCGCGTGAACACTTCCACCGCGGCGCAGGTCATGCAATAGCCGACGATCCCCGGCGCGGCCATGCGCGAACCCGGCGTGGACATCGTGAGGATCACGCCCGAGCGTTCCTTCACCATCTGCGCCGCGATCGATTTGGCGGTGATGAAGTTGCAGCGCGCATAGCTGTCGATGGGATGCATGTAGTCGGCCAGCGCGAGTTGCAGCACCGGCGTGCCCTGCACGTGCGCGAAGCCCACCGCATTGAGCGCGATATCGATGCGGCCCGCTTCGGCGACCACCGAGGCGGTGTGAGTCTCAACGGCTTCGGTGTCCAGCGCATCGACGACGGCCGTGGACGCGGCGCCGCCCATTGCGCGGATCTCCGTCGCGACGGCATCGAGCTTTGCCGCCGTGCGGCCGGCCAGGTAGACACGCGCACCCTCGCGCGCAAACGCGCGGGCCACCGCGCCACCCATGGCGCCGCCACCGCCGTGAATCACGGCCACCTTGTTCGCGAGCAGCATGGTGCTGTCCTGCGTTCGATCAGCTTTCGGTGATCACCATCCACGGCATGCCGAAGCGGTCGGCGACCATGCCGAAGGAAGAGGCGAAGAAGGTCTTGCCCAGCGGCATCTGCACTGTGCCGCCCTTGGACAGTGCGTCGAAGATGCGCTTTGTCTCGGAGTCGTCCTTGGTGCTGATCGACTGGCAGAAGCCCTTGAACTCCGGCTTGCCGTTCGCGTAGCCGTCCGAGGCCATCAGCAGTGATTCACCGATGGTGAACTCGGCATGCATGATGTTGTTCTCGTTGCCCGCTCCACAGCCGGGGGCGCCGGCTTGCGCTGGTTCAGGGTTGTCCTTGAAGCGCATCACCATGCCGAGCTTCGCGCCGAGGGCGGAGCGGTAGAACTCGAGCGCCTCTTCACAGCGGCCGTCGAAGAAGAGATAGGGCTGGACTTTCATGATGTTTCTCCTTGTGAACGATTCATAGGGGTTACTCGGGTACGACAAGACCCTTCGGGAGCACCCGCGGAACCGGCTTCGCCGGGCCGCTGGGTGCGCCCCCTCGAAGGGGGAGGCGCCGCAGGCGCATCGGGGGTGGGCTTCATGCTGCGGACATGTCCATCCACGCAAGCTCCCAGAGATGGCCGTCCAGGTCCTGGAAGCCATGCTGGTACATGAAACCGTGGTCGTTGGCCTTGTTGGGCGTGGTGCCGCCAGCGGCCACGGCCTTGGCGACCATCTCGTCGACTTCGCCGCGGCTCTCGCACGACAGGCACACCAGCACCTCGGTGCTCTTGTGCGCATCGCTGATCGGCTTGGGCGTGAAGGTCTTGAAGAAGGGCTCGACCAGCAGCATCACGAAGGCCTCTTCGCTGACGATCATGCAGGTCGCGTTCTTGTCGGTGAACTGGGGGTTGAACTTGAAGCCGAGGGCGGTGAAGAAGGCCACCGACTTGTCGAGGTCCTTGACGGGGAGGTTGACGAAGATCTTGGTGCTCATGCAGTTCCTTTCGGAGGAAATAGGATGGTTTGTGTACGCCGTCCACAAAAGATAGCAGACATAATGGACAGCGTCCACATTGGAAACAAATGCGCACACAACCGCCGCCACAGCCACCCGCCCGCAGCAGCTACCGGCATGGGGATTTGCGGCGTGCGTTGCTGGAAGCGGGCATCGAGCTGGCGCGTGGCGGCGGGCCCGAGGCCGTGGTGCTGCGCGAGGCGACGCGCCGGGCGGGCGTCGTACCCAACGCGGCCTACAGACACTTTGCGAGCCGGCTCGATCTGCTGCGGGAAGTTCGGGCTGCGGCGCTGTCGGCTGTGGCTGCGGCCATGGAGAAGGAACTGGCGGCGGTGCCGGCCAAAGGCAAGGCGGGTGATGTCGCACGCGCCGGCTTGCGCGCTGTCGGCACCGGCTACCTGCGCTTCGCGCGCGCGGAGACGGGACTGTTTCGCACCGCGTTTTTTGCCGAGCCTGAAGTCCTGGGGGCGTTGGCGGCCGGACCGGCCGCTGCAGGGCCGGGCGGGTTGGATCCGTTCCAGTTGCTCGGCGCTGCCTTAAACCGCATGGTCGCCGCGCGAGTGTTGCCCACGGCGCGGCGGCCAGGTGCCGAATTCCTGGCGTGGGCCGCGGTTCACGGCCTTGCGTTGCTCACGATCGATGGGCCCTTGCGTGGCGCGCCGGACAGCGTCGTCGAGCCATTGGGGCAAAGGTTGCTGGACATGGTCGAGGCGGGGATCTAGATCGCCGTCAGGGAGGGCCTGAACCCGCCACATGGCGCGTCGGGCGCGGTGCAATCGGGTGCAAAGCACTTTCAACTCGGCGGCGAACGTGATCGAAGGCAGAAGTTTCAGGCTCCATGCTGCTTTTCCAACGGGTGAGCGCGGTCAACTGCTTTTTCCAGGGTCACTTCGCATCACCCGCAGAACGGCGGTCGCGGGCAATGCATGCCAGTCGAGCCACGCGCCGGCCTCTAGTGGGAGGTCGGCCGCATCCGAGCCCGCGCTGTCACCGTAGCGCAGCGTGAGTTCGCGCCCGTCAAGGCGCAGCACGATCTCGAAGCCCGGCCAGTGCGCAGGCACACGCGGCGTCATGCGCAACTGCCGGCCGCGCAACTCGAGTCCGAGTAGTGTCTCGACCGCAGCGCGATGCATCCACGCCGCCGACCCGGTGTACCAACTCCAACCCCCACGCCCGACATAGGGCGTTGTGCCGTAGGTGTCGCCGGGCATCACATAGGGCTCGATCTCGTACACCGCACCGCGCTCGGGATGCCTGGCCCGATGCGCAGGGCTCAGGCCCTCGAAGCTGCGCCACGCAGCCTCGTGGTCGCCCTGCAGCGCCTGTGCCATCAGGGCCCACACGGCGCCGTGCGAATACTGCCCGCCGTTCTCGCGCACGCCCGGGGGATAGGCCTGGATGTAGCCGGGGCTGTTGACCGAGTGTTCGAAGGGCGGCGTCAACAGGTGCAGCAAGCCGGCCTTCTCGTCGAAGAGGTGCTGCTTCAGCGCTGCCATCGCCTTGTCGGTATAGGCCGGCGTGGAGGCGCCGGACAACACCGACCACGCCTGCGCGATCAGGTCGATGCGGCATTCGCTGTTGGCCGACGAGCCGAGCGGCGCGCCGTTGTCGAAGAAGGCGCGCCGGAACCATGCGCCATCCCAGCCGGCATCGTGCAGTGCGCCGATCCACCCGTCGCGCGCCGCACGCCATTTCGACGCACGCTCATGGTCCCCGCGGGCATCGGCCAGGGGCGCGTAGCGTTCGACCACCGCGCACAGGAACCAGGCGAGCCACACCGATTCACCCTTGCCTTCGCTGCCCACGCGGTTCATGCCGTCGTTCCAGTCGCCAGTGCCCATCAGCGGCAGTCCGTGCGCTCCTTTCGTAAGGCTGCGGTCGATGGCGCGCGCGCCGTGCTCGTAGACCGTGGCGGACAGGTTGCTGGTCTGCGGCACGTAGTAGGCGTCCTCGGCACCAGGCGGAATCGGTGCGCCTTCGATGAACGGCACTTGCTGGTCGAGCAGACTGATGTCGGCAGTGACCTCGACATGGTGCGCGAGGGCGAAGGGCAGCCACAGGAGGTCGTCGGAAAAATGCGTGCGCACGCCGGCGCCGCCCGGCATGTGCCACCAGTGCTGCACGTCGCCTTCGGGGAACTGGCGTGCGGCGTTGGTGAGGATCTGGTTGCGCAGGCGCGCGGGGTCGATGGCGGCGAAGGCCATCGCGTCCTGCAGTTGATCGCGAAAGCCGAAGGCGCCGCCAGCCTGGTAGAAGCCGGCGCGTGACCACAGCCGGCATGCGAGCGTCTGGTAGAGCAGCCAGCGGTTGACCAGCACGTCGAACAGCGGATCGGGCGTGCGCACCTGGACGCGGCCCAGCAACTCGTCCCAGAAACCCCGCGCTTGCGCCAGGGCGGCGGGCACGTCGCGTTGCTGCCATTGCGTGGCGAGCTGTGCGGCGGCCGTCGCATCGGCCGCGTAGCCCAGCGCGAAAGTGAAGCGCATCGTCTGCCCTGGTGCCAGCGTGAAGTCGCCGCCGATGGCCGCGCAGGCATCCAGACCACTGCCCGCGCGCCGACCGAATGCGCTCGGAATCTCGACCCCGCCACGACCGAAGAACTCGTTGCGGTCGCAGGTCCAGTGCGCCGCGTCCTGCAAACCCGCGAGCAGCAGGAAGGCCGTGCCGCCACCAAAGCCGGTGCTCGATTCGCGCTGCTGCCCGAACACGGCCGGCACACCGTCGGGCTTCCAGCAGTGCACCGTGCGCCGCGCGCCGCGCGCAGGGCCGAGTTGCCATTCGACCATCGCGAGGGCACGCAGCCTGCGTGGTCGCGTCCCCTCATGCCGGACCTCGACATGCACGAGCTTCACGCTGTCGTCGCGGTCGGCGAAGAAGGTGGTCGCCAGCACCAGGTCGCGATGCGTGCACTCGAACACGGTATAGCCCTGCCCGTGCCGCACGCGATGCACCGCGTCGCCATCGGCGCTTCGCACCGCAGGGGTGAGCGGAATCAATTCGCGCGAGTCCAGGTCCTGCAACAGGTAGTGCTCGAAGGCGGGGTCCTGCACCGGGTCGTTCGACCAGGGTGTGAGCTGGTGCATCTGGCTGTTGACGGCCCATGTGTAGCCCGCGCCCGCCTCCGAGATCTGGAAGCCGAAACCGGCATTCGCGATGACGTTGATCCAGGGGCGCGCGGGCCGGTGCTGCGCGTCCACTTCGAAGCGGAATTCGCCGCTGGTTCCTTCGAAGTCGCCGACGGGCGCCCGTGGGGCCTCGGCCGAAGTGCCAGAGCTTCGACGGGGCGCGCGCAAGGGCACGCTGGCCGTCGCCATGGCTACGCCTGAAGACGGCGAGATCGGCACGATCGGCACGGGCTCGCGCAGCGCAGCCACCTGCAGCTCCAAGGTCCGTCCATCGGCGGTGAACACCACGCGCGCCAGGCTCGACAAGGCCGCCTTCTCCGACGTTGCCACATCCTCGTCGCGCAACAGATAGAAGCCGGCCGAGTCGTTGCGCGGAAAGCTGTTCTGCGTCTGGTGGCTGATGCGGTCACGCAGCGCCTCGATCTCGCGCTGCAGCGGCATCTGGTATGAGGCGGCCTCCGCATTGAGTACGACGAGGTCGCAGGCCACGCCGCCAAAGCCCCACCAGGGCTGCGCGCGCAGCAGCGTGTTGATCAGGCCCATGCCGATGCTGGAATGAATGTGGACCAGCACGATCGGCTTGTCGCCCGAGATGCCGAAGCGCCAGATCTGCCGCAGGTCGAAGAGGCCGCGGTCGCTCATGAGCCGCGGCGTGGTGTAGGTGAGGATGGTGGTCAGGTCCTGCAGCGCGAGGTTCTGCGCCGGCCCGATGTCGAGGTCGCGCAGCCGCACCTGCGCCAGCGTGGCGGCCATGCGGGCGGCGCGCTCCACCAGCGTGAACTGCAGGTAGCGGTCGATCACGGGAATCAAGGCGTCCGTGCTGTCGGCGGCCGCCGTCGCGAAGGTCACGCGCGCCGTCGCGCCGGGCTTGATCGACAGCCGCACGCGCAGGCAGGCGATCGGGTCGAGGCCGTTGATCGGCGCGCCCTCGGGCGTCGTCGGCTGCGCATCCAGGGCGGGCATCGACAAGCGGCCGTTGCGTCCGATGAAGGCGCGGCGGTCCGCCATGCATTCGACCGAGAGCATGTGCGCATCGACCGCCGCGACAAAGTGCGCCGCGGCCACGACAGGATCGCCTTGCAGCCGCGGCTTGCGCGTCATCAGCAGCGCGCGCCAGATCGGCTCCCAGCGGGTCTCGACGAAGAGGTTGGTGAACGCGGGATGCGCCTCGTCCGCCTTGGGCAGCGACAGCACCGGTTCGAAGCAGGAGATCAGCTCCAGCTCGCGGGTTTCGTCGCTGGTGTTGTGCAGCGTCACGGTACGCAGCTCGGTGTCGTCCTCGGGGCTGATCAACACGGTGGTGCGCGCCTGCAGGCCGGGGCCCTTGGCATCGAACTGCACCTGGTCGGCGAGGAAGCGCGTGCGGTAGCGCCAATCCGGGCCCGGCGCCGGCAAGGCCGTGAGCGAGGTGAGGCTTTCGGCATCGCGCACATAGAAGAAGGTGCCATACCCATCGCGCAACGGATCGTCGCGCCAGCGGCTCACGCTGAAGGCATGCCACCGGCTCACGCCCGCGCCGTTGGGCCGCAGCGCGACGGTGTAGCGGCCGTTGGAAAGCAGGTGCGTCGGCTGGAAGCCCGGCACCATCGGGTCGACGGTGCGTGGCTGGAACACCGGCGCGGACTCGCTGCTCGCAGGTTCGGGCGGCGTGCGTGGGTCGGCGCTGCCGATGACCTGGCGCGGCGTGCGCTCCTGCAGCAGCGCCGAGTAGGCCTCGGCCAATGCCGTCCCGCCGAACCAGCGTCGCGGCGCCTCGGCGCAGAGCAGGTTGCACAGCGCCACCAGGGACATGCCCTGGTGGTGGGCCATGTGGTTGCGCACCACGCTGAAGGCCTGGCCCTCGGCCTGGCGCGACACGGTGAAGTCGATGGCGTCGCAGAAGCCGAGTTCGCCTCGCGCGCCGAGCGACTCCAGCAAGCGGAGGTTGATCGCCGCATCGTGCGGCGCGAGTTGTGCGGCCATCAGGGTGGCATAGGGCGCGACGACCCGGTCCGTGAGCGGCGTGCGCCGCAATGCCAGCCGCGGCACGCCGAAGGGCGAGTACTGGTAGGCCAGCGAATGGTCCCGCGCGTAGTACGCGGACTCCGACACGCCCCACGGCAACTGCTGCGCCGCGCCAAAGGCCTGCTGCTCGCGAATGGCAGCGATGCTGGCCACTTGCAGCAAGCCGTCGTCGGGCTCCGGCATCACCAGGCCGGGCATGAGGTATTCGAACATCGAGCCGGACCACGACTTCAGTCCCGGCTGGATGCCGACGGTGACATACGGCCGCCCGAGCGCGCTCCAGTTGCGGCGCGGTATGTCGCCCTTGGCAATGGCGATGAAGCTCAGCAGCCGTGACTCGGACGCCAGCAGGTCGTAGTAGCTCGCATCGAGCACGTGCTCGTCCACCCGCAGGCCGATGTGGAACAGGTTGCGCTTGGCGTCGTACAGGCCGCTGAAATCCATCGCGTCGGCGAGCGCGTCGCAGCGCCGGGCGATGGACTCGAGTGCTGCGAAGGAAGAGTCACCGCCATCCAGCGCATGAACCCTGCAGGCCTGCGCCACGGCCATCAGGTGGCCCGCCATGTTGCCGCTGTCCACGCTCGACACATAGGCCGGCCGCAGCACCTCCAGCGAGCGCGTCTCGTACCAATTGAAGAGATGACCGTCGTGTTTGGGCAAGCGCTCCACGCTGTCGAGCGTGGCGCCGAGGCGCGCGGCCAATTCGGCGTTGTCGATCCAGCCGAACTCGCGTGCGCAGCAGGTGGAGAGCAGGTACACGCCGATGTTGGTCGGCGAGGTGCGGTGGGCGACGGTGACTTCGGGTTCGAGTTGCAGGTTGTCCGGCGGCAGGTGGTTGTCTTCGGCGCCGACCACCTGCTCGAAGAAGCGCCACGTGTCGCGCGCGACCGTCGCGAGGTAGTCGCGTTCGTCGGCGGGCAACTGGGCCTCCGGGCCTGCCTTCGAGGGCAGCCGGCTGCTCCACCAGGCCACCAGCGGCGCGCAGGACCACATCGCGAACAGCAGTGCGCCACTCCATGGATGCGGACTGTCCAGCGCCAGCAGGGCCAATGCGACGCAGGCGACGCTCGGCCATGCGCCGGCACGCAGGAAGGCCGCTGGCGAATGGCGCGCCTGCGCCTCGGCCTGCTCGGCCGTGGTCCATTCGAGCAGGTGGCGACGGCTCACCAGCAGGCGCCACGCGGCGCGCAGGCTCGCGTTCATCAGCAGCCAAGCCTGCGCCCACAGCTGGCTGAACTGCCAGGCCGCGCCCGCCAGCGCCCGCAGCAGGTCGCCAGATCCCACATCGAAGAAGTGGCGCATCTCAATGCGCCGCCGTGTCGGCACGAGCCCCGCCAACGCGCCCAGCAGCGGCCCCAGCACAAGCGCGGCTGCCACGGCGGCGAGCGCCAAGGCGATGGGCACGGCATCCGTGAAGAGGCCCAGTCCCAGCAGCGCAGCCGATGCTGGCAGCACCATCGCGCGGCGCAGGTTGTCGGTCATCTTCCAGAGGCCCAGACCATCGATGCCGAAGCGCTCGGCGCGGCCCATCAGAGGCAACAGTTGCCAGTCCCCGCGCGTCCAGCGGTGCATGCGCGAGGCGGCCACACCGGCATGCTGCGGATGGTCCTCCAGCAACACCACGTCGCTCAGCAAGGCGCAGCGTGCCACGGTGCCTTCGAGCAGGTCATGGCTCAGCACGGCGCCCTCAGGCATGCGGCCATCGAGCACGGCGTGCATCGCATGCACGTTGAGCAGGCCCTTGCCGGTGAAGGAGCCGGTGCCGAACAGGTCCTGGTAGATGTCGGAGGCGCCGCTGCTGTAGGGGTCGATGCCGCACGTGCCGGCAAACAGCCAGTGAAATAACGAACGCTTCGAGCGCGTCGGAAAAGGCGTCACGATGCGCGGCTGCAGGATGCCGTAGCCCGCCACCACGCGGCGTGTCCGGTCGTCGATCTGCGGCGCGTTCAGCGGATGCGCGGCCACCGCCACCAGCTCACGCAAGGTGCCGGGCGGCAGCGTGGTGTCCGCGTCGAGCGTGACCATGTAGGGAATGCGCGCCGCGAACAAGCTCCCGGCGCCATCGGGCAGGAAGTCGCTGGTCTCGCCGGTGACCAGCAGCCGCAGCACCATCTCCAGCTTGCCGCGCTTGCGCTCCCAGCCCATCCAGCGTTGCTCCGTCTCGCTCCAGACGCGCGGCCGCTGCAGCAACAGGAAGCGGGCCAGCCTTTCGGGCTTGCGGGGATAGCGCGCGTTGAGCGCCGCGATGCGGCGGCGCGCATCGTGCAGCAGCAGGGTGTCTTCGGGCAAACTCTCCGTGTCCGCATCGGCCCAGTCGCCGAGCAGTGCGAACTGGGCTTCGTCTTCCCGGTTCGCCAGCCAGTGCAGCTCCAGCTGGCGGACCAGGCGGGCGTTGCCTTCGACCGAAGTCAGCAGCGTCGGAATGACGACCAGCACCCGATGCGCTGCAGGGATCCCGCTGGAGAAATCAAGCCGGGGCAGGGGCTCGATGCGCGTCGACTCGGCCACGATGCGATGCACCAGCGCGACCACGCCTTCCGACATCGGCAGTGCCATCAGCAGCAGGCAGAGGCTTGTCAGCCATCCGCCATGGCCGACGATTGGCCAGCCGATGTGCTTGAGGTGATGCGCCACGGCGAGCATCAGCAGCACGGTGCTGCCGAGGATCGCGACCAGGTACAACGGCAGGCGCCACGAATGGAACGGCGGCTGCCAGTCCGTCGGCTCGGTGGACGGCTGCGCATCCCTGTTGCGCAGCGCTTCCAGCAATGCTTCGCGCCCCGGGCCGAGCAGGTGGAAGCCTGCCGTGCGCTCGGCCCGCGCGTGAAGGTCGATGGCCGGTTCATCCACGGTGCTGCCGGCGTACTCCATGCGCGCCCGCCGCACGACCATCTGCGCCACCCGCAGCTCCGACTTTCCGCTCTGGCGCGCCAACTGTTCCATGGCATGCGTGATCTGCTGGCGCGTGAGTTCGCTTTCGCGCGCGAAGCTCGGCAGCTCGCGCAGGGTGCGCAGCGAATGGCTCAGCGGTTCGATCAGTTCCGACCAGACGATCTGGCCGATCACGCGCAGCGTCGTGATGATGTTGCCCACCGTGATGTTGGCCGCCACAGCCTCGGTCTGCGCGTCGTTGATGAGCGCGGGGCCGTTCGGGCAATGTGCATCCGTCCAGCGCACCAGCGCAGGCGCCTTGTCGCCGCGTTCGACGGGCAGCCGCTGCCACAGTTGCAGCAGGTAGCTGTCGCTGAACGCCATGCGGCTTGCCAGCTCGCCCAGTTCATCGAGTTCCGCCATCGTCAGTTTGTCCGCGGCGTCCCAGGCCGCATGCGCCAGCTCGCGCGCCACCTTGTTGCGGGCAATGCGTTCGGCGACCCGGCGCAGGTTCTCCAGCAGCACCACGCGCAAGGTGGTCGGCAGGGCCCAGAGTTCACCGAGCGTGAGGTCGTCCACCTCCTGGTAGGCGTTGATGAAGGCGGTGAACAGTTCCGCGTTGAGCACGCTGTCGGTATGCGCCACGTAGGCCCAGGCGATGCCGTAGACACGCGGCAGTCCGGCCAGTGGTTGCGCCGCGAGCTTGGGCAGGTGCGCGTAGTAGCGGCGCGGCACGCCCTCGCGAATCTGCTGCAGCTGGTCTTCGATCAGGTGGAAGTTGTCGAGCAGCCATTCGGCAGCGGGCGACACATAGCGCCCGCTGCGCGAGGTCAGCGCGATGTAGTCGAAGGCCTCTCGCAGCGATGCGAGGTTTTCGTCGACGCGCGGAAAGAAAGGCGGGCTGCGCGACGGCACCGACGGGTCCGACACCACCTGTGCGCGCGCCAGGCTGCGCCCATGCACTTCGAAGCGCTGGATGCCGAACAGGTCGGATCGAATCGCGGGTTCGATGTGCTCGCGCGGGGCCCGCAGGTAGTGGCGAGCTTCCTCGCTCAGCGTGGGCAGCCGGTCGAGGATGTCGGCGGTCACGCCATCAGGCGACTGCGAGCGTCGCGATCACGATCCCGAATCCGATGCACGCCACCGTGACGATGCGGCTGGCGGCCGCGGACTGGCCTGCCTGGAGAAAGGATCGGAGGCCGAACATCGGACCTCGGGATCGGGCGCAATGCTGCATGTGGGCAGCGAGGGCGAGCAGGTCCCCATGGACCAGATCGACGTGAACTGAGCTTGCAGCCCCGGCAGACGCGGGGGGCAGGAGGGTCGAGAAAGACATGGCAGCGCTTCCCGTGGCGTGTCCTTGATGGAGAGCAACATGCCTTCCATTCGGACCTTGGGGTCAGGCTACGCAGGAGCAGCGGGCGTCACCGCAGGGATGCGCGGATTGGGATGTAGGAGGGTGCCCCAACAGGCGCCCGTCCATGGTGCACCTTAACCGCTATCTCTACCCCGTGTTGCGCAATCCTGCTGCGACCCCATTGATCGAGATGTGAATGCCACGCTGCAAACGTTCGCCGCCTTCGCCGGCCCGATAGCGCCGCATCAGCTCCACCTGCAGGTGATGCAAGGGATCGATGTACGGGAAGCGATGCTGCACCGAGCGTTGCATGTCCGCATTGCCCTCCAGCCGCTGCTTGGCGCCCGTGATGAGCGTCAATGCCTCGGAGGTGCGGTGCCATTCGCTCTCGATCATCGAGAACACCTTCTGGCGCAGCTTGCGGTCGGCCACCAGTTCGGCATAGCGCGAGGCCAGTGCCAGGTCGCTCTTGGCCAGCACCATGTCCATGTTCGACAGCAGCGTGCGGAAGAAGGGCCACTGTGCATACATGCGCTGCAGCAGCGCCTGCCGCTCCTTGCGCACGGCCGCGTTCTTGGCCGTGCCGATGAACTGCTCGATCGCCGAGCCGAAGCCATACCAGCCCGGCAGCGTCAGCCGGCATTGCCCCCAGCTGAAGCTCCAGGGCACGGCGCGCAGGTCCTCGATCTTGTGGCTGGGGTTGCGCGAGGCCGGGCGCGAGCCGATGTTGAGTTCGGCGATCTCGCGCAAGGGCGTGGCCGCGAAGAAATAGTCGCCGAAGTTCGGTGTCTCGTAGACCAGCTTGCGGTAGGCCGCCATGCTGGATGCGGAGAGCGCATTGGCCGCCTCCATGAACGACGCCGGGGCCGCCTTGGCCGGTGGCAGCAGCGTGGCTTCCAGCGTGGCCGCGACCAGCGTCTCCAGGTTGCGCCGGCCGATCTCGCGGTTGGCGTACTTCGAGCCGATCACCTCGCCTTGCTCGGTCAGCCGGATCTGTCCGCGTACCGTGCCCGGCGGCTGCGCCAGGATGGCTTGGTAGCTCGGGCCGCCGCCGCGCCCCACGGTGCCGCCGCGGCCATGGAACATGCGCAGACGAATGCCGAGATCCAGTTCGTCGAACAGCGCCGCCAGCGCCGTCCCGGTGCGATACAGCTCCCAGTTGCTCGTGAAGATGCCGCCGTCCTTGTTGCTGTCGCTGTAGCCCAGCATCACGTCCTGCTCGGCGCCGGAGCGCTGGACCAGCGCCGCGATGCCGGGCAAGGCGTAGTAGGCCCGCACGATCGGCGCCGCGTTGCGCAAGTCCTCGATGGTCTCGAACAACGGCACCACGATCAGGTCGACGACCGCATCCGTGCCCAGCGTGCCGCGCAGCAGGCCGACTTCCTTCTGCAGCACCAGCGCTTCCAGCAGGTCGCTCACCGTTTCGGTGTGGCTGATGATGTAGTGGCGGATGGCGGCGTTGCCGTAGGTTGCACGCATGGTGCGGCCGGCCGCGAAGATCGCCAGTTCCTTGGTCGTCAGCGGGTCGTAGCTGGCATCGGGCACACGCAGCGGCCGGGCGTCGTCGAGCAACTGGAGCAGCAGCGACTGCTTGGACTCTTCGTCGAGCGACGAATAGTCACCTTCGATGCGTGCGACCTTCAGCAGGTCGGCGACCACGGCCTCGTGCTTGTCCGAACTCTGGCGAAGATCGACCGTGGCCAGGTGGAAACCAAATACCTCCACCGCGCGGATCAACGGCCCCAGGCGCTGCTCGATCAGCACCGCGCCATGCTTCTCGCGCAGCGAATCGGCGACCGTGCGCAGGTCGGCCAGGAATTCCTCGGCATTGGGATACGGGTTCTGCGGCGGCACCGCATGGCGCGCCGCATCGCCGCCGGTCAGCTTCTTCAGCGTGGCAGCCAGGCGCGAATACACGCCGGTCAGTGCGCGCCGGTAGGGCTCGTCGACACGGTGCTCGTTCGAATCGGGCGAGCGCTCGGCCAACGCGTTCATCTCGACCGACACATCCACCAGCGTGGCCGACAGCGACAGCTCACCACCCAGGTAATGCACCTCCGTCAGGTAGTGGCGCAGCGCCAGTTCGCACTGCCGCTTGAGCGCGTACTCCAGCGTCTGCGCCGTCACGTTCGGGTTGCCGTCGCGGTCGCCGCCGATCCACTGGCCCATGCGCAGGAAAGGCGCGATGCCTTCCTTGCCGAGCGACTTCTCCAGTTCGGCATAGACCCTCGGAATCTCGCGCAGGAAGGTCGCTTCGTAGTAACTCAGCGCGTTCTCGATCTCGTCGGCCACGGTGAGCTTGGAAAAGCGCAGCAGCCGGGTCTGCCAGATCTGCGTCACGCGGGTGCGGATCTGGTGCTCGTTCTCGGCCAGTTCGATGGGCGTCAATGCATCCTTCTGGCCCGCGAAGAACTGCTGCCGCTGCAGGATCCCGTCGCGCACGGTGATCAGCTGGGCGATGCCGCGTTCCGCATCCAGGATGCTCTTGCGTTGCACTTCGGTCGGGTGCGCGGTGAGCACCGGCGACACGTAGCTGTGGGCGAGGCTCTCGACCACCGCGGACGGTGTGATGCCCGCCTTGCGGACACGCGCCAGCGCCGTCTCCAGGCTGCCCTCGACGCTCTCGCCGGCCCGGTCGATCTCGGTGCGGCGGCGGATCTGGTGCCGGTCCTCCGCCAGGTTGGCCAGGTGGCTGAAGTAGGTGAAGGCGCGGATCACGCGCACCGTCTCGGCGGCGCTCAAGCCCTTGAGCAGGTTCTTCAGCGCGCGCTCCGCACTGTGGTCCGCGTCGCGCCGGAAGGCCACCGACATCGTCCGGATCTTCTCGACCAGGTCGTAAGTCGCCTCACCTTCCTGCTCGCGGATCACGTCGCCGAGAATGCGGCCAAGCAGCCGGATGTCGTCGATCAAGGGCTGGTCATCGTTCTGGCGGCGCTTGGACGCGGACGACTTTCTCTCGGCGGATTTCACTTCGACTTATCTCCTCTGGATGGCGGCTTTGAAGGGCGTTGCTGCAGTGCAACATGCTAGCATTCCCGCGGCCTTTTTGATGATCGGAATAGAGCTTTGACCCATATCGTGATCGCCACGCGCGAAAGTCGGCTGGCCATGTGGCAGGCGCAACACGTCCAGGCACTGTTGCAAGAACGGGGCCACGTCGTCGAACTGCTTGGCATGACCACCCGCGGCGACCAGATTCTCGACCGCTCGCTGAGCAAGGTCGGCGGCAAGGGTTTGTTCGTGAAAGAGCTCGAACTCGCGCTGGAAGAAGGCCACGCCGACATCGCCGTGCATTCGCTCAAGGACGTGCCGATGGACCTGCCCGACGGCTTCACGCTGGCCTGCGTGCTGGAGCGCGAAGACCCGCGCGACGCGCTCGTCTCCCCTCGCCATGCCTCGCTCGACGACCTGCCCGAGGGCGCGGTGGTCGGCACCTCCAGCCTGCGCCGCGTGGTGATGCTGCAGGAACTGCGGCCCGACCTGCGCATCGAGCCCCTGCGCGGCAACCTCGACACGCGCCTGCGCAAGCTCGACGAAGGCCAGTACGACGCGATCGTGCTGGCGGCCGCGGGCCTGAAGCGCCTCGGCCTGGAAAGCCGCATCCGCACCACCTTCGACCCCGATGTGATGCTGCCTGCGGCCGGGCAGGGGGCGCTCGGCATCGAGGTGCGGGCCGACCGCGCCGACCTGATCGAATGCCTCGCCCCGCTCGCGCACAACGCCGACACGCTGGCCACCGCCGCCGAACGTGCGGTGAGTCGCACCATGGGCGGCAGTTGCTCGATGCCGCTTGCGGCCCATGCACGCTGGCAGGCCGACGGCAAATTGCGCATCGATGCGGCATGGGGTGACGCCGCCGGCATCGCGGAACTGCTTCGCGCACAGCATGAGGCGGACGTCACCAGCGCCGCGCAAGCCGAGGCGCTGGGCCGCCAGGCCGCCGAGACGCTGCGCCGGGCCGGCGCGCGCTAAGCGCATCGCGCATGCCCGCGCGCCGCGTGATCGTGACCCGTCCAGCGCGAGAGGCGCAGCGCTGGGTCGACGCACTGCGCGCGGCCGGGCTGGATGCCGTGGCGCTGCCCCTGATCGTCATCGATGCCTTGCCGCAAGCGGCGCAGCAGCCTGCGGCGGGCATGCCGCTCGATCGCCATGACGCTCTGATGTTCGTCAGCGCCGCCGCCGTCGAGCACTTCTTCGCCTCGCATGCGGATGCTGTCCATCCGATGGCAATGCCCCGCTGCTGGGCCACCGGCCCGGGCACCACGCGCGCACTGCTGGAGGCCGGCATCCCCGCCGCCGCCATCGACGCACCGCCAGAACACTCCGCCCAATTCGACTCCGAAGCCCTGTGGGCGCGGGTGCACTCGCAGGTCCGCCCGGGCGCGCGCGTGCTGATCGTGCGCGGTGCCGATGCGGCCGGTCATGCCTCAGGCCGCGACTGGCTTGCGCGACAGGTCGAGGCCGGTGGCGGCGTCGTTGATACGCAAGTCGCCTACCGACGCCTCCCCCCCACCTTCGATGTCGACGACACCGGAATCGCGTTGGAAGGCGCGCGCGGCGAGGCCACTTGGCTCTTCAGCAGTTCCGAAGCCATTGCCAACTTGTGCCATGCGCTGCCCGACACCCCATGGCGCGCAGCCCGCGCAGTCGCCACCCATGCGCGCATCGCACAGGCGGCGGAAGCGGCCGGCTTCGGCATCGTACGCACGGCGGCACCCACCGTGGCCGCCGTGGTCGCGTCGATAGAATTCACCGGATGAGCAACACAGCCCTGCCCGCTGAACCGACGCCCGAAGCCGTCGCGCCGGCCGTCGCGCCGGTGACGCGGTCCGTGTCGCCGGCCGAGGCTGCGTTGCTCCTGTCGCGCATCGGCTTCGGCCTCCTGGCATTGGTTGCGGTCGTCGCCCTGGTGATGGCGTTCAACCTGGGACAAAAGGTCGACAGCATGCAGGAGCAACTGGCGCGCCAGAGCGCCGATGCCCTGGCGCAGGCGACCGAGGCTCGTGCCCTCGCACGCCAGGCGCAGGAGACGGTCCGCGACACGGCCGCCCGCCTCGCGCTCGCAGAAACCCGCATCGCCGAAGTCGCGCTGCAGCGTTCGCAACTTGAAGAACTGATGCAGAGCCTGTCCCGCTCGCGCGACGAGAACCTTGTCGTCGACATTGATTCGGCGGTCCGCCTTGCATTGCAGCAGGCCGAGGTCACCGGCAACGTGGAACCCCTGCTCGCCGCATTGAAGGCCGGCGACCAGCGCATCGCACGCGCCGCGCAGCCCCGTCTTGCGCCCTTGCAGCGCGCCATGCAGCGCGACGCCGACCGCATCCGCACCATCGCCAGCGGTGACAACGGCGAAGCGCTGCAAAAGCTCGACGAGTTGATGCGCGGCGTCGACGACCTGCCCACCCTCAATGCGGTCGCCGTGCGTGGCCTCAGAGCGAACACGGCGTCGACTGCCATCCCGGCCGATGCGCCCTGGTGGGAGCGTGCGCTGCTGACGGTGCGCCAGGAAGCCGAATCCTTGCTGCGCGTCAGCCGGATCGACCGTCCCGAGGCCGTGCTCGTCGCACCCGAGCAGACCTTCTTCCTGCGCGAGAACCTCAAGCTCAAGTTGCTCAGTGTTCGCCTGGCGATGCTCTCGCGGCAGGTGGATACGACGCGCACCGAGCTGGCCTCGGTCGCCGCCACCCTCAACAAGTACTTCGATCCCACCTCCCGCCGCACCCAGGCCGCCGCCACCCTGCTCCAGCAATTGCAGGCACAGGTCAAGTCGACGTCGCCGCCGCGCGTGGACGACACGCTGGCAGCGCTCGCGACGGCGGCAGCCGGACGCTAGGCATGCGCGCAGCTCTCTGGCTCCTGGGGCTGTTCGCCATTGCTGCGGCGACCGCGCTGTTTGCCGGCAACAACCAGGGCACCGTCACCGTGTATTGGCCGCCGTGGCGGATCGACCTGTCGCTGAACCTCGTCCTGATGTTGCTGGCGGGCGCCTTCATGCTGCTGCACGTGGCCTTGCGTGCGCTGGCCGCGCTGTTCCAGCTCCCGGTCCAGGCGCGTCAATGGCGCTTGCAGCAGAAGGAAAGGGCATTGCACGCGGCCCTGCTCGATTCGATCTCCCAGTTGCTGGCCGGCCGCTTCTCTCGCTCGCGCAAGGCGGCCCTGGCCGCCTTGGCGCAGGAACGCACGCTGGACGCGCTCGATGCCCAACTGCCGCAGGCCCAGCAGATCAAGGTGCTGTCGCACCTGCTGGCAGCCGAGAGTGCCCAGTCGCTGCAGGATCGCGCAGCGCGTGACGCACATTTGCAACTGGCGCTCAACGAAAGCGCGGAGCGCGGAACGCCCGCGGCCCTGGAAACCCGCGAGGGCGTGCAATTGCGAGCCGCCCGCTGGGCGCTGGAGGACCGCGACGCCCCCGGCGCGCTGGCGCGGCTGGAGGAATTGCCCGTGGGCGCCCAGCGCCGGACCTTTGCGTTGAGACTTCGCCTGAAGGCTGCTCGCCTCGATCACCGCACGCTCGAAGCGCTGGAAACCGCCCGCCTGCTGGCGAAGCACCGCGCCTTTTCAATCGCCGCAGCGCAAAGCATCGTGCGCGGGCTTGCCACCGAACTCATCTCAAACGCCCACGATCCGGCGCAATTGATTGGCGCGTGGGCGGAACTCGAGCAGGGCGAGCGCGAGATGCCTGAGGTCGCCATTCATTCCGCACAGCGCATGGTGCTGTTGCAAGGCGACTTCGCACTCGCGCGGGCCTGGCTGCTGCCCGCATGGGAGCGTATGGTCGCGGCGCCTGACGGCCTGGGCGACGCACTGCGCGTGAAACTCGTGCGCGCGCTCGAGGCGGGGCTGGATTCGGTCGATGCAGACTGGCTGTCACGCATCGAACTGGCGCAGCGCAACAATCCGCGCGACCCCAACCTGCAATACATTGCGGGCATGGCCTGCATGCGACGCCAGCTCTGGGGCAAAGCGCAGCAGTTGCTGACGCAGGCCGCGCTCGGTCTCCGCGATGAGGACCTGCACCGTCGAACGTGGCTGGTGCTGGCGCGCTTGGCCGAGGCGCGGGACGATGCTGAACAAGCCTTGATGGCCTGGAAGAAGTCGGCGCAAGTGGAAGACCCTTGAGAATTTCGGTCCATCGCCAAGGACCGCTGAGCCGCCTTTGTTGACAGTTACACGCGGGCGATCCATGTTTGTTAGAAAATGTGTCTATAGTAAGCGGGACTTTTCCTCATCTCCGCCTCTGCCAGAAGCCCTATACCGGACAATCCGTTGAGATTTCCGTTGCGATTGCGGTACATTGGGTAACTGTTAGCAAAAGTATTCATTTGAGTTACGCCGTTGGAGCCTGGTTTTGAAACGTTTCTTCTTTTATGCAGTCCTGTTCACTTCCGTGGGTGGGCTGCTGGCTGGCTGCTCGATCGCACCGAGCTTCGATTCGATGCGGTATGGCGAGAACCGTCCGGTCAATACGGATCTGAAGCTCGGTTCGGGCCCGGACGGCGACCAGCCGCCTGACGGATTTCTCACGGAAATCACGCCCGACCTGATCCGCGTCCAGAACAAGGCCCGCGTCACGGCGGTGCCTGCCGACGTCCAGGCCCTGATCGGCGGCGCGCCCGAGCCCTACCGCGTCGGCCCCGGCGATGTGATTTCCATCACGCTTTTCGATCACCCGGAACTGGTCTTCAGCGGCCAACCCGCCCTTATCGGCGGCGGGCAGGATGCAAGCAGCGTTGCGCCTGCACCTGGTTTCGTCGTCAACGATGCAGGCAATCTCAGCTACCCCTATGCGGGCTTGCTGAAGGCGTCGGGCATGACGATTGACGAACTGGAAAACGTCTTGACGCAACGCCTGTCAAAGGTCTTCAAGCTGCCGCAAGTCAGCGTTCGCGTTGCCTCATTCCGGAGCAAGCGGGCCTACATTGACGGCGAGGTGAAGAACCCGGGACTGCAGGTCTTCACGGACATCGCGATGACGCTGCCGGAAGCCATCAACCGGGCGGGCGGCCTTGCCACCACCGGTGATCGCTCCCACATCACGCTGACGCGCAACGGCCGCACCACACGCATCGACATGAACATCCTGACGGACGCCGGCGTCGATCCGTCGCGCATCCTGCTTCGCAACGGCGACATGCTCACAGTGCGCGCCCGGGAAGAAAGCAAGGTCACGGTGATGGGTGAAGTGAACACGCAGGGCGGTGTGCTCATGCGCAATGGTCGCCTCACGCTGAACGACGCGCTCACGGAGAGCGGCGGGCTCAACCTGGGTACTTCGGCTCCGCGGCAGATCTATGTGATCCGTGGCTTGCCTGACGGCGGCCAGACCGTGTTCCATCTCGATGCCCGGACCGCTTCCGCGATCCAGATGGCGGATGGTTTTTCGCTCAAGGCCAAGGATGTGGTCTTCGTCGATCCAGTGCCGCTGGTGGTGTTCAGCCGCGTTGCCAATCTGCTCCTGGTGTCGGCGAACACGGCAACGGCGATCCGCGCCCTGCCGAAGTGAGCAGCCATGGTGATCCAACACGTCCTCACACTGTGCATAGGAAACATCTGTCGCAGTCCGATGGCAGAGGGGCTTCTTGCGCAAGCCCTGCCGGACTGCAATGTTTCCTCCGCCGGACTCGGCGCGCTGACCGGCCATGCAGCCGACCCCATCGCCTGCGAGTTGATGAAGGATCGCGGCATCAGCATCGAACAGCATCGTGCGCGCCAGGTCAGCCTCGACCTTTGCCAGCGCGCAGACCTGATCCTCGTCATGGACCTCGAACAGCGTCGCGATCTCGAGCGGCGCTATCCATTCGTCAGTGGCAAGGTGTTTCGACTGTGCGAGCAAGACAAGCGCGACGTACCTGACCCCTACAAAGCGGGACGCACTGCGTTCCAGACCTCGCTGGCGCTGATCGAAGAAGGCGTAAAGCAGTGGGCCAACCGAATTTCCAGAGTGTCCAGCCGATGAATTCCCCAGTTTTGCAATCTCCCAACCCGCAGGCCGTCATGGCCGCTTCAGCATCTGACGACGACCAGCTCGACTTCGGGCACTACTTCGAGGCGCTCGTCGCGCAGAAGTGGCTGATCGCAGCAATCACGGTGCTGGTGCTCGCGCTGGGCGTGGCCTTTGCGGTGTTGCAACGGCCCACCTACGAGTCCAACCTGTTGATCCAGGTCGAGGACAGCGAGGGTGGTGCGGCCAAGTCGTTCCTGGCTGAAGCAAGCAGCGTCTTCAATGTGAAGACGCCGTCCACTGCCGAGATGGAAATCATTCGCTCGCGCACCGTGATTTCCCAGGCGATCGATGCCACCAACCTCGACGTCGTGGCGGCTCCGCGCTATGTCCCTCTCGTTGGTGGCTGGATGGCGCGGCGCGCCACGGGCCTGTCCGACCCGGGATTCATGGGTTTCAGCGGCTATGTTTCGGGCACCGAGCAGATTGCTGTCGACAAGTTCACCGTTCCCACGAAACTCGAGGCAACTGAATTCATCGTCGTCGCCAAGGGCGCTGGGCAATATGCGTTGCAGCACCCGGCATTGCCGCAGCCGGCGACTGGCACGGTGGGTAAACCATTGAAGGCAGAAACCCAGTTCGGCCCCATCGAGCTGACGATTGCTTCGCTCGCGGGCAAGCCCGGCGCCGAGTTCAACCTCTCCAAGCGCTCGAAGCTCGCGACCATCGAAGGCCTCCAGGGCGCGTTGACGCTGACGGAACGCGGCAAGCAATCCGGCATCATCAATGTGCAGATGCAGGCCCCCAACCCGTATCAGTTGGCCCGTGTGCTCAATGCGGTGGGTGCGCAGTACGTGCGCCAGAACATTGAACGCAAGGCGGCTGAGGCCCAGAAGACGCTGGCGTTCCTGGATGTCCAGTTGCCGCTGTTCAAGCGTCAACTTGAACAATCGGAAGAGGTATACAACCGCTACCGCAACCAGAAGGGCACTGTCGCGTTCACCGAGGAAGCGAACCTGATCCTCAACACCGCGGTGGATCGCCAGACAAAGCTGCTCGAAGCGCAGCAACGCCGGCGTGAACTCGAATCCCGTTTCACGGCCAACCATCCGAGCGTGCAAACCCTGGACGCGCAGATTGCCGCCTTGCAGCGTGACATCGGCGATGTCCAGGCACGCATCAAGGGATTGCCGGCACTGCAACAGGAAGCCGTGCGCATGGAGCGCGATGTCAAGGTGAACACCGAGCTCTATCAATCGCTGCTCAACAATGCGATGCAGCTGCGTCTGGTCAAGGAAGGCAAGGTCGGCAATGTCCGTGTCCTGGACGAGGCCAACGTAGCCGAGATTCCGGTCAAGCCGCAACGCTCGACAATCGTTGCCATCTCGCTGCTGCTGGGCCTGTTCCTCGGCGTGGTGGCTGCGTTGATTCGCAATGCGCTCATCGAGCAACGCATCAAGGACCCGTATGAGGTCGAGTCGCAAACGGCACTGCCTGTGTTCTCGACCATTCCGGTGAGTCCTGCGCAAGCCGCGATCAGCCAGCGTCGCTTGACCGGCGCAACGGGCGTGCGTTTGTTGGCCATCGAGCATCCGGATGATCTTGCGATCGAAAGTCTGCGAAGCTTGCGGACCGCGATGCAGTTCGCGATGCTGGAAGCGCAGAACAACCGCGTCATGATCACTGGCGCGACGCCTGGCGTCGGCAAGAGCTTCGTGACATCGAATTTCGCCGCCCTGATGGCAGCCGCTGGAAAGCGCACCCTTTTGATCGACGCTGACTTGCGCCGCGGCCATTTGCATCAGTACCTCGGCCTGCAGCGACATGGCGGCCTCTCGGAATTGATTGCAGGCAGCCTGACGGCCCAGCAGACAGTTCACCGTCAGGTTGTGCCGAACCTGGACTTCCTGGCAACCGGACAGTTGCCGCCCAATCCGGCGGAACTGCTGACCTCCGAGTCCTTCACGTCGACGCTCGAGCGTCTGTCAGAGCAGTACGACATGGTGGTGATTGACACACCACCGGTGCTGGTTGCCTCCGACACCGCCGCGATCGCAACGCACGCCGGCACCGTGTTGCTGGTGGCGCGCGCCAACCTGTCGAGCATGGGCGAACTTCGCGAAAGCACGCGGCGCCTGGCGCTGGGCGGCAAGGCGGCGACAGGTGTGCTGTTGAACGCGATGGACGCGAAGCGTCGTGCGTACGGCGGCTACAAGTACGGTCGCTATCGCTACACCAACTACAACTACGAAAGCATCCTGCCGGACGAGCAATGATGCGAGATGTCATTGGCGGAGAGCCGAGGAGATAACTCAGCACAGCCGCAGGCGGGAGCGCAGTTTCCCGGATGATTCAAGGGGCCCTGAAGAGGGCCCCTTTTGCATGGGTGCGGCCGGCGTTGGTGCAAGTCCTGTAGCCCTTGATCGAGCCACTTCAGCGAACACGTCCACGGGTTTCAAGCCGGCCGACGGGCGCACGATCCGGTCAAGTCAAGGTCTCGCCGGGGTACGTTCAAGCGGGCAAGCGCGTGGTGGTGGACGTGAGGCCGATCAGCGATGATTGGCCCTGCCCCGATGGCGAGGTGTATCGGGCCTCGATGTCGGTTTTCACATCGATCGCAGGGCCAAGGCTTTTCCTTAGCATCGAGGCATGAGCAAAGCATTCACCAAAGAGTCAGACACCGAAGAAGACGATGACGGCGCAGATGGCGGGTTGCCACCGCTGCCGCCCGGCAGCAAGAACTACATCACGCCGCAAGGCTACGCACGCCTGCGCGACGAACTGCTCAACCTGATGGACGATGAGCGGCCAAAGGTGGTCGAGGCGGTGCATTGGGCGGCCAAGAACGGCGATCGGTCCGAGAACGGCGACTACCTCTACGGCAAGAAGCGCTTGCGCGAAATCGACCGGCGCATCCGCTTCCTGACCAAGCGGCTCGAAGTGGCCGAGGTGACGGACCCCTCGGTGCATCACGGCAGCGACCAGGTCTTCTTCGGGGCGACGGTGGAGTACGCCGACGCTGCAGGCGAGGAGCGCAGCGTCACGATCCTCGGCATCGACGAAGCCCAGAGCCAGCATGCGCAGGTGAGCTGGATCTCGCCGATTGCCCGCGCGCTGTTGAAGGCGCGCGAAGGCGATGTGGTGAAGCTCGTGACGCCGCGTGGCGCGCAGGAGATCGAGGTGCTGTCGGTGCGCTACCCGGCCCCGGGTGCGGTCGGGTCGGCCGAGTAGGGCGCAGGCACGACTCGGTTCGCCGACAACACCGACGGCGTGCGCTTCGCGGCGCGTAACACAAGGTCCAGATGCGCGCGGTCGCGCACCGCGATCACGAAGCGCAAGTCGGTCGAGTCCTGCGGGGTTTCATCGGCCATCTCGACGTGCGTGATGTCGGCTTCAGCTTCAGCAAGCGTGGCGGCGACTCGGGCCAGCACGCCCTTGTCATTGCGCACGGTCACGACCACACCGGTCTCGAAGGTGCGGACCGGTTCCTCGGCCCATTCGACTGCGAAGAACCGTTCGCTGTCGCGATGTCGAAGGCGTTGGCCGACGCCGCATTCATTGGTGTGCACGACCAGCCCTTCGCCGTGGCCCAGGTAGCCGACGATTTGATCGCCTGGAATGGGTCGACAGCAGAGCGCAAACCGCACCGACGAGTTCTCGCTGCCATCGAGCGTGACGCCGCCTTGCGACACAGTCTCGTGTGCGGTGAAGCGCTCGCGCGTGAGCAGCAGGGCATCAGGCTTCTCGCCACGCTCGGCCAGCAGGAACATGAGGCGCTTGGCCACGATGCTCGCGATGCGGCGGCCCAGCCCGATGTCGGTCATCAACTCAGAGCGCGAGCGGTTGGCGGTGAAGCGCAGCAGCTTTTCCCAGATGGCCTGGTATTCGCCATCGTCCGGCGGCACCTTGTTGCGCCCTTCGGCACGCAGCGCCTGGGCCAGAAGCTTTTCGCCGAGGCCTTCCGATTCGGCATGGGCAAGGGTCTTGAGGTAGTGGCGGATCTTCGATCGCGCGCGGCCGGTGCGCACGAAGCCCAGCCACGCCGGATTCGGCGTCGAGACGGGCGCGGTGATGACTTCCACCACGTCGCCGTTCTTGAGCTCGGTGCGCAGCGGAACCTGGTCACCGTTGATGCGTGCCGCCGAGGTGTGGTCGCCGATGTTGCTGTGGATGGCGTAGGCGAAGTCGATGACCGTGGCCCCGCGCGGCAGGGCGAGGATCTGGCTCTTGGGCGTGAACACGTAGACCGCATCCGGGAACAGGTCCACCTTGACGTGGTCCCAGAATTCCGCGGCATCGCGCGTCTCGTCCTGGATGTCGAGCAGGGACTGCAGCCACTTCGCGCCGAGCCGCTCGCGCGACGGCGAGGCGTTGTCGGTCGCCTTGTAGAGCCAGTGCGCCGCGACGCCGGATTCGGCCACCACGTGCATGGCCTCGGTGCGCAACTGGAACTCGACGTTGACGCCCGACGGCCCCACCAGCGTGGTGTGCAGCGACTGGTAGCCGTTGAGTTTGGCAATCGCGATGTGGTCCTTGAACTTGCCCGGCAGCGGCTTGTACATCTGGTGCAGGATGCCCAGGCCGGTGTAGCAGGCGATGACGTTCGGCACGATCAGGCGGAAGCCGTAGATGTCTGTGACCTGCGCGAAGCTGAGGTGCTTCTCGTCCATCTTGCGATAGATCGAATAGAGCGTCTTCTCGCGGCCCGCGATGCGCACGCTGATGCCGGCTGCGGCGAAGGCGGTTTCGAGTTCGCGCTGGACCTTCTGGATCAGGTCGCGCCGGCGGCTGCGGGCTTTCGCGACGGCCTTTGACAGGATCGCGTAACGCCAGGGCTTCAGGTGGCGGAAGGAGAGTTCCTGCAGTTCGCGATAGGTCTGGTTCAGACCCAAGCGATGCGCGATGGGCGCGTAGATCTCCAGCGTCTCGCCGGCAATGCGGCCCCACTTCTCGCGTGGCGCATCGTCCAGCGTGCGCATGTTGTGGGTGCGGTCAGCCAGCTTGACGAGGATCACGCGCACGTCGCGCGCCATCGCCAGCAGCATCTTGCGGAAGGACTCGGCCTGGTTCTCTTCGCGGGTGTTGAACTGGAGCTTGTCGAGCTTGGTGAGGCCGTCCACCAATTCCGCGACAGGTGCGCCGAAGCGCTCGATCAGTTCGGGCTTGGTGACGCCACAGTCCTCGATCGCGTCATGCAAGAGCGCCGCCATGAGGGCCTGTGCATCGAGCTTCCACTCGGCGCATTGGGCTGCGACCGCGATCGGATGGGTGATGTAGGGCTCGCCGCTGTTGCGCAACTGCCCCAGGTGGGCCTCGTCTGCGAAGCGGTAGGCGCGGCGTACCAGTTCGGTGTCTTCGGCGCTGAGGTAGTCGAGCCGGGCGGTCAGGGCCGCGAAGCTGGCCGCGGCGGCGTTGAGGGCGGCAGGGCTGGGCCGAGCAGCACCCCGCGGGGCATTGGGCTCGGGTTTGGCGACTGCGCTCATAGCCCTCGACTTTAGCGTGCCATTCGGGCGCTGGGGTTCGCCCACAAAAAAGGCACCGCAAGCGGTGCCTCTATAGAGGAGTGCAGGCGAATGATCAGCCCGGCACCTTCTTGAGCATTTCCAGGCCGATCTTGCCTTCGGCGATTTCGCGCAGCGCGGTCACGCCGGGCTTGTTCTTGCTCTCGATCTTGGGCGCGTGGCCCTGGCTCAGCATGCGGGCGCGGTACGTTGCGGCCAGCACGAGTTGGAAGCGGTTCGGGATCTGAAGCAGGCAGTCTTCGACGGTGATGCGGGCCATGATGAGCTTTCGGTGGTCGGTGTCAGGGGATGTTCAATGCGGCGAAGGTGTCGGCCCGCGCTCGGCGCTGGGCGGAATAACGCAGCCGCTGGGCGTGAACAATGGCTTTCAGGTCGAAAAGCGCACGCTCGAATAACTCGTTGATTATAACGAAATCGAATTCCCCCGCCCGGGCCATCTCCGTGGCCGCATTGCGCAGGCGCAATTCGATCACGTCGGGGCGGTCTTCGCCGCGGCGTTCCAGCCGGGAGCGCAGCTCTTCCCAGCTCGGCGGCAGGATGAAGATGAGCACCGCGTTGGCGAAGGTCTTGCGGATCTGGATGGCACCCTGGAAGTCGATTTCCAGCACCACATCGGCGCCCTGCGCCACGCGTTCTTCGATCGCCCGCTTTGACGTGCCATAGCGGCATCCGTGCACATGGGCCCATTCGACGAAGCCGTCGGCCGCGACCATGGCGTCGAACTCGCCGTCGGAGGTGAAGAAGTATTCGCGGCCATGCTTCTCCTGGCCGCGCGGGGCGCGGGTGGTGTGCGACACCGAGGGCTGCACGGCCGAATCGAGTTCCATCAGCGCCTTCACGAGGCTCGACTTGCCGGCGCCGCTGGGCGCGGCCACCACGAAGATATTCCCTGGGTAATCCATTTGACTTATTCGATGTTCTGCACTTGCTCGCGCATCTGTTCGATCAGCACCTTCATGTCGACGCCGATGCGCGTGAGTTCGAGGGCCGCGGACTTGGAGCCCAGCGTGTTGGCTTCTCGATGGAGTTCCTGGATGAGGAAGTCGAGCCGCTTGCCGATCTCGCCGCCCTTGGCGATGAGACGTTCGATCTCGTCGAGGTGGGAACTGAGGCGGGTGAGTTCCTCGGCAACGTCGATGCGGATGGCGAATGCGGTGGCCTCGGTCAGGGCGCGGTCCTGCGCGGCTTCGGGCAGGGTGCCACCGACGAGGCCCATGGCGTCCTGCCAGCGTTCGAGGAAGCGGTTGCGTTGCTGCTCGACCAGTTGGGGCACCAGCGGGCCGGCCTGCTCGGCGAGCTTGCGCAACTCGCCGAGGTTGTCACTGAGCATGGTGGCGAGGCGGGCGCCCTCGCGGGCGCGGGCTTCCATCATGGCGGTGAGTGCCTTGCCGCTGACCTCCAGCAGATCCGGGCCCCAGTCGCCGCGCTGGCTGCCATCGCCGCTGGCCAAGCGCAGGATGTCGGCCACGCTGAGTTCGCGGGCGCTGGGCAGCCAGGCCTTGATGCTGTCCTGCACGCCGTTCAGGCGTTGAAGCAGCCGGGTGGAAGGCTCGGTCACGCCCGACGCGGCGCTGTTCTCGAAGTTGGCACGCAACTCGACCTTGCCGCGCTTGAGGCTGCGCGTGAGCAGTTCGCGCAGGGCGGGTTCGTGCTGCCGAAGCTCTTCCGGCAGCTTGAAAGTCAGGTCGAGGAATCGGCTGTTGACCGAGCGGATTTCAACGCCAAGACGGCCTGCGGCCGCAGGGCGCGAGTCCGCGTCAGCGTGGCCTCCACCGGGGGTGTTCTGGCCACTCGCGTAGCCGGTCATGCTGTAAACTGGCATTGCGCCTCACTGTGAATTTGTTTGTTCGCACCATGGCTCCGGCACAGCGTTCGCTTGCCGCACACTCGCCTTCGGGTGAAACTCCCGGATTATGTCAAAGGTCAAACCGTCGCCCCTGCTGCCCGATACAGTGATCGGCGGATACCGCGTGATTCGCCGGATATCCGCAGGCGGATTCGGCGTCGTCTATCTTGCCGTCGACCCTTCCGGCCAGCAGGTCGCGATCAAGGAATACCTGCCTTCTTCATTGGCGACGCGTGGCGTTGGCGAGTTGGCGCCGCAGGTGGCGCCGGAGAAGCTGTCGCTGTACCGGCTCGGCCTCAAGAGCTTCTTTGAAGAAGGGCGTTCGCTCGCGCAGATCTCGCACGCTTCGGTGGTGAGCGTGCTCAATTTCTTCCGCGAGAACGAGACGGTCTACATGGTGATGAACAACCTGGAAGGCGCCACGCTCCAGGATTTCATCGTCACCGCACGCGACCTGAAGAAGCAGAAAGTATTCAGGGAGTCGACGATTCGTTCCCTGTTCGACGAGATCCTGCGCGGCCTGCGCATCGTGCATCAGCACAAGATGCTGCACCTGGACATCAAGCCGGCCAACATCTTCGTGACCGACGATGACCGGGCCGTGATGATCGACTTCGGCGCGGCGCGCGAGGTGCTGTCGAAGGAAGGCAACTTCATCCGCCCGATGTACACGCCCGGCTTCGCCGCGCCTGAGATGTACCGGCGCGATTCGTCGATGGGTCCGTGGACCGACATCTATGCGATCGGCGCCTGCATCTATGCCTGCATGCAGGGCTACCCGCCCAACGACGCGCCGCAGCGCATCGAGAAGGACCGGTTGAGCCTCTCTCTGTCGCGATTGCGTGGCATCTACTCGGACAACCTGATCGAGGTGGTCGAATGGTGCATGTCCCTCGATGCGATGTCGCGTCCGCAATCGGTGTTCGCGCTGCAGAAGGAACTGAGCCGCGAAGGCGAGCGTCGCTATACGAAGCTCAGCGTCAGCGAGAAGGTGCGCCTGTCGATCGACAACATGCGCTCTCCCGACAAGAAGGGGCTGCCCAAGGCGGCCGCCCCCACAACCAGACCGGCATGAACTCCCAAGTTCTCCAGTATTTGCTGCCTCCCGAGTGGGCTTTTGCGCCCTTCGGGCTGCCATGCGGGCGCTCATGAAATTTTCTGTATTCCAGGTCAGCCGCAAAGGCGGCCGTGTCAAGAACGAAGACCGCATGGGCTATTGCTACACGCGGGAGTCCGGACTGTTCGTGCTGGCGGACGGCATGGGTGGGCACCCCGAGGGCGAAGTTGCGGCGCAGATGGCGCTGCAGACCATTGCCGCGCTCTACCAGCGCGAAGCCCGACCGGTGGTAAAGGACGTGCGCGCCTTCCTGACCTCGTCGGCCTTGTCGGCCCACCAGCAGATCATGCGGTACGCGGGCAACAAGGCGATGCTCGACACGCCGCGTACCACGCTCGTGGCGGCGGTGTTGCAAGGCACGACCGCCACCTGGGTGCACTGCGGCGACTCGCGCCTGTACGTGGTGCGTGGCGGCCGGTTGCTGATGCGCACGCGCGACCATTCGCATGCCGAGCGGCCGCGGCTCGACGGGGGCAATGAGCCGGTCAATCGCAACTTGCTGCTGACCTGCCTCGGCTCGCCGTCCACGCCCACGCTGGACGTTTCGGCGCCGCTGACCCTGCAACAGGGCGACCGCATCATGCTGTGCTCGGATGGCGTATGGGGCGTGCTGGAAGATGAGCAGATCGTGCGGACGCTTTCGAACAGGCCGGTGTCGGATGCAGCGCCGGAGCTGGCGGAAGCGGCCTTGCGCAACGGTGGCACGCACAGCGACAACGTGACGCTGATCGCGCTCGAATGGGAAACGCCTGACGTGCCTGGCAATGAGCGGGGCGTGTCGACGGATGCCATCAGCGAAGGCGTGTTCGCCTCGACGATCCAGGCCGGCATGCCCTCGGACGGCGAGGCCGACGACCTGGACGAAGATGCGATCGAGAGGTCGATCGCGGAAATCAACGAAGCCATTCGACGCTCGGCGGCCCGCAAGGGCTAGAGGGCGGGGATCATCTGCGGCGGACGCCGATCTCGGGCTCGCGGTGCAGGCGCCGCCATGACAAGCGCTTGGCGCATTTGTTAGCCTATGCCGCAACTCGGTTGTCAGCTTACTGGCGTACTGGATCCGCTCGGCGGATCGGCATCCTGGCTGATGTTCTCGCTACGAAATCTTCCTTTCCTCAGCGCTCCCGTGAGGTGGGCGGCCTCATCAATTCAATGTCAATTCAATCAATGACTACCTTCACCCGAAACGGCGGCCGCGCAGCCGACCAATTGCGATCCGTGCGCATCACGCGCGGCTTCACCATCCATGCCGAGGGCTCGGTGCTGATCGAGTTTGGCGATACGCGCGTGCTCTGCACGGCTTCGGTTGAAGAGAAGGTGCCGCCGCACAAGCGGGGCAGCGGTGAGGGCTGGGTCACCGCGGAATACGGCATGCTGCCGCGCGCCACTCACACCCGGAGTGACCGCGAGGCCGCACGTGGCAAGCAGAGTGGCCGTACGCAGGAAATCCAGCGCCTGATCGGCCGTTCGATGCGCGCCGTGTTCGACTTGAAGGCCCTGGGCGAGCGCACCATCCACCTGGATTGCGACGTGCTGCAGGCTGACGGCGGCACCCGCACGGCTGCCATCACGGGCGCGTTCGTCGCGGCGCAGGATGCCGTCGACAAGCTGCTGGCCGCGGGGACCATCCCTGCTTCGCCGATCCTCGGGCCGGTGGCTGCGATCTCCGTGGGCATCGTGCAGGGCACGCCGCTGCTGGACCTCGAATACACCGAAGACTCGGCCTGCGATACCGACATGAATGTCGTGATGACCGGCGCCGGCCATTTCGTCGAAGTGCAGGGCACGGCCGAAGGCGCTGCCTTTACGCGTGCCGAGATGGACCTGTTGCTGGGCCTGGCCGACAAGGGCATCCAGGAACTGGTCGTGCTGCAACAGCAGGCGCTTTCCAAATAAGTACAAATACTGCCGGCGCCTTTCTTGCGGGTGCTCATCGCTCATGAAACTGGTCCTCGCATCCAACAACGCCGGCAAGCTTGCCGAATTGCAACTGTTGCTCGCTCCACTGGATGTCACTCTCGTGCGCCAGTCGGAACTGGGTGTGGGCGAGGCGGAGGAACCGTTTCGCACCTTCGTGGAGAACGCACTGGCCAAGGCGCGGCACGCCGCCGCTGCGACCGGCCTGGCGGCCATTGCCGATGACGCGGGCCTGTGCGTCGAGGCCTTCGGCGGCTTGCCCGGCGTGGATACGGCCTACTACGCGACCCGATTTGGCTACGAGAAGGGCGACGCGAACAACGTGCGCGCACTGCTCGAACAGATGGCCGGCATCGACGACCGCCGCGCCGCGCTGGTCAGCACGCTGGTGGCGCTGCGCAGTGCCGAAGACCCGGAGCCGCTGATCGCGGTCGGACGTGCCCCTGGGCAGATCACGCGCGAGCCCATCGGCGAGAACGGTTTCGGTTTCGATCCGGTGATGTTCCTGCCGGCGTTCGGCAAGACCTTCGCCCAGCTACCGCCCGAAGTAAAGAACAAGAACAGTCACCGCGGCCAGGCCGCACGCACGATGCTGGCGCTGATGCGCGAGCGTTGGTTCCCATGAGCACGATCGTCCCGATCGCAGCTGCGGTGCAGGCCGGCGCGCCGGACGCCAACGACGTGCTGCACATGATGCGGCCCGGGCCCTTGCAACTGGCCGCGCTGCCACCGCTGTCGCTGTATGTGCACCTGCCCTGGTGCCTGCGCAAATGCCCGTACTGCGACTTCAATTCGCATGAATGGTCCGACGGAAAGGGCGAGGCGTTGCCGGAGCAGCGCTATCTCGACGCGCTGGTGGCGGACCTCGACGCGGCGCTGCCCTTGATCTGGGGCCGCACCATTCACACCGTGTTCATTGGCGGCGGGACGCCGAGCCTGTTCTCGCCCGAGGCGATCGACCGCCTCATCAGCGACGTGCGTGCGCGGGTCAAGCTGGCGCCGGACTGCGAGATCACTCTGGAGGCCAACCCGGGTACTTTCGAACGCGATCGCTTCAGGGCTTTTCGAAGCGCGGGCGTGACGCGCCTGTCCGTCGGGGTCCAGAGCTTCAACGACGAGCACCTGAAGGCGCTGGGGCGCGTGCACGACCGGGCGCAGGCCCTCGCCGCAGTCGAGGAGGCGGCGAGTGCGTTCGACACTTTCAACCTCGACCTGATGTATGCGCTACCAGGGCAATCGCCGGCGCAACTGGAGGCGGACCTGACGCAGGCATTGGCGCTGGCGCCACCGCACCTGTCGGTGTACCACCTGACCATCGAGCCCAACACGTATTTCGCCAAGTTTCCGCCCAAGGTGCCGGAGGACGACGATGCCTACGCCATGCTCGACCGCATCATCGAGCGCACGGCGACCGCGGGGCTCTCACGCTATGAAATTTCGGCCTTTGCGCGCGAAGGCCACCAATGCCAGCACAACCTGAACTACTGGCAGTTCGGCGACTACCTCGGTATTGGCGCCGGCGCGCACAGCAAGCTCAGTTTTGCCCACCGAATCGTGCGGCAGGTGCGCTTCCGGGAGCCCCAGCGCTACATGGACCAGGCGTTGGCGGGGGTAGCGGTATCACAGAGCGATGACGTGGCGTTGGCAGAGTTGCCGTTCGAATACATGCTGAACGTCTTGCGGCTGAAGGAAGGGTTCACTCTGTCGCAATATGGCGAACGGACTGGGCTTTCGATGACCGCAATTCAACGCGGACTGGCGCAAGCGGAGCAAAATGGGTTACTTTCGCGCGACCTTAGACACGTTTGGCCTACAGCAAAGGGACTCGATTTCCTGAGCGACCTCCAGACACTGTTCCTACCAGATTCATGACCATCACACTGCTCGATTCCATGACCGAACTTCCCCCAGCAGCGGAAGCCACTGAACCGAAGCGCCGTGCGCGGGGCCGTCCCAGCGTCGTGCAGGCGGCCGAATTGCGCGAGTCCTTCCTGGATGCCGCGACGCAGTCGTTCCTGGAAAAGGGCTACGCGGGCACCAGCATTGAGGCTGTTGCGCGGGATGCGGGCGTGGCCAAGATCACGATCTATCGCCAGTTCGAGAACAAGCAGGCGCTGTTCCACGAGGTGATCCACCGGGCGGTCGAGAAGGCGCGCACCGACATGCACGCGGCGCTGAAGGGCGAACAGACCAACACCGAGGAACGCCTGCTCGAGTTGATCGAAGGCATGTACCTGGGCGCCACCGAGCCGCGCACGCTGGGCCTGTTGCGCCTGGTGATTGCCGAGGCCACGCGTTTCCCTGAACTGGCGAAACTGGTCTACACGGAGAACAGCTGGGTGCTCGGCCCGGTCGTTGCCTATCTGGAAGAGGCGCACCGCTCCGGCCAGTTGCATGTGCCGCATCCGGAACTCACCGCCGTGCAGATCTCGAACCTGGCATTTGGCGGGGTTCGGTTCTTCATCTCCAGGCCGCTCGCCGGACCCGCCGAGCGCCGCGAATGGGCGCAGGGCGTGCTGGACCTGGTGCTGGGCGGCCTGGCGCCGCGCACGGCGCAGCAGCAGCCCGACGCGCCCGACGCGAGCACTGCGCCTGCGCAGCGCTCTGAAGACAGCACGGTCTAGAATCTCGCCTCTTGCCTGCCGCTCCACCGGGGCGGGCAGTGCATGTCTTCAACGGAGAGTTGGGTGAGTGGTTTAAACCAGCAGTCTTGAAAACTGCCGACGGGCGACCGTCCGTGAGTTCGAATCTCACACTCTCCGCCAGTTCAGCGTCCCGACGCGACCCCTTCGGACCCGTTTTGCCGGTTTCTCCCAATGGAGAGGGTTAAGCAGTCGTTCCGAACGGTTCCACTCAATCCCGCATAATGCCAACATCTTTGGTGGCAAGGTTGATGGAAAGGACGATATGCCCAAGAAAGCGGTCGAGCTCGGCGCGTTGCAGGTCAGCAGGCTGACGAAGCCTGGCGCACACGCCGTTGGCGGGGTCGCGGGGCTGCAGCTCAAGATCAATGACGCCGGGGCGCGATCCTGGGTGCTTCGCGCCATGGTGGCCGGCAAGCGTCGGGACATGGGGCTCGGCGGCTTCCCCGACGTGACCTTGGCCCAGGCGAAGGAGCGCGCTCGCGCTGCCCGGGACCAGATCCACGCTGGCGCCGACCCCATCCAGACGCGCCAGGAGGCCCGCAGCGCCGCCGCCGCGGCCAGCGCCAAGGCCAAGACGTTCGACCAGTGCGTCGACGCCTTCATGAAGGCTAAATCCGGCGAATGGAAAAACGCCAAGCACCGGGCGCAGTGGCAAAGCACCCTCGACGCCTACGCCAAACCTGTGTTCGGCAATGTGCTTGTGCATGACGTCGACCTCGCCCAGGTGCTTACCGTCCTTGAGCCGATCTGGCCTGTCAAAACAGAGACGGCATCTCGCCTGCGCGGTCGAATCGAAACGATCCTCGATTGGGCGACGGCGCGCGGCTACCGCACGGGCGACAACCCGGCGCGCTGGCGCGGCCACCTTGACCAACTGCTCGCCAAGCCTCGGAAGATCAGCAAGGTAGTGCACCACGCCGCAGTGAAGGTTGACGACGCCGCGGCATTTCTCACTGGCCTGCGCAGCATCGAGGGCCTGAGTGCCAGGGCCTTGGAGTTTGCAATCCTGACCGCCGGCCGATCGGGTGAAGTGCGCGGCGCGCGCTGGCCGGAGATTGACCTGCAGGCGAAAGTCTGGACCGTGCCGGCCGAGCGAATGAAGGCCAAGAAGGAACACCGCGTGCCGCTTTCCAAGCAGGCGTTGAAGTTGCTCGAGCAGCTGCCGCGGATCGAAGGAACTGACGTGATCTTCCCGGGCCGCAAGGGCCAGCCGCTCTCCGACATGTCGCTGACGGCGTGCATGCGACGCATGAAGGTTGACGCGGTGCCCCACGGGTTTAGAAGCACCTTCCGCGACTGGGCATCGGAGCGGACCAACTATCCGCGTGAGATTGCAGAGATGGCGCTGGCGCACACCATCGAAAGCGCGGTCGAGGCCGCTTATCGGCGCGGTGATCTACTCACCAAGCGCGCCTCCATGATGCAGGCGTGGTCGGACTTTTGTGAACGCCCGGCAGAAGCCGCGGCGGTCATCCCAATGGAGGGACGCAAGCCGCGACGACGCGTCGAGTGAGCTACCGACCGATGCGGTGCACTCGCTGGCCGCGCCAGGGATGCTCTGCGCCCGGGCCTTTGACCAACGGGTCAACGAAAGAAGCGGGCGCTGCCTCTGTCGGCTCCGGCGCCTCTGCTGGCTCGTCCAGAAACCTCATTTCGCCATCGCCATTCACGACACGTAAATAGTCGACTTGCACACGCACGGTGTTGACCATGACTTGCGCAACTTCGCAGCTCGCACGCATGCGCTGGTAGTCCGGTTCCTTGGTGCCGTCACTCAGCTGGTCCAACAACTTGAAGAGGTGGTCTCGCACGTCGGCGATGGTTTTCGTGCTCACGGATCGTCTTCCTTACTTCGTTGAGTAGGCGAATCGTCTCCTGCAGGGCAGGCGGATAACTTCGCAGTTGGTTCATCCGACGCGCTGCGTCCACATCGTCGATCAACTCGAGGTTGTCGATGCTGCAGTTGCGGCGGTCGCCATCCTTGAACAGGAGCCGTGTTCCTTTGGGCGGCGGTGCACCGTGAACGGCTTGCCAGACGAGGTGATGCTTTCGCACCCACGCCTTGGCGCCGGTCTCGTCGACCACCTTGACCATCACATAAGAATTTTGACCGCGACGGAGGACTTCAGTGCCTGACGGCGATGGGCAGCCGCGGCCGTTGAAATACTTGCCGCTGAGTCCCCGTGCGATCGCCATGTGCTTGATGGCTTGCCTGCTGCGCGACAGTCGAGAAGCAAGCTCGTCGATGTCGCCGGTGGGGTACAGCAGATCCAGCAATACAAACTCGGCCTCACACCACCGCGATTTCGACTTTTTGTGCAACTTCGGTCCAACCTGTTCAAGGCCGCAGAGTGTTGCCCAGAGCCCCCCTCTTGCCGATGGTGGCAAGCACTGATGGCGTCCGGAATCGTCATCTGAGATCCAAGCGCGCACGCGCGCGCGTTTACCCATTCAGCAAGCTTTGTCCATTGACAAGTTTTGTCACGGAAACGGGGGGGTGCTGCGCCACATCAAGCCGGACCCGCAGCGTCCTCAGGATTCGCGCTAGTAAACGGCGACAAAACATCCTTGCGGCACGTGAGATTAACGGCTACGATAAGCACATGTCGCGCACAACCACCAAAAATATGAGAAAGCCAGGCCGCCCGCCGCTCCAAGACGGGCTGCAAACGACTTCGGTGTCGTTGCGCCTCACTGTCCCGCAGCGGGAAAAGCTGGAGAAACTGGGCGGCCCGCCGTGGGTGCGTGAGCGTATCGACAAGGCGAAGTTGCCGAAGGAATGACGCCGCGTCTCAGGGCGGCATGGCTCATTTCTGAGCCATGGATCTGAGGCAAAAAAGGCGACGGCCGCGGAGGTACGAACTCCGCAGCCGTCTCACCACAACGTGCACATACCTTGGAAGGAACGCACATCATGGCTGAGTCGATTATCGCGCCGTCGAGCGCCGCAGCATCCCCCCAAAGAGGGGCAGCTTCACCGAACTGCAGAGCGCCCTCAACGAGGCCGGATATCAAGACACTGTGCGAGGTGCTCGAACACCACGTCGCCGCTGAACGCGGGGGTGCAATCGTGATGGCCGCCACTACTCCCGCCGCGCGGGCTGCCATCACCCTCGCGCCCATGTCGGCCACCGCGGCCGCCGATGCCGTGGCGCCGGCAGAGGGCACGATCCTGCTGTCACCACCGGCGGCTTGCGATCTCTACTTCGCCGACGACACGTCGTGCGCGGCCTACTACTCCGGCGGCTGCCGGACTAGCCTCTACCACCATCACGGCCGCGCCTACTGGACTGGCGACGAGTCGCGTACGGACGGCGACGGCCGCCGGTGGGAGCGGCGCATCAGGGCCGTGGTCGACGACTTCGGTGCACTGGTTGAGGTGCAATCATGAGCACCGCCATCAAGCCCAAGCAGGCCCTTGCCTGCGCCTTCAGCGCCATCGCCCAAGCCCTGCACGCCGCCCACGCGGCCGACGATGCGGATCAGTCCTCAGGCGACTCCAATCGCCTGCTGGAGACCGCAGCAAACATGGCCGACTGCTACCGCGACAACCCGCCTTCGGAAGAACACGTCGTTGAGCGCGTTGGTTTCGATATTGCGGCGCTCATCAAGGCTTCCCGACTGGTGCCGGGCGATGTCGAGTCGACCGAGCGAGCGAAACTGATCGAGAAGGCGAAACCGCATCTCGTCTGGCTGACCGATGCTGCAACTTGCTTGGACTCGGATGAGAGGCTTCTTGATCGCTTCGATCTCCAAGACTTCGCCAACGAAGCGATGTCGCTCAACGTCTTCGTTGAGTGGGCCATCAGCGCACGCGACCTACTGCAGAGCGTTCGCGTCTGTGCGGAGATTGACGAGAACCTCGCTGGCGCCCTTCGCGCACACGACATTCGGCACAACGCGGCCGACTGGCATGCGAATACTGTCGGCGATGGGCTGTCGTACGTCATGAGCCGCCAGCACCGCTTGCTCAAGCAGATCGTCGGAGTGTCCGAGCAGTGATCGAGCGCACCGTTTGGCGTCCCCGCCATGATCAGCGCGCTGATCTGGCTACGCGCTCCACTGAATCACTCCTTTCGCCGCGCCTAGGCTGATCCCCGAAAACCCGTTTTACCTGGGCGGGCTGGCGCGGCACCTTTCCACAGGTGCGTGAGGTACGCATGGCTGCAAACGTAGAACGTCATTTTCGGAAGGACCCGGCTGAGGTGATCAAGCGAATGCGGGGGGTGGGGCGTAGCAGTTACTCCAAGTCTCTCGAAAATCGCTGGGAAGTAGAGCGTGCAACGCGCATGTTTGAAACCTACATTTCCGCAGGCATCAACAAACACCATGCCGCTCTCGACGCGGAGCAAGAGGCCAAGCGCATTGACGCAGAAATTGCAAGATATCTCGACCACCGAACGCTCCCGATTTTTGTCGAGTTGATCTTGCATTACTACGAGGTCGTGCAGCAGGCCGAGCGGCGAGCGACATGGCATGCCACAGATCCCAAGCAGGCAGCTAAAGCCGAAGTCAAGGCGTGCTGGGAGCTTTGGAAAGCAGAACCCACCCGGTACAAGAACCGCACGAAGTTCGCCAAGGACATGCTCGAAAAGTTTCCTGGCCTCCTCGAGAGCGAAAGAGTGATTGCCGCCAAGTGGGTTCCCACGTGGGAGGCTGAGGCGGAAGGCATTCCACCGGACGACGACGATTGAACACCGCTCCGGACGGATGTACACCCGTCCGGTGTGATGTACACCGCTCCGGACGGGTGCTATAGATTTGATAGCACTGCTGCTTCCTAATCCAGTTCATCCCACGGCAATCCGCAGGGGTTTATATGGAGCAGGAAATGGCGAAAGTCTCTTCGTCGCTTCGACCGCCTCAGGTCAGAGCGTTTCTCGGCGGCATCGGCAACACCACGCTATGGCGCTGGGTTAACGAGCGACCTGACTTTCCGCGGCCGATCAAGCTCGGCCCGAGAGTCACGGTCTTCAGGCTCGATGAGTTGATCGCCTGGCGCGACAAGCAAGCCGAGGTGGCGCACTAATGGCGGCGCCAGAAAAGCAAACGCCCGGCGGGGGCCAGGCGAGTGCAAATTCAAATTCAGACAGCGTAGCGATTATCGGCGCCGACGTTCACGCCGGCAAGCGCGTTGCCAACCTCAAGGCCGCGCTTGCACTGCGCGGCTTCCAAGTCCACGACAGCACGACCGGCGGCTGGCTGGTGGCCCGGTGGGACCTCTCGCATTACTGCGCGCGCATCGAAGACCTTGAGGCGTTCCTGCGCCGCGTGGGAGGTGCATCTTGATCACCTGGACAGACTTCCCCATCGGCGACCATCGCATCATGTGCCCTGCCTGCGGCAGGAAGCCGAGCGTGAAGGACATGGGCGTCACGATCCTCGACGACTCGCACGGCGTGGCGCACTGCTTCAAGTGCCACGTCGTCGTGAATCGCCGCGAAGATCGCGAACTGACGCCGGCCGAGCGCAAGGCGTTTGCCCGCCGCATGGATGCACTGCGCCACCAGCATGATGCCGAACAGCGCGAGCGCCAGGCGCAATCTGCAGCAGCGTCGGCGATCCGTTGGGCATCTGCTCATGCCGTCGACTCACATCCATACCTGACAGCGAAGGGCGTGCGGGCCCATGGCATTCGTATCGAAGCAGGTCACACCCTCCTCGTTCCAGTGCGCGATGCGGGCGGGCATTTGCACAGCCTCCAAGGCATCGCCCCAGACGGATCCAAGCGGTTCATGCCGAGCGGCCGCACCAAGGGCTGTTATCACGCCATCGGTCGGCCTGCCGATCGCCTGGTGATCTGCGAGGGATACGCAACTGGCGCCACTATTTATGAGGACGCTGGCCAGGCGGTGGCCGTCGCGTTCAACAGCGGAAACTTGCTGCACGTCGCCAAGGCCTTGCGCGCGAAGTTTCCGTCCATCACCTTGGTGATTGCGGCCGACGACGACTGGAAGACCGAAGGCAACCCCGGCATGGCGGCGGCGACAGAAGCTGCCCGCACCGTCGGCGGACTGCTGGCGGTGCCGGACTTCAAAGACCTCCCGCGCGGAGACAAGGACACCGACTTCAACGACCTGCATCGAGTGGCCAGGACTGCCGAGGTACACCAATGAGTGCCGTACTTGCAGACCCGGTGAATGCCGCGCTCAACGCTGCGCTGCCCGTTGCGGGCGGCTGGCCGTTGCTCAATCCGATGCCCGACGATGAACCGATCACGCCGGATGCTTTTCCGTTTCATGCGTTGGGCCCGATCCTCGGAGCCGCGGCGCGAGCGATCGCGCATGACGTGCAGGCACCTGACAGCTTGGCCGGAGGCAGCGTGCTGGCAGCAGCCGGATTAGCCAGTTCGCCATTAGCCAACGTGTATCTGCCGCACGGCCAGCGTGCTCCTTTGAGCCTGTTCGTCGTGACGGGGGCAGGCTCCGGAGATCGCAAGAGCGCTGTCGATGCCGTGGCTTGCCACGAGATCGAGGAAACCCGAAAGCAGCAGGCGCGCGACTACTCGAAGCAGTTGCAAGACTACGAACAGGATATGGCGGCCCGCAAGGGCCCAAAGGAGTCCGAGCCGACCAAGCCGGCGCCGAAGAGCATCACGACTGGCAACGCGACCATCGAAGGCATCAGCAAGTTGCTGAAGTTCCAAGCGAGCATCGGCGTGTTCAGCGCTGAAGGCGGCGAGATGCTCGGCGGCCACTCGATGCGCGACGAACGCCGGCAGTCCGGCCTGGCGTTCTACCTCAAGGGATGGAGTGGGGAATCGTTGGACTCGTTGCGCGGAGGAGAGGGGCTCACGGTGTTGCTCGGTCGGCGCATCTCCATGCACGTTCTGGTGCAGCCGGTGTTGCTCCGTCAACTCCTGACCGACCCACTGGCGCAAGGGCAAGGCTTGCTCGCTCGATGCCTGATTGCCGAGCCTGACACGCTGGCAGGAACCCGGCTGTATCGCCATGTCAATCCGCACGAGAACCGTGATGTCATCGCCTACAACGAGCGCATCCGTCGCTTGCTCGAAACTCCACCGAACTTCTGGCCCGACGGCGACGGGCACGAACTGAAGCCCCGGGATCTTCGCTTGAACGCAGAAGCCCAGGCTATCTGGGTCGCCTTCCACAACCAAGTCGAAGTTCAGCAGAAAAATGGCGACGAGTTGGAAGGTGCGCGCCCGTTCGCATCCAAGGCTGCTGAGCATGCGGCGCGCATCGCCGGCGTCATCACCATGATCGACGAGCCGTATGCGGTGCAGATCGGCGCTGAGGCCATGGAAGGCGCCATCGAGATCACCGCGTTCTACCTCAACGAGCACCTTCGTCTGACGGGCGCCGGCCGCCAAGAACGCCAGGCGGGCAACCTTCGTGAATTGCATGCTTGGATGCAGCGCGTCGGGCCTATGGTGCTTAAGAAGGACGTGCTGCAAAAGTCACCGCGCCGCATAGGGCGCAAGGCTTCAAGCCTGAACCCGCTGCTCAAGGAGTTGGCTGATCGGGGCTACATCCGCGAGGTCGGCGGCGAATGGGAGGTCCGCGATGTTTAAGTTGGACATGCAGGCCTTGCGCGAATCGGCAGGCACTCGCTGGCTAATGGCTAATCCGGCTAACGCGGCTAACGATGCCGCTCCGGAAGCATCGACACCCGGTGCCGATCCTGAAATTAGCCAGAAACAGCCCGAATTAGCCACGATAGCCAC
This sequence comes from Variovorax rhizosphaerae, assembly GCF_037889975.1. Classification (NCBI taxonomy): domain Bacteria; kingdom Pseudomonadati; phylum Pseudomonadota; class Betaproteobacteria; order Burkholderiales; family Comamonadaceae; genus Variovorax; species Variovorax rhizosphaerae. The sequence continues at coordinate 83,618 of NZ_JBBKZT010000003.1, read as the reverse complement.
ATTAGCCATTAGCCATGACGTTAGCCAGCAGTCCGCAGAACTGTTGACGGCCCCGGCTAATTGCGGCGGCGATGCGTCGTTGCGATCAGTTCGGGGACAGCGAAGCAGCCCGCGCCGAGATGCGCGCCGACTGCCTGGCGCTGCCCCCGCACCTTCAGGCCGATCTCCTCGACTACTTCCGCGGCAAGCGAACGAACCCCAGCAAGGGAGCGGCGGCATGAGCAACTTGTCCATCTTGCGCGTGCTACTCGCCTGAGTTCGGGGCGATGCTTCACGATCCCTTCAACCGTGTTCGGCAGCCAAGTGACTTCTCCCGCGAGGGTCGCGTACGGCTTCTTGGCGAGGCTTTCCAAGCTTTGATGCAGGGCCGGATGCCCAGTGATGAAGCGCGCATCTTTCTGGCGGCCGGAGGTGTGGCTTGGCTCGAGCGCGGCGGCGATCTTCTCGGCGACCTCTGGAAGGTGCGCGGCGCGCAGGGCAGCACGCACACGCCGGCAGTGATCTGGAACGCGCTGCAGAGCTCTTCGGGAAGAGCGACAGCCGACGACGAACCCGCGAGCATCGACCCATCAGATTCCGAAAGGTCGATCACATGAGTTCCCTGGATGCCCGCGGCTTGGCCGCTGCCCGATACGCGAAGTCGCTCTTCAACGGCAGAGAAAGCCCGAATGCTGCGCTTGCGTACGCCGAGAGCCAGGACTGGATGCACACGCCGCATGTCACCTCAGTTCTGCGTGCGGCGGTCAGTGCGCAGACGACGATCAACAGCCCGGCGCTGCTCGGCGAGGTCGGCACCGACTTCAGCCAGTATGTGCGGCCGTTGACGCTCCTCGGAAAGATTACCGGCTTCCGCCGCGTGCCAATGCGCGTGCGCCTGCTCACCGGAAGCGGCGGCTCGACTTCCTATTTCGTTGGTGAAGCGAACCCCAAGCCAATCTCGCGAGCAGCGTTTGCGAACCTGCAGCTTGACCCGCTCAAGACGGCCGGGATCGTTGTCGTCACTCAAGAACTTCTGCGTTTCAGCACGCCGCAGGCTGACCTGACCCTGAAAGACGACCTGGCCGCTGCTGCAATCGAATCGATTGATCGGGCCTTCATCGATCCGCTGAACTCTGGCATCGCCAACGTCAAGCCCGCCAGCGTCACGAACGGCGTCACGCCGCTGGTGAGCACCGGTTCGACGATCGCGCAGATCGACTCAGACCTCAAGGCGATGGTCGCTCAATTGATCGCGGCCGGCAGCACACTCGAAAGCGCCTACTGGATCGTGAGTCCGGGCACGGCCGTCTCGCTGAGCCTCAAGCGCGGCACTGGCGGCAATCTCGCCTACCCAGGCGTCAATGCACGTGGCGGCGAGTTGCTGGGGCTGCCGGTGGCTACGTCGGCTCACATGTCGGGCGACAGCAGCGGCGCCTTCATCGCGCTTCTCGATGCGTCGGCGGTGGCCCTGGCTGACGAAGACGAAGCCCAGATCAGCGTCATGACGCAAGGCAGCCTGCAACTCGCGGACAACCCTTCGATCGATGCGTCTTCGGTGCAGGTGTCGCTGTGGCAGACCAACACGGCGGCGATCCGCGTGGAGCGCTACGTCGACTGGCGCCTTCGTCGGCAGGGTTTCGTGTCTGTGCTGAGCGACGTTTCCTACTGAGGCTCCCCACCCATGGCAAACATCGAAGGCACTGGAAGCAGCGACCTGCGTGCGCTGCGCATCGAAATGGGCACGCGGCTGGCTCGCGCCGACGGCGCAAGGCGGGCCGAGCTCAAGCCGCTGGCCCTTCAGGTAAACGCCATTGCGTCTGCGCTGGAGAAGCTCAAGCAAGCAGGTGCGGCCGCTCCAATCGCGCGCGATCTCAGCGCTGCTGAGAGGGCAGAAATCGATGCGCTTGAGACGGAGCTCACCGCTTTGGTTGCGCGAGTCGAGGCTCTGGAAAAGCGGCCACCCGTTTTCTTCGGTGGTGTCGGCGGTGCCCCAGGCCCGGCCGGTCCTGCAGGCCCTCCTGGTCCGCCGGCAATCCCGGCCTTCAGCTACTTCCCGATGGGGTTCTAACGCCATGAGCGAAACAGCCAAGTCCGCGCCTGTGACCATGTCAATCATGAAGGCGGTCCTTCAGGGCTTCTCCGAAATGATCAAGGAACGCCTGTCCCTTGATCGCAAAGAGAACGAGCAAAAGCAAGCGCAGATCCTGGAGCTCTTGGAAGGCCTCGATCGGCGCTGCGCGGAGCTTGAGGCCCGCGAGCCGATGGAGTACTTGGGGACCTTCGACGCCGCCAAGACGTACAGGCGTAACGCCTGCGTGACCTGGGGGGGTTCGATCTGGGCTTGCAAGGTCGCATCTACCTCCGAGAAGCCAGAGCCTGGCTGCCAAGACTGGCAGCTTGCCTGCAAGAAAGGTCGGGACGGCAAGGACGGCAAGGACTGGGACGCGCGATGACACCGATGACTGCTGAGCAAGTAGTTGCCGACACACGGGCTCGCAACCTCGAAGAGTTGGCTCGCGGCCGTCAGAAGCTCGTCGAGCTCGGTGAGTCGCCAGCTGTCATTGGCCTCGTCATGTGGCGCGCCGAGACCATGCTGGCCGAGCAGGTCGCGTGTATCGAGCGTCGTCTCGGTCTTGCTGACGCGGTGGTGGTGCACTGATGGCCGCACAGATCATCACGATCGCCGAGCTCGAGTACCTGGCCAGCCTTGCTCGGCTCAATGTCGTCAAGGAACCAAGCGCCTACCTGGTGAAGCGCGGGCAGCAGGTGCTGTATCGATCCGCGGACCCGGCGGACGTGCACGGCTGGCTGGCCGCCTGGGTGGCTCACGTCAGGTGATGGGGGGGTGGTCGGAGGCTTTGAGATCGACCTCTTGGAAACCGCGCCCTCAGTCTCTTTTTCACACGCTCGCTTCAAAGATTTGGATTCTTTTCGATGCCCAACCCTGGCAAGCCTCTCGCTCTGAAACAGATCTCCGGTAGTCGACGGGTGGCCAAGGCCTTCGCAACGGTGACGCTTCCCGCGCTGCAGGAAGTCCCATCCGCGCCGGAGTGGCTGCTGAACGACCACGCGCGTGCTGAGTGGAGTCGTCTGGCGCGGATCCTGACCAATTCGAGGATTCTGACGGTCGGTGCGCTTGTGCCCCTGGCGCATGTTTGCAACCTTCACGGTGTCATCGCCCGGCAGCTGACGGCGGGCGGGCAGCCAAAGGCCGCGATGGTGGGGCTGTACCGGCTGATGCTGAATGACTTCGGGCTCACGCCTGCCTTTCAGGGCAAGGTGACTCCAGCGCCGGCCGGCGCCAGCGCCAACAGATTCAGTGATCGCGGCTGCCCGCCCGGCTTGAGGAGAAACACCATCGCTTCCACCCCTTCAACCCTTGCGGAGAGATAAGCCATGGGCCGCACAGCATGGACGTTTGCCGGCGCTGTTGTCGGCTATTACTTCGGCGTCCCTCAACTCGGTGCCGCGGTCGGTGGCGCGATCGGCGGCGCAGTCGAAGGCCCGACCCGAGTCCAAGGCCCGACCATCAACGAAACCGGTGTTCAGACCTCGCAGGAGGGCGCACCGCGTGCGATCGTGTACGGCACCGCGCATGTGACCGGCAACATCATCTACACGAGCCAAGTCTTTCGCTTCTATTACGACGTGGAAAACGGGGGAGAAGGCAAGGGCGGTGGCGGCACGGTGCAGCAGCAGACGATGTTGCTGCGGACGTTCGCTATACGCATTTGCGAAGGGCCGATCGCTGGCGTCCTGCGGGTGTGGGAGGACAACAAGCTCGTGTACGACGTGCGGCCGGGCTCGGGCGTGGTGGGGCAGTCGCAGCAGTGGGCGGCGGGCACGATTTTCTACCTCGGCACCGAAGATCAATTGCCGGATGTGCTTTCTACGCTGGTGATCAATCCGGATATGCCAGCGTATCGAGGGACGGCGTACATGCTGCGCAGCAATGCGGACCTCACGGATCGGCGAGGGTCAATTCCGCAATACCGCTTCGAGGTGGCGCAGAGCGTCACGGAAAACATCGTGGAACTGCCAGTCGTCGAGCCTCGGATGGTGGAGTTGATCACGGCCGGCGGTGTGTTCAACGACTACGAGCTGGTTCCTTACGCAATGGACAGTCCAGGGAGTTGCTGGCTTGTTTATTTTGATTTCAACTCAGTCGATGTCGGCACCACGCTCACCCTTTACGTCAAGGTTGCCGGCGGTGTGGTTTGGTCCCGTGCCATCGTGCTTCCACCACACTTCGCTAACCGTAACATCTACATGGTTCAAATCAACCATGTGCCCGACGGCTCGACGATCACCGGAGGCTTTGAGGGCCACTATGAAGGGCAATTTGCCATCAATACGCGAGGGCTGACCGAGGACTATATGGCTCGCGGGGATGGTGGGCCAGTTTACGAATCGGACAATCCTAATTTCGGAGTGTTGGTCAACAGTGACGGCGACCTGGCATCGGCCGGCCACGATTTAGCGTTCACTTCGCCCTATGTCTGGGGTCCGGAATTCCTCGAAGAGGGTTTGACAGGGGACACCATTTCGCTCAGCGAGATCGTTGCCGACATCCACGCGCGATGCCGCATCCCGGCCGACAAGTTCGACGTGACCGAACTGGACGATGCCGTCACAGGGCTGGTGCTGGCCGGTGACTACTCGGGCGCGGACGCCATCAACACCCTGCGCGTGCCGTACTTCTTCGACAAGTGCGAGCACGATAAGAAGCTGCACTACGTCAAGCGCGGCGCCGCGGTGGCCTACACGGTCACGGTCGATGATCTGGTGGAAGAGCCTGACGACTCAATGCGCAACCAGGCCAGCGAGTACGCCAAGAAACTTCACCTGTTCTACCAGCACGCGAACAGCGGCTACGCGGCGGTCAAGGCCACCAGCGCACGCAGCAGCCCAGATGCTCGGGTGACGGGTGAGGCAACGATCAGCGTGCCGGTGGTGCTAAGCGAGGACCAGGCCGCACAGACGGCCGCCAAGCTGCATAAGCTGTCGTGGACGGAAGCAGAGGGAGAAATCACGATCGCCCTGCCGGAGAGTTTCCTGTGGCTCACGCCCAGCGACGTTCTCGGCGTGAACCTTCACGGGCGAGTCAACCGAACCCGCGTCGAGTCCATGAACTACGCGGCCGGCGTGATCCAGTTGACGCTAAAGCACGATCGACAAAGCGCATACACGTCGGAGCTCACTGGCGTCCCTGTCGCTCCGCCGTCCTTGCCGCCGTCGAACATCGTGGGTGCGACTACGTTCGCGGTGCTGGACATCTCTGCGCGCAGTGACAGCGAGGACGATCTTCACTACCTCGTCGCGGGGACCGGTGCAGAACCTGGCTGGCCCGGCTGGCAGTATCAGCGAAGCCTCGACGCTGGCGCCAACTACACAGCCGTCGCCAACTACACCCGCGCTCCGGTGATGGGCGTGCTGGTGGATGCCGTGCCCACCGCGGCGGAGTGCTTCACCGACACCACCAACACGGTGCGCATCCAACTCTATCGAGACGGGCAAAGCATCGACAGCATCACGGATGCTCAGTTCTTGAGCGAGGGTGGAGCGTTCGTGCTGGTGGATGCTGCCGGCGTCTGCGAAGTGCTCCAGTACCTCGACGCCGACGATGAAGGAGATGGAGTCTTTGCGCTCACGACCCTGCACCGCGGGCAACTCAACAGCGGTGCTCGCGCGCACGCATCGGGCGAAACCTTCGTGATGTTCCGGGATGCCTCGCACGTCGACGCGCAGTCGGCATGGATCGGGCAGATCCTGACGAGTCGGGGAGTGAGCCTGGGCGCGGCGGCGGAGACGGGCGCGGTCAAGACGCTTGCCTATGCCGGCATGTCGCAGGTCGAGTGGTCGGTTGACTTCCTCACGCTGGCGCGCGACGGCTCCGACGTCATCACGGGATCCTTCATTCCGCGCTACCGCTTCGGATCGGACGCGAATCCCCTGAACTCTGTGAATGCCAGAGGCTACCGAATCACTCTGGACGACGGCGTGTTGCCCGCGGTTGTGCTGTCGGATCAGGCCACTACCACTTTCACCTATGACGCATCGGCGCTCGGCGCACCGTTGACCGTCAGCGTCCAACCCATCAACCGCATCACGGGCGCAGGCCCTGCGACATCAGGATCGATATGAGCACTCCCTTTCTCCCGCCTGCGATTTGGTCCGAAGGGCTGTCACAGCCTCGCTTGCCTGTGAACGACAACGCGCTGCGGTGGCAAATCTCGCAGAGCAACGTCAACAACGCAACGACCGCGCAGCCTGGCAGCCCTACCGAGGGGGCTTGCTACATCATCCAGTCGACGCACACGGGCGCGCAGTGGTCGACGTTCACGCCGAAGGACTTGGCCATCTATCGTGGCGGCACCTGGTACGCCTATGCACCGGTGGAGGGCAACCGGGTCAGCGTGAGCGGGGAAATCTATCTCTACACGTCGGGCGCGTGGACCTCCGTCGCGGGAGGTGCGGCTGCCGAGGATGTCAGCTACGACAACGCGACGAGTGGCCTGTCCGCAACCGATGTGCAAGGGGCCATCGATGAGATTGCAGCGGCCGGAGTTGGAGCGCCTCCCATCGTGACCGCGAGCGGCACAAGCCTCGATGCCGACGACACCAACGCCGGCAACTACACCCGATTCACCAACGCCAGCGCGAAGACCTACACCTTCGACGATGCCGAGACATTCACGGCAGGCGACGAGTATCACGGGCGCAATGTGGGCGCTGGCGACCTCACGCTAACCGAAGGCGGCAGCTTCACGCTGAACCCGCCAGCGGGTGGAACACTGGTTGTTCCGCAGGGCGGCACATTCACAGTGAAGATCGTCGCTCCTGACGAAGCCGACGTGATCGGCGTGACGGTGGCCGCGTGATTCCGGGAATCGTGGCGGGTACGGTCTTGGGCGGGAGCGGGCCAAGCGACCCGGACTTCTCCTATGTGCAGTGGTTGCTCCACATGGACGGTACGGACCTCGGTACTGTCATCACCGACAGCAGTTCGATTGCGAGGACGACCGTCGCATCGGGGGCGACTGGCGTCACGTCGAGTGCGCAGGCCAAGTTCGGACCGACTTCGTTCCGCAGCAGTCACGATTCCGACTTCGCTGCCACCACCGACTTTACGGGCCTGTCGTTCGGCACTGGAGATTTCGCGGTCGAGCTTTCTTTTTACGCGGTGGATGCCGGCTCGTTCGGCGTGATGCTGCAAACCGAAGGTTCGCATACCGGCCGCTGGTACATGGGGCATTACCCTGGAACCCGACAGATCTACGTTCAATTCAATGGCGCGGACGCCCACTTCACGCCAACCAACAGCCTGGCGCTCAACGCATGGAACCAGATCGAATGGTCGCGCGAATCGGGGGTGAGTTACTTCTTCGTCGGCGGCACGCTGGTGTATTCAGCCGCGGACACCAATGACTACCAGGTCGGGGCGGACCGATTCCACGCCGGTGGCGGCATCGGCGGCATCTACCCGCAATACGTCGACGAGGTACGCATCACGGTCGGCAAGGCTCGGCACACGGCGAACTTCACGGCGGCGACAGCCGCATTCCCCGACTCCTGAAAGCAAGCGCCGCGGGCATTGCCCTGCGATGCACCCCAAGCTCTTTCAGTGCCGAGCCGGGTTCTCGGTTCGAAGCTGCACTTCGCCTCCGATGATCGCCAGTCGCACGCGCTCATGCTTTTCGAATAGCTCGAGATACCGGCGCTTATTCTCAGGGCTGTGGTCACGGTCGCCCGCCACTCGACGGCGGCCATGGTTCACGTAGAAGTCGGTCTCCTCTTCCGTGAGCCCGACCAGCACGCGGTCTCCTCGCGCGTCCGTGCCAAGGGCGCGCATTTCGGTCAGGTAGGCTACCTCGTCTTCACTCAACGTCGACATGCATCCTCCTCTTTGGGGTCCTATGACAACACGATTATCCGGCGGCACTCTTGTGGTCGAACCTGTTCACTGAGTGGCTGGAGCAGGGAGGCGCGGCTGTCTCGTGTCTCGCCGCGCGCGTCAACGTGGTAGCGCCTGAGCCGCCTCACGGATCGCCTTGGCTCGATCTACCTGGTCCTGCAGCAGCTTGTTGGTCTTCTTCTGCTCGGCCAGCAACTCGCGCAACAAAGGCTTCGTGCCGAAGATCGCGAACGGCATGCAGATCCACAAGATCGCCAACACGATCAGGAAAAGCCACATGACCACGCCGAATCCAACCAGTCCATCCATCTGAGCACTCCTCGGTGATTGTTCCTCGGGATGGTACAGGGGGGCCGACAGCGCCGATCACGCGCTTTGCAGCCCATGCACAAGGCGAAGCAGGGTGTTTAGCTGTTGCGGATCGCTGGCCATCGGCTTGCATCGGAGGCCCCACCTTGTCAAGCCTGCTCCGAGTCGGACGCACGATGCGAGACTAAAGTGGCGTTCCAAACAACAAACGAGGTAGCCCATGGACTTGCAACGGATGATGACCGACGACGCGTTTGTCGAAGATGGAGCCGGCCAGTCGTCCGGCCCCTACAAGACCAAGTTCGGCGACCCCACTCTTGTTTTTTATGACCAAGACATCGTGGTCAATGAGGGCGACTTCATCATCCAGAAGTTGCCGGGAGACCGAACGCGCCGGCATAGGGTTGTCGATGTGCAACACAGCTCCGGCTTGGGATCTATACCACCTCACTTCACAGTGAAGATCGGCGCTGCAGTGACTGCCGCCGCGGCCCCCGCTTCAAATACGTACAACATCCATGCGACGAACGTGCAGGTGGGTAATCACAATGCGCAGCACATCACCGCGTCGTTCCAGACGCTTGTCAGCGACATCGACAAGTCAAGTTCCAGCGCGGCAGAAAAACAAGAGGCCAAGAGTCGCTTACTGCGCGTACTAGAAAGCCCTGCAGTGGTTGCAGTTCTGGGTGGGGCCGCTGGAGGGTTGATCAAGCTCCTAGGACAGTAGGCGGGCGCAGGGCAATGGTCACATTGCCCTGCGAGATTTCGATGCAAACTGCGCTGCCTTCTCGTCGGCTGCTCTGCGCGATACCGGATCGGCTGGCAGCTGCAGGGGCACCATGAACCGGATCCGGCTATAGGTCTGCTCGCTCGCGTGTTCATCAAACTTGGTCGACGTAGAGGCCATGGCGACAACGCTAAGCTTCTCACCTGCCTCTTTTGCGGAGCCGGTCGTAGTCGTCAGCGCCACGTCGAAATCCACCGAGAAAACCGGCTCACCCGAACCCTTAGTCGAGCCGAGCAGCCTAGTAGTCCCTTCCCTGTTGTGGAAGACTGGCGACACGGCCCCGCCGAGTTCGGCAATTTCGCCTGAACTCTCAACCACACCTTTAACGATTTGCAGTAGTGACTCCGCGACGAAAGTTTTCAGTTCCACGTTCCATTCCTCTCATTGTTGTCATGCATCGTAGCCGCGCTCAGTTTGATGGCAGAGATGATGGAAGCAATGAAAGATGTTCTCAAACCCCGCATGAAACCTAGATAGTCGGCGGACACACTCTCCGCCAGATGTCGATGTCTTTCATCGAAACTGGGTCAGTTCGATATCCTTACCCATCCACGTACCCATCCGTTTGCAGTGCGACTGGGTGAGACGTTCTGCGCTGCGGCGAACGGGCAATCGCACCATGGTGCTGACGGAGTTTGGGCCGAAGACAAGGACCGGCAAGGAACGCGCGGCGCGGAAATGGGGAGAAGGGTGGCCTTCAGCCATGACGGCTCAGTTTGTCGTCTCGCTGCACACCTGCTCGTCAAAGCCAGGAACGACATCCGGAACCGCGACTGCGAATCGGAGTCGAGGGTGGCCTGAACTTTTAACGCACGCACTTTTTACGCTCTCGTTCACTGCGGTGGATCGCGGCGACGGCGCCTGCTTGAGACGGCATCGGCCGCAGGAAATGCGGCGCTCGCGCCTCCTCAGGACTTGGGATGACGGCAGCGCCTGTTGCGACAAGGATCGCGTCAGAGCGCTGGTTCGCACGGACCTTTGCGAACAAGTATTCGTGGGGCAGGAATCGGGCGCCGGCGCTCGGATATCGGCAGGAAGCAGACTCGAAGAACGACAGATTGGAGGTCGGTATGCGTGTTGCGTTCCCCATTGTGACCGTGCTCGTCCTTGCCCTGTGCGGGTGTCAAGTCGTCAGCTATCAACCTTCCGCCAGCTCGCGGGGGGTGGACTTTCCACTCAAGCCTTGCGACGAGAAACTGCTTGCGGATGCAAGGGAAGCGCTTCTGCGCGGTGAGTCGTTGAAGTACGAAGAAGGATGGGTTTGCGTGACAAAGCCTATGGGAGATGCTCAGATTTCTGCGAAGGCAGCTGCCACGATACGAGCGGTCCCTGGTGAACTGGATGCGCACGATACACGCGAGCCTGCAATTCAGCGCGCAAAAAGCGAAGCTATCGCATTCGAGTCTCCGGGAGAGAAACAATTGCGGGAACTCGTGGAAACCACATTCTTGCAGCCCGATCTGGGCACGGCACGACCGAAGCTTGGCGTTTCGTTGGCTGGCGGCGGAAGCAAGGCGGGCGCGTTTGGAATTGGCGTCCTCGCCGGCTTGGCAGATATGGAGCTGCTGGACCATGCAGACTATATAAGCTCGGTTTCTGGCGGCTCATACGCAGCCTATTTTTACTACACCCATCGCATCTTGCCACTGGAACGCGAGGGGCCGCGAATCAAAAACGTGACCACGAAAGAGCTATTTTGGGATTGCGTCCAAATTCCTGACGTCGATCGCCTCGGGCCTGGCATTCCCGACGAAATCTACGCACGAGGCGGTTGCAAAGACAATGCCTTGTTGCCCACCAATACAGGCTTTCCGTCCAATTACTATCAGGCGTTCCTGCGCTGCCAACAAGACATTTTCAACCCGGGAAAATGCTCGACGACTGTCCGTCGAGGCGACTACTTCAAGAGCATTGCGCCCGAAACGCTTGCCGGAAACATAGCCTTGACCCCCGCAAGCTGGCTCGCCAATATTCTCTTCGACTGGGGCCTCAATGCCTCTCAAGCGGCAAGGACTTACCGGCGAGGTATTGGCATGGCATACGGAACGACGCTTACGCGCTCTTCGGCACTTGAACATGCAGGATCCGCGGCGGACCTTCAGGTTCCCTGCTCGCCGGATGCTCCCGCAGCGACGCAAGGCTTTGCATTGGATTGTGAGCGAGGTCAGTTCCTTGTTGCCCCGGAAGGCATGACATATCAAGAGCTTCGCAACGGCCTCCTCAGGGCGCGCGGCACATCTCGGCCTTTGCCGTTCTGGATCATCAACGCGACCGCGCCGCTTCGCCGCAGCGCGTTTGGATGGTGGTCGCCAGCCGTCAAGGACATCACGAACAAGGATATGTTCGAGATGACTGCCATGTCTCATGGATCTGGCCGATTCGGGTACGTGCCTGCTCCCATGTCGTTGCATGGAATGAACGTGCTTGATTCGGTCGCTGCGTCCGCGGCGTTCCTTGATTCAACTCAAATTGCGTTGACAAATGTGCTTGCGAAAGGGACGCTGGGCGTGACGTTGCGCGTGACAAATTTTGATTGGGGAAGTGACATCTCGAACTACAACGTGAGTGATGTCCAGCGCGGATTGCACAAGTTGCTGCCGATTCCGTTCTACTGGGCAGATAGCGGAATTGCGCGACATCTCGCGCCCGGCGCCAAGGTCGAGGATGTGCATGGGAAGCAAGAAGAGGACGAACGCAAACATGGTCCTTACATCCGTCTGATCGATGGTGGAAACGCCGAAAATCTTGGCGTTTTTCCTTTGATGAAACGGCATGTGAAGACTATTGTCATTGCCGATTCTGCAAGTGACAGAGAAGGCCTTTTTGCAGATTTGTGTGCATTTCGTCATAGAATCAGCGCTGCTCCTGAGAGCTTTCCCCGCCTCTTCTACGTTCCGGGTTTGAAAGACTTTGACCACCACTGCGAAGACCTGCTTCAGTCGGGTATCAAACGCGGATATCCGATTCAGGAGTGGAGCTTCAAGATGCCTCTGCTGATTGGATGCCTGCGTACTCAGCTGCCGAGAAAACCAGAGGAGCCGTGCACTGACCTGGATGAGAACGTCGATTCCAGAGTCCTGATTGTGAAACCGGCCATCAATGTCGATAACCTGATCCAGCGTCAAGTCCGGAACGACGCCCCAAACGTACCAATGCCGAGACGCATCATTACAAAGTGCCTGTTGCCAGGTGACATCCCGCCCCCGGAGGAGACGCCACTGCTGAACTGCGACTCGCTTCAATACTTGCTCGCTCGCTGGGATGTGGAAAAAGGAAGCTGCCAGAGCTTCCCTCAGCACGGAACCATGACGATGACGCTGGATTCATCCGTGTTCCTGTTTACCGCTTATCGCGAGCTCGGGCGTCAGTATCTCCTCCAGGCACAGCACCTCTTGCACGGGCTGTGGAGAGGCGACAAAGCAGGCATCGACCAGTTCGAGCAGCTTGGGAGAGATCAAGGCTCGGAGAGTCAACGCCTGGACGACAAGTTCAGGCCAGGGGGCATGCCACGAGAGCTACGCTGTGACAACATGCGCGAGGGCCCGTGGCAACCCTACGACTTCAAGGCGGCCGGCAGATGAGAAGCTATCGCCGGTTCGGCCGAGATCGTCGACCAACGGGCTTCGATCACACATGGGTCTGGCGACGGAGCGCGCATGAAGCCGGGCTGATGCCTCCGCTGTCGGAGCCGGCTGAACTTTCGACGGGTGTTGTTGCAAATCGCGCCTCCGGTAGGCTGCGGCCTTTATGAAGGGCCAATCAGATCATGACTTCGATCAGGCGCGGCCCGCGTTGCTTCATGGCCGATGCGTACTGGTCGGCGAACTCTTCGCAGGTGGTGGCGCGGGTGGCTTCGACGCCGAGGCCCTGCGCGATCTTGGTCCAGTTCATTTCCGGGTTGTGCAGGTCGAGCATCGACAGCGCCTTTGGTCCCGCATTCAAGGCACCGACGCGCTGCAGCTCGATGTTGAGGATCGCGTAGGAGCGGTTGGCGTAGATCACCGTGGTGATGTCGAGGTTCTCGCGCGCCATGGTCCACAGGGCCTGCATGGTGTAGGCGGCGCCGCCGTCGCCGTGCGGACAGACCACCTTGCGATCGGGTGCGGCCATCGCGGCGCCGACGGCCAAGGGCAGGCCCTGGCCGATGGAGCCGCCCGTGAGCGGCAAGTGGACGTGCGGACGTGCGCGGCCCAGGTTCGCCAGCAGCGGGAAACTGGAGGTTGCCGATTCGTCGGCGTAGATGGCATGGTCCGGCGTCAGCGCGGCAATGATCTGCGCGACGTTCGCGGCGTTCAGCGCGCCGCTGGTGGGCATCGTGGGCAGTTGCAGCGGCACGCGGATCGGCGAACTCGCCGGCGCGCCGAGGCTGTCCGCAACGGCAGCCAGTGCGCCGGCGCCATCTTCATGCGGATGGGCCAGCGTGCTGAACAGGCAGCCCTCGGGCGCGCACCAGCTCGGCTTGCCGGGGTAGGCGAAGAAGGACACCGGCGGCTTGCTGCCGACCAGGATGATCTGCTCGATGCCCGTCAGGAAAGCGACGATCTGCTCGGCGAAGTAGGGGATGCGCTCGACCGGCACGCGGCCAGCGCCCATCTCGACCATCGGCGCGAAGGTGTCGCACAACAGGCGCGCGCCGGTCTTGGCGTGGATGCGTCCGGCCGCTTCCAGGCCGGCGCCGTGGAGCGCGGCGCCGCGCAGGATGAAGGCGGTCTTCTTGCCGTTGGTGAGCAGCTTGGCGACGTCGTCGACGGCGGTGCTGCTGACCGTGGCCGCCGCGATGTCGGGCAGCGGGGAAGCAGGGCGCTCCGCCGGATTCCAGGCGGTATCGGCCGGGAGGATCAGCGTGGCGATGCCGCCGGGCGCGGCGCGGGCGGCCTGCACGGCGCGTGCCGCATCGGTGGCCACGGATTGGGCGCGCTTCGATTCATGGATCCAGGAAGACACGGGGCGGGCGAAGCCGACGATGTCCGAGGTGAGCAGGGCGTCGTATTGCAGGTGATACGTCGCATGGTCACCGACCACGTTGACGATCGGCGTGCTGGCGCGACGTGCGTTGTGCAGGTTGGCCAGGCCGTTGGCCAGCCCCGGGCCGAGGTGCAGCAGTGTTGCGGCGGGCTTGCCGGCAATGCGGCCATAGCCGTCGGCCGCGCCGGTGACCACGCCCTCGAACAGGCACAGCACCGGCCGGATGCCCTCGATGGAATCGAGTGCGGCGACGAAGTGCATCTCCGAGGTGCCGGGGTTCGCAAAGCAGACCTCGACCCCGCAATTGACCAGGGTCTGGACCAGCGACTGCGCGCCATTCATTTCTGTGCTCATCTCTTGCCTCTCGTTGGGTTGGTGTTCTTACAGTTCGATCGATGCGCTGCGGACGAAGTCCTCGTCCCATTTCATGCCCAGGCCCGGCGCGTCGGGGATCACGACCTGGCCGTTCTTGACTTCATAGGGCTTCTGCAGCACTGGGTTCACCCAGTCGATCCATTCCAGCCAGTGCGCGGACTCGGTCACGCGCATGACGTGCGCGCCGACCTCGGGATAGAAATGCGTGGACATCGGAACGCCGGCCGTACCGGCGATGCCGGCGGCGCGCATCCAGCCGGTCACGCCGCCGATGCGCATGAAGTCGGGCATGACCAGGTCGCAGGCCTTGTGTTGCAGGGCGCGGTGCAGGTCCAGCGGGCCGTAGAAGTTCTCGCCCAGTTGCAGCGGCGTGCGCAGGTCGTTGGCGAGCTTGGCGTAGCCGTCGAAGTTGTCGTAGAGCAGCGGTTCCTCGATCCACTCGAAGCCCAGGTCGTCGACCACGCGCAGGCGCAGCATGGCGTCGGCGATGTGCAGGGACTGGTTGAAATCGACCATCAGGCGCATGTCCTCGCCCACGCCCTTGCGGACCGCTTCCAAGGTGCGCAGGTCGTCGCGCAGGTGCTCGCGGCCCATGCGCATCTTGATGGCGCTGAAGTTGCCCTCGTCGCGCAGTTCGATCGCTTCCTGTTCCGCGGACTCCGGCGGCACGAGCCACAGGCCGTTGCTGTTGTAGGCATTGACCGGGCCGACCGAGCCGCCGAGGAAGGTGCACAGCGGCATGTTCGCGGCCTTGGCCAGCGCATCCCAGGCCGCCATGTCCAGGCCGGCCACGGCGATGGTCGAGAGGCCCTGGTAGCCCACGAGGTGCAGCGACTTGCGCGCCACGTTGTAGACCTCGGTCGGCGCGACCTGTCGGCCCTTGAGCGCAACGCTGAGGTCATTCAGCATCGCGATCAGGTACTTCATCGAGCTGAGCACATAGGGCTCGAGGTAGCTCTTGCCGACGATGCCCTCGTTGGTGTGCAGGTCGATCAGGATCACCGGAAAGTCGGTGACGCTGCCGATGCGGGCCTGGATCGGCCGCTTCAGCTTGATCACGACGGGCCGCGCCTCGATGCGATTGAAGGTCAGGGTCGCGGGCCTTGATGCCGTCATCGTTGTCTCCCTCGGGGCCGTGCTTCTTGTTGCAGGAACTTATGGCGCCAGCACAGGCACCGGGGCCGGGGCCGCGCGACGGGACACCCACCAGCCGAAGGCAGCGGCGGTGAAGAACATGATCAGGCCATAGATGGCGGGCGCGATGGACATGGCGCCGTCCTTCAGCACGACGAGGGCGAGGTAGATCGCCAGCGTGCTGTTGTGCAGGCCGATCTCGAAGGCGATCGCGCGGTTCTGGCCTTCCGTCAGGCGGGTCAGCTTGCCGGCGAAGTAGCCGACCAGCATGCTGAGGACATTGAACAGCAGCGCGGCGGTGCCGACGACCTGGAAGTTGCTCATGAGCACGGTCCACTGGCTGATGACGACCAGCACGATCAGCAGCGTCAGGATCAACGACGAAGCGATCTTCACCGGCTTGTCCATCTTGGCCGAGAAGCGCGGGAACTTGGCGTGGATGATCATGCCGATCACGACCGGCGTCAGCACCATCACGATGACTTCCAGCGTCTTCTGGAACTGCAGCGGGATGTAGGCCTGGCTGCCCATGAAGCTTTCCAGCGCGAAGTTGACGATGATCGGGATGCTGATGATGGACAGCACGCTGTTGATGGCGGTGAGCGAGATGTTCAGCGCAACATCGCCCTTGAACAGGTGCGAATACAGGTTGGCGGTGATGCCGCCGGGCGAAGCGGCCAGCAGCATCATGCCGACGGCCAGTTCAGCCGGCAGGCCGAGCGACTTGCAGAGGAAATAGCACAGGATGGGCAGCAGCACGGCCTGGGCCAGCAGGCCGATCAGGATGGCCTTGGGTTGCACCAGGATGCGCTTGAAGTCGTCGATGCGCAGGTGAAGGCCGAGGCCCAGCATGATGATGGCCAGGGCCAATGGCAGCCCTATGGTTGTCAGCGCGGTGGCTTGCATATCTCTCTCCTCGAACCGGCAAGGCTCGTCTTGTGGGTGGGGTGGGGGTGCGACGACCGTGAAAGCCAGTGGAATGGCCTGGGACTGCGGCTCGCGTCGTTCGACTGTAGGAGGGGTGGCGCGGGGCCGACTGTCCAAAATTGACGATCTAGGGTTTCTACTAGGTTTGATCGTGTCGGGCGGCCGCAGGCGTTGTAAGGCGGGCACAACGTCCCGGGCGAACTTGACGCCCTCACCCCTTGCAGGCATGTCGCACATTCGGCTTGATCTTGCGCGACGGTCGAGGTCGAGTTGTGCCCTCGACAAGGCGCAGCGTGTCGACCGCCAGCAATCGCAGCACCTGCGCGATTTGCGTGATCCGATCGCCCGTGCCCGGCAGCAAGCGCGTCAACACACAGACCGGCTCTATGAGTTGGGGCTTCTCGACGACCGACCGTACAAGAGCGTCCATCTCTTCCTGACGCGGCTGACCACAACGGACTACGACATCTCCCTCTGCGATTGCACGAGCCTGTTTCGTCATCGAGTCACTCGGGCGCTGACCCCGGAAGTCGACGACTTCCAATGGATGGACCTTCGTGAAGTCGCAAGCTACTGTCGCAACAGCCTCACCAAGGTGCTCAAACGGATCTTCGTGCGCGCGAGATCAGCGGCGCGTCTGCCAAGCGGCGCGTCTGCGGCTTGCAGCCGCACCGTGGGGCCGGGGGCGCTGGATGTCCTCTTCGGGCTTCTCTTCATTCCGGCGAGTTGCCGCAAGTGCCCTCTGCCTTCTGTTGCAGCAGTTCCAGGTCGCGAATCTCGATATGCCCGTAGCCCAGGGCGATGGCGCCGAGCTTCACCAGTGCCTGCAGTTCCCGGTTGAGCGTGGGTCGGCTGATGCTGAGCATCATGGCCAGCGTGTCCTGCGACGTGGTGATGATGCTGCGCTCGGCGGTGCTTTCGGTCATGTCGCCGCGTGCCAGCAGCAGCAGGCGGCGCGCGACGCGCTCCAGGGTGCTTTGCAGGGCCGAGTCGGTCATCAGGCCATAGGTCATCCGCAAGCGGCCCGCGACCAGCTTGGCGATGGCATGCGCGAAGGGCGCGCGCTCCATCAGTTCGTTGAACCTGGCGGCAGTCACCGCCAGCAGCCGCGTCTCCACCGGCGCGACCGCCGTATGCGCGCGCCGCATGCCATCCAGCAGCGCCACCTCGCCGACCCAGTTCCCCGGCTCGGTGAGCGTGAGGATCGCCTCGTTGCCATCGGGATGCAGGATGCACAGCTTCAGCATCCCGCTCGCCACGCCGAAGAACGCCGCCTGCAAGGGTTGGATCAGGTCGCCCTGGCGGTACAGGAATTCACCGGGAGCCAGTTGCTTCGAGGTGGCGGCGGCCAGCAGCGCGGTGGCTTCGGCGGGGGGCAGGCTCTGGAACCACGGGTTCTCGGCGAAGACATTCATGACCAGACCGTGCTCGTGAAATACCTGATGGGATGCAACGGCCTCACCGCTCGGCGGGCGCTTGCGGCACTGTATCGGCGACCGGGTCCGGCCCGGCGGCGCGGTCGATCGACTCGACCTCCCCACGCGGTCCGCGGGCACGCAAGGCGACCAGGTCGAGCACCGTGATGCGCGACCGGGCCACCCGGACCAGCCCTTCCCGCTCCAGTCGCCGCAATGCCTCGTTGACGCTCTGGCGCGTGGCGCCGAGCAGGTCGGCCAGGTCGGATTGCGGCGTGTCCAGGTCGATGTGCCATTCAAGCCCCGACTGGCGGCCATGGCTGCCGACCAGGGTGTCCAGGAGCTTGGCCAGGCGCTGGTGCATCGGCAGCATCAGGCTTTCGGTCAGGCTGTCGTAGAGGCGCCGGATGCGGTCCGCGAACTGGATCTCGAAAGCTTGGCGTATCGACACGTCGATCTGCCGCCGCTTGCGCACCGCATCGACCGGCATCAGCAGCAGGACGCTGGCCACATGGGCAACGGCCTCATGCGGGATCGGCCCCCCGTCGACGCAGGGAAGGAAGCCGAGCACCATGCCCGGATAGGTGAAGGCCACCAGGTGGCGCCGTCCCGCGCCAAGCCGGCGACCGACTTCCAGCACGCCGTCGACGACCATGATGAGGTCTTCCAGCGGCACGTCGTACTGATGCACCCTGGTGCCGCGCGTGACGCTCACCAACCTCGCGCTCTCCATGAGGGCATCGATGGAATCCGCGCCGCACCGGTCGAAACCGGGCTCGCGCATCAGCAACGACCGCGCGAGCGGCCAATAAGCGTCCGGACCCTTGCGAACTGTCGTCATGCCGACAGAACTCTAGCGAGACCTTGTGTCGTTGGGTAGGTGGAAACCTAGCATTCAGGCTTCGCAAGAAAGTTGGCGCCGAGCAACCGGCTGGCGCCATTCCACCACTGGAGACAAGACCCCATGATCACCCACGACGGCGCCATCGACTGGCGCGAAGACCACGCCTACCTCCTCGGGATGCAAGCCTATGCCTACGGCTTTCCCGCCATGCACTATGCCAAGCTGCGCTTCGGCATGGTGATGCGTCCCCAGGGCTCGGTGGACATGCCGCTGAACACCTTCTTCCACATCCCCGTGCTGGCGGACCACACGCTGCAGTACGGCGGTTCGCCTTATCGCGACGGGCTCTACTCCATCGCCTGGGTCGATCTCTCGCATGAGCCCGTGGTGCTCGCCGCACCCGCCTGTGGCGACCGCTACGTGACGATCCAGCTGGCCGAGTTCTATTCGGACCTGCTGGGCTATGTGGGCGGCAACGTCAACGACGGCAAGGCGCAGACCTGCCTGATCGTGGCACCGGGCTGGCAAGGCGAGAAGCCCGCCGGCATCGACATCATCGTGCGCTCGACCACACCGGGTGTGTTCGCCGTCGCCCGTGTCTCCACGCCCGGCGGCGATGACCTGGCCGCGGCGCGCGCCATCCAGGCGCAATGCAAGCTGACGCCGCTGTCCAACTGGCTGGCCGGCACCGAACCGGAAGCCCGGCGCGAAGTGCTCGTGCCCACGCCACCGGAGCAAGCGCTGGGCGACTTCCACACCATGCATGCCGCGATGTGCGAGAACCCGCCGCCGGCCAGCCACGACGTGCTGATGCGCCAGTTCGGCCGCATCGGCGTGGGGCCGTATGCACGGGCACCGCTGAACGAGCTCGACGAAGCCACGCAACGCGGCCTGGCGCGCGCACTGCAGGACGGCCCGGCGCTGCTGGCCAAGGTGGCCAAGGCCGGTGGCGACACGCCCGTGGTCAACACCTGGTTCTGGGGCGACAAGAACTGGGGTCGCATGGGCAACGTCGGCGACTACGTGGGCCGCGCCTCGCCGCAGGCCTACTCGGGCATCGTCGAGCACTGGGTCGAGCAGTCCACCAAGCTGCGCACCTTCACCGATGCGAGCGGGCAGGAACTGAATGGCGAGAACCGCTACCTGCTGCGCTTCGAACGCGACCAGATCCCGAAGGCGAAGGCCTTCTGGTCGATCACGCTGTACGACGACCGCTTCTGCCTGGTGGACAACCCGATCGGCCGCTATTCCATCGCCAGCAACACCGAAGGCCTCAAGTACGGCCCCGATGGTTCGCTGGAAATCCTGATGCAGAACGAGGCGCCCGCCGACGAAGGCAACGCCAACTGGCTGCCCACGCCGCGCACCGGGTTCAACCTGTTCCTGCGCACCTACCTGCCGGGGCCGGACATGCTGGACCAGAGCTACGCGCCGCCCGCCGTCCAGCGACTGACCTGATCGGGTCGCGGCGCAAGAGATCGGAGACAAAAAAATGACTGCTCAAGAAAAATATCGCCCCGCGCGCGCATGGAGCATCGCGGGCATGCTGACGGTGTTCATCCTGGTGAACTTCGCCGACAAGATCGTGCTGGGCCTCGTGGCCGTGCCGATGATGGAGGACCTGAAGCTCACGCCCAGCCAGTTCGGCCTGATCGGCAGCAGCTTCTTCTGGCTGTTCGCTGTCTCGGGCATCGTGGGCGGATTTCTCGCGGACCGGCTGCCGACCAAGTGGATGCTGTGCGTGATGGCACTGTCCTGGTCGTTGTTCCAGTTGCCGATCGCGCTGAGTTCGTCGCTGGGGATCATCATCGCTGCCCGCGTGATGCTGGGCGCCGGCGAAGGCCCGGCCTGGCCGGTCGCCATCCATGCGGCCTACAAATGGTTCCCTGACAACAAGCGCAACCTGCCGGTGGCTTTCTTCTCGCAGGGCGGCGCGGTCGGCCTGCTGGTGGCCGGCATGACGGTGCCGCTGATCACTGCCCACTATGGCTGGCGCATGAGCTTCTACGTGCTGGCCGCCGTGGGCGTGGCCTGGGCTTTGGTGTGGATGGTGGTGGGCGCCGAGGGCAAGCTCGACGTGAAGGACCCCGCGGCCCAGGCCCGGGCCAAGGCCACCGAGGCACCCCTGGGTCGCGTGCTCAAGGACCCCACGGTGTATGGCAACTTCCTGCTGCACTTCGTCGGCTACTGGGGGCTGTCGGCATCGCTGACCTGGCTGCCAGCCTATTTCCAGAAGGGCCTGGGCTATGACAACGTCGCGGCCGGCCGGCTCTACGGCATCGTCGTGGCCGTCAGCATTCCGCTGGTGATCGCGATCTCGATGTGGTCGCAGAAGATGCTGGACAAGGGCTGGAGTTCACGCAATGCACGTGGCCGCTTTGCCAGCATCACGCTCATCGTGGCTGGCACCCTGATGGCCATGATGATGCTGGAAGCGCCCAGCAACGGCATGCGCATCGGCCTCTTCGCCGTGGCCTTCGGCCTCACCACCGCGATCTATTCGCTCGGCCCGGCGATGCTGGCGCAGGTCACGCCGGGGTCGCGCCGCGGCGCCGTGCTGGCCATCGACAACTCCATCGCTTCATTGGCCGGCGTGCTGGCGCCCGCCGTGTCGGGCGCGCTGATCCAGGCCGCGGCCGGCGCGGCCGGCTTCCAGCACGGCTTCGGCCTCACCGGCGCATTGATGGTCGTTGGCGGCCTCGTCGGCTTCTTCATCGTGAACCCCGAGGGCTCGGCCAACAGGCTGCTTCGCCCAACCCCTGCTTACTGAAATCAAGAACTCAAGGACAAGACATCATGAACGCAACACTCTCCCCCTACATGGGTGCCCCGGTCGACGTGGTCACCGGCGCCCGCGGCGCAGTCGTCAACGCCAGCTTCGCCAAGCATGCCGAGCAGTTCGGCCGCAAGGCCCACCAAGTCGCCGAAGGCGTCTGGTGCCACGTCGGCGCATGCCTCGGCAACAGCACGATGATCGAAGGCAAGACCGGCGTCATCGTCGTCGACACCGGCGACTGCATCGAGCAGTCCGTCATGCAGAAGGAAGACCTGATGGCCGTCTGCAACAAGCCGCTCAGCGCGCTGGTCTACACGCACGGCCACTACGTCTTCGGCTCGCGCACCTGGCTGCCACTGGAGCAGGAAGGCAAGGTGCCCGTGTGGGCCCACCCGGACATGATGCGCAACATGAGCCGCATGATCGGCGACCTGTCGCCCTTCATGATGCGCCGCGTGGCGATCCAGTTCGGCCTGCACCTGCCGGTGGACGGTCCCGACTCGATGCCGCACATGGGCCTGGGCCCGTTCTTCTACGAGATGGACAAGTACAAGCCGACCACCGGCTTCGTGCGCCCCACCCACACCACGACCGATGGCATGGCCACCGAGATCGACGGCGTCAAGTTCGAGTTCTTCCACACCTGGGGCGACACCGACGACACGGTCCTGATCTGGTTGCCCGAGACCCGCACAGTGATCAACAACATCGCCTGGCCGGCCATGTTCAACATCTACACGCTGCGCGGCGAACTGTTCCGCAACCCGATCGAGCTGCTGCGCGGCCTGGACAAGATCCTGGAGCTGCAGCCCGAGCACCTGATCGGCGTGCACGGCGTGCCGATCAGCGGCCGCGAGGAAGTGGCCAAGGCCATCACCGAATACCGCGACACCATCCAGTACATCTACGACCAGACCATCCGCGGAATCAACGCCGGCCTGTCGCCCGATGAACTGGCGCAGACGATCCGCCTGCCGGCCTCGCTGACCAACGGCCGCCTCACGGGCGAGCACTACGGCGAGCTGCCCTTCCACGTGCGCCAGGTGTATGCCGGCATGGTGGGCTGGTTCGGCAAGGACACGGCCAAGCTGCACCCGGTCACCGGGACGGACGAGGCGCACCGTATCGTCGCGCTGGCCGGTGGCGAGGATGCCTTCCTGATGGCCTCGCGTGCTGCGGCGGACAAGCGCGAATTCGCATGGGTCGCGCAGATGGCGACCTGGGGCATGCAGAACGCCGGCCCGCGTCTCGCCGAGTTCCGGCAGCTCAAGGCCGATGCCTTGCGTGGCATGGCGCAAGTCACCACCGCGGCCAACACGCGCAGCTGGTACCTCACGCAGGCGCGTGAACTCGAAGGGCACTGCAACACCGACGTCACGCCCTTCAAGATCATCAACCCGGCCATGGTCAAGCAGATGCCGCCGATCACCTATGTGAACGGCCTGCGCTTCAGCCTGCCGGCCTCGCTGAGCGCCGACGGCATCAAGGTCCTGCACCTGCACTTCTCGCAGCCCGACAACGACTACACGCTGGTCCTGCGCAACGGCGTGGTCGTCATCAGCAACGGCGCGCCGGCAGCCGGCACCCAGGTCGACGCGACGATCGACATGAGCTTCGACGCATGGGCCCGCCTCATCGGCCGCGAAGCCAGCGGGCGCGATCTCCAGGCCAGCGGCGACGTCAAGGCATCGGGCAACAAGGCGATCGTCGGCGCTGTGCTTGGCACGGCCTGATCCTGCGCACGCGGGCGCCCCGGCGGGATCGACGGGAGCGCTCGGCCTTTTCCAGAAAAACAGAGACAAGCGCATGAACCAACCCACTCGAATCCACCGCCGCACCCTGCTCCAGGCCGCCATCGGCCTCGGCGCAAGCCTGTCGCTTCCGGCCGTCGTCAACGCACAAGGCGATGCGGCGCGCGGCCCGCTCAAGATCATCGTTCCGCTGCCCGCCGGCGGCGCCGCGGACGCCACCGTCCGCGCCATTGTCCAGGCGTACGAGAAGCAGACCCGCCAGGTCGCCATCGTCGACAACCGTCCGGGTGGCGTGTTCCAGATCGCCATGCAGGGCTTGCTCGCGGCACCGCCGGACGGCCAGACGCTGATCCACCTGAACACCGGCATGGTCGCGGCGCAGGTGGTGCAGAAGCGCTTCGACCTGACGCGTCAACTCGCGCCGCTGACGCTGGCTGGCGAGACTTCGTTCATGGTGGTCGCGGCGCCCGACTCGCCCTTCAAGACCTTGAAGGAAATGATCGAGTACGGCCGTGCGAACCCGGGCAAGCTGAGCTTCGCGACGCCCGGACCCGGCAGTGGCGAGCACCTGAAGATCGCGCAACTGGAAAAGGCGGCCGGCTTCACAGGCCTGGCCGTGACCTACAAGGGCGGGCCGGACATGATCAAGGCCGTGGTCGGGGGCGAGGTCTCGTTCGCCATCATTCCGCCGGTGCTGGCCATGCAGTTCGCGCCCAAGGGCCAGGTCAAGGTGCTGGCCACGCTCGACGGCGCCCGCGTGACCCCGCAGTTCCCGGACGCACCGACGATGGCCGAGTTGGGAATCCCGATGGCCCCGACGCGCTTCTGGGGTGGCTTTGCCGCGCATGCCGACACGCCCGCGCCCATCGTGCAAAGGCTCTCGCAGGACCTGGGCGCGGCGGTCGTGGCGCCGTCGGTCGTCGAGCGCATGGCGACCATGGGCCTGACCATGCAGGCCAGCAAGCCGGAAGAATTCCGCAAGGTCATCCTCGGCGACGTCGCCTGGATGACCGAGGCGGCCAAGGGACTGAAGTTCGAGTGACCCGGATACGGCGGCCCCGGCCGCCGCGCCAGCGCTCTGCCTTGACCTGCAGAGCGCGCTAAAACGACCCTTCCTGATCGATATTGCAGGCCAGCGCCCGCCTGGGCGACGGCGGTTGCCGATCCGTCGAAACTGCCCCAGGGGGCAATTGCGCCTGCCTGCCGCGGATCGTATGGTGGCCCTTCAGTCGTCGATTGATCAACTGAAGGGAACTTCCATGTTTCGCACTTTCGAGTCCTTGAAACTGCCGGTCCTGGGTGCCTCGGCCTGCATCCTGCTGGCTTCCTGCGCGCAGCAACCCGCTGCGCCCTCTGCCTCGGCCAAACCCGCGGCGTCACCGTCCCAGGCCAGCGCAGGCGGCGCTGCACCGGCTGCGACTGCGGCTGCGCCCGCCGCCGATGCGGTCGACCCCGAGGTGCTCAAGGCGCTCGACAAGATGGCCGCCTACCTGCGCACGCTCAAGTCCTTCCAGGTCGACACCTATTCGCTGACGGACGATGCGCTCGACAACGGCCAGCTGGCCCAGTTGGGTCGCACTTCGAGATTGAAGGTGCGCCGTCCGGATGGCCTGCAGGTCGACATGAACAACGATCGCGGCGACCGCAACATCCTCTACTACAACGGCAAGACGGCGAGCATCTACAGCCCGCGCACCAAGTACTACGCCACCGTGCAGGCGCCGCCCACGTTGAAGGAAGTGGTGAGCGTGCTGAATGACAAGTACGACATCGACGTGCCCGCCGCCGACCTGTTCTCATGGGACAGCGGATCGCTGGACCGTTCGGTGATCAAGGGGGCGAGCTATCTGGGCGTGTCCGCCGTCGACGGCAACCTGACCGACCAGTTCGCCATCCGGCAGGACGATGTCGACTGGCAGATCTGGATCCAGCGCGGAAGCACGCCGCTGCCGCGCAAGCTGGTGATCATCACCACCTCGGACCCGGCCATGCCCCAGCACACGGTGGTGATGCGCTGGAAGACGGCAGCGACCTTCCCGGCCGGCGATTTCGACTTCAAGGCGCCTGCCGGCAGCCATCGCATTGCGATCAAGAAGTCCGATGGAACGGTCGAGAACCCAGGCAAGTAGGCCCGGCCCCATGGACCCGATCAACATTCATTGCAAGGACGCGCCATGACTCAGCCAACAAGTTCCCCACGCCGCCTTTTCTCGTTCACTGCATGCAGCGCCCTGTCCGTGGCCGTCGCATGCGTCGGCCTCGGCGCAGCGGGCGATGTCGATGCGCGCGCGGGCGGTGGCCATGGCGGTGGCCATGGCGGTGCCCGCACTTCCGTCAACCACGGGGGCGGCGGCGGCAACATCAACCGAGGTGGCAACGCCAACGCCAACGTCAACCGCAATGCCAACGTGAACCGCAATGCGAACGTCAACGTCAATCGCAATGCGAACGTCAACGTGAACCGCAACGTGAATGTGGTCGGCGGTCACGGCGGGCACTACGACAACTACCACCCGATCGCCACCGCTGCGGCGGTGACAGCCACGGTCGCGGTGACCGCTGCGGTGGTCGGGTCGGTGGTGCGCACGCTGCCGCCATCGTGCTCGGCGGTGGTGATGAACGGCATCACGTACCAGCAGTGCGGCGGCGCGTACTACCAGCCCCAATACGTCGGCTCCGAAGTCAACTACGTGGTGGTCAACCCCTAGCAGCGGGCTTCGTGCGGCACGCCGCCTCTTCTGCGACCGGGGTCTTGTGGCGCCATGGCAATGGCAACGCCCCGCGACAGTCTCGCGCCCGCCAGCTTCGTCGATCGGGGATCGCCGACCGGTGTAAGGGACTGTCGTTGACTATCCTCAACTGTCAATGAAACGTAGAATTTGCTTCGTGCCTGCGCGAGCGCATCTTGTTGGCATCGGCCCGGCAGCCGTGGCGCGGGGACTTGCGAGGCATCGAGATCGACTGGGTCCGGCGGCGCAATCCGCCATCACTGGGGGTACTCGCGCATGAGCATGAACATGAGACATTTCAGGCCCCGCAGCCAAGCCATGGCACTGGAGCCCCGGATCATGTTCGACGGCGCGGCCGGCACGGCGGTCGACCAGCACCACACCGACACGGCGCAATCCGCCGACAGCGCCAACGACCACGCTGCGTTGCAGCCCAGGCCCGCGGTCGAGGCACCGCGAGCACCCACGCCGCCGCGCGCCCTGCTGGTCGTCGACAGCCGCGTTGACCCGCTGGCCCAACTCAGCGCGCAAGCCGCACCGGGCGTGACGGTACTCACCATCAACAGTAACGAGGACGGGCTCGCCGCGATCACGGCCGCGCTCGGCAAGCTGGGGCAGGTCGATTCGATCCAGATCCTGTCGCATGGCGCGGCGGGCCAGTTCACGCTGGGCAACATCACGATTTCGAGCGACAACGTCGACAAGCTCGCACCCCGGCTGGAGGCCTGGCAGGGGTCGCTCAGGGCCGGCGCGGACATCCAGCTGTACGGCTGCGATGTCGGCGCGGGTGCGGTCGGGCAGACGCTGGTGAACGAGATCGCGCGCTGGACCGGCGCCGACGTGGCCGCGTCGAAGGACGACACCGGCAGTGCATCAGCGGGCGGCAACTGGACGCTGGAGACCCGCGTCGGCGTGATCGACCAGCCCATCGCCATCAACGCGGCGGCACTGGCCGGGTTCAGCGGATTGCTGGCCGATGCGACCCCGACGGTGTCCTTGTCGGCGGCAGGGTCGGACGTGCTGCTGGGCGGCCAGTTCAGCTTTACCGCGAGCTTCACCAACCCTTCGACGCAAGTGGGCTTCGCGCCCTACATCGACATCTTCCTGCCCGCGACCGGCAAGGACGGCGACGACGGCGCGACCTTCGTCTCCGCCACCTACCTGGGCCAGGCGATCAAGACTTTCACGGTCACCTTCGACCTGAACGGCGATGCCACGCACCCGCTGGCCAAGGACGGGACCGGCGCGGCGATCGTGTTGCACGCGGCCGATTTCGGCATGCGCGCCGGCGACCAGCTCATCGTGCTGCAACTGCCCAATGCCAGCATCACGCAAGGGCAGCCGGCGGTCGACATCGTGGTCACCGCGCAGCTCAGCAACCTGGCCGACACCACTGCGTCGGACCCGGCGCCGGACCTGCTGGTCAAGGCGCGCGGCGGCTTCCAGTTCGGCAATGACTCGGCCGACGATCCGACCATCGATCCCTCGCTGATCGAGCTTGGCACGCATGACTTCACGGTGCATCCGACGGTCCTGAGCCTCACGCAATCGGTGCCGATGACCGATGGCCAGACGCCCACCGGGCCCAACTACCCGCACGCGATCATCGTGACCGCCAGCGCGTCCGGGGGACAGACGGTGACCAATGCGGTGATCAGCCAGGACGTGCCGGGCACCATCCTCGTCACCAGCATCGTGCCGGGCGCGGGCGGCGTGCTGAGCGCGATCACGACCTCGACCGGCCAGGTGCTCACCGCGCCGGCGGACATCCAGGCCGCCTTCACGCGGGGCGACTACATCAGCAACTACACGATCACCTTCGCCACGTTGACGGGGACGGTCGACAGCACCGTCAACTTCTATGTGCCGGAGGTCGATGCGAACGGCGTGCCGGTGATCGACCCGGTCAGTGGTGCGCCGGTGAGCATCGTCGTGGCGCCGCCTTCGGCCACGGCCAATTGGACGCCGCTCGATCCGCGCGATATTTCCTCGGGAACCATCGCGACCACCGGCACCGGCGGCAATGCCGCCTTCACCGTCCTGCCCATCGCGATCTACAAGGATGTGGCCGTCACCACCGACGTCGGCAACCCGGGCGCGACGCCGGGCGACACCCTCACCTACACGCTGAGCCTGCAGTTGTCGGACTACTTCGCCTTCGGCGAGAACCTGCTGCAGGAAGGTCAGTTCTCCGGCATCGACGAACTGACCGATGGCCAGACCCTCGTCCCGGGCAGCGGCGTCTTCAGCTACGTCGTGGGCGGCGTGACCAAGACCATCCCGATGGTCTTCACCGTGACCCCGCACCCGAATGGCACCACCACGCTGACCCTGGACATCGCGCAGTCCTTGCGCGACGCCGGTGAGGTGAGCGGCGCGCTGGCCGGCGACCTGGCCTTCGACCCGACGCTGCAAGGCGCCACCATCGCCACGATCACCTACCAGACCACGATCGGCCAGGACATTACGACGCCGTTGCCCGACCCGATCAACGAGGGCGATGACGTCGGCAACAACGCGACCTTCACCGCGACCATCCTGGAAGACACGGTCAATCTCACCGGCGGCACCGCGATCGACAGCGACAGCACCGCCACCGCCATCACGCCAAGCAACGTCGACATCGCCATCGTCGACGTCAACGGCGCCGCGCCAACGGGCACCGTCGAACTGCACCCGGGCGACATCGTCACCTTCCAGATGAGCTATGACCTGGTCACCGGCGACTACCAGCAGTTCGTTCTGACCGGCTACCTGCCGTTGCCACTGTTCGACCTGAGCACCATCACCTGGGCCCAGGGCACCGGCGTGGGAACCTGGGCCCTCGGGCCGGGCGACACCAGCCCCGACACCATTTCCAGCGTGACCAACGGTGCGGGCAACTCGATCGTGTTCGACTTCGGCGACAACGACAACCCCGGCGTGGACGGCTCGCGCATCGAGGTGCGCTTCACACTGCGCGTCAGCGACATCCCGTTCGGCGACCAGCGCTCCGTCACGGCCCAGGCGCAATCGGACCAGCTCACCACCGTCACCCTGGAGCACATCGTTTCGCAGGATGCGGTGGTGATCCAGTCCGTCGCGGAGCCGGTGCTGAGCATCACGCACGGCGTCGTGGCGACCTCGCACGGCAGCATCATCGGAACGCAAGGCACCTGGGCCGCGCCCGGCAGTGCCGGCGTGCCGTTCACCGGCACCGTGACCGACCCGACCGCCGTCAACGGCGACGTCCAGGGCATCGATGCCGGTGACACGCTGCGGCTGGCCACGGCCATCGAGAACACCGGCGGCGGCGGCGCCTTCGACGTCAGTACCTCGGTGACGCTGCCGACCGGGCTGACCTTTGTCGGCGGCGCCTTGACCGACACGATCAAGGTCTACCGCGGCAACGGCACGGAACTGGTGCTCGGCACCGACTACAGCGTCACCGGCAACGTCGTCACCTTCCTCGACCCGGTCGGCTTTCCGTCGCTGTTGCCGGGGCGTGCCGGCACGACCGGCGACACCAGCGGCGCGAACATGATCATCATCACCTACGACGTGGTGGTGGATGCAGCCATCGAAAGCAGCCGCACGCTGTCGAGCACCGCGACGCTCACCAACTATGCCGGCGCGGCCGGTGGCGGCGACTTCACGCCCGCCGACCTGACGGACATTGCCGGCGAGCAGGTGGCCGTGCCCGTCATCACCAAGCTCTTTGCCAACGGCACGCTCGACGACACCGACTCCAGCTCGGCCAGCACCACCGGCGCCGACGTGGTCATCGGCGAGACCATGCTCTACGACATCGTCGTGACCCTGCCCGAAGGCACGGCGACGAACCTGCGCGTGGACGACCTCGTACCGCCCGGTATGAAGCTGGACATGAGCTTCAACGGCATCGGCTACGAGATCATCACGACGGCGGCCGGCAGTGGCGCGCTCACCGCCGACTACAACGGCACGGTGACGGGCGGCACGCCCACCGGCGTGGGCGGCACGGCGGGCGACGACGGCGTGGACGCGCGGCTGGCCTTCACCGCCAATTCGACTGCGGCCGACAACGACATCGGCAACAACAGCTTCGTGATCCGCGTGCGCCTGATCGCCAGCAACGTCGCTGGCAACCAGGCCGGCACCGCGCTGGGCAACGACACCCAGCTCGCCTACACCGACCCGGATTCGGACACCGCCAACGGCGCCACGCCGATCGAGCGCGTCGTGGCGCGTTCGGGCGTGTTGCCGAGCGTGACGGTGCGCGAGCCGACGCTGACGCTCACGCGCTCGAACAACACCGTGCCCGAACTGGGCGTGGACCGCGACGACCCGGTCGAATACACCTTCGTCATCACCAACGGCACCGCGGCCAGCGACTTCAACGCCTACGACGTCACCTTCACGAACGCGTTGCCGGCCCTCCAGCTGACCAACTTCGAGATCCTCAGCGTGACCTATGCCGGGGGCACGACCGGCAACTCGACCACCGACTTCGTGATCGATCCCGACGGCACGTTGCACACGGCCACGGGCGCGAAGATCGACATTCCCAAGGGCGGCTCCATCACGCTGGTGGTGCGCGGCTTCGTGACCGATGCGGCCGGCAACACGCCGGAGATCGTCAACACGGCCAAGGTCGCGTGGACCAGCCTCGATGGCGCCAGCGTCGACGAGCGCACCGGCGCAGATGGTTTGCTCCAGAGCGGCGCCCTCAACGACTACCAACAGGAGTCGACCGGCACCATCCGCATCCTGCACGGCGTGCAGTTGTCGCGCATTGGCGGCATGCCCGACACGGTGCCGCCCACGCAGGACCGCACGCTGGCGCAGCACGAGCCGGTGGCGGTGGGCGAGATCGTCCGCTACCGCGCGCAGACCGCGGTAGCCGAAGGCACGTCGGATGACTTCACGCTGTCGGTGACGCTGGGCGACGGGCTGCAGTTCATCGACGACGGCACGATCCGCATCGCCTTCGTCTCCAATGGCGGCATCGTCAGCAGCTTTTCCAACCTGGTGACGGGTGGCCAGTTGCAGGTGGTGGGCGATGAAACCAGCGACCTGCGCGGACCCATCCCGGAAGACCTCAGCGGCGCACTGCCCGAAGGCATCTTCAACCGGGACCTCCTGGAAATCACGACCAACGCCCAGGGCAACGTGGTGCTGGTGTTCCACCTCGGCACGCTGACAGTGGCCGAGAGCGATCCCACGCTGGAATACGTCACCATCGAATTCAACACGCGGGTGCTCAACGTCGCTCCCAATGTCGCGGGCACCCAGCTCTTTGCGGTGGCGCAGACCGCGGTGGCCGGCACGCAACTGGCCACGGGCCAGCCCATCTACGAGGACATCGTCGAGCCCGGTTTCAACAGCGTCGTCAAGCAGGTCGACAGCTTCACGCCTAATGCGACGGCCACCACCAGCCAGGCCAATGTGTCGGTGCGCTTCACGCAGAACGGGACGGCGCCGGCCTACGACGTGCAACTGGTCGACGGCTTCGCGGGCGCCACCGGGTTCACGCCGGTCAGCGTGTCCATCGACGGCACGGTCTACACGCTGGGCACCTTGCCGTCCGGCGTGACCTTCAACGCCGGCGCGGGCGGGATCACCGTCAACTTCGCCAAGCTGGACCCCGGCGCCGTGGTGATCGTGAACTACACCGTCGACGTGCCGGTCGACGCGGCCTTCGCCAATACCGATGCCACGTTGGTCTGGAGCAGCCTGCCGGAGACCTTCACCACCTGGGGCGGGTCGAGCGTGGGCACCGACGGCACCACCGACGGCGAGCGCACCGGCAACGGCACCGCCCCCAACACCTATGTGCTGACAGAAGGCGCGGGCCTGGGCCTCATCACCGGCACGCTGTGGGACGACTCGAACTCGGCCGACGCCAGCACCACGCCGGACGGTCCGCCCGTGGCGGGCCAGACTGTCACGCTGACCTGGGGCGGCGTCGATGGCAACCTGGCCACCACGGCCGACAACGCCACCTTCACCACCGTGACCAACGCCAGCGGCGTCTTCAATTTCAGCGCGCTCGCGGCCGGGCAGTACCGCATCGATGCAC
Source organism: Variovorax rhizosphaerae (assembly GCF_037889975.1). NCBI lineage: Bacteria > Pseudomonadati > Pseudomonadota > Betaproteobacteria > Burkholderiales > Comamonadaceae > Variovorax > Variovorax rhizosphaerae. The sequence goes on along the minus strand of NZ_JBBKZT010000003.1, from coordinate 51,672 downwards.
CCACGCCGGTGACGCTGGCGCAACCCATCGGCGAACTGCGCGTGCGCATCGACACCGACACGGCCACGCCGCTCGGCCAGATGGTGTCGACGGTCGGCGAAGGCGCGACGGCGGTGGCCAACGTCGGCTACGTGCAGCAGAACGATGCGCCGGTCAACACGCTGCCCGCGACGCAGAACGGCCTGGAGGACGTGCTGCTGCAGATTGCCCCGATCACCATCGCCGACCCGGATTCAGGCACCGGCCTGCTCGACGTCACGCTGACCGTGACCAAGGGCGTGCTCGACCTCTCGCAGGCCACCCCGGGCGTCACCTCCACCGGCACGGGCACGGCCTCGATGACGCTGAGCGGCACGCTGGCCGACCTCAACGCGGCGCTGAGCCACATCAACTACCTCGGCGCGCTCAACTTCAACGGCAACGACACGCTCACCGTGCTGACGAAGGACCGTGGCAACTTCGGCGACGTCGACGGCGACGGCATCCCGGCCGAGCCGGTGGAAGACCAGCTGCAGGACAGCGACGTGCTGCAGATCGTGCTGCTGCCGGTGAACGACCCGCCGCAAAGCGTGGTCGACGCCGTCAATGCGACCGAGGCCGGCGGCCCCAACAACGGCACGCCGGGCGTGAACCCGACCGGCAACATGCTGGCCAACGACATCGATGTCGACATCGCCACCAACGCCGACACCTTGCACCTGGTCAGCATCCGGAGCGTGGGAACGGGCAACACCGCCACGCCGCCGCCGGTCGACCCGGTCGATGTCGTCGGCCTCTACGGCACGCTGTCCTTCAACATCGCGGGCGGCTACAAGTACACCGTGGACAACGCCAACCCGCTGGTGCAGGCCCTGCGCGCCACCGGCCAGACGCTGACCGAGACCTTCGAGTACGTCGTGACCGACCAGGCCGGCGCACCGGACACCTCGCCCTCCGTCCCGACCCTCACCTTCACCATCCTGCCGGCCAACGACACGCCGGTCGGGGTCAATGACGAAGGCGCGGCGGTGGAAGCGGGCGGCGTCGCCAACGGCACGCCCGGTTCGGTCGCCACCGGCAACGTGCTGACCAACGACACCGACGTCGACACCGTCGCCAATGGCGAGACCAAGACCGTCACCGGCATCCGCGATGTGCCGGAAGACGATCGCGGCCAGGTCACGCCGGTCGCCGCGGGCAGCCCGACGACCATCGCAGGGCTCTACGGCTCGCTGCAGATCTCCGCGAACGGCGACTACACCTACACCCCCGACGATGCCAACCCGCTGGTGCAGGGCCTGAAGGCGGGCGAGACGCTGGAGGAGACCTTCAGCTACACCGTGACCGACACCGGCGGCCTCAGCGACCTGGCCAACCTGCACATCGTCATCACCGGCAGCAACGATGTGCCCGTGGCCGTCGACGATGCGGCCACGGCCGTCGAGGCGGGCGGCACGCTGAACGCCACGCCGGGCACCGACCCGACCGGCAGCGTGCTCACCAACGACACCGACAGCGACACCGGCGACACCAAGACCGTGACCGAGTTCAGGACCGGCAACGAGGCCGGCACCGGCACCACCGGCGTCTTCGGCACCGAACTGCGCGGCACCTACGGCTGGCTCACGCTGAATGCCGACGGCACCTACAGCTACCGCGTCGACAACGCCCAGGCCGAGGTGCAAGCCCTGCGCACCACGGCCAACACACTGGTCGACAACTTCAGCTACACGGTCAGCGACGCCGCTGCCACCACCGACCGCGCGACGCTGGCCGTCACCGTCCAGGGCGCCAACGATACGCCGATCGCCACCAACGACACCGGCCTGGCCGTCGAGGCGGGCGGGGTGCTGAACGGCACGCCCGGCAGCACCGGCAGCGGCAACGTGCTGACCAACGACAGCGATGTCGACACCCCCGCGAACGGCGAGGTGGACGTGGTCAGCGCCATCCGCGTCGGCACGGAAGCTGCCGGCGGCGCGCTGACGACCGTGGCGGCCACCGGCACCACGAGCATCGCCGGCATCTACGGGACGCTGGTGATCGGCGCGGATGGCGCCTGGACCTATACGCTGGACGATGCCAACCCGGCCGTGCAGGGCCTGCAAGCCGGGCAGACGCTGGACGAGTTCTTCACCTACCAGGTCAGCGACGTCGGCCTGCTGAGCGACCTGGCCGAACTCCACATCACCATCGACGGCCGCAACGACAACCCGGTGGCTGTCGACGATGCCGCCACCGCGGTGGAAGCCGGCGGCATCGCCAACGGCACGGCCGGCACCGACCCGGCCGGCGACGTGCTGGCCAACGACACCGATGTCGACACCGGCGAAACGAAGACGGTCACCGATTTCAGGACCGGCACCGAGGCCGGCACCGGCACCGACGGCGTCTTCGGCACCGAGCTGCGCGGCGCCTACGGCTGGCTCACCCTCAACGCCGACGGCACGTACAGCTACCGGCTCGACAACGACCAGGCCGAGGTGCAGGCCCTGCGCCAGAGCACCGACACGCTGGTCGACAACTTCAGCTACACCGTGGTCGACTCGCAGGCCACCACCGACCGGGCCACGCTCGCCATCACCATCCAGGGCGCCAACGACACGCCGGTGGCGGTCGATGACGTGGCCACCGCGATCGAGGCCGGTGGCATCGCCAACGGCACCGCCGGCACCGACCCGAGCGGCAACGTCATCACACCCAACGACACGGATGTCGACCAGTTCGGCGAAACACTCAGCATCGCCAGCTTCACGCAGGGCGCCAACACCGGCACGCCGGGCACCGCCTTCACCAGCACCTACGGCACGCTGCTGCTCAATGCGGACGGCAGCTACACCTACACGCTGGACAACAACAATGCCGCCGTGCAGGCGCTGCGCCAGCCGAGCGATACGCTCACCGAAGTCTTCACCTACACGCTGAGCGACGCGCTGGGCGCGACGACCACCGCCACGCTGACCATCACCATCCAGGGCGCGAACGACGTGCCCGTGGCCACGGACGATGCGGCCACCGCGGTGGAAGCCGGCGGCCTTGCCAACGGCACACCCGGCACCGACCCGACCGGCAATGTGCTCACCAACGACGTCGACGTGGATTCGGCCGCCAATGGCGAGGCCTTCCCCGTCACCGCCGTGCGCACCGGCACCGAGGCTGGCACCGGCACCGCCGGCACGCTCGGCACGGCGCTGCTCGGCGCCTACGGCTCGCTCACGCTCAATGCCGATGGCAGCTACACCTACGTCGTCGACAACACGCTGGCCGCTGTGCAGGCCCTGCGCCTGCCCACCGACACGCTCGTCGACAGCTTCACCTACACCGTCACCGACGCGGACGGCGCCACCGACCTGGCCACGCTCACCGTCACCATCCAGGGCGCCAACGACACGCCGGTCGCGGTCGACGATGTGGCCAATGCCATCGAGGCCGGCGGCGTCAACAACGGCAACCCGGGCATCGGCGCCGATGGCAACGTCATCACGCCCAACGACACCGATGTCGATGCCAACGGCGAAGTGCTCAGCATCGCGAGCTACGTGCAGGGCGCGACCGCCGGCACCGTCGGCGCGGCGTTCACCGCCACCTACGGCACCTTCACGCTGAATGCCGATGGCAGCTACGTCTACGCGCTCGACAACAACAACCCCGATGTGCAGGGCTTGCGCACAGTCGCCGACACGCTCACCGAAGTCTTCACCTACACGCTGACCGATGCGCTCGGCGCCACCAGCACCGCGACGCTGACCATCACCATCCGCGGCGCGAACGACACGCCAGTCGCCGTCGATGACGTGGCGGACGCCATCGAGGCCGGCGGCATCGCCAACGGCACTGTCGGCACCGACCCGACCGGCGACGTGCGCGCCAACGACAGCGACGTGGATTCGCCCGCCAATGGCGAGACCTTCCCCGTCACCGGCGTGCGCACCGGCACCGAGGCTGCGGGCACCGGCACGGCCGGCGTGCTGGGCACGGAACTGCGCGGCGCCTACGGCTGGCTCACGCTCAACGCCGACGGCACGTACAGCTATCGCCTCGACAACGACCAGGCCGAGGTCCAGGCGTTGCGCCAGCCCACCGACACGCTGGTCGACAACTTCAGCTACACCATCACCGACACGGCCGGCGCTGCCGACAGTGCCACGCTGGCCATCACCATCCACGGTGCCAACGACACGCCGGTGGCGGTGAACGACGTCGCAACGGCCATCGAAGCCGGCGGCATCGCCAACGGCACGCCGGGCACCAACCCCAGCGGCAACGTCATCACGGAGAACGACAGCGACGTCGATGGCCCCGCTTACGGCGAAGTGTTGACCATCGCGAGCTACACGCAAGGCGCGACCCCCGGCACCGTCGGCACCGCCTTCGCGGCCACCTACGGCAGCCTGCTGCTCAATGCCGACGGCAGCTACACCTACACGCTCGACAACAACAATGCCGATGTGCAGGGCCTGCGCACGCCCGCCGACACGCTCACCGAAGTCTTCACCTACACCCTGACCGATGCGGCCGGCGCCACCACCACCGCGACGCTGACCATCACCATCCAGGGCACCAACGACGTGCCCGCCGCCACGGATGACGCGGCCACGGCAGTGGAGGCCGGCGGCATTGCCAATGGCACGCCCGGCACCGACCCGGCCGGCAACGTGCTCGACAACGATGTCGACGTGGATTCGCCCGCCAACGGCGAAGCCTTCCCGGTCACCGCCGTGCGCACCGGCGCCGAGGCCGGCACCGGCACGGCCGGCACGCTCGGCACCGCGCTGCCCGGCGCCTACGGCTCGCTCACGCTCAATGCCGACGGAAGCTACACCTACGTGGTCGACAACACGCTGCCCGCCGTGCAGGCCCTGCGCCAGTCCACCGATACGCTCGTCGACAGCTTCACCTACACCGTCACCGACGCGGACGGCACCACCGACCTGGCCACGCTCACCATCACGATCCAGGGCGCGAACGACACGCCGGTGGCGGTCAATGACACGGCGCTCGCCATCGAAGCCGGCGGCATCGCCAACGGCACACCGGGCACCAATCCCAGCGGCAACGTCATCACCGAAAACGACAGCGACGTGGACGGCGCCGCTTATGGCGAAGTGCTGACCATCGCAAGCTATGTGCAAGGCGCGACGCCCGGCACCGTCGGCACGGCCTTCGCCAGCACCTACGGCAGCTTGTTGCTCGCTGCGGACGGCAGCTACACCTACACGCTGGACAACAACAATGTCGACGTGCAGGCGCTGCGCACGCCGCTCGACACGCTCACCGAAGTCTTCACCTACACCCTGACCGACGCGGCCGGCGCCACCACCACCGCGACACTGACCATCACCATCCGCGGCACCGACGACACGCCGACCGCGGTCGACGACGTGGCCACCGCCATCGAGGCCGGCGGCATCCTCAACGGCACCCCCGGCACCGACCCGACCGGCAACGTGCTGACCAATGACAGCGACGTCGATGCACCGGCCAATGGCGAAGCCTTCCCCGTCTCCAGCGTGCGCACCGGCACGGAAGCCGGCACCGGCACCGACGGCGTCCTCGGCACCGAACTGCGCGGCGCCTACGGCTGGCTCACGCTCAACACCGACGGCACCTACAGCTACCGCCTCGACAACGACCAGGCCGAGGTGCAGGCGCTGCGCCAGCCCACCGACACGCTCACGGACAGCTTCAGCTACACCACCACCGACACCGCGGGCGCATCGGACCGCGCAACGCTGACCATCACCATCCAGGGCGCCAACGACACGCCGGTCGCCGTCAACGATGTGGCGACCGCCATCGAAGCCGGCGGCATCGCCAACGGCACGGCCGGCACCGACCCGAGCGGCAACGTCATCACCGAAAACGACAGCGACGTCGATGCCAACGGAGAGGCGATCTCGCTCACCGGCTACACGCTCGGCGCAACCGCGGGCACCCTGGGCGCGCCGCTCACCACGGCCTATGGCAGCTTCACGCTCGGCGCCGACGGTGCGTACACCTACACGCTCGACAACAACAACGCCGCGGTCCAGGCGCTGCGCACGCCCACCGACGCGCTCACCGAAGTCTTCACCTACACGCTGACCGACGCATTGGGCGCGACCACCACCGCGACGCTGACGATCACCATCCAGGGCACCGACGACACACCGGTGGCCACCGACGATGCGGCCACCGCCGTCGAGGCCAGCGGCGTGCTCAACGGCACCGCCGGCACCGACCCTGCCGGCAACGTGCTGACCAACGACACCGATGTCGACGGCGGCACCGCCAGCCCGATCGACTATGGCGAGACGCAGGCCGTCTCCAGCGTGCGCACCGGCACCGAGGCCGGCACCGGCACCGACGGCACCCTCGCCACCGAGTTGCGCGGCGCCTACGGCTGGCTCACGCTCAATGCCGATGGCAGCTACACCTATCGGCTCGACAACGACCAGGCCGAGGTGCAGGCGCTGCGCCTGGCCACCGACACGCTGGTCGACAACTTCAGCTACACCGTCATCGACACGACGGGCCAGACCGACCGCGCGACGCTGGCGATCACCATCCAGGGCGCGAACGACACGCCGGTGGCCGTCAACGACGTGGCGACCGCCATCGAAGCCGGCGGCATCGCCAACGGCACGCCGGGCACCGACCCGAGCGGCAACGTCATCACGGAAAACGACAGCGATGTCGATGCCTTCGGCGAGGCGATCACCATTGCGGGCTACACGTACAACGCCGGAGCGGGCACCGTCGGCACCGCCTTCACGACCACCTACGGCAGCCTGCTGCTCAATGCCGACGGCAGCTACACCTACACGCTGGACAACAACAACGTCGATGTGCAGGCGCTGCGCCAGCCGAGCGACACGCTCACCGAAGTCTTCACCTACACATTGCAGGATGCGCTGGGCGCGACCACGACCGCCACGCTGACCATCACCATCCAGGGCGCCGACGACACACCGGTTGCCGTCGACGATGCGGCCACCGCCATCGAGGCCGGCGGTATCGCCAACGGCACCGCCGGCACCGACCCGACCGGCAACGTGCTGACCAACGACAGCGATGTGGATGCTCCGGCCAATGGCGAAGCCTTCCCCGTCTCCACCGTTCGCACCGGCACGGAAGCCGGCACCGGCACCGACGGTGTCCTCGGCACCGAACTGCGCGGCGCTTACGGCTGGCTCACGCTCAACACCGATGGCACGTACAGTTACCGCCTCGACAACGCCCAGGCCGAGGTGCAGGCCCTGCGCCTGGCCACCGACACGCTGACGGACAGCTTCAGCTACACCACCACCGATACCGCAGGCGCATCGGACCGTGCCACGCTGACCATCACCATCCAGGGCGCCAACGACACGCCGGTGGCGGTCAATGACACGGCGCTCTCCATCGAGGCCGGCGGCATCGCCAACGGCACACCGGGCACCAATCCCAGCGGCAACGTCATCACCGAAAACGACAGCGATGTCGATGGCCCCGCCTACGGCGAAGTGCTGACCATCGCGAGCTATGTGCAAGGCGCGACCCCCGGCACCGTCGGCACGGCCTTCACGACCACTTACGGCAGCCTGCTGCTCAATGCCGACGGCAGCTACACCTACACGCTGGACAACAACAACGTCGACGTGCAGGCGCTGCGCACGCCGCTCGACACGCTCACCGAAGTCTTCACCTACACATTGCAGGATGCGCTGGGCGCGACCACGACCGCGACGCTGACCATCACCATCCGCGGCACCGACGACACGCCGGTCGCCCTCGACGATGCAGCCACCGCCATCGAGGCCGGCGGCATCCTCAACGGCACCGCCGGCACCGACCCCACCGGCAACGTGCTCACCAACGACAGCGACGTCGACGCGCCGGCCAACGGGGAAGCTTTCCCCGTCTCGACCGTGCGCACCGGCACGGAAGCCGGCACCGGCACCAATGGCATCCTCGGCACCGAATTGCGCGGCGCCTACGGCTGGCTCACGCTCAACGCCGATGGCATCTACAGCTATCGCCTCGACAACAACCAGGCCGAGGTCCAGGCGTTGCGCCAGCCCACCGACACGCTGGTCGACAGCTTCAGCTACACCACCACCGACGCCGCAGGCGCCTCGGACCGCGCCACGCTGACCATCACCATCCAGGGCGCGAACGACACGCCCGTGGCGGTCAACGACACGGCGCTCTCCATCGAGGCCGGCGGCATCGCCAACGGTACGCCGGGCACCAACCCCAGCGGCAACGTCATCACGGAAAACGATCGCGACGTGGACGGCCCTGCCTACGGCGAGGCGATCTCACTCACGGGCTACACCCTAGGCGCAACCAATGGCACGCTGGGCACGCCGCTCACCACCGCCTACGGCAGCTTCACCCTCGGTGCCGACGGTGCGTACAGCTACACCCTCGACAACAACAACGCACAAGTCCAGGCCCTGCGCACGCCCGCCGACACCCTCACCGAAGCCTTCACCTACACGCTGACCGATGCCCTCGGCGCGAGCACCACCGCGACGCTCACCGTCACCATCCGCGGCACCGACGACACCCCCGTCGCCGCGGACGACGCGGCCACCGCCCTCGAAGCCGGCGGTGTCGACAACGGCACCCCCGGCATCGACCCGACCGGCAACGTGCTCACCAACGACACCGACGTCGACGGCGGCGCCGCCAGCCCGATCGACTACGGCGAGACCAAGTCCGTCTCCAGCGTGCGCACCGGCATCGAGTTCGGCACCGGTACCGACGGCATACTCGCCAGCGAACTGCACGGCGCCTACGGCTGGCTCACCCTCAATGCCGACGGCAGCTACAGCTACCGCCTCGACAACAACCAGGCCGAGGTCCAGGCCCTGCGCACCAACGGCCAGACGCTGCACGACCGCTTCAGCTACACCGTGGCCGACACGGCAGGCCAGCAAGACCGCGCCACGCTGACCATCACCATCCAGGGCGTTGACGACACCCCCGGCGCCGTCGACGACACCGCCCGCGCCGTCGAGGCCGGTGGCATCGGCAATGCCGTGACCGGCACCGACCCCACCGGCAACGTGCTGCTCAACGACGGCGACGTGGACAGCGGCGACAACGGCGAGACGCTCAGCGTCTCCGGCTTCCGCCAGGGTCTCTCCTTCGGCACGCTGGGCACGCCCTTCGCCGGCGCCTACGGCAGCCTGATCCTGAATGCCGACGGCAGCTACAGCTACACCGTCGACAACGCCAACCCGGCCGTCGAGGCCCTGCGCATCGAGTTCGACACGCTCAGCGATGTCTTCACCTACACCCTCATCGACGCGGAAGGCGCCACCAGCACCGCGACGCTCACGGTCACCATCCACGGCCGCAACGACGACCCCATCGCCATCGACGATCCGCTCATCGCCCAGGAAGCCGGCGGCGTGCTCAACCAGACGCCCGGCATCAATCCCACCGGCAACCTGCTGGGCAACGACACCGACGTCGATGCCAACGACACCAAGACGGTCGATGGCATCCGCGGCGGCACCGAAGCCGAGGGCGGCCTGTTCCGGCCGGTCAACGGCAGCCAGGTCGTGGTCGGCCAGTGGGGCACGCTCACCGTCAATGCCGACGGCACCTACAGCTACGTGGTCGACAACGATGCCTTCCTGGTGCAGCGCATGCGCGCGGGCGACACGCTCACCGAGTCCTTCACCTACCGCATGCACGACACCCAGGGCGCCAGCGACATTGCGCAGATCACGGTGGTGGTGCAGGGCGCCTGGGACGCGCCAGTGGCCACCGATGACAGCGACCTGGCCGTGCCGGCGCTGGCCGGTTCGAGGGGCATCAACCCGACCGGCAACGTGCTGAACAACGACGCCGACGTGGACCGCACCGATGTCGACACCGGCACCGGCATCCGGACCGGCGCGGAGATCGAGCCTGGGGGCGGGATCCCGCGCCCCTTCACGGCCATCCGGGCCGGCTCCGACCGCACCAATGGCGCGCTGCTGATTGGCCTTTACGGCGAGCTCGTGATCGGCGCCAACGGGGACTACATCTACCGCGTCAACTCCTTCTCGCCCGAAGTGCTGGCGCTGTTGCCGGGCGAGTTCGTGGTGGACACCTTCACCTACCGCGTCACCGACCTGGGCGGGCTCGACGACCTCGCGCAACTGTCCATCATCGTGCGCGGCCGCAACAACCTGCCGCAAGGCCTGGACGACACGGCCGTGGCGGTGGAAGCGGGCGGGCTGGCCAATGCCGTGCCGGGCCTGGACCCGAGCGGCAACGTGCTGGGCAACGACGTCGAGTTCGATCGCGACCCGATGCATGTGGCGGACTTCCGTACCGGCACCGAGAACGGTTTCGGCAATGCGGGCGAAGTCGGCGGCGCGGCGCTGCGCGGCCTCTGGGGCGAGCTGACCCTGGCCGCCGATGGCAGCTGGCGCTACACGGTGGACAACACGCTGCCCGAGGTGCAGGCCCTGCGCGTGAGCGGCCAGACGCTGGAGGACGTGTTCAGCTACACCGTCCACGACCAGTTCGACGTCGGCACCGTGGCCGAACTGCGCATCACCGTCGACGGCCGCAACGACACGCCCGTTGCCAGCGACGACGCCATCATCGCGGTGGAAGCCGGCGGCACCTTCAACGCCACCCCTGGCGTCAACCCGACGGGCAACGTGCTCGACAACGACAGCGACGTCGACAGCGTCGCCAATGGCGAGACCAAGGCGGTCGAGCACTACGCGAACAGCGCCGGCGTCCAGTCCCTCGCCGGCCTGCCGCTTGCGGGCCTCTATGGCTCGCTGGTGCTCAATGCCGACGGCAGCTACACCTACACGGTGGACAACGACAACCCCGCTGTGCAGGCGCTCCGCCCCTATCGCACCGGCCTGGTCTATCCGCTCACCGAAGTCTTCAACTACACCATGCGCGACGCGGAAGGCGCCGAGTCGCAGGCGCGGCTGGTGATCACCGTGAATCCCGCCAACGACAATCCGGTCGCGCGGGACGACAGCAACTTCGCGTCCGACCAGACACCCGAGCCGCAGGCCGTCGGCAACGTGCTGCCCAACGATTCCGACGTCGACCTCGCCGATACCCTGCATGTCGTGGGCATCCGCGCGGGCGCTGAAACGGAAACCGGCCCGGTGCACACGATCGACCAGCCGATCAAGGGCCGCTATGGCACGCTGGTCATCGACCTCTTCGGCAACTACACCTACACCATCGACCAGAGCAACCCGGAAGTGCAGGCCCAGGCCGGCGCCGGGCGGGTGCTGACGGACGTGTTCACCTACACCGTTGCCGACAGCAGCGGCGGCACCGACCAGGCGGAGCTGCGCATCGACCTGGAGATTTCGCCGCAGTTCATCGACGTCGAGGACCCGGGGCCGCATTTCCGCCACTTCGAGCGCAGGGACGACGGGCTGCTGACGACCGAGGTCGACCCGGCCGTCTTCATCGCGCCGGTGGTCGAGACCAATTCGCTGATCAGCCGCCTGTCGCGCCTGGCCACCGATGGCACCGATGCCGCCCTGGTGTTCGACCGCGGCATCCAGAGCGAATCGATCGGCGCGGGCCTCGGCGAAGTCGGCGAGCAGTACATCCACCAGGCGGTGCGCGCGAGCGCCATCGCCAGCCAGATCGACCTGGCCCGCTTGGTCGGGCGCCATGGGCGCGTCAGCCTGACGGCGGACGGCCTGCTCGGCGGGCCATCGGTGTTCACGGGTTCCGATGGCGATCTCACCGTCGGTCCGGCCCAGCGTGCGAGCAACGAAAACAACGGAGATCAACCCAATGGCAACAACATCCTCGGGGATGGACAGACCGCTACCGCCTTCACGGAGCAACTCAGGTTGGCCTCCCGGCAGTTCAGTCCCTCCTGGTTCCAGTAGCACCGACGTGTGGTACTGGTCCCTCAAGGCTCCCGGCGCGGCCATGCTGGCGCTGGCGCTGGCGGCGTGCACGAACATCCGGCAGCAGCCCTACACGCAGGATGAAACCGTCGATCGGGCCAAGGCCGACCAGGTCAGGATGTACGCGGACCAGGAGCCGGTCACCGGCCCCATCACCTTCTACGAGGCCGCGGCCCGTGCGCTGAAGTACAACCTCGACCACCGCCTCAAGCTGATGGAGAGCGCGCTGGCCGTCAACCTGCGCGACGTTTCCAGCTACGAGATGCTGCCCCGCCTGGTGGCCTCGGCCGCCCGCACCGGGCGCGACAACGATTCGGGCGGCACCTCGATCGGCATCGAGGACCGCCAGGTCAGCTTGCGGGCCTCCACCTCGGAAGAGCGCTATCGCAATCTCAGCAGCCTGGGTCTGAGCTGGAGCACGCTGGATTTCAGCATTGCCTACTACCGCACCGCGCAAAAGGCGGACCAGATCCTGATGGCCGAGGAGCGGCGCCGCAAGGTCGCGCAGAACGTGTTGCAGGACGTGCGCAATGCCTACTGGCGCGCACTCGGCGCGCAGCGCCTGCTGCCGCAGGTGGACGGCCTGCTCAAGCGCACCAACGATGCGCTGCGGCAGGCCCGCGAGGCGCAGGACAAGGGCCTGATGCCGCGCCAGGAGATCCTGGCCTACCAGCGCGCCTTGCTCGACTCGGTGTCGCTGCTGACCATCCGCCGGCAGGACCTGGAGTTCTCGCAGGCGGAACTGCGCGCGCTGATGTCGCTGCCGGCCAATTCGCCGATGCAGCTGGTCGACACGCCCGACCCGGTGTTGCCGATGATCGGGCCGGACGTCAGCCAGCTCGAGCAGCTCTCGCTGGTGCGGCGGCCGGAAATCATGGAGGAGTGGTATCGCAAGCGGGTGAACGAGCGTGACATGGAGATCGCGAAGGCGCAGCTCTGGCCCAGCATCGGCGTCAGCGTCAGCACCCAGTACGACTCCAACATCTATCTCTACAACAACCACTGGAACGCCGTCGGCATCGACGTGTCGATCAACCTGCTCAAGCTGCTGGCCCTGCCGTCCCTGAACGCCACCCAACAGTCGCAGCGCGAGACCGACGACGCCCGGCGCATCGCCCTGTCGATGGCCATCCTGACGCAGGTGCGCGTGGGCGCGCTGCGCTACCAGCTCACGCTGCAGGAGGTGCAGTTCGCCAACGAAAGCCTGCGGGTCGACACCAGCCTGCTCGACTATGCGCGCGCCGCCAAGAAGACCACGCTGGGCTCGGACCTCGAGGTGATCCGGGCCGAGGGCCGCTACCTGCTGTCGCGCTACCAGCGCGAGGCCGCCTTCTCCAATGCGGAGGCCGCATGGGGGCGCCTGTACAACTCGGTGGGCCTGGACGTGTTCCCGACGGCCATCGACAGCTATGACATCAAGACCCTGGCCGCGGAGATCGAGCGCGTGACCACCGACATGGAACAGAACAAGCTGATCCGGGGAGGTACTGGTGCGAGCCTTGTCAAGCGTTGAAAGCCCAGACCCCGAGTGCCGGGTCCGGGCGACACCCGGCCCGCGCCCCTGTTGGGATCCCGTCGAGAGGGCAAGGCCACGTCGACTTGAGCTTGTCGCGCTGTTCCTCGGCATCGCCCTCGGCATCGCCCTCGGCATGCCCGTGTTCGCGCAGGCGCCCGCCGTGCCGCTGCCGGGGCAGCGGCCCGTACCCAAGTCCGCGGCCGTGGACCCGTCGGCCATCCGCGTGCTGCTGGTGGCGGAGCTGGAGACCACACTGTCGGCCCAGATGAACGGCACGCTGGGCGAAATCGGCGCGTCACTCGGCAAGCAGGTGCCCAAGGGGGCCCTGCTGGTGCAACTGCAATGCGGCGAGCAGGTGGCGCGCGCCAAGGTGGCGGAAGCCGAACTCGCCCAGGCCCGGCAGAACCTCGATGCCAAGAAGGCCTTGCGTGAATTGAATGCGGTGGGCGACATCGAGGTCTCCATGGCCAACACCGAGGCCGAGAAGGCCGCCGGTGCCCGCACCCTGGCCGTGACGCAGGCCGGCTACTGCGCGGTGCGCGCGCCTTTTGCGGCACGCGTGGCCAAGGTCTATGCCAAGTCCTTCCAGACCGTCAGCGCGGGCACGCCGCTGTTCGACATCGTGAGCGACAGCGCGCTCAAGCTGCGGCTGAACGTGCCTTCGACGCTGCTCAAGGGACTGGCGGCGGGCCAGCCTTTCACGGTCAGCATCGCGGAGACCGGCAAGACCTACCCGGCCCGCATCAGCGCCATCAATGCGCGCGTCGATGCGGTGGCGCAGACCGTGGAACTGGAAGGCAAGCTCGACGACAAGTTTCCCGACCTGATCGCCGGCATGAGCGGCATCGCGAGCTTCCCGAGCTCTCCGTGAACGACCGCGTCCAACTCCCTGCGCAACTCCTGCTCAACCTGGGCGCGCTGCGCGACAAGGCGCTGTCCGCCGATACGCTGAACACGCTGGCCTTCTCGATGGCCAACGATCTCTATCCGCTGCTGCAGTTCCGGCAGGCGCTGGTGCTGGCGCAGCGGGGAGAAAGCTTCGAGCTGCTGTGCGTGTCGGGACTGGCCAAGCCGCAGGACGATTCGCCTTACCTTGTCTGGCTGCGCCGCAGCGCGCGCTGGCTGGCGAAACAGTTGCATGGCAACGAGCCGCAGTGGCTGTCGCGCGATGCGCTGAAGCCGCCCGCCGAGGTGGCCGACGGCTGGACCGAATGGTGGCCGGCCGGCGTGTGGTGCGTGCCGCTGCAAGGGCGCAACGGCAAGCGCCTGGGGCTCATCCTGTTCCTCATGGACGCGCCGCCGTTGGAACCCTTGCAACCCTTGCTTCAAGGCCTCTGGCAGACCTGGGCCTATTGCTGGTCGACCTTGACCGGCCAGCGCCGTTTGACAAGCTGGCGCCCCGGCCGCCGGCATGCCCTGCTGGCGCTCGCGCTGATGGGCGCGCTGGCCTTGCTGCCGGTGCGGCAGACCGCGCTGGCGCCGGCCGAGATCGTCTCGCGCGAGGCCAAGATCGTCAGCTCGCCCATCGACGGCGTGATCGCGCAGATGCTGGTGCGCCCCAACCAGGCCGTGGAAGCGGGCACGCCTCTGTTCACGCTCGACGAGACCACGCTGCGCAGCCGCGCCGAGGTGCTGAGCCGGGAGGTCGCCGTGGCCGACGCCGAGTTGCTCGCGGCCAGCCAGCGCGCCTTCGACAACCCGCAGAGCAAGAGCGAACTCACGGTACTCAACGGCAAGGCGCAGCAGCGCCGATCGGAATGGGCTGCCGTGACGGCGCAACTGGCGCGCACGCATGTGGTGTCGCCACGCGCCGGCGTGGCCGTGTACAGCGACCCGAACGACTGGATCGGCAAGCCGGTGGTGACCGGCGAGCGCATCCTGCAGGTGGCCGACCCAGCGCAACCGGCGATGCTGGTGCAGCTGCCCGTGGCCGATGCCATCGCGCTCGAGGTGGGTGCGCCCGTCACGCTCTACCTCACGGCCTATCCGCTGGAACCGCTGGAGGGCAAGATCCTCGAGACCAGCTACCAGGCCCGCAGCACCGATGAAAGCGTGGTCGCCTACCGCCTGCTGGTGAGCATCGAAGGCGACGGCGGCCCGCGCCGCCTGGGCCTGCACGGCACGGCCAAGCTGTATGGCGAGCGCGTGATCCTCGGCTACTACCTGCTGCGCCGTCCCATCGCGGCGGCGCGCGCCTGGCTGGGCTGGTGATGTCGGCGTTGCCCTTCTCGCCGGAAGACCTGCCGCTGCCGCCGCTGCGTGAGGACCTGCGCCTGAGCGAAGCCGCGGCGGACCGCAGCGGGGAGCCGAGCTGGGTCATCCAGGACACCGTCATCAACCGCTTCTACCGCATCGGCTGGCTGGAGTTCGAATGCCTGCTGCGCTGGGGCCAGACGCCGCGCCTCATCAGCGAGCAGATCTCGAAGCAGACCGCGCTCAAGCCCGATGCCGAACAGGTGCTGGACTTCCGCCGCTTCCTTGAACAGAACCAGTTGCTGCGCCCCGGCCCGGACACCGTCGACCGCCTGCGAAAGCAGAGCGAGGGCAACCCGTGGCTGACCTGGAAAGGCTGGCTGCATCACTACCTGTTCTTCCGCATTCCGCTGGTGCGGCCGCAACGCATGCTTCGATCGCTGACGAAGTATCTCGGCTGGTTGTTCCATCCGCTCACGGGCTGGCTGGTGCTGGCGTTGAGCCTGCTGGGCCTGGTGCTGGTGGCGCACCAGTGGGATGCGTTCCGCAGCGCGGTGGTCGAGTCCTTCTCGGCCGAGGGCATCGTCGGCTTTGCGATCGCGGTGGCCTTCGGCAAGGCCCTGCACGAGATGGGGCATGCGCTGGTCGCCACGCGGCTGGGCCTGAAGGTGGCGCACATGGGCGTGGCCTTCGTGGTGCTGTGGCCGATGCTCTACACCGACACCGGCGAGGCCTGGAAGCTGCGAAGTTCGCGCCAGCGCCTGGCCATTGCGAGCGCCGGCATCCTGACGGAGCTGTCGCTCGCCGGCCTGGCGACGCTGGCCTGGGCCGTGAGCGAGCCGGGTGCATTGCGCGACGGCTTCTTCTACCTGGCGACCACGAGCTGGGTGCTGTCGATCGCGCTCAACGCGAGCCCGTTCATGCGCTTCGACGGCTACTTCATCCTGTCGGACCTGCTGGATTTTCCGAACCTGCATGAGCGCTCGCAACGCTTCGCGCGCGTGGCCTTGCGGCGCGGATTGCTGGGTCTGCAAGAGGAATGGCCCGAGCCCTTCAGCGCCGGGCGGCGCCGTGCCCTCATAGCCTTCGCGATGGTCACCTGGCTGTACCGGCTGGTGCTGTTCGCCGGCATCGCGGTGGCGGTGTACCTGCTGTTCTTCAAGGTGCTGGGGATCTTCCTGTTCGCGGTGGAGATCGCATGGTTCATCGTGCGTCCGGTCTGGCGCGAAATGGGGCACTGGTGGTCCCGGAGGGCAGGCATTCCCATGCGACGCAAGTTCTATGTTCTGGCCTTCATGGCCGCGATGGTGGCCTTGCTGGCGATACCGTGGCAGACGCAGATCCATGCCTACGGCGTGGCGCGGGCCGAGCATCAGCTGCGCGTGTTCGCGCCCTTCGCCGCGCTGATCCGCGACATCCGCGGCATGGGCACGGTGCAGGCCGGTGACGCGCTGGTCACGCTGGAGCAACCCGACATCACCGAGCGCATGGCGCGCAGCGAAGCCGGTGTGCGCAGCTTCAACGCGCGCCTCACTGGCTTGATGGCGGAACCCGCCGGCCTCACCGAGGAGGCCGCCACGCGCCAGCGCCTGGGCGTGCAGATCCAGGAGGAGCGCGCGGCCCGCTCCGAGATCGCGCGCCTCAACCTGCAAGCGCCTTTCGCCGGCCAATGGCGCGATGTCGACCCGAACTGGCAGGCCGGCCAATGGACCGGCACCAAGGAGGCGCTGGGCGTGCTGGTCGACCCGCGCAGCTGGCAAGTCGATGCCTACATCAAGCCGGACGAGGTGCACCGCATCGAGGCCGGCGCCGGCGTGCGCTTCTATCCGGAAGGGCACTTCACACCCATCGAAGGCCGCGTCATCGCCATCGGCAGCACGCGTGTCGCGCAACTCGAACATCGCATGCTGGCCAACCGCTACGGCGGCCCGCTGGCCACGTCGAAGCAGGGCGAGGCGCTGGTGCCGACGCCCGCGCTGTTCCATGTGCTGGTGCAACTCGATGCGCCGCCGCCGGCGCTGCAGGAGGTACGCGGCCACCTGCAGATCGACGGCGCGCGCCGCAGCCTGTTGGAAGAAGGTGCGACGCAACTGCTGGCGGTGCTGCGGCGCGAGAGTGGTTTCTGAACAAAGGACGGTGCAATGACAGCACGCGATTGGGTCATCCTTGCCTTGCAGGCGAGCATCATCGTGACGGTGTTCGGCTTCGGCCTGCGCGCCACCATGGAAGACGTGATGTACGTCTTCAAGCGGCCCGGGCTGCTGTTGCGCTCGCTGCTCGCGATGTTCGTGATCATGCCGATCGTGGCCGTCGCGTTGGCGAAGGCCTTCGACTTCCGCTACGCGGTCGAGGCCGCGCTGGTCGTGCTCTCGATCTCGCCCGTGCCGCCGCTGCTGCCGCGACGGCATGACAAGGCCGGCGGGAAAGCGTCCTATGGGCTCGGGCTGATGGTGACGATGGCCTTGCTGTCGATGGCCATCATCCCGCTGGAGATGAAGCTGCTCGACCTGTTCTACAACAAGACCTTCGCCATGCCGCCCGAAGCCATCGCGAAGATCATCTTCACCGCCGCGGTGCTGCCCTTGCTGGCGGGCATGCTGTGCAACCGCTTCATCCCGAAGATCGCCGCGCGCGTGGCCCGGCCGGCCATCCTCGCGGGCGAGTGGCTCCTCCCCATCGCGGGCGTGGCGATCGTCGTCGCCGCCCACCGTGCGCTCGGCGCCTTGCTCGGCGATGGCACGCTGATCGCGATCGTGGTGTTCGTGGCCATCGCGCTGGCCGTGGGCCACTGGCTGGGCGGCCCCGATCCCGAGGAGCGGGAGGTGCTCGCGCTGTCGACCGCCTGCCGGCACCCCGGCATCGCCATTGCCATCGCTACCGCCAACGCGACCGGCGGCGAGATGAACCAGGTGCCCGCGGCCATCATGTTGTACCTGCTGGTGAGCATCATCGCGACGGTGCCGTATGTGAAGTGGCAGGCGAAGCGGTTGAAGCGTTGAATTCAATGGAACTGGCGCCGAAATTCTTTTCAGTCGGCTGATCCCTCTCGCCCGGCGCTGCGTACAAGGCTCGACTGGCACTGTTGCCGGTTTGAGGACAAGCCCATGGTTCTGCGAATCGTTGCCCTGGCATGCATTGCCGCGCTGGCCGCTTGCGCGACCGTTTCCGGGAACAACCGGCCCCCGGTGACCCTGGTCCCGCGCGTGGACCTGCCGCGCTTCATGGGGAACTGGTACGTCATCGCCAGCATTCCCACCCGGCTGGAGAACGGCGCCCACAATGCCATGGAGAACTACCGGCTCGACCCGGACGGCACCATCCCGACCACCTTCACTTTCAACGCCGACGCCTTCGATGGCCCCGTCAAGAGCTACACGTCCCGCGGCTTCGTCCTCGACGAAAAGTCAGGCGCCATCTGGGGCCAGCAATACATCTGGCCCATCAAGGCGGACTACCGGATCTCCTGGCTGTCGCCCGACTACACGCAGACCGTGATCACGCGGGACAAGCGCGACTACGTCTGGATCATGGCGCGCACGCCGAGCATTTCCAGCCAGGACCTGGCGCGCCTGACGGAGTTCGTCGCGAGCCAGGGCTACGACCCCGCCAGGTTGCGCAAGGTGCCGCAGAAGGGCGGATGATTTCTCGCGCAAGGGCCAGCGCGCCGCCATCGTCTTCGCATGGGGTCGTCTGCGCCGTTGCATTTCATTGACCTTCTTTATAGACTGCCTTCTTCTGGGACTGTCGGACCTCGGCCTCGACCCGTTGCCGCCGAGCAAGTAATCACCCTGCCGCAGGGCTCGGACCACGATGCGCTCAGCCCTCCGTCTTGTCGTAGGCATTTACGCTTTGCTTGGCTTGCTCAGCCTGCTCCTGATACCGGCAAGCGCCCACGGTTGGTTCGGGGTCGCCAGCGACCCGCTGTCAGCGGTTTTTGCCTTGGCACTTGCGCTTCCGTGGACGGTGTTGCTCTTCGCATTGCCGCCGATGCCGACCTGGCTCAGCTTCATGCTCCTTGCGCTCGGAATGACACTGAACGTCGTCGCAGGGATGCTCCTCGTCCGACGAATGCGCGCCGGTTAGCGACCACGCGCGTCGCCATCCACCACCCAGCAGGAAACACATGACGTCAAGCAATCCACGCATCCCGAAGCAAGCCGACGGCGCCTCGCCACGCTGGAAGGCAGCCATTGCTGCGCTGCTGCTCGTATCCGCCTCGGCAAGCCAGGCGCAGCCGGCGGTCCCCGCGCAAGCGCTCAATTTTGCGAAGGGTGCGAGCCAGGGCACTGCGACAGGAAAGCTTCAAGGCCCGAACAGCGACGTGCGAGACCACGTGCTGCGCGCACGCGCGGGCCAGACCATGACCGTCAACCTCGAATCCGCTTCGAAGTCCATCTACTTCAATGTGCTGCCGCCCGACTCCGAAGAGGCGTTGTACCAAGGGGAAATCGGCGGCGAGCCTCGCTGGACGGGCGCGCTTCCGAAGGACGGCATGTATCGGGTGCGGGTGTATCTCAATCGCGCTGCATCGCGCCAGCGCGCGGCGGCGCAGTACACACTGCGAGTGGGCGTCGAATAGAACAACGCCCACCTGGACAGGACCAGCGCAAGGCAGTCATTCACTGGCCTTGTTCCACGTCCCATCCGGATTGAAGCGCTGCATCCCCGCCGCGACATACGAGGTCTGCGGCCCCAGGTCGCGTTCGTACACCACGCCGTCCTGGTTCACGATGAAGCTCATCACGCCGCTGCGGCCGTAGTCGACCGGCCAGGCCAGCAGGCCGAAGCCCGCGATCATCCGCTTGCCGATCACATAGGTCCGGGCGCCATCGCGCGCACCGGTGCCCTGGCCGGTGAGGACCTTGAAGCGATAACCGTGGTAGCCCTGCCGACCATCCTTGGGGAGGTAGTCCTCGCCGAGCGGGCTTTCGTCGCCCAGATCCTGGCTCCAGATCAGGCCGTCGCGCTTGCCGGGGGTGCTGATGAGCCTCTGCGCGTACTCCCGCAGGCCGTCGCCGTTGCGGTCCGACAAGGCGTATTCGCGCTGCGCGTCGAGGTAGGCCAGCGAGGCCTGGATGGCCGAATGCTCGTTCTCGCCGATGCGGCGTTCCAGCAGCGCCTCGCGTCCGCCGTGCAGGTCGAAGTGCCAGCGCCGGTTCCAGCCCTGCACGAGCGGAATGGGCAGCACCCAGCCGTCGGCGCCGACCACCACGTCGGCATGGCCGTCCTTGATGTTGACAGTGGTCGACTGGCGGGCCTTGTCGAGGAAGGCATCGCGGTCCCGCGGGTCGACCCCCTCGGGCGGAAACAGGGCGCGCCAGCCGACGCCGAGCACGCGGCCCAGCGCGTCGTTGTCGCGGGACTCGACGGCGGCGACCAGTGCGTCCGCGGCTTGCCGGGGCTCGGGGAAGGGTGCCTGCGCATGGGCTGGCAGGGCGGCCGTGCACGCAGCGGCGGCCAACGCCGTCGCGCCCAGCGCGTGGCGTACGGGGCCCCTGGAGCCGGGCCGCGCCCGGTCGATTCCACGAGAGGGATCACATCGGGTTGGCAAGGCCATGTCGACGTGGGAAGGGGGGCCGAATGCGCGGACTGTTCGTGCCATGGCATGGACTCCAAAGTTGCTTCGACCTGCTCAACGATGCCGACCGCCACCCATGTGGCCGCCGCCATGCATGCCCCCGCCCGCTCGCATGCCCCCGCCGCCACTCGCACGCGGTGCAACCGCCGCACGCGTTCCACCCGCCGCACGCGTGCCACCCCCCGCGCGCATCCCGCCGCTCGCCGCGCGGCCACCGCCACCCCGCGCGCTGGCGCCGGAGAATTTCGGATGCTGGGCGCTCGACGCCAGGCTGGTGCGGCCGCGGTTGGCGTTGGCGCGAGACGCGCCGCTGTTGCGAACGCCGGAGAGTGCGTTGTCGTGACGCGCCTGCTTGAAATTGTCGGCACGCGCCGCGCCGCCCGCGCCGCCCGCGCCGCCCGCGCCGCCCGCGCCGCGCTTGCCGGCCGTGGCGCCCGCGAAGTTGGATCGCCCAGTGTTGCGCGCCGCCTTGCTGGCCCGCTCGCGGTCCGCGCCCTGCAGCCGTTGCCGTCCTGCGACCGGATCGGCGCCGCGCGCCTTCAATTGCTGCGCCGCCCGGTCTCGCTGCGCCTGGCGGCCATCCTTGCCGCGGAAATTCTGGCGGTCCTGCGCGCTGGCGAACTGCCTGTCACCGCCGAAGCGGGCGCGGCTGCCCGCGTCGCGATACGGCACATGGCCGCGGCGGTCGGGGTTGAAGTTGAAGTTGCCGTTGCTGATCGTGCGGCTGGTGTGGATGCTGTTGAAGCGGTTGACGTTGATGTTGACGTTGCGCCCGCCCCAGCCAAAGCCGCCCCACAGCGCGTTGTTGATGCCGACCACCGCCGCGCCCCAGACGAAGCCCGCCGCGAAGGCCGCGCCCGGGTAGTAGTAGGCCGGCGGCGGCCAGTAGACCGGTGGATAGGCCGGGTACGGCCAGGCCCCGTACACCACCGAGGGCTGGTACACCGGCACGTACACCTGCTGCGGCTGCGCCGGTTCGATGACGATGGATTGCCTGCCGCCTTCGTCGGACGTCGACACCACCTGCTGGCTGTTCGACTGCAGGTTGCCGGACTGCTGGGCCCGGCTGCGCAGGGACTGGATGCGGTCCATCACGCGGCCGGGGTCGGCCAGGAACGCGTCGCCGAGGTTCTGCACATCGCCCGGTCGCGCATCCATCATCGCCAGGACCTGCGGGAAGGCGGTGAGCGATTGCACCGCGGGCTCCCAGGGCTGGTCGGCGACCTGGGAGATCGCCGCGTCGCCCTTCACGTCGGGATGCGCCTTCGACCAGGCCGCCGCGGCGGTCACGTCGGCCGGATAGGTGCTGGCCATGAGCACTTGCGAGAGCAGGGAGTCGGGGTAGAGCGCGATGGGCGCGAGGATCTGGTCGAGTTCCTCGTCCCTGAATTCACCTTCCGCCGCGTGCGCCGGCCCGTGCAGGGCGCCCAGGAGCAGGAGCAGCGGCAGCAGCAACAAAGAGAACCAGCGAACACCGCTTGCGGGGTGGAGAGACCTCATTTCCTGACTCCTTCGGCCGGGGCCGACAAGTGGGATGAAACTCGACTCAGGATCGCAACAGGACGAACGCAGGCCAAGGAGGCTCTGATCAAGTCCCCCGCGGACCGCGCATCCTCGGCTCGGGCGGTCTGCGGCGTTGCAAATCCTCGCCATAGCTTTGGCTATGGCTGTGGTTTGCGCCTTGCATCCCATCCCGCGCCGAGGCGCGCGGCCTCGCGGCGGACTTGATCAGAGTCTCCCTGACCGGCTGGCTTGGGCGCGTCGCTCACCAGCCGGAAGCCGATGTGGCTCATGGGGTTGAAAGGGTCGTTGCCGCGCCGTGCGCTCGGGCGGTAGCTCAGGCAATAGTCTTCGTTGCAAAGGAAGGAACCGCCGCGCGTCACGCGTCGCGGCGCGGCGGGCGGGACACCGGCATCGTCCGGGTCCCAGCTGTCCTGCGGGCCGGCGGGGTTGTCGAGGGGCTTGTTGTTGCCTTGCGCCTTGGCTTGCTGTTGGAAATGGTCGGCGCGAAACCAGTCGGCCACCCATTGCCAGGCATTGCCGGTCATGTCGACCAGGCCGTAGCCGTTGGGCAGGAAGGTGCCGACCGGCTGGGTGCCGATCGCGCCGCCGGCCTTGGCGCTCACCACGGGAATCGCCGGGACCACCGGAAAGCGGCCCCTGGCGGACTTGTCCCAGATGTTGGCCATCGGCTGGCCGTCGGGTTGGTAATCGTCGCCCCAGGCATAGGTGGCCTGTTCGAGCCCGCCGCGTGCGGCGAACTCCCATTCGGCCTCGGTGGGGAGGCGCTTGCCGGCCCACCTGGCATAGGCCAGCGCGTCCTCGTAGCTGACCTGCACCACGGGGTGGTCGTCCTTGCCCGCGATGCTGCTGCCGGGGCCTTGCGGCGCCTTCCAGTTGGCGCCGGGAACGTAGCGCCACCATTGCGACCAGTCGCGCAGGTCCACGGGCTTGTCGGTGCCGACGAAGACCATGGCGCCCGCGACCAGCGCTTCCTCTGGCGGCCTGGGCGTGCCGGGCGGACTCTGCACGCGCAGGGTGTCCCAGTCGGGCTTGCGCTCGGCGGTGGTCAGGTAGTGCGTGGTGTCGACGAAGGCACGGAATTGCGCGTTGGTGACGTGCGATCGGTCCATCCAGAAACCGCGCACCTGCACCGGATGGGCGGGCTTCTCGTTGGGCTGCGCCAGCTTGCTGTCGCTGCCCATCTGGAAGACCCCGCCGGGAACCCACACCATGCCTTGGGGGCCGCGCACGCCGTCACCGGCGATGACCGCGGGCCGTGCCGCGGGCTTGCTTGCGCCCATGCTGGCGGCGGGCTGCGGCTGGCGCGACTGCCACCATGCCGAGGCGCCGTAGGCTGCGCCGCCCACCGCCGCCGCGCCAAGCGCGGCGAGCAGCAAGTTCCTTCGCGTCGACGGGGGCTGCGCCGCGGGCGCACCTGTCGCCGCCTTGCCCGGTGCACCGCCCATGTGCGCAGCATCGGCGCCGATGCGTGCCTTGTTGCGTTGGCGTTTGCTGCTCATGGGTCCGGTGGGTCTTCCCTGTGGCCCCGCGCTCGACCTGTGTGTGGTGCACAGGCCGAAGCCAGGGCGCGGGGGCTGCGGCCTACTTCTTCTTGGCGACGCGCTCCACGCTCAGCACGGCGGCCTCGGTGAACACGGCGCGCACTTCGCTGCCGGCCTTCATCTTGCTCACGTCCATGTCGTCGGGGATCTTGACGGTGACGGTGCGCGAGACGCCGCGCAGCTTGGCCGTGCGCGCCTTCCGGTCGATCGACTGGACCACGGCCAGCACTTCGACCGTGCGCGCGGCGCCCGATCCGGGCAATCCGCCGGCCGGTGCCTTGGCTTCGGCGGTGGTTTCGATGCGCTCGCGGATGCCGTTGTTCTTGGCGACCGGCTCGAGTTGGGTCGCGACGGCGGCAACGTAACGCAGCACGAGTTGATCGCCGACACGGACCTGGTCGAAGTTCTTGACGGATTCGGGAACCTCGAAGGAGGACAGGGTGCCATCCGGCCCCTTCAACACGGCAATGCGGCGGGCCTTGTCGAGTTCGATGACGGTGGCACGGGTGACGAGTTCGCCGCCGGTGGCGCGAATCTCCTCGGCCGACTTGGCAGGCTTGGTGTCCTGGGCGAATGCAGCCTGGGACAGCGCAAGAACGCCAGCCAGAACGATCACGGAATAACGCATATGAATTTCACTCCCACTTGTGTTGAAAAAATCGATGACCTTGCGGCTGAGCTGTCGCATCGGTTGTCGGCGAACCATCGCGTGAAGAATGTAGCGGATATCCCTTGCAGGGTGGCACTCTCGATCATTCGTTGCACCAAGGTGCAATCGCACGCGGCATGACAGCGTTTGCATGCGGGTTGGCAAGCTAGTAAGGTAGTCCGCAATCTCCGATTGCAAGGGCCATGTTCATGCGACAACTGCTTCTGCTTCGCGGTGCCTTCAACCTGCTGTTCGGCGCCTGCCTTCTGATGGCGCCGAGGGAAGCGGCGCTGGGCGGCTATTACGGCGTGATCGATGGCGTGCTTGGGCTGTGTCTTGCCATCGCGCTGTTTCGCAGCGTGCGCGGGCAATGGGTGTTCTTCGTGACGCTGCTGGATGGGGTGGTGCGTCTGGTCTTCGGCGGCACGATCCTGCTGAACCCCAACATCACCTCCAACCTGTTCACGGGGGCCTTCTTCACGACCGCCGTCGTCACCGTCTTCATTGCGCTGGGCATCACCGGCGTGATCTACGCCCTGCTGCGGGCGATGCAGCAGCGCCGCGAGGCGGTTGCCGCACGCTCCTACGTGTGGCCCGTGGTGGCCGCCAGCGTGTGCACGGCGCTCTTTGGCGTGGGGCTGTTGCTCGGGCCGGCGGGGAGCGGTGAACGGCGCATCGTCGCCTGTGTGTATGGCGTGGTCTTCGGATTGATTCTGCTGGTTGCGGGCCTGCGCAGTCGCAACGCTGTTGCAACGGCGTGACTTGGCGGCTTGCGCGGCGTGCGCCGGGCGAGCGTGTGGCTGGCCGCGGGCGACGGTGCTGCGGGACGCGACAGGACGCTAGAAGGTCCAGCGCGCGCTGACCCTTGCGCTGCGCGGGTCCATCGGGTGCACGTGCCGGTCCTCGATGCCGGTGCCGCAGGCGCCGCTGGCCACCTCGCCCGCCGTGCACGAGGCATAGAAGTATTCGATGTCGTTGCCCTTCCGGCCAGCGAGGTTGAAGACGTCGAGGCCGAGCGTCAGGTGCTTGTTCATGGCGTAGCGCATGCCGAAGTTCAGCAGCGTGTTCGATTGCGAGCGCACGGTGTTGGTGGTGTCGAGTGCGCGCGGGCCCATGTAGCGCAGCCACAGCGAGGCGGTCAGCGGTCCCTCGATATAGGTCACTCCCGTTGACAGCACCCGCTCGACAGCGTTGTCCACGTGATTGCCTTCGCCTGCGGGCGGCGTGCCGCGGAAGCGCGCGCGCGACAAGGCGGCATCGACCTCGAAGCGCCATGCCTTGTCGAATTTCCACTTGAGCGTGGCCTCGATGCCGCTGCGCTTGCTGGCCCGGCCCGGTTCGCTGGTGCCGGCATCGCCGACGTAAACGAGTTCCGAGTCGAGCTTCATCTGCCACAACGCGACGGTCGCCGTGAGGTTCTCGTTCGGCTGGAAGCGCCAGCCGACTTCAGCGCCCTTGCCCTTGACCAGCGCCGGCACGCGGTCGGCCGGCAAGCCGGTCTGCGGGTCGATGGAGATGGTCGCGCCGCGCACGTCGTTGCTGTGGAAGCCGACGCCGGCGTTGAGGTAGAACTCGTTCTGCGGATTCAGGGTGTAGACCAGTCCGGCCTTCGGGCTCGCGAGCGAGTCGTGGCCCTTGCCGCTGTTGATGGCGCCGTAGACCGGTTCGCGGCCCCGCACGTCATGGCGCAGCGCATCGCCGCGCAGGCCGACATAGCCGCGCCAACTGTCGTTGAAGTAGACGAGCTGTTGCGCGTAGAGCGAAAAGAGGTCTTCGCTCACCTTGTCGTTGCGCACGGTGGACAGCCGCTCGCGCGCCTGCGTGTCGTAGAGGCCGACCTCGCCGATGCGGTCGCCGCGCCACTGCGCGCCGAAGCTCAGGATGCCGTCGAGCCCGCCGAGCTTGTTGGGCATCTGGTGCGAGGCCTGCGCACCGAACACGTTGCGCCGGTCGGTCTGCTCGAACTGGTCGCCGTTCACCGGGTTGTCGAGGAAATAGGTGAAGTCGGAGAACAGGTCGAAGCGGTGGTTGATGGCGTAGGCGCTGATTTGCGTTTCACCGGCTGCGCTCTTGTTGAACCACTTGCCGGACAGGCTCAAGCGTTGCGTCTCGCCGCCATCGGTGGGGTTGAGCGAGCCGTAGCGTGGCAGTTGCCCGCTCTCGATCAAGCGCTCGGGCACTTGGTCGGTCGAGGTCCAGCGGCTCTTGTAGGCCATGCCGGTGAGGCTGAAGCCCTGCGACGCGGAGCCTTGCGAGTAGCGCAGCACGGCGTTGGCCTTCCTGAGGTTCTCGGGCACGTCCCAGGGGCCGTCGTTGCCGACCAGTTCGACGGCGCCGAGCCAAGTCTGGTCCTGCACCGAGCGGGAGCCGGCAGCCAGCAGGCGCTTGTAGTTGTTGGAGCCGAAGGTGACTTCGGCGAACGGGGTAGGCAGCACGCTGAAGTAGTCGAGCGTGGCGCTGCCGGCCAGCGAGAAGTCGCCGCTGTCGGCGAAGTAGGGGCCCTTGCGGTAGCCCACGCCGGAGACCAGTTCGGGGATGAGGAAGTTGAGGTCGGCAAAGCCCTGGCCGTGGCCATGCGTCGGCATGTTGACCGGCATGCCGTCGACCTTCATCGAAAAGTCGGTGCCGTGGTCGAGGTTGAAGCCGCGCAGGAAGTACTGGTTGGCCTTGCCGTCGCCCGAATGCTGGGTGGCGACCACGCCGGGCACGGATTCGACGATGTCGCCGGGGCGCTGCTTGGGCCGGGCCTGGAACACCTCGCGCTCGGCCGCGCCCTCGCTGGCGCTGGAGGCCACGCCGATGGTGGCGTCGCGGGGGCCGAGCACCTGGATTTCGGGAAGCGAGGCTTCCTGCGCGCAGGCGGCGGCGCCGGTGAAGGTAAGGCCGAGCAACAGTTGCCGTGGTGAGGGAGGGACGCGCTTGTTCATGACGGCTCCGGTGCATGGGAGCCCGCACGCCATCGGTGCGGGCAGCATGCCTCAGGTACGGTCCAAGGCGCAGATCGGATTCACGCGATGTCGCCTTCCATCGCACGACTGCGCTGGATCGCCTTGCCGCTGCGGCACTGCCTGCGGCGTCTCGCCTGGTCCTGCGCTGGATCGCAAGGTCGTTCCAGGCGAGTCGCGTCGTCAGTCGTTGACCAGCATCCCGCGTTGCTCGATGAACGCGATGACCTCGGCCAGGCCGGTGCTGGTCTTGAGGTTGGTCATCACATAGGGCCGCTGCTTGCGCATGCGCTTCGTGTCCGCTTCCATCACGTTCAGGTCGGCGCCGACGTAGGGCGCGAGGTCGGTCTTGTTGATGACGAACAGGTCGCTCTTGGTGATGCCGGGGCCGCCCTTGCGCGGGATCTTCTCGCCCGCAGCCACGTCGATCACGTAGATCGTGAGGTCGCTCAGTTCGGGGCTGAAGGTGGCGGCGAGGTTGTCTCCGCCGGACTCGACGAAGACCACGTCCGCATCGGGGAAGTCGCCGAGCATGCGGTCGATGGCTTCGAGGTTGATGGAGGCGTCCTCGCGGATCGCGGTGTGCGGACAGCCGCCGGTTTCCACGCCCATGATGCGCTCGGCCGGCAGGGCGCCGGCCACCGTCAAGAGACGCTGGTCTTCCTTGGTGTAGATGTCGTTGGTGATGGCGATGAGGTCGTACTTGTCGCGCATCGACTTGCAGAGCATCTCGAGCAGGGTGGTCTTGCCGGAACCCACCGGCCCGCCGATGCCCACGCGCAGCGGCGGCAGTTTCTTGGTGCGGTTGGCGATGTGGTGCAGGGCGGAGGACATGGTGTGTGCTTGCAGGGAGAGGAATCAGCTTCGAAAGAGGCGGGAGTATTGGGCTTCGTGCCTTGCGGAATAGATCGCGAGCATCGGCGAGAAGGCCTGGCGGTCGTCATCCGTGAGTGTGATCGCATGGTCGACGGCCGTGGGGATTTCTCGCGCAAGGCGACCCAGGATGCGCTGGCCCGAACTCTGGCCCAGCGGCACGCACTTGACGGCGGCACCGGTCATGTTCTCGGCCCAGCCGAAGGTGAAGGCCAGGCAGCCATCGCGCACGCTGGCATCGGTACGGCTGGCCGCGAAGGCGAAGGCCACGGGGTAGGTGATGGGCAGGCCGTCGAAGGCACTGGCGATGTCGTCATGGTGCAGCTTGAGCCACTCGACGAAGGAGCGGCCCATCTGCTCGGCCTGCAACAGGAACTCGGCGGATTCGCGTGTCTGCAATACCCAGGCATTGAGCGCGCGGATGCGGCTGGCATCGTTGTCGCGCCAAGCTGCGATGGCTTGCGCGACGACAGGCAGGTCAGCGCGTGCGAGG
The DNA here is from genome assembly GCF_037889975.1 of Variovorax rhizosphaerae. Taxonomy (NCBI): domain Bacteria; kingdom Pseudomonadati; phylum Pseudomonadota; class Betaproteobacteria; order Burkholderiales; family Comamonadaceae; genus Variovorax; species Variovorax rhizosphaerae. The sequence continues at coordinate 22,511 of NZ_JBBKZT010000003.1, read as the reverse complement.
CTCAGGTGGAGCTGGTCGACGATCCATTCGCAGGCTTGCGCTTCGGTGGCGAGGCCAGCCCATTCGACGCCGGCCTCGAGGCCTTCGGAATACGAGAACCCGCCGATCGGCAGGGCCGGCGATGCGAGCCAGATGAGTTGCAGCAGGCTGGCTGCGGGGAGGGCCGCGGGGAGCGCCGCAGAGGGTGCCGCAGAAAGCGTTGCAGGCGTGGCGGCAGGGGCGTCAGGCATCAGTGCGAATGGCCGTGGGAGTGGTCGTGGCCGTGGTCATGTGCGTGGTCGTGCTCGTGTTCATGCGCGTTGTTGTCGTGACCCGGTGCACCGCCATAGGCATCCGGATGCAGCACCGGCCCAATGGGTGCAGCGCCACCCTGCGAATGCCCATGGTCGTGCGCGTGGCCATGATCGTGCCCATGCCCGCCACCCTGCGCCCCATACGCGCCGCCTTCAGGCTCGAAGGCCTCATTCGCCTCGTGCACGATCAGGTGCATCGAGCGCAGCATCGCGGCCAGCACATGGTCGGGCTCGATCTTCAGGTGATCGGGCTTGAGTTCGATCGGCACATGCCGGTTGCCCAGGTGATAGGCCGCGCGCGTCAGGTCGAAGGGCGTGCCATGGGCCGTGCAGTGCGTGATGACCAGCACCGGCTGCGGCGCCGCGATCACGCGCACCAGCGAGCCGTCTTCCGCGACAAGCACATCGCCACCGCGCACGGCCCTGCCGCGCGGCAGGAAAACGCCAATCTGCCGACCCTGCGAATCGGTTGCTTCGAACCGGCTCTTCTGTCGCACGTCCCAGTCGAGTTCGATGGTGGCGGCGCGCTTGAGCAGAACGGGGGCAAGGCCTTGGCCTTGCGGCATCAGTTTGTTGGCGGTGAGCATGGGACTTGATCGATGGGCAGAGGGCAGATAATATAACAACCGTTATAACTTCAGGGAACGCTGATGTCTGCCCTCAAACTCACGCAAATCGGAAACTCCGTCGGCGTCATCCTTCCGAAGGAAATGCTCGCGTACCTGAAGGTCGAGAAGGGCGATACGCTTTTCGTGAGCGAAGCGCCCAATGGCGGATACACGCTGACGCCGTACAGCCCGGAGTTCGAAGCACAGATGGGCGCTGCGCGGCGCATCATGAAGAAGCGCCGCAACGTGTTGCGCGAACTCGCGAAGTGAGCACGGCCAACCAGGAGTGGATCTGGCTGGAGCCCGCTGTCGTCCGGGCTGCGCACGACGAGCAACTTGCAGAACATGGTGGGCCGTCTGGTATACGTGATCCGAATTTGCTGGCTTCCGCGCTCGGTCGGCCTCAGCAGTTGGCGAACTACGGCAATCCGGATGTCGCTGACTTGGCCGCCGCGTACGGATTCGGCATTGCCCGCAACCATCCCTTCGTCGATGGAAACAAGCGCACCGCATTCGTGGCGATCGAACTGTTCCTCTGGCTGAACGGCCACGAACTGACGGCGACCGACGCGGAATGCGTCATGACGATCCTCGATCTGGCGGCGGGTCATCTCGAGGAGGCTGCGCTTGCCACGTGGATCCGCGACCACATCGCGCCGTACGCCGACTGAGCACCCGCCTCGCCTCATACCCGGCTGAGCAACTCCGCCTTCTTGCTGGCGAATTCATCGTCGCTGAGGATGCCCTTGGCGCGCAGGTCGGCCAGGCGCTCGATGGTGGCGAAGATGTCCTGCTGGTTGGCTGAGGGCGCGTTGTTGCCGTAGTTGCTGTTGCTGTTGCTGTTGAAGCTGGCCGGTTCGTTGTCGGTCGGCGCAGAAGCCGGGGCCACATACGGCGCGACACCATCGACCGAAATGACGGGCAGGCTGGCCACGTCGATCAGGCCGTACTGGCTGTTGAAGCTCAGGCTCCCGCCATAGGACTGCTGCTGCCCGAAGCCGCCGATCTGGTGGTCCAGCGTGTCGTACACGGTGACGCGTCCGTTGACTTCGATGACCAGGCGCCGTGCCTGTGCGAAGTACGCATAGCGCACGCCGTTCTGCGCGCCGGTGCTGTTCGGAAAGCGCAGGTCCGAGGGCCACCAGTCGTTGCTCGTGCCCGGCACGAAGAGGCTGTTCTGGCCGAAGCCGCCGTTGCCTTGCTGCTGGCTGCTGCCACCACCGTAGCTCGTCTGGGCCTGCCCACTGTTGTAGCCGCCGCCCTGGCTCTGCGACTGGAAGCTGCCGCTGCGTACCAGGTCGGGCTGGCTCGCGACCAGGTTCGACAGGTCGTTGCACAGGCCATCGACGCGGCCCTTGAGGTAGTTGTTGAACATGTCCGACAGCATGATCATGCCGCCGCGCATCCACTGGCCGGAACCCGAGAACTCGGGATGGTTGAACTGGGCCTGGCTGCCGTTGCCGTTGATCACCGAGTCCAGCATGCTGAGCGTCGCGTCGACGCTGAAGCCGTTGCGCTGCGCGATGTCGTTGATGACCTGCTGGCCGGCGGGGGAGAGTTGTCGCATGAAGGGTGTCTTGTCGAAGGAGGGGGCGCGATTGTGGGGCTTCGACAAGACACTGTCGCGGCACGGGCTTTATGCGTGCAAGCTAGAACAGGAAGTAACGCTGAGTCATCGGCAATGAAACGGCGGGCTCGCAGGTCAGCAGGTTGCCGTCCGCTCGCACGGCGTAGGTCTGCGCATCGATTTCCATCCTGGGCACGTAGCCGTTGTGCACCATGTGCTGCTTGCGCACGCCCCGGATGCCTTTCACCGCGCTCAATGTCTTGGACAGGCCATAGCGCTGGCCGATGCCCGCCGCCAAGCCGGCTTGCGACACGAAAGTGAGCGAACTGCGTGCGAGGGAGCCTCCATATGCACCAAACATGGGCCGGTAGTGCACCGGTTGCGGTGTCGGAATCGATGCGCTCGGGTCGCCCATCGCCGCCATGGCGATGCTGCCGCCCTTGATGATGGTGAAGGGCTTGACGCCGAAGAAGGCCGGCTTCCACACCACCAGGTCGGCCCACTTGCCGACTTCGATGCTGCCGACCTCGTGCGAGATGCCGTGCGCGATCGCCGGGTTGACCGTGTACTTGGCAACGTAGCGTTTGGCTCGGAAGTTGTCGTTGCGCGCGCCGTCCTCTGGCAGCTTGCCGCGCTGTCCCTTCATCTTGTGTGCCGTCTGCCAGGTGCGGATGATCACCTCGCCGACGCGCCCCATGGCCTGCGAGTCGCTGCTGAACATGCTGATCGCGCCCAGGTCATGCAGGATGTCTTCCGCTGCGATCGTCTCCTTGCGGATGCGCGATTCGGCAAAGGCCAGGTCTTCGGCGATGCCGGCGTCGAGGTGGTGGCACACCATCAGCATGTCGACGTGTTCGTCGAGCGTATTGACGGTGTAGGGCATGGTCGGGTTGGTGGAGGAGGGCAGGAAGTTGTCCTCGCCGACCACGCGCAGGATGTCCGGTGCATGGCCGCCGCCCGCACCCTCGGTGTGGAAGGCGCAGATGCCGCGGCCCTTCACCGCCGCGATGGTGTTCTCGACGAAGCCCGATTCATTCAGCGTGTCGCTGTGGATCGCGACCTGCGTGTCGGTGGCATCGGCCACGTCGAGGCAGTTGCTGATCGCGGCGGGCGTGGTGCCCCAGTCTTCGTGCAGCTTGAGGCCGATGACGCCCGCGTCGATCTGCTCATGCAGCGCGGCGGGCAGGCTCGCGTTGCCCTTGCCGAGGAAGCCGAGGTTCATCGGGAAGGCATCGGCGGCCTGCAGCATGCGCTCGATGTGCCAGGGGCCCGGCGTCGCAGTGGTCGCGAAGGTGCCGGTGGCCGGGCCGGTGCCGCCGCCCAGCATGGTGGTCACGCCGGAACTCAACGCCTCCTCGATCTGCTGCGGGCAGATGAAATGGATGTGGCTGTCGATGCCGCCGGCCGTGACGATGTTGCCTTCGCAGCTGATGACTTCGGTGCCGGGGCCGATGACGATGTCAACGCCCGGCTGCACGTCCGGATTGCCTGCCTTGCCGATCGCGACGATGCGCCCGCCCTTCAGGCCGATGTCGGCCTTGACGATGCCCCAGTGGTCGAGGATCAGCGCGTTGGTCATCACGGTGTCGACCGCGCCATCGGCGCGCGTGCGCTGCGATTGCGCCATGCCGTCGCGGATCGTCTTGCCGCCACCGAACTTCACTTCCTCGCCGTAGCCGCCGGCACGCAGGGTGTAGTCGGCCTCGACTTCGATGATGAGGTCGGTGTCGGCCAGGCGCACGCGGTCGCCGACGGTGGGGCCGAAGATTTCGGCGTAGGCACGCCTTCCGATCGTCGCCATCAGAGGCCTCCCGCCGGGCCGCCCCAAGAGGAGGCCGCGCCCCATCGGGTGGCAGTGAAACGACGAAGTGATGAACGTGCGGGCATCAAATTTTTCCTTGAACCAGGCCGCGAAAGCCGTAGACGATGCGGTCACCGCCGAAATCGCAGAGTTCGATCGTGCGTTGCTGACCGGGCTCGAAGCGAACGGCCGTGCCCGATGCGATGTTCAGCCGCATGCCGCGTGCGGCCTCGCGGTCGAAGCCCAGCGCGCCATTGGTCTCGGCGAAGTGGTAGTGCGAGCCGACCTGGATCGGGCGGTCCGCGGTGTTCTGCACGACCATCGTCACGGTGCGACGGCCGGGGTTGAGGACGTGCTCGCCCTCGTCGGTAATGAGTTCGCCGGGGATCATGTTCAGGCCACCTGCGCGAGCAATGCAACGCCGAACAGCGCGACAGCGGCGCCGGCGATGCGCGGCAGCAAGGTGCTGCGTTGACGCAAGACCCAACCGACCGCGATGCCGGCGATGTGCAGCAACGCCGTGGCAAGCACCATGCCGGCGACCGCCGCAGCCGCGCCGGTGTCACCCGAGAGTTCATGGCCATGCGCCACGCCATGGAAGACGGCGAAGGCGCCGACCACCACTGCCGCGACCACCCCGGGCAGTCGCAGTCGCGTGGCAACGAGCAGCCCGACGACCAGCAAGGACGCGGCGATCATCGGCTCGACGGCAGGAACCTGCACGCCGGCCAGCCCCACCAGCGCACCGACCAGCAGCATTGCCGCAAAGCCCAGCGGCGCCCACGACAGGTCGCGCGCGCCGCGTGCCGCCAGCGCGCTCCAGAGACCGACGCCGATCATCGCGGCCAGGTGGTCCATGCCGGCGAACGGATGCCGGAAGCCCTGCGCGAAGCCGGCAGCGTGGTGCGCAGCGTCATCAGCACCGACGTGGGCCGCAGCAGCGAGCGGCAGGGCGACGATCAAGGCAAGGAAGGTGGAACGCGACAACAGGCGCATGAGGTTTCTCCGCTGGATGAATGGGGTGGTTCAGACGATCGGCTGGTGCACGGTGACCAGCTTGGTGCCGTCGGGGAAGGTGGCTTCGACCTGGATGTCCGGGATCATCTCGGGCACGCCGTCCATCACGTCGGCCCGGGTGAGCACGGCGCGGCCTTCGCTCATCAGCGCGGACACGCTCTTGCCGTCGCGCGCGCCTTCCATCACGGCTGCCGAGATCAGCGCCACGGCTTCAGGGTAGTTGAGCTTGAGCCCCCGCGCCTGCCGGCGCTCCGCCAGCAGCGCCGCGGTGAAGATCAGCAGCTTGTCTTTTTCGCGTGGAGTCAATTCCATGGTCGGATCTGGTGGCTTGGAAGCGGCGGATTATGTGCGGGCAAGGTGCTTTGCAACAGTCGTGCCGTCCCATCCAGCTTGCCGAGCCCCTCTGTTCCAGAAACACCGAGGAACCGGCTTTGCCGGGCCTCCGGTGTTGCCCCCGGTGGGGGGTGGGCGGCCTGCACGAAGTGAGGCCAACCTGGGGAGGAGCAACATCCCCCGGCTTTGCCGGGCCCCTGGTGTTGCCCCCGGTCGGGGGAGAGCCGCTGCGCGGCGACGTGGGGGCGAGCAACAACCCGGCATGAAAGCTGCTCGGACCCTGCGTGAGTCTCGCCCCGCCCAACCTCCCGCCTCAAGTCGATGTGGCTCTGCCATCTCGACTTGATCCCCCTCGGGGGGCGGGCCGGGCGCCGCCCGGACCTGGGGGCTGCGAATCCATCACCGTTACCGACGACGACGCCCCCCAGCGCATCGTCAAGGTGCGCCGCGACTACAACAGCTGGGTTGCGAGCGAAACGCTGGAAGACTACGCCCTGCGCTACACCCCGCAGCGCTTCCGCAAGTGGTCGGAATGGCGCGTCGCCAACACGGCGTTCGGCGCGGCGTCCTTCCTGATCCTCGAGGCGGTCGGCGCCACCTTGCTGGTGCAATACGGCTTCCTCAACGCCTTCTGGGCCATCCTCACGACCGGCCTGATCATCTTCCTCGCAGGCCTGCCGATCAGCGTTTACGCCGCGCGCTATGGCGTCGACATGGACCTGCTCACGCGCGGCGCGGGCTTCGGCTACATCGGCTCGACCATCACCTCGCTGATCTACGCCTCCTTCACCTTCATCTTCTTCGCGCTGGAGGCCGCGGTGATGGCCTATGCGCTGGAGTTGTCGCTGGGCATTCCGCCGGCTTGGGGCTACCTGGTCTGCGCGCTGGTGGTGATTCCGCTGGTGACGCACGGCGTGTCCGCCATCAGCCGGCTTCAGTTGTGGACCCAGCCGATCTGGTTGATCATGCTTGTGGTGCCTTTCGGCTACGTGCTTGCGCGCGATCCTGGTGCGTTTTCCGGCATCACGCACTACAGCGGTGTCAAGTCGGACATGGCGGGCTTCAACATGCACCTGTTCGGTGCTGGGTTGACGGTCGGCATCGCGCTGATCACGCAAATGGGCGAGCAGGCCGACTACCTGCGCTTCATGCCCGCGCGCACCCAGTCCACGCGCGGACGCTGGTGGGCGGGCGTTCTGGCGGGTGGTCCGGGCTGGGTGGTGCTGGGCGTCATCAAGATGCTCGGCGGCGCGCTGCTGGCCTACCTGGCGATCACCCACATGGTGCCGCCCGAACGTGCGGTCGACCCCAACCAGATGTACCTCGCGGCCTACGAGTACGTGTTCCCCAACTACGTCTGGGCGGTGGTGGCGACGGCGGTGTTCGTGGTGATCTCGCAGTTGAAGATCAACGTCACCAACGCGTATGCCGGCTCGCTGGCCTGGAGCAACTTCTTCTCGCGCGTCACGCACAGCCATCCGGGGCGCGTGGTGTGGGTGGTGTTCAACGCGCTCATCGCCTTCATGCTGATGGAGATGAACGTGTTCGAGGCGCTGGGCGACGTGCTCGGCCTCTACGCCAACATCGCCATCGCCTGGATGATGGCCGTGGTCGCGGACCTGGTCATCAACAAGCCGCTGGGGCTGTCGCCACCCGGCATCGAGTTCAAGCGGGCGCACCTGTGGGACATCAACCCGGTGGGCGTGGGCGCGATGGTGCTGGCCTCGGGCCTGTCGATCAGCGCGCACCTTGGCGTGTTCGGCCAGATGGCGCAGGCCTTCTCGGCGCTGATCGCACTGGGCACCGCCTTCGTCGTGACGCCGTTGCTGGCCTGGGTGACGAAGGGCAAGTACTACCTGGCGCGCGGCCCCGCATATGAGGGTCGCGGCAAGGTCCTGTGGGCGCGCGTCGAAGCGCCGGGCGACGTCGCCAGCGACAAGAGGGGAGACCTCCACGCCCGCCGCTCCGTGTCCTCGCCGCCCGCCGAGGGTGCCGCAGCCGCTCCGGGGCAGCCCGCCGCCGGCTGGTCCGTCCAGCGCTGCGTCATCTGCGAACGCGAATACGAGGGCCCCGACATGGCCCACTGCCCCGCCTACCAGGGCGCGATCTGCTCGCTGTGCTGCACGCTCGATGCACGCTGCGGCGACCTTTGCAAGCCGCATGCGGCGCTGTCAGCCCAATGGTCTGCCGTGCTGCGCTGGCTGTTGCCGCGCCGCAGCTGGCGCTACCTCGACACGGGCCTCGGCCACTTCCTGCTGCTGATGATGATCATCGTGCCGCTGCTGGCGGCGGTGTTCGGCGTGCTCTACCAGCAGGAACTGCGTGCCTTGCTGTTGAGCGACGAGGCCGTCGCCAGCGCGCAGTCGTTGCGCGGGTGGTTCCTCAAGGCCTACATGGCGCTGCTGCTGATCGCCGGCATCGTGGCCTGGTGGCTGGTGCTCGCGCACCAGAGCCGCAAGGTGGCGCAGGAGGAATCGAACCGGCAGACCCACCTGCTGCAGCGCGAGATCGCATTGCACCGCGAGACCGACCGCGCGCTGCAGGACGCCAAGCAGACCGCCGAGCTCGCACGCGGGGCCGCCGAGCGGGCCAGGCTCGCGGCCGACCAGGCCAACCAGGCCAAGAGCCGCTACATCTCCTCCATCAGCCACGAGCTGCGCACGCCCCTCAACAGCATCCTGGGCTATGCGCAACTGATGGGCGAGGATGTCTCGGTGCCACCGCACCGCAAGCAGGCCGTGGCCGTGATCAAGCGCGGCGGCGAGCACCTGCTGTCGCTCATCGAGGGCACGCTCGACATCGCCCACATCGAAGCCGGCAAGCTCACGCTCAACCCCCGGCCCATGCCCTTTGCCGAGGCGATGCAGGAACTCGCCGACATGTTCGAGCTGCAGGCGGCGGAGAAGGGCCTGGCCTTCCACTTCGAGCCGAGCGGTGAGTTGCCCGCTGTCGTGCGCGCCGACGAGAAACGCGTGCGCCAGATCCTCATCAACCTGCTCGGCAACGCGATCAAGTTCACCCGCAGCGGGCAGGTCACGCTGCGGCTGCGCTATGCGCGCGAGTTCGCCGCGATCGAGATCGAGGACACCGGCCCCGGCATGTCGCAGGCTGAACTCGATGTGATCTTCGAGCCCTTCTCCCGCGGCGAATCGCAGGGCGCCACCGGCGTGCCCGGCGCCGGCCTGGGCCTCACCATGGCCAAGATGCTCACCGACCTGATGGGTGGCGAGATGAAGGTGCAGAGCACGCCGGGGCAGGGCTCGGTGTTCCGTCTGCGCCTGTTCCTGCCGCGCGTGCACGACACCATCGCCGTTGCCGAGCCGGCGAAGCCCCTGCCGCTGCCCCTTGCCCGCCGCGGCTACCTCGGCGCACGGCGGCGCCTGCTGGTGGTCGACAACGAGGAGGCGGACCGCGACCTGCTTGCACAAGTGCTGACGCCGCTGGGCTTCGAACTGCGTAGCGCCGCCAGCGGCCACGATGCGCTGGACCTCATCGCGGCCGGCTACCGCCCCGACGCGATGTTCGTCGACCTGGCCATGCCCGGCATCGACGGCTGGGAGACCATCCGCCGCGCGCAGAGGCTGGGCCTGGTGCGGACGTCGGTGGCCATCGTCTCGGCCAACGCCTTCGACAAGCGCCTGCCGAACGACGTGGGCATCACGCCCGAGGATTTCTTCGTCAAGCCGGTGCGCCACAGCGATCTGCTCGATTGGCTCGAGCGCCGGCTTTCCCTTCAATGGACCGACAGCAGCGCTGCCGCGCCCAAGGCGCCGCCCGTCGCGGCAGCGGCGCGGGTGCGGCCCTCCGACGCGCGCCTGAAAGCGCTCGAAGAGGCCGTCGGCCTGGGTTACTTTCGCGGAATCATGAACCAGCTGGATGACATCGATGCGGCGCAACCCGAATGCGCAAGCTGGACCGAGGCGCAGCGTGTGCTGGCACGGCAGTTCCAGTTCGAGGCGATGTGCAAGGTCATCGCGCAATGAGCATCGCCGGACCGCTCCAAGATGCGAAAGCCCCCTTGGGGGGCAGCAAGGACACGAAGTGCCGAGCGTGGGGGCCGCAATGACCACCACACTCGCCCGCACATTGCGCGACAACGCCGCCAACAGCGACCTCGTCCTCATCGTCGACGACGTGCCCGACAACCTCGCCGTGCTGCACGACGCGCTCGACGAGTCCGGCTACACCGTGCTGATCGCCACCAACGGCGAGCAGGCCCTGCAACGCGCCGCACAGGCGCGGCCTGACATCGTGCTGCTCGACGCGATGATGCCCGGCATCGACGGCTTCGAAGTGGCGCGCCGCCTCAAGGCCGACACCGGCACCGCGCACATCCCCATCGTCTTCATGACCGGCCTGACCGAGACCGAGCACCTGGTCGCCGCACTGGAAGCCGGCGGCGTCGACTACGTGACCAAGCCGATCAAGCCCAAGGAAGTGCTGGCCCGCATGAACGTCCACCTGCAAGGCGCGCGGCAGGCGCGGCAGGCGGCGCGGCAGGCCGGCCAGGCGCGCAACGCGCTCGATGCCTTCGGCTATGCCAGCATCACCGTGCGCATGCCCGAGGGCAAGCTGATCTGGCAAACCTCGCTGGCGCGCGACCTGCTGCTGCGCTACTGCGGCACCAGCGCGCCCGAGACGCCGGCCGCCGTGCTCGCATGGCTGCACCAGCACCTGCCCGGCACGGTCGACCGCATCGAGCCGCCGGTGCTCGCCATTGAACTGGGCGCAGCCCATCTCAACTTGCGCCTGCACCAGCAGACCGGCCATGACGACGACGGCGCCGAGTGGATGATCATCATGCGCGAGGTGTCCGACACCGCCGTCATCGAGGCCATGAGCCTGAGCCTCAAGCTCACGGCGCGCGAGGCCGAGGTGCTCTACTGGGTGGTCAAGGGCAAGACCAACCGCGACATCGGCGAGATCCTCGGCAGCAGCCCGGCCACGGCCAAGAAGCACCTGGAGCGCGTGTACGTGAAGCTCGGCGTCGAGACGCGCACGGCCGCCGCTGGCGTGGCGATGAAGCGCATCCGGGAGTTGCAGCCGCAGTTCGAGATTTGAAGAGCTCCGATCAAGTTCAGCGCGGACCGCGCATCCTCTGCTCGCGCGGTCTGCCGCATTGGAAATCAGCGTTTCCCAAGCCCTGCTTCAGCTTGCCGGCATGCAGAATCGCCGCATGCGAATTCTCTTGGCTGAAGACGAGGCCGGTCTGGCGACCTGGCTCACCCGTGCGCTGGAGCAAAGCGATTTCCGTGTCGACTGGGTCGCGGATGGCCGCATGGTGCGCCGCGCCGTCCGGGACACGCGCTACGACGCCTTGATCCTCGACCTGGGCCTGCCGGGCCTGGGCGGCCACGAGGTGCTGGCCGACCTGCGTGCCGCCGACCAGCGCATGCCGATCCTGATCCTCACGGCGCGCGACTCGCTCATGGAGCGCGTGAGCAGCCTGACCGAAGGCGCGGACGACTTCCTGGCCAAGCCCTTCGAACTGGCCGAATTGGAAGCCCGTTTGCTCGCATTGATTCGCCGTTCCCGCGGCAGCGAGCATCCGCGCTTTGCCTGCGGACCGCTGTCCTACGACGCCGGCGCCAAGCAGTTCATGCTGGCCCACGAAGCACTGGCGCTGACGCCGCGCGAGCATGCGGTGCTGCGCACGCTGATCCAGCACAGCGGCCAGCCGCTGTCCAAGCAGGAGATCCTGGAGCGCGTCTTCTCCGATGAACAGGACGTGAGCCCGGACGCGATCGAGGTGCTGGTCTACCGCCTGCGCAAGCGCCTGGAGGCCAGCCCGGTGCGCATCACCACGCTGCGCGGCCTGGGCTACGTGCTCGAATCCACGCCATGAGGTTCGACGCATGGCACCGGGCCAGCCTGCGGCGCACGCTGCTGATGGTCCTGCTGCCCGGCATGCTGCTGCTGGTGGTGGCCGAGCTGTGGCTCACCTGGCGCACCTCGCTCGATGCCGCCAACGCGGCCTATGACCGATCCCTGCTCGGCGCGATCAAGGCCATCGATGCCAACATCTCCACCGAGAGCGGCGGCCTTGCGGTCGAGCTGCCGTATCGCATGCTCGAGTTCTTCGAGCTCACCGCGAGCGGGCAGGTCTACTACCGCGTCGCGACCGACGATGCGCTGGTCGAGATCGGCAATGCGGACCTGCCAGCGCCCGCCGGCACGCTGGTCACGGGCCAGCCGCGCTTCTCGGACTCGGTCTACTTCGACCAGCCTGTGCGCGTCGGCACCTATGCCCGCGTGCTCGCCGAACGCATCGGGGGCAGCCAGCACGACCAGCGCGTGATCATCCAGGTGGCCGAGACATTGGGCTCGCGCAATGCCTTCACGCGAAGCCTCGTGTGGCAGTCGGTGCAGCGTGATCTGCTACTGATCCTGTTGGCGAGCGTGCTGCTGGCCGCCGCCATCGGATGGGCGCTGAAGCCGTTGCGGCGCCTGCACGACGAAGTGCGCTCGCGCGCGCCGCAGGACCTGGCGCCGCTGGACACTGAGCGCATCCCCGCCGACGTGCGCCCGCTGGTCGACGCCATCAACCACCACGTGGTGCGCAATCGCGCGCTCACCGAGGCGCGCCGACGCTTCATCGACGATGCCTCGCACCAGTTGCGCACGCCGCTGGCCACGCTGGCGACGCAGGTCGGCTATGCGCTGCGCGAGCCGGATGCGGATCGGATGCGCGACGCCCTCTCCGCCGTGAAGACGCAACTGGACGAGGCCGTGCGGCAGACCAACCAGATGCTGTCCCTGGCGCGCACCGATGCGGCCGAACTGGAACTGGAGCGCATCGACCTGGTGGCGCTTGCAAGGCAAGTCACGCGCGACTGGTGGCCAGCCGCGCGCGACAGCGGCGTCGACCTCGGCTTCGACAGCGACTGCGAGCAACTCGAACTGCCCGCGCATGCGGCCCTGCTGCGCGAGGCGCTGTCGAACCTGTTGCACAACGCCATCCGCTACACGCCCCGCGACGGCGAAGTCACGGTGGCCGTGCGGCGCACGGAAGGCATCGCGATCCTCGACGTCATCGACTCCGGCCCCGGTATCCCCGAAGATGAAATGCCGCGTGCCGGCGAGCGCTTCTTTCGGGCCAGCAACATGACGCTGCCGGGTTCGGGCCTCGGGCTCGCGATCGTGCGCTCGATCGCGCAGCGCCACGGTGGTGGCATGCGGCTGGCGGCACGCGAGGGCGGTCGCGGACTCGTCGTTTCGATCGAACTGCCGCTGGTCTGAGAGGACGCTGACCAAGTCCCGCCGACGGTGCGTCTGTTCGCTCGGCCCGCGGCGGTGGCGCTTCCGCCTTGCATCCCGTGCCGAGCGCGCAGCCTCGCAACGGACATGATCAGCACCTCTTCGGCACGGGTTTTCCCTGAGGTTTTCGCCATTTCTCTGAAAGCGCCCTGACAGCCGCCGCTGGCTACAGTGACCCCACACCAAGAGACAACGCCACAACGCGAGACCCCATGAAATACCTGCTGCCATTGCTGATCGCGCTGTGCGCAGCCCCCGCGCCGGCGCTCGCTGTCGAGTTTGACAAGACCCAGTGCGTGGCCGGCGCCAAGCCCGGCGGCGGCTTCGACCTGACCTGCAAGCTGGCACAGGCCGGCCTGCTGGACGGCAAGTACATCCCCGCGCCGATGCGCATCAGCTACCTGCCCGGCGGCATCGGTGCGCTGGCCTACAACGCCTTTGCGACGCAGCGGCCGGCCGAGGCGCAAACGCTGGTGGCCTTCTCCAGCGGCTCGCTGCTGAACATCGCGCAAGGCAAGTTCGGCCCGCACGACGAGGCCGACGTGCGCTGGGTCGCCGGCGTGGCGGCCGACTACGGCGTGATCGTCGTGGCCGCCGACTCGCCCTTCAAGACGCTGAAGGACCTGATGACGGCGATCAAGTCCGACCCGTCGAAGGTCGTGTTCGGCGCAGGTGGCACGGTCGGCAGCCAGGACTGGATCAAGGCCGCGATGACGGCGCGCGCAGCCGGTGTGCATCACCGCAACATGCGTCTGGTCGCCTTCGAGGGCGGCGGGGAGGCGCTGCGGGCCTTGCAGGGCAACCACGTGCAGGTCTACACCGGTGATGCCTCCGAGACGGGCACGCAGTTGAAGGACGGTGCGCCGGTGCGCGTGCTGGCTGTGATGTCGGAGCAGCGCCTGCCGGGCCCGTTGGCGCAAGTGCCGACGGCGCGTGAAGCCGGCTTCGACCTGGTGTGGCCGATCATCCGCGGCTTCTATGTCGGGCCGAAGGTCAGCGATGCGGACTACCAAGCCTGGAGCGAATTGTTCGCCCGCATGCTGGCCAGCAAGGATTACGAGCGATTGCGCAACGAACGCGGCCTGTACGCCTTCGCGATGACCGGCGCAGAACTCGAGGCCTACGTGAAACGCAGCGTCAACGGCTACCGCAAGGTGGCCGAGGAATTCGGCCTCAAGGTCGCCCCGCGATAGACGGCGGCCCCCACTCACACCACCACTGATTGCCACTGGCAGGTGCGCCTTGCACCCGCCCGGGCGGAGCTTTGTCTTTTCAACTTCAAAGGAGATTTCTCATGCAACTCACCGGCATGCTGCACGGCGCCAAACTGCTCGAACACGTGGAGTTCCCGACTGCCGAAGTGCTCGGCCCCGATGCGTCCGAAGGCCAGATCCAGGATCTCATCAAGCGCCACGGCCAGGTCTTCATCAAGCCGCTGTTTCGTGGCGGCGTGGGCAAGAAGGGCAAGTCGGGCCTCATCGGAAAAGCCAGCGACCTGAAGACCGCGCTGGCCGAGAAGGAGCGCCTCTACTTCGCGGAGCACAAGCATGGCAACGCAACGGCCAAGGCCAACGGCGTGACCTTCGAAGGCGGCGTGCCAGCCGAGCACGAGATCTACTTCTCGATCACCGACGACACGCGCTTCCGCGCACCGACGATCACCATCACGCACAAGGGCGGCGTCGACATCGAGGAACTCGGCAAGGACGAGATCCGCACCGTGCCCTTCGATGCGCTCACCGGCCTGAAGGCCTTCGTGATCGCCAACGCGCTCACAGACATCGGCGCGCCGCGCGAAGTCATCTCGCCGCTGGTGCAGCACCTCCCCAAGCTGTGGGAGCTGATGCACCACTACGGCATGACCACGCTGGAGCTGAACCCGATCCGCATGCGTGCCGACAAGAACGGCCGCCTCACGCCAGTCGCCTGCGACTTCAAGTGCGGCTTCGACCGTGACGATCCGCGTGTCGCACGCCTGAACCTGCCCGACCACCTGTTCGCGGCCGACGTCTCCGCCTTCGAGCAGGAAGTGAACGAACTGCGCACGCACCAGGGTCAGTCGGATGTGTTCGTCATCAACGAGAAGGGCACGATCCTCGCGCCCACCTTTGGTGGCGGCGCCAACAGCCTCGTGACGGAAGTGCTGGGCGAGGCGGCCAGCATCTCCTCGGACTTCGGCGGCAACCCGCCCTACGAAAAGATGAAGGAGGTGGCGCGCATCTGCTATCGCCACTTCCTGCGGCAGTCGAACGTGCTGTTCATCATCGGCGGCAAGTCGAACAACACCGACATCCACGAGACGCTGCGCGCCATGGGCGATGCGCTGCGCGAGCACTTCTCGCAGCACGGGCCGACTCCCCTTTACGTGGTGGTCGGGCGTGGCGGGCCAAACCTGGTGCGCGGCTTCGGCGCGCTGGCCGAGGCCTGCGATGCGCTGGGTGTGCCCTATCGCTTCTTCGGCTTCGACAGTGCGATCTCGGAAGTCGTGAACTACGCGAAGAAGGTGGACGAATGGATGCGTGCGGAAGGACGCGCGCAGATCGCCGCGCACCTTGGCATTGCGGCGCCGGTGCAAGACACACCTGTCCAATCCACCGCCCGACCCACCGACCACGTCACTGCCACCGCCACGGCTCCCACCGCCGCGGCTCTTACTGCCACCCCCGCCGCCGCCCCCGCGACAGGCGCCGCCATCGACCACGCCGCCGATATGGCTACGGCTACGGCCGCCCCGGCCACCAACCATGCCGCCCTTCAGGCCGCCGCCCACTGAGAGAGACAACACCATGCAAACCCAAGCCACCACCGCATCCCCGTACTACCTCGGCATCCACTCCCTCGCCGACCTGGCCACGCGCGGCGATCGCGTCTGCGTGCTCAACATCCTCGGCGGCGAGTCGCGCCAGGTCACGCCCACCAGCCATGCCTTCTCCGGCGGCAACGTCGTGTTCGGCACTTCGCCCGGGCGCAGCGGCCAGTCGCTGAAGACGCCGGTCGGCAACATCCCCGTGTTCAACAACGTCCGCGAAGGCCTGGACGCCGGCCACAGCTTCAACACCGGCGTGGTCTACCTGCCGCCCTCCGGTGTGCGCGACGGCGTGGCCGAGTTGATCCGCGTGAATCCGGACCTGAAGAAGGTCGTGATCATCACCGAGAAGATCTCCGTGCACGATGCCCGCGAGATCCGTGCGATGGCGCAGCAGCGCGGCGTGGACATCATCGGCGGCAACTGCCTCGGCGTGGCCGATTCGTGGAGCCGCACCCGCATCGGCGGCGCACTCGGCGGCGACCATCCGGATGAATCGCTGGTGCAGGGCACGGTCGCGATCTTCTCCAACTCCGGCGGCTTCACCAGCACCATCGCGCAGTACCTCAGCACCGAAGGCTGGGGCACGACCACGCTGGTCTCCTCGGGCAAGGATGTCTACATCCACTATGCCGCGCGCGATTTCGCGCATGCCTTCCGCAACGACGGCCGCTCGCGTGCCGCGGTGTTGTACGCAGAGCCCGGCGGCTACTACGAACACGACATCGATTTCGGCAAGCCCGTGGTGGCCTGCGTGGTCGGGCGCTGGAAGTCCAAGCTCAGCCGCGCCGTCGGCCATGCCGGCGCGATGGCCGGCTCGGGCGACCGCGCGGAAGACAAGGAGCGCTGGTTCATGGATGCCTTCGGCGTCGACGGCCTCTACACGCCGGAGAACCCGATCGTCTCGCGCAAAGGCGCGGTGGTCACCAACATCGCGCACATCCCGGCCGCATTGACTGCCGTGATGAAGCTCAACGGCGCGAAGCCTGACTTCGCCCCACGCGGCAGCCTGGTCCTCAAGCCGTGGATGGCCAACGACCAGGGCATCACGCTGCCGGAGGCGCTGGCGCTCAAGCCCGTCACCGCGCCCGCGCCCTATGCCGAGCAGATCGCCGACATCGGCGCGCAGGTCGGCGCGGTCATCGCGCGGCAGAACATGAAGGACCGCTCCGGCGCGTCGGTGATGGATTCGAAGACGCAGGTCACCTCGGTGCATGGCCGCTCGGTGCTGGAACTCGCGCTGGAGCCGCTGCAAGCCAACTTCGCGTTGCCGCTGGTGCACGAGGTCGCGGGTCCGAACGAGCGGGCCTTGCTCGACATTGCCGTCGCTGCCGAAGTCAACCTGGTCGGCGACCCGATCCTGGTGGCCGCCGATGCGGCCCGTGATGGCGGCAATTCGCCCAACACCGTGATGGCGGCGGCCGTGGCCATCGTCGGCCCGCGCCGCGTGCAGCGCACGCTCGCATGCAGCCGGGCGCTGATCGAACTCTTCGCAGGCTCGGGCCTGAAGGACGGCAACGATGAGGGCTTCGACTTCAGCCACCTGAATGTCGATTCGGCCGTGCGTGAACTGTTCATGGCGGGCCCGGAGGAGGCCGACGACCCGCGTCCCGAAGCCATGCTGCAAGCCGTTCAACAACGCGGCGCAAAGTCGGTCTTCCTGCGCTTCGTGCAGTCGCTGGGTGGTAAGCCCTCGCGTGATGCGCTGCTGGCCGCCATCGCCACCACCATCGCCTGGGGCCCGCTGGTGCGCAAGCGCATCAGCCGCCTCACCGCGGAAACCTTGCCGTGGTACCTGCGCCTCTACGGCGTGATGGTTGGCGCCTCGATCCCGGGCGAGCAGCACCAGGCCGGGTCGCTCTGCGGCATTTCGCGTGAGGAACGCTTCGGCCGCTGGACCATGGCCGACCTGTGCTTCCTCGCCATCACCGGCAAGAAGCCCACCGAGGACGAATCCCGCCCCTTGCAGATGCTGATCGGCCTGTTGATCTCCAACGGCCCCGGCTCCATCTCCGCGCAGGGCGCGAAGGGCGCAGTCGCCGCCGATGGCCCGCAGACACCCGGCCGCGTGCAGATCAACAAGGCCATGGCCGGCTTCCTCACGCACACCGGCTACAGCCACGGCGGCAACGGCTTCGAAGGCATGGCCTTCCTGCTGAAGCAGTTCAAGGACAGCGGCCTGACCGACCCGACCGATGCGTCGCATGGCATCGACCTCAAGGCCATGGCCACAACATTCGCCAAGACCTACAAGGCCGACAAGCGTGCCGCCAAGGAACTGGGCACCGAAACACCTGCCTTGCCGGGCGTGCACCATCCCGTGTTCAAGGGCAAGCCGGTCAACCACGACCCGCGCGAGCGCTTCATCGCCAGCTACATGGCCAAGCGCGGCGACTACAACATCTTCCACGCCTACTACCTCGAACTGGTGCAGGCGCTTCATGCGACGGGCGCAACGCCCTACGTGTTCTGCGTCAACGTCGATGCGGTCATCGCGGCGCTGTTGCTGTCGCTGCTGTGGAAGGACTACAAGGCCGGCGCGCTGACCGAGCGTGACCTGGAGGCGGCTGCCTTCACCGTCTTCCTCTACGGCCGAATGATCGGCGCCGCCGCCGAGATCGACGACCACTTGAACCGTGGCCGGAACATGGACACGCGCACGCCCGAGGCGTCGTGTTCCTTCGTCATGTGACCGATTCCTGATCTTCTGGAGACATCGATGAACACCCTTTCCAATCCCTCCGCGCAGCCTGCTGAAAAGTCGGCGCTCGAAAAAGCCACGATGCGGCAGGTCGCCTGGCGCACCTTGCCCTTCCTCATGCTGTGCTACTTCATCGCCTACGTGGACCGCGTCAACGCCGGCTTCGCGGCCTTGCAGATGAACCACGACCTCGGCCTGTCGCAGGCCATGTTCGGGCTCGGCGGCAGCCTGTTCTTCATCGCGTACATCCTGTTCGAGATCCCGAGCAACCTCGCGTTGCAGAAGCTCGGCGCAAGGCTGTGGATCGCACGGATCATGGTGACGTGGGGCATCGTCGGAGCCTTGGCGGCCTTTGCGGTCGGCCCGTACTCGTACTACCTCGGCCGCTTCTTGCTCGGCGCCGCCGAGGCCGGGTTCTTCCCCGGCGTCATCCTGTACCTGACCTATTGGTTCCCGAAGGAGTACCGCGGCCGCATCGTCGCCACCTTCATGGTCGCGATCCCGATCTCCAGCCTGCTCGGCTCGCCCATCTCCGCCGCGCTGCTCGGCACCGACGGCTGGCTGGGCCTGCGCGGCTGGCAGTGGCTCTTCATCATCGAGGCGATTCCCGCGGTGGTGCTCGGCGTGATGGTGTTCTTCATCCTGCCGAACCGCCCGGACAACGCCAAGTGGCTCAAGCCCGAGCAGCGCGACTGGCTCAATGCCAGGCTGGCGTCGGAAGCACAGGAGGCCAAGCCGGTCGCCCACATGTCGGTGATGCAGATCCTGAAGAACAAGTACGTGCTGGCGCTCGCCGTGATCTATGCCGGCAGCTCGGCGACGAGCAATGCGCTGTCGCTGTGGCAACCGCAGATCCTCAAGTCGCTCGGGCTCACCACGATGGAGACCGGCCTGATGAACGGCATTCCCTTCGCCATCGCCTCCGTCGTCATGGTGCTGTGGGGCCGCCGCGCCGACAAGTCGGGCGAGCGCATCTGGAGCACCGCCTTGCCGCTGGCACTCACATGCACCTGCCTTGTCGCGACGCAGCTCACCGCCGGCTCGCTCGCCGCCACGATGGTCCTGTTGACCTTCATCCTCGTGGGCACCTACTCGATCAAGGGCCCGTTCTGGGCGCTGTCGACCGAGTGGCTGTCCGCCAGCTCAGCTGCCGCAGGCATCGCAGCCATCAACACACTGGCCCACATCGGCACCTCCGGCGCGACATGGATGCTGGGCGCCATCAAGGATGCGACCGGCAGCTATTCGCTCTCCCTGCTGCCGCTGGCGCTGCTGACGGGGCTCGGCGCGGTTATCGTCGTGTGGATGGGACGCAGCCAGGCCAGGGACGCGGCAGCTGCGCTGACCATGCCGTTGCCCGCCGCAGCGTCGTCCAGAGCCGCTTGAAGAAATCAACCCAAGGAGATACGCAACATGAACACCTTCCCGATGACACGCCGCAGCGCCCTGCGCCTGGGCGTCGCACTCCCCGCCGCGTCGATGCTGCCGTTCGGGGCGAGGGCACAGGCCGCCTGGCCCGCCAAGTCGATCCGGCTCGTGGTGCCCTTCGCGCCGGGCGGCAGCTCCGAGATCGTGGCGCGTGCCGCCGCCAGTGAGATGACCAAGCTGCTCGGCCAGAGCGTCTACGTCGACAACAAGCCCGGCGGCGCCGGC
Organism: Variovorax rhizosphaerae; assembly: GCF_037889975.1. Classification (NCBI taxonomy): domain Bacteria; kingdom Pseudomonadati; phylum Pseudomonadota; class Betaproteobacteria; order Burkholderiales; family Comamonadaceae; genus Variovorax; species Variovorax rhizosphaerae. Next base: position 2,475 of record NZ_JBBKZT010000003.1, on the reverse strand, counting down.
AACGTCGCGATGAGCGAAGTGGCGCGCGCCGAGGACCAGCACACGATGGTGCTGGGTCACATCGGCACCATCGCGGTGAACCCGTTCATCTTCGCCAAGCTGCCCTACGACCCGGACAAGGCCTTCCGGCCGATCTCGCTGCTGTCAAAGGTGCCCAGCCTCTACGTCGTGCGCAACGACTTGCCCGCGAAGAACCTCACCGAATTCATCGCGCTGGCCAAGGCCAAGCCCGGCACGCTCAACTACGGCTCCGCCGGCAATGGCAGCGCGGGGCACCTGGCCTTCGAATACCTGAAGATGGTCAGCAACACCTTCCTGCTGCACGTGCCCTACCGCGGCACCGGCCCGCAGCTCACCGACCTGATGGGTGGCCGCGTCGATGCCGCCTCGGTCGGCGCACCGGCCGTGATGGCCTTCATCAAGGCGGGCAAGCTGCGCTGCATCGCCACCGGCACGAGCCAGCGACTGGCGCAACTGCCGGACGTGCCGACGGTCGCCGAGCAGGGCTTCCCCGGCTTCGAGATGACGCAGTGGTACGGACTGCTCGCGCCCGCCTCGCTGCCGCAAGCCCATGCCGACAAGCTTTCCGCAGCCGCGGCGCAGGCCATGAAGGAGCCGGCCGCGCAGAAGCTGCTGGAGTCCGAGGCGGCGATCCCGGTGGGCGGCAACGCAGCAGAGTTCGCGCGCTTCATCGAGAGCGAGAAGAAGCGGTGGAAGCCGGTGATCGAGCGGGCGAAGATCAAGGCGGATTAGCGTGTATTGGGCGGGGTGCCGGGGTGCTTCCTGCCTCCAACCGGTCCGCTCTGACCAGCGTCGGCCTGATGAGCATGATCTTTCTCAAGCTGCTGCGTGGCCCATGCGCCTGCATGCGGAGGTGCCCCCTGCGCCAGTGCGCCGGCAGGTGGGAATGCCCTGCAATCTCCTCGCTATGGGCACCCGACCAGTTCGCAATCTGCGTCGGACCGACCACATAGCGGTCATAGAGCTGTTCGATTTCCGCCTGCCGGAGCTCGCGCTTGCGCCGCCCCAATCCAGAGAACACGCGCGGGGCAGCGCTGTAGGCCAGGTCGAGCTGCACCGGCACGTCGTCCAGAGACAAGTACAGGAGCATCTTCGCAACATAGTCGAGAGTCGGTAGCCATTCGGCGCGCGCCTGCTCGCGCGAGATCGCGGGGCCGCGCTGGGGCGGAGTGAGCGCAGCCAGGTCCAGCGCCTGCGAGATCGTGCGGTTGTCCTCGGGCACTGCCAGGTTCACCACGCCCATCGCCCACGACGGCTCCGGATGAACCCACCGTCGCCACGTCACGAAAGACAAGACTCGCCCGGGTGCGGGCGCATCGTTCTTCCAGCGGCCGTGGGTGAAGACCGCGATGGCCTCGACCTCTCCATCGCGCCAACTCGCCCGATCGGGAATGATGAACAAGGCAGGCACTGACGGGCACATCATGTGAAGCGGCACATCCGCGGCGATGTCACTGGTGTGCAGCAACCGATGCAGTGCCGGAGTCGGCTCGTAGAGCACGCCGTTGCGCTCCCAGAACGCCTGGACGAACACGCTATCGGCGCACGCGTCAGCGATGCGCGCATTGGTCTCCTGATCAAACCGCGCGGTGCCGTGGCCCCCGGCCAACTCGGCGAGAGGGTTGCAAAGCAGGTCCGGGCGATAGGCGGGATCGGCCACTGCCGAGCGGAACGCCACACCATGCGGCCCGGCAATGCGCCGCGCGTCGCGCCAGGCTTGCACAGCCCCGGCCGCCCGAAGACGAATCGGCACTGGCAAGCGGTCGAACGCGCCGCTGTCGGCATGCAGGGTGCACAGCAACGCCTTCTCGATGGCCAGGTCAAGCGCCGTGCGTTGACCTGACCCGCCACGCCCCGGCGAAACCGCTGAAACCGGACGACGCATCGCCAGCGCTGTCAGTTGATCTGCGTGTTGCGCATCTCCGACTGCTCGAAAAAGCTGCCGGTGAAGTCGACGTGCTCACCCGACAAGCCATCGGCCTGGATGCCGGTGCCGGTGCAATCCAGCACATCGACGCTGGACCAGTGGCTGTGGTCAAACGTCAGCCCGTTCCACTGACATCGGTTGAATTTGCAACCGCTGAACCGGCTGTTTTGAAATTGCGACTGGGCGAAGGTGCAGTTGGTGAATGTGCAACCGGTAATCGAGATGCTGGAGAAATCGCAGGCCGTGAAGGCGCAACCGACGAACTGGCAGGCAGTCCAGCCTGCTTGCTTGAAGGTCGTCGCGCTGAAGCTGCTGCCGGTGAAGGTGGAAGAGGCGAACTGGGCGAGGTTGAGATCAAGGCCTGCGTAGGCGCTGCTGTCGCTCTGGCCGGCCAACCCGGCCGGGGCACCGCCTATCAGGCTGCTGAAATACTCCCCGCCGGTCGGCGCGCGATGATGCCCAAGCGTTGGAAGTTGATCCCCCGACAGTTGCAATCAAGACCCCAGAAGATGCGCGGAGCCGATACC